>NZ_JAEMVM010000008.1:0-434770 GCF_016463925.1 Pseudomonas sp. P20 | reverse complement strand
CGCGTTGCAATAGATCGTCCATAGTTCACCCCTTCCAGGATGGCCTCAGGTGGGAATGCCTTCGCGTTTGATCTGCGGGACCGGAATGCTCAGGGCGCGCAATTGCTGGAAGACGTTCATGAATTCGCGGTTGCGCTTGATCTTGCCGTCGTCCAGCTCGAAGGAATGCAGGAAGTGGTTCTCGTAGTAGCCCTCGGGATAGCCGGGGAAGAGGATCTTGCCGTGGCCGTCGCACTCGACCCAGAAGTGGTTGGGATCGTCGGTCTCGAAGACCTTGATGTTGTACCACTCCCAATCCGGGAAGCATTTCAGCGACCACACCGCGTGCTCGGCCAGCTTGTCCTTGCCACGAATGACGATGGGCGAGCCGGTATCGGTGGTCCATAAACCGCCACAGCCGTCCTCGACGAAAAGTTCATGGCGGCGCAGGCGATCCTGGCCTTTGGTGTTCATATACTTGACCACCGTCTCGCGATTCTTCCTGCGCAACTCCACGGCGTCTTCGAAACCTTGGGGAATGGCATTATCGAGCATCGTCATATCTCCTCTTGAATTGGAATAAACATTAATCAGGTGGGAATACCGTCACGTTTTATTTGTGGAACGGCTATTCCCAATGCACGCAATTTCTGCATCGGGTTCATGAACTCGCGATTGCGTTTTATCCGGCCGTTCTCGAGTTCGAAGGAATGGATGTAGTGGTTCTCGCAATAGCCCTCCGGATACCCCGGGACCAGCGCCTTGCCGCGCCCGTCGCACTCGACCCAGAAGTGGTTCGGATCCTCGGTCTCGAAGATCCGCACGTTGTGCCACTCCCAGTCGGGGAAGCAGCGCTCGAGCCACTCGGCGAGCCGCCTGAGGCTCTCATGGCCCCGGAAAACCAGGGGTTCGCCGCTTTCCGTGGTCCAGTTGCCGGCGCAGCCGTCCTCGACGAACAGGCTGTGCCGCTGTAACCGTTCGGCCCCCTTCATGCGCATGTAGTGCTCGACCGTGGCACGGTTGCGCCGACGCAATTCCAGGTTGTCGGTAAACCCTTTCAACCGTTGGTACTCTCGCATGGTGCGAATCTCCGCCAGTTCGAATCGACTGGCATCCATACCGGAAAGAAGACATCGGGATGACAGGCCGGAGAAATTGCCGTGAAGCTTTTTCCGGGCAAAAGTTGCCCGCTTCGGAGCGTCTCCAAAGTTTCAACTAATGCCGAATTGCCATGACCGAATGTTTCGCCTGAAACCCAGTTGTAACCAGATTTGACAGGGGACAAACTTATAAACGCTTTTTTGCAATAGCCATAACCCCTTAAAAATTACAGGTGTGGGGCATCGATTCCGTTCTATTCTTTGGCCGGTTTGCCAAGCGCCCGGAAAGTTGCACTAGCGTGCCGGACAACAGGAGGACGGGCGCAATGGCGAAGGGGGCAGCGGGGAAACGCTGCCGGTGGGAAGGCTGCGCTCAGGCGACCGGCGCAAACGCTATCCGGCCATTCGGTGAATGGCCGGACGCTTGCGCGGCGGCCTCGCTAGGCGACGAGGCGTCGATTCAGTTGAGCAGGCCGATGGCGTAAGCCTTCATGGTGGCCTCCGCCTTGTTGCTGGAGTTGAGCTTGCGCATCGCATTGACGATATGGAACTTCACCGTGCGCTGGTCGATCGACAGGATCAGGCCGATCTCGCCGTAGGTCTTGCCCACCGCGGTCCACTTGAGCATCTCGGTTTCCCTGGCGGTCAGGCGCACATTGCTTTCCGGGACGATGCGCGGCGCCAGCAGGTCGCCGAAGGTAGCCTGCAGCATGCTGGTGATCCAGAGCAGGAAGGATTCCTTCTCCAGGATTTCCGTGGCGGCGATGCTCTCGCTGGAACGCACCAGGGACAGCATGCTGATCAGCCCGTACTTGCCGCGGACCGGGATCGACCAGCCGTGACGGATGCCGTGATGCAGCGCTTCCTCCCAGAAGAAACGGTTCTCCTGGAAGTCTTCGCCATTCCAGATCAGCGGGGTGTATTCCAGGAGACCATGGCGCACGATCGGGTCGATGGATGTGTAGTCTTCGGAGATATATCTGCTTTTCCATTCCCCTGGGTAATTGGACAGGAAATGATATTTAGGCGCGGTCAGCGGGAAAGGCGCCCGCGCACCGAATGAAAAGAATTCGAATCCATAATTACCGCATATCTCGAGAACCAGGGAGAAGAACTCTTCCTCGGTTGTTATTCTTGACAAAATCTCGAGATATCCCTCTCTCTCATCATGCATGCCAGCTTCACCAGTCAACAATCGATCCCGGCAGGATTCGGTTCTTCAGCGTTTTTATTCTTTTTTGTTTCCGTCTTATCCACTCATGACAATTCCCTTTATCAAGCCGGACCTGGAAGTACATATCGCCACCGGCCCTGTGCGGGTGTTCCGGACGAGGTCGAGCCCATTCGCCGCCCGCCGGGCGACGACGAAACGAGGCTGAAGAGAACTTCTCGATGAGCACGGACACGAGGCGCCGCGCAGGAACTGCGCTGGGCTGGAGGGGACGGCGCCCCGGATCTTTGCGGAAACCGTAGAACGGCTCTCCGATGGGCCTCACGGCGGTCTTTCTCATTGTTCTTCTCGCACGCTCCATCGTCGTCGGGAGAGCCTCCCGACAACAAACCTTGGCCCATGGCGGGCCTCGTCGACGAGGCTCCCCGGGGACCAGAAATGGCAACTACATACTTCCCCCCCTATCTCTCCGCAGATACCTGCCCGGAAGGGCAGGTTGTCCCTGCCGGGCTGTGACAATTTAATTCGACCAGGCATTTCATTGTCCGTGCCGATTTTCACGAAGCGCATTCTGAGGCAATTAAAAAGAGCGCTCCATTCGACCATGGACAAGCTATCCACGCCTGACCGAGATCGCCTTCCGAATATAGCGAAGCGATAACCGCAGCCTGCCGAGAAGTGCTTCAGACAATAAACAGGACGCTGGCCTTTCGTATCGATGAAAGTTCCGCATGGCGTCCGCCCCTAAGGAAGAGGAGATAAATATGATTTATTACTTGATCGGAGTGGCGCTATTCATCTTCATGCTGGAACAGTTGGTTCCCGGCTGGAAATTGCCCAAGGTGAGCACCTGGGTGGCCCGGGTGATCTTCCTCAACATCGTCCAGGTGTCGATCGCCCTGCTCGCCGGCATCACCTGGAACAAATGGATGATGGGGCACAGCCTGCTGCACACCTCGGATGCCCTGCCACCACTGCTGGCCGGCTTCGCCGCCTACTTCGTCAACACCTTCGTCACCTACTGGTGGCATCGCGCGCGCCACGCCAACGACACGCTCTGGCGGCTGTTCCACCAGTTGCACCACGCGCCGCAACGCATCGAGGTATTCACCTCCTTCTACAAGCATCCGACCGAGATGGTCTTCAACTCGCTGCTGGGCAGCTTCGTCGCCTACGTGGTGATGGGCATCAGCATCGAGGCCGGCGCCTACTACATCATGTTCGCCGCGCTCGGCGAGATGTTCTACCACTCGAACCTGCGCACCCCGCACGTCCTCGGCTACCTGTTCCAGCGCCCGGAGATGCACCGCATCCACCACCAGCGCGACCGCCACGAGTGCAACTACAGCGACTTCCCGATCTGGGACATGTTGTTCGGCACCTACGAGAACCCCCGCCGCATCGACGAGCCGCAGGGCTTCGCCGGCGACAAGGAGCAGCAGTTCGTCGACATGCTGCTGTTCCGCGACGTGCACAGCCTCCCCGGAAAAACCCAGCCCGCCCCCGTCCTGGTCAAGCCCGACGTCAGGTGAACGCCATGATTCCAGACATCGATTCCCGTCTCAGCCGGAACATATTGAAATCCATCTCGTATGGCCTCCCCCTCGCCGAAGTGGTCCCCGACCATACCTATGCGCAACTGGAAACGCGCCTCGGCGAACTGAAACGCAGGTATCTGGAGCTGCGCATCTCCCACGGCGCGCGCGAGCTGCCGTTCAGCAACTACCTGTTCTACCTGATCCTCCAGTCGCGCCACCAGGAATTCGACTTCAAGCTGCGCCAGGGCAACTCGGTGGTCACCAACATCCACCGATTCAAGAGCAAGGGACGCATCCCGTCCCTGACCACCCTGCTCCTGGCCGATGCGGTCAACGCCAAGAGCGAGCTGGAGCTCAAGCATCCGGACATCCCGCAGCTCGACCGCCACGCTCGCGACATCGAGCGCTGGCTGGCCGCCGGCAACGTCATGCCGCCCAGCGAGCGGGCCCTGCGCGGCCTGGTTGAGGCGCTGGAGCGCGCCGCTGGCGAAGGCCGTCCGTTGCACCTGGTGAGCGCGGTATGCCCGGACTACTCGCACTCCAGCGATGCCGAGGGCAAGCCGCGCTACACCTTCGAGCGAGTCGGCGACCAGCCCGGCCTGGCCGGCGCCAAGCTGGTCAGCGCCGGCCAGGCGGTGGCGGAGCTGGCCAGGGCGCGCCAGGTGGAAATCCGCCACGCGATCCTCGGCGGCGAGTTCGAGTACCTATCGTTCAACCGCAACCCCGCCACCGGCGAGACCCGCGAGGGTTTCCTCGGCAAGGTCGAGCGCCAGCTCGAGCGGATCGCCGGGGCCCTGCCCTGCCCGGCCGCGACCTGCTCGTTCTTCGAGATGTGCGGCGGCGAGGACGGCTGGCACCGGGCCCACGGCGAGATCGTCCAGCGCCTGGAACAGGGCGACTACGGCCAGACCGGGCTGGACTACCCGGCCCTGGAATCGATCTTCCTGTCGCGCCTGCCGCTCTACGAGAAATGGTTCGCCAGCCAGTCGCGCGAGCAGATCTGGGCCAGCTTCGTCTCCCAGGCCGCCGAGTACGCATTGATGGGAAAACTCTTCGGCGAGCGCTTCGACAACTTCGTCGTGCTGGCCGTCGATCACTACCGGATGGAGCCGTTCTACTCGTTCTTCGCGACCGTCCCGACGCTCTACATCCGAACCGACTACCTGTAACGAGGGAGCGCCTGCGCCATGCAAGATGAACTGTTCAAGACCCGATACTCCAAGTACGGATACGGCATCGACGTGCGCCGTACCTACAAGGACCTGCCCTGCCAGCCGTTCTGGACCTGGGTCACCGGCAAGTCGCTGAACGACCGCCCGCCGCGACGGCCGAAAGACACCCTGCTCAAGCCCTGGCAGCTCTACCTGCACATCAGTTGGGGCTACGCGGTGTTCTTCCTCGCGGTGATCTACGGCCAGCAACTGCTCGCCTCGCAGCAGCCACTGTGGCTGAAGTGCCTGTTGGGCGCGCTGATCATGTGCCTGGTGGTCAACCGCCAGCGTGGCTTCCTCCATACCTTCCACTACACCACCCATGGCGCTAGCCTGGAGAACAAGGCGCTGGCCCGCTTCACCTGCAAGTGGATCCTGTCGATCCCGATCCTGCACACCCCGCGCGACGAGTACGTGAAGCTGCACGTGAACGAACACCACAGCGTGCGCACCTTCAATACCGAGCACGACGTCGACCTGGTCTTCATGAAACAGCACGGCTTCTACAAGGGCATGTCCGAGAGCGCCTTCTGGACCCGCCTGGTGCTCGCGCCCTTCCATCCGGCGCGGATCCTCGAGCACCTGAAGTTCCGTTTCGACGTCAGCTTCGTCTCCGCCCCGCGCCACGAGCGCGTCAGCCGGGCGCTCTACTGGGCTGCGCTGCTCGGCCTGGTGTACGCCAGCGGCTACCTGGAGGCGTTCGCGCTGTTCTACCTGTTCCCGATCTTCATCCTCACCCAGTACTCGTCGTGGATCCAGCACGTCTCCGAGCACCTCTGGTTCGCCCGCAACGAGCACGGCCTGCCGCGCTTCCTGCACTACGGCTCGCTGAGCTGGGGACGCTTCCTCGGCCGCCCCTACCCGGCCGACAAGCAGGGCCTGGCCTTCGCCCTGGCGTTCGTTCGCTGGAGCCTGGGCGTGCTGCTGATCGACATCCCGCTGCGGGTGTTCTCCTTCATGCAGGACCTGCCCAGCCACGACTTCCACCATCGCAAGCCGGGAGTGAACTTCTGGCGCATCGCGCCGGAGCGCGCGGCCAACGAGGCGCGCCCCTCGAAGTTCGGCCCGATGACCGAGACCTGGGGCATGTGGGAGAACTTCCTGATCCTGCGCGACCACCTCTGCCGCGGCCAGTCGGACCCGTTCGGAATCGTCGACTGGTACCGCGAGAACCATGCCCGGCTCGCTCCGGAGACCGATGCCGCCAACCAGCCCCACACCAACCAACCCGCATCCCAGGCTACCGCCTGATCACACAGGAAACCCCATGAATACTCAGATTGCCCAGATCACCCAGAGCCTGGCAGCCAACGGCTGCGCCTATATCACCCCCAGCGACGCGCTCTACGACGAGCAGGACTGGGAACTGATGAACCAGGTCCTGGCCAACTCGACCCTGCCGTGGGAGAAGATCCTGATCGGCGACGCCGACGAGGAGAACGACCTCTACGTGGCCCGTTTCATGACCGACCGCGACCGTCCCACGGTGGTCAACCATGCGCTGTCGGAGCTGATCATCCCGCGCGTCTGCAACGACAACGTGATGAGCCTGTTCCGCAAGCTGATGGGCGACGACGCCTTCTACGTGCGGCGCATGCAGGTGAACCGGATGAAGGCCGGCTCGTTCATCGGCCGGCACCTGGATACCGACAGCAACCCGGACTACCAGTACTCCATCGTCCTGCAGCTCGGCACCTACTTCTCCGGCGGCCAGTTCGTGGTCTACGACCGCGATGGCAACCTGCGCAACGACATCAAGCCGGAGCCGCGCTCGGTGATCATCAGCGATTGCAGCTATCCCCACGAGGTCCAGCGGGTGACCGCCGGCGAGCGCGTCTCGCTGGTGTTCTTCGTCAGTCGCCATGCGGACCGGAACCGGCGGGTCTATTGACCCGTCGGCGTGGAGACTCGAAGCGATGTCGAAGAACGCACGTTACGCCTGGCGCCTGTCCCTCGGCGGCCTGCTGCTGGGGCTAGTGGCCTGCGCGGTCTACCTGCTGGCCGTCCCGCTGGGCTTCAAGTACGGCGAGATCCAGGTCGGTCATGGCCTGGAACACGAGGGGCGGATCGCCTGGGACGCCGCCGGCGTCCCGCATATCCGCGCGCAGAGCCTGGAGGACGGCTATTTCCTGCTCGGCTACAGCCACGCCAGGGATCGCCTGTGGCAGATGGAGTTCGCCCGCCGCTATGCCGGCGGGACGCTCTCCGAAGTGTTCGGCGTCAAGACCCTGCCGATGGACAGGTTCGCCCGCACCCTGGGCTTCCGGCGCACCGCCGAGGGCATCTACGCCAACCTGGACGCGCCCACGCGCGTCCTGCTGCAACGCTACAGCGACGGGATCAACGCCTATCTGGAGCTGGCCCCGGCGGCGCTGCCGCTGGAATTCAGCCTGGTGCGCCACGAACGGCCGGGGCCCTGGGGGCCGGTGGACAGCCTGTCCCTGCACCTGCTCTATTCCTGGACCCTGAGCGCCAACCTGGGCATGCAGTTGCAGCGCCTGGCGCTGGCCGAGCACCTGGACCTGGCGCGGATCAACGAGGTGTTCGCCCCCTATCCGGGCGAGCGGCCGCCGGCCACCCGCGACTACGCCAGCCTGTACCGCTCCCTGCACGGCACGCCGGACGCCGGCAAGCTGCTGGGGCAACTGCCCGGTTCCAACGTCGAGGGCATCGGTTCGAACAACTGGGTGGTCTCCGCCAGCCGCAGCGCCACCGGCAAGCCGCTGCTGGCCAACGATCCGCACCTGCGCCTGACCAACCCGGCGGCCTTCTACCTGGCCAGCCTGAAGATCCCCGGCCTGAGCCTCACCGGCGCCAACTTCGCCGGCGCCCCGCTGTTCGTCATCGGCCATAACCAGCGCATCGCCTGGGGCTACACCAATACCGGCTCGCACATCCAGGACGCCTACCTGGAGCGCGTCGATCCCCAGGACCCGCGGCGCTACCTGACCCCGGACGGCTACCGGCCCTTCGAGACGCGCTTGGAACGCATCGCCGTGCGCGACGGCGAGACGGTCTCGCTGGAGGTCCGCAGCACCCGCCACGGCCCGGTGATCAGCGACATCTACGAACCGGCGCGGCTGCCGCAGGCGCAGCGCGACCGGCTGGTGATCGCCCTCGCCTGGACCGGCCTCGACCGTCACGACAAGACCTTCCCGAGCCTGCTGGCGATCAACCGGGCCGAAGGCTGGGAACAGTTCCTCGACGCCGCCGCCGACTTCGGCGTACCGCCGCAGAACATGGTCTATGCCGACGTCGAGGGCAACATCGGCTACGTCTCCGCCGGTCGCGTACCGCTCCGCGGCGCCGACGACGACCTCCATGGCCTGGCCCCCTCGCCCGGCTGGGAGAGCCGCTACGACTGGGTCGGCTACGTTCCGGAAAGCGCCAAGCCACGCAGCCTCAACCCCCGCGAAGGGTTCATCGCCACGGCGAACCAGCGCATCGTGCCGCCCGACAATGCCTTCGACTTCGGCCACGACTGGGTCCTGCCCTACCGCTACGAACGCATCCGCGAGTGGCTCGGCGGCCCCGGCCAGCGCACCCTGGAAGACAGCCTGGAGTTGCAGAACGACGAGTTCTCCAGCGTGATGGCGAGCCTGTTGCCGAAGATGCTGGAGCAGGTCAGCGACCCCGAACTGCGCGCCAGCGAGGCCTTCGCCCTGCTCCAGGGCTGGAACCACCAGGCCGCCGCCGACCTGGCCGCGCCACTGATCGCCGGCTACTGGGTACGCGCCTTCACCCGCGAGCTGCTGCAACCGAGGATCGGCACGCAGTTGCTGGCCAGCGGCTGGAACCAGCGCAACTACGACGGATTCCTCCGGCTGATCCTCGACGGCCAGGCCGACCTGCGCTTCTGGTGCGGCCAGGAACAAGGCTGCGACCTCAAGCTGAACCAGTCGCTGCGCCGCGCCCTCGACGAACTGCGAGCCGCCCACGGAAGCGCGCCGGACGGCTGGAAGTGGGGCGAGGCGCACGCCGCCCTCGCCGAGCACGTGCCCTTCCACAAGACCCCGCTGCGCGCGCTGTTCGACCTGAAGAACAACAAGGGCGGCGACAACTTCAGCGTCAACGTCGGGCGCTTCGACTACAGCGACCCGGCCAACCCGTTCAACACACGGATCGCCGCGACCCTGCGGATGGTCATCGACCTGGCGGACTTCGACAACTCGCGCTACGCGCTGTCCACCCGCAATTCCGGCCTGCCGTTCGACGGCGCCACCGACCTCAACGAACTCTGGGCCCGCGGCGCGTACATCCGTATCGCCGACGACGCCCCCGACGCGACGGACCGCCAGTTGGTCCTGCGCCCTTCAGCCTCTTCCTCCGGCGAGCCACGACCATGACCAGCGATCCGCAGAAAAACGCCTTCGACCTCGACTACTCCAGCCGCGAACGGCAGTTCCCCGAGGGCTTCAAGCGCAAGATAGTCGCCGACCTGCAAGAGGGAATGCCGCAGTTCGACGTGCTGCAATACTTCGGCAACCAGCCGGATATCTTCGAGACCTACGACCACCTGGTACTGGCGACCGATCCGGAGGGCGAACGGATCATCGGCATCCTGGGCGCGAAGGACTTCGTCCGCGGCGCGACGCGTTTCCTCTACCTGTGGACAGCGATGGTGGTCGACCGCTACCACCGCACCAGCCTGTTCAAGCGGATCAACCAGTTCTTCCTGCGCCAGGTCAGCGAGCGCAACGGCGGGCTGCCGCCACTGATCGTGGCGAAGACCTACAACCCTGTGGTCTACAACATGTTCCGCGCCCTCAGCGCGCGGATCCCGGGAGCGACGCTGTACCCGGACCTGGAAGCGCCGCGCCAGAGCCCGGACATGGTCGACCTGGCCCGCGACGTGGTCGGCACGCTGTCCGCCAACCTGCGCCTGGATGCGGAAACCGGCCTGATACCCGGCGGGCAACGCAGCGTCGCCCCGGATTTCTTCCCGCGCATGGCGATGTCCAGCCACGCCAGGACCAACGACCACTTCGTCGCCCACATCGGCAGCAGCGACCAGATCCTCTGCATGGTCCGCCTCGCGCCCGGTGCCGAACCCTACGTGCAGCAGAGGATCATCCGGTGAGCGGACTCGCGCAGCGCTCCGACGACCCGTGGCTGGCGGCGCTGCCGGCCGCGGTGCTCTACGGCGCCTGGGCGGCCTATGCCAACCAGGACGGCGGCCTGGCCGGGATGGGCGTCGCCGCCCTGCTCCAGGGCGCCGCGAGTCTCCTGGCGACGCGCTTCGGCCTGTACCTGTTGCAATGTCTCGGCCGCCGCCACGGCCTTGCGCAACGCCAGGCGCCCCTGCTGGTGGTGCTCCTGCTGACCGCGCCGATGGCCGCGCTGCACTGGCTCTCGGGCACGCCGCATCCATTGGCGAGCGTGGCGCCATCGTTCGTCATCGGCTGGCTCTACTTCGCCCTCTGGGCGCGCCGCCGCCCGGGCCGCCGGCAAGCCAGCGGCGCCTAGCCGGCGCCCCCGCTCGAGCCGCTCCCCGTCGGCGGGATCGGCCCGTATACTCGGAGCCTTCCTATCCGCCCAAGGACGCGCCATCGCCATGCTGGAGATTCTCGGAAAGGCCTCTTCGATCAACGTGCGCAAGGTGCTCTGGACCTGCGCCGAACTGGACCTGCCCTACCGCCGCGAAGACTGGGGCAGCGGCTTCCGCGACACCCACGCGGCGGAATTCCTCGCCCTCAACCCGAACGCCATGGTGCCGGTGCTGCGGGACGGCGAACTGGTGCTCTGGGAATCCAACAGCATCATCCGCTACCTGGCCAACCGCTATGCCGGCGAACGCCTCTATCCGCAGCAGGCGGCGTCGCGCGCGCGGGTCGACCAGTGGCTGGACTGGCAGGCCTCCGACCTCAACCGCTCGTGGAGCTATGCCTTCATGAGCCTGGTCCGGCAGTCGCCGGCGCACCGCGACGCGGCCCAGGTGGAGGCTTCGTTGCGCGGCTGGACGGGCTTCATGGAAATCCTCGAGGGACAACTGCTACGCACCGGCGCCTATGTCGCCGGCGAGACCTTCAGCCTGGCCGACATCGCCATCGGCCTGTCGGTCAACCGCTGGTACGAGACGCCGTTCGAGCATCCGTCGCTGCCAGCGGTGCGCGCCTATTACGAGCGCCTCGGCGCCCGTCCCGGCTTCCTCGCCCACGGCCGCAACGGCGTACCCTGAGCGAGGCGCGCGATCACTGGCCGAGCGCCTTGTTCAGGCGCTGCGCCAGGGCGGTGGTGTTGGCGCCGGCGGTATCCAGCAGCAGGTAGTCGTAGTCGGACTTGGCCACCGGGGCGATGCGGTATTGCAGGACGCCCTCGACCACCTGCTGGCCGGCCGGCACGCTGAGGGTGCCGACGCAGGACAGCACGCCGCTGTCGGGATCCTTCTCGAGGATCGCCACGTCGCGCAGCGCGCTGTCCTTGAACTCCGGCGAGCGCTCGGTGATCGCGCCCTGGAGGAAGATCCGCATCAGTTGGTCTTTCACGTCCGGCGAGGCACAGGCCTCGGCCTCCTTCTTCGCGCAGGCGCTCAACAGCAGCGCGGCGCCCAATACAGCGAGCACGGGTAGCTTCATCATCCCCTCGGGGGTTGGTTGGTGATGCGCAGTTGGACTGCGCCGCCGGCGAATGATTCCCAGGCCCCGCGCGGCGCCTACCGCAGCCAACACTGGCCAGCCGGCGCGTCTGCCAGTAGTCTGTCCGCCGCGCTGGCGACGCCGGCCCCACGCCAACTGGAGCAAGACATGTACCGAGACACCGTGACCCTCACCGTCAGCGCCGAGCAACGCGGCCGCGAAAGCGAGGCCGTGGACAACCCGAACGTCGCCATCGGCCTGGAAAGCGTCGAGCCGGGCGTGCTCAAGCTGCACTTCGAAGGCCAGCTGGACGCCCCGGAGAACGCTACCCACATCTGCTTCAGCCTGACCATCGGCCTCACCTACTACGGCCCGATCCTCGACGGCGCGGCCAGCGAGAACGGTGGCTGGATGACCTTCGAAAGCGACATGCTCGACCCGGCGCAACTGGCCTGATCGACTCTCCTTCGCAGCCATCCACCATGGGGAAGGCTGCGAAGTGGCACTTTGACACCCATCCCCCGGCGGTCTATAGACAGTTGCAGAACAGACACGGAAGTGGTGGTTCAGCATGTCAACGTCTTCGACAGTTCGCCCCACGACGAGCCTTTCCGGGATATCCCAGGCCCGCTTCCAGGGGACCCTGACACACGCCTCCCCAGCCTTTCGCGGGACGACTTCTCCGCCTGCGCTCTCCCATCCCCCATGACAGCACCCGGCCTGCGTAACGGGTAGCGACCGGTCGAGTTCTGGCGCGCCGGAAAAGAATCTCCACGCGGGAATCGTCATGAAAATACTCGCCCTTCTCGCAGCCTGCCTGCTGGCAGGCTGCGCCGCCAACGCCCCGCTGCGCGATGACAGCGAATCGACCTGCGCCGACATGCGGCCTTGCAGCGACAGCTACTACGAACGCCATCCGAACTACGAGATCGGCTTCGTCGAATACAGCGAGCGCGGCAACGACTTCGCGCCTGCCAGAACGCAACGCCTGATCGACCAGCTAAAGCGCTACTCCGCCCGGGGGGACATCGCCATGGTGGTGTTCATTCACGGTTGGAAGCACAACGCGGGACGGGACGACGGCAACGTCGCCAGCTTCAACAAGGCACTCGCCAATCTCGCCTCCTCCGGGGTGCTGGGCAAACGCAGGCTGGTCGGCCTCTATGTTGGCTGGCGGGGCAAGTCGATGCATGGCCTGTATAGCGAGAACCTGACCTACTGGGACAGGAAGGCCGTCGCCGAGGAAGTCGGCCGGGGTGGCGTCGCCGAGTTGCTCGCCCAGTTGGAACGGATCGATCGCAAGGACAGGAACTATCTGGTGATCGTCGGCCACAGCTTCGGCGGCGCAATCACCCTCGGCGCACTTCACGACCCGTTGCTCGAACGCCTGCTGGCTCTCCAGGACGGTCAGCGGATACGCGCCTTCGGCGACGCGGTAATCATGCTGAATCCGGCGATAGAGGCCAATCAGGGCCTGTTGCTCAAGGAGAACAGCCTCAAGGTCGGCGCCCTGGGAGCCCGGCCGCCGCCGCTGCTGTACGTCATCAGTTCGCACGGCGACAGCGCCACCCACTTCGCCTTCCCGCTCGGCCAATGGGTCGGCGTCAACCTCACCTGGAGCCAGGTGGACCTGGACAGGACCTACAACGGAACCCGCTATCGCCTCCGGGAAGAAGACCTGGATACCACCGCCCTCGGCAACTACAGCCTGTATCGGACCGCCCTGCTGATCGACCGCGAGTGCCCGCTGCCGGATGGCAGCGACAACTGCGCGCCAAGACCGCCCGAACCACGGGTGATCGACGACACCGATATCGGCAAATGGCGCTTCAGGAGCTTGTGCAGCGCGGACGGCGGCAACGCCGATCCGGCGCTGCCGCGCATGCCCTGCTACAGCAACGAGCCGGTCAACTTCATCTACACCTCGCAGTCCTTCATCGCCGACCACAACGATATCTTCAACGACCAGGTGATCGCCTTCATGGCCACCGCCGTCAGCAAGGCCATCTACGAACGCACGGCTGGCGCCTCCTACTACCGGGAGTGCCACGACCCGGTGCGGAAGAACTTCTCGTTCGGCAAGTGCTTCGACTTCCACTACCTCAAAGCCACGGCCATGCACCGGCGGCTGCAACGGCAACTCTCGGAACCCGGCACCCGCAGCGAACAGGACGTCCTCTATGAAAACCCTCTCTAGCCTGCTCCTGATCGGCTTCGCCGTCGTTCTGCTCGCCCCGCGGATGGCGCCCGCCGCCAGCGCCGCCGAAGACAAGGCCACCTATTGCGGCTCCGGCTTCACCCAGTATCTGGTTCCGGACGACGTCGCGGGCTGCTCGCTCAGCGAGGCCTGCCGCCTGCACGATATCTGCTACGGCCGCTGCGACAAGGACGGCGACCTCTACGGCAGCGCCTACTGCGCGCAAAGCGAAAAGTCCGAAGCCCGCAACATGAGCAAGCAGCAGTGCGACGCCAGGCTGCAGGCCGACATCGCCGCACAGAACGGCAACAGCCGCCTGTGCCGCGCGGTGGGAGGCGTCTACCGGGTATTCGTGAAGCACCTGGGGCAAGGTCCGTTCAATGGCCGGGAGGCACTGGACATCTACCTGAAGGTCATGCAATCGGCGCCCAGCGCAGCCGACGCCGACGCCCGCCTCGAAGCCATCCATCAGCTACAGAAGCAGGGCCTGACCGACGCCAAGGAAATCCGTTACGACGCCGAGCGTATCGTCATCCCACTCAACAGGCCCGTGGAATCGCCGTTGACCAACGGCTCGGACACTCTCGTCCTGCCGCGCAACCTCGACCGGGAACGGCTGCGCCAGCTGGACCAGCGGCTCATCCGCCAATGAGCCTCAGAATAGTGCCATCTGCCGGTCGACCAAAGTGGCGAAATCATCGCCGACGAACGGCAGGATGGCGTCGGCCACCGGCTGCAACTGCTTGCCCACGTAGTGCTCGTAGTCGATGGCCGAACGCCGCGCCTCGAGCGGCTCGGGACCGGCGACGCTGATCACGTAGCTGATCCAGCCGCCGCTCTGGTACTGCCGCGGGCGCCCGCGCTCGAGGTTGTAGTCGTCGGCGATGCGCGCCGCGCGCACATGCGGCGGCACGTTGCGCTGGTAATCGTCGAGGCGCCGGCGCAGGCGCTTGCGGTAGACCAGCAGGTCGTCCAGCTCGCCGGCCAGGGTCCGTCGTACGTAATCGCGCACGTAGTCCTGGTAGGGCTGGCGATTGAAGATGCGCAGGTAGAGTTCCTGCTGGAAGCGCTGGGCCAGCGGCGACCAGTCGGTGCGCACGGTCTCCAGGCCCTTGAAGACCATCTCCTCGCCACCGTCGGCGCGGCGCACCAGGCCGGCGTAGCGTTTCTTGCTGCCCTCCTCGGCGCCGCGCACGGTGGGCATGAGAAAACGCCGGTAATGGGTCTCGAATTGCAGCTCGAGGGCGCTGTCGAGGCCGAATTCTTCTTTCAGGTGCTCGCGCCACCAGTCGTTGACCCGCGCCACCAGCGCCCGGCCGATGGCCGCGGCCTCCTCCTCGGCGCGGGGGCTGCCGAGCCAGACGAAGGTGGAGTCGGTATCGCCATAGATCACCGTATAGCCCTCGGCCTCGATCAGCTCGCGGGTACGGCGCATGATCCGATGCCCGCGCAGGGTGATGGACGAGGCCAGGCGCGGGTCGAAGAAGCGGCAGCCGCTGGAACCCAGCACCCCGTAGAAGGCGTTCATGATGATCTTCAACGCCTGCGAGAGCGGCTGGTTGCGTTCGCGCTTGGCCGCCTCGCGGCCCTCCCAGACCCGTGCGACGATGGCCGGCAGGCAATGCCGGGTACGCGAGAAGCGGGCGCCGCGAAAGCCTTCCACCGAGTGCTCGTCGTCCGGCTGGCGCAGGCCTTCCACCAGGCCGACCGGATCGATCAGGAAGGTACGGATGATCGACGGATACAGGCTCTTGTAGTCGAGCACCAGCACCGATTCGTAGAGGCCCGGCCGCGAGTCCATGACGAAGCCGCCGGGACTGGCTTCCGGACGCTTCTCGCCGAGGTTCGGGGCGACGAAGCCGGCGCGGTGCATCAACGGCATGTACAGGTGGGTGAAGGCCGCCACCGAGCCGCCGCTGCGGTCCGCCGGCAGGCCGGTGACGGTGGCCCGTTCGAGGAGGAAGTCGAGCAGTTCGGTACGGGCGAAGATCCGCGTCACCAATTCGCAGTCCTTCAGGTTGTAGTGCGCGAGGGCCGGCTTGTCCTCGGCGAACATGCGATCGATCTCGTCCATCCGCTGGTACGGATTGTCGATCGCCTTGCCTTCGCCGAGCAGGGTCCGGGCGACGTTCTCCAGGCTGAACGAGGGGAAGCTCCAGGTCGCCGAGCGCAGCGCCTCGATGCCATCGATGATCAGGCGGCCGGCCGCCGCGGCGAAAAAGTGGTTGTTGCGGCTGCCGTGCTCGCGCCAGCCCATTTCGTCGCCGCCACGCCCCAGGCGCAGCGGCACCTTCAGGCGCTGGGCATGCTCATGCAGGACGCGCAGGTCGAACTGCACCAGGTTCCAGCCGATGATGGCGTCGGGATCGTGCTCGGCCAGCCACTGGTTGAGGCGTTCAAGCAGCCCGGCACGGCTGTCGCAATAGTCGAGGCGGAAATCCACGGCCGCGGCATCGCCGTTGGCCGGGCCGAGCATGTATACCTGGCGCTGGCCGCAGCCTTCCAGGGCGATGGAGTAGAGATCGCCGCGGGCGTTGGTCTCGATGTCCAGCGACACCAGGCGCAGGCGCGGGCGATAGTCCGGAGCCGGCTTCAGGCGCCGGGCGAGCAGGCTGCCGTCAGCCTCGACACTCGCCTCCAGGCTGACCGGCGCGGTGATGAAGCGCTCCATCAGGTAGCGCTCCGGCGGCCGGATATCGGCCTCGAACACCTCGACGCCGGCCTGGCGCAAGCGTTTCTCCAGATTCATCAGTTGGCGATGCTGCTGGCAGTACAGGCCGAGCACCGGCCGCTGCTGGAAGTCGCGCAGCGCCAGCGGCCGCAGCTCGGCGCCAGTCTCCCCGGCGAGCAGGGACTCGACGCGCCCGCGCTGCTCGGCGAGGACGAACGCCACCGACGGCTGCGGCGGCAGCCGCACCTGCCGCGGGCCCTGCTCGGTCGCCAGCCAGAACGCGACTTCCGTGCCGGCCGGCGTATCGCGCCAGTGCCGGGTCAGGACGAACCCTTGCAGTAACTCCACCATCGACCCCGAATCTCTCGCATCCGCCGATTCTACCCGGCCTGCCTTGGGAACGCTGGCATCTTCGGTCAGCCGGCAGCAGCCAGGCGCTTGTAGAAATAGGTGGTGGGACAGGGCGTGCCGTCCGGCATCAGGGCGTAGTCCGGAATTTCCCCGACCCGTGTCCAGCCGGTCTTCAGGTACAGCCGTTCGGCGGCGCTGCCGCTGACCGTGTCCAGCACCAGCAGGGACTTGCCGCAGGCCCGGGCGAGCCGGTCCAGCTCGCCCATCAGCGCCTCGCCGATGCCGCGCCGACGCGCACGCCGGTGCACCAGCATCTTCGCCACGTCGGCGCGGTGCGGCTGGTTCGGCGGTTGGTCGAGGAGCAGTTGCACGGTACCGACGATCCGCCCCTCCGCTTCCGCCACCAGCAGCAGGCGTTCGTCGCCCGCCACGCTCTCGCCGACGCCGCGCCAGAAGGCCAGCGCCCGCTCCCGCGGCAACGGCCACATGAAGCTGACCGAAGCCCCGCCTTCCACGCAGTCCAGCAGTACCTCGGCCAGTTCGTCCAGGCGCGCCAGGATCTCCTCGCCAGCCAGGCGGCGAATCGTCGGTTCGGTCATCGCGGGCAAGCTCCAATGCAAGGTCGAATTTCCAATATATTGGACAGTGACTATCATGGACGAGAAAAATCCGCCAGGGCCACTCATGGATATCGACGAACTGATTGCCCGACGCCTAGCCGCCCTGCGCAAGGAGCGCGAGCTGACCCTCGCCCAACTGGCCGAACGCTGCGCGGTGAGCAAGGCGATGATCTCGCGCATCGAGCGCAACCAAAGCAGCCCCACCGCCAGCGTCCTCGGCCGTCTCGCCAGCGGCCTGGGGGTCGCCCTCTCCGAGCTGCTCGGCGACACGCAGGCGCCGGCAGAACCGCTCTGCCGGCGCGCGCAGCAGGAAGTGTGGGAAGACCCGGCCAGCGGCTACCGCCGCCGCCAGGTCGGCGCTCGCGATCCGCGCAGCGGCTGCGAAATGGTGGAAGTGGAGATCCCGGCGAACGCCCGCCTCGACTATCCCCGCTGGGGCGGCCGGCCCTACCGGCAGCGCCTGTGGCTGGTCGAGGGTGCGCTGCGGGTGGATTACGGCGAGCAGTCGTTCCACCTGCAACGCGGCGACCGCCTGGACTTCGGCGTCGACCGCGCGGTGACCTTCGCCACCGCCGGGCAAGCCTGCCGCTACCTGCTGGTGATCCTCCACGACTAGTCGTGCGGCTTTTTCCGCCGGCGCTCCGGCGACCAGTCGAGGGCGCCGACCCGGTGCAGGTAGAACAGTCCGACCAGCAGCAGGGAGACGAACAGTGTCGCCTCGACGAAACCCGCCCAGCCATTCTCCCGCAGCGACACCGCCCAGAGGTAGAGGAACGGCATCTCGATGCCGAAGATCACGAACAGCATGGCGACCAACGCGTACTTGACCGAGAAGCGCAAGCGCGACGAGCCGGTGGAATCCACCCCCGACTCGAACGGCAGGTTCTTCGCCCGGCCATGCGATCGGCCGCCCAGCACCCGGCCCAACCCCAGCATGAGCAGGCAAAGGGCGAGCGCGCCGAAGAGGTAGGCGAGCAAGGCCCAGGTCGCGGGAGCGAAGGATGCGTACATGATGGTCGCCCCTCAGCCCTGACGGGTCGCCAGCTTGAGAATGACGATGCCGGCCACGATCAGCCCCACCGCCAGCAGCCGCAACGGGCTCGGGCTTTCGCCGAAGAGCAGGATGCCCAGGGCGAAGGCGCCGACCGCACCGATGCCGACCCAGATGGTGTAGGCCGTGCCGAGGGGCAGGGTTTTCATGGAAACGGCCAGCAGGCCGAAGCTGAGGATCATGAACAGCAGGGTGACCAGGCTTGGCCACAGGCGGGTGAAGCCGGCCGACTCCTTCATGGCCGTGGCCCAGACGATTTCGAAGACACCGGCGAGCAAGAGATAGATCCACGCCATTTTCAGCCTCTCTGCAGGGTCGTCCCCGCGCAATGAAAGAGGGAAAACGGGTCGTCCCGCTTCCGGCTGAAAGTGCGTGCCGCCCGGGCGGGCGTCAGTCACCGACGGCAGCGATCCTAGCGCGTTGCCGATGCCGGGTGAACGCCTGCGCCGACGGAGTTGTTTCGCCGCGTTTCCGCGCCGTGCCCGCCGGGACGCTCGGCAGGATTGATCTAGACTTTCGCAGGATCGTGCAAGGCGTCCGTTTCGTCCTTCGCGCACACTTCGCCCGATGCATCCCTGCCTGATAAGAGATAACGCCCTGCCCGGGCCTTTCCGTGGAGAATCAGCATGCCCACCTCGCTCGTCCTGAACGGCAAGAACGTCACCCTCGACGTCGATCCCAACATGCCCCTGCTCTGGGCCATCCGGGAAAGCGCCGGCCTGCACGGCACCAAGTTCGGCTGCGGCATGGCCCAGTGCGGTGCCTGCACCGTGCAGCTGGACGGCACCGCGGTACGTTCCTGCGTGCTGCCGGTCTCCGCGGTCGCCGGCAAGCGCGTCACCACCATCGAGGGTATCCAGAGCAAGCCCGGCAAGGCCGTGCAGGACGCCTGGGTCAAGCTCCAGGTACCGCAGTGCGGCTACTGCCAGTCCGGCCAGATCATGTCCGCCACCGCGCTGCTGGAGCAGAACGCCAGCCCCAGCGACGCCGACATCGATGCCGCGATGAACGGCAACATCTGCCGCTGCGCCGCCTATGTGCGGATCCGCGCCGCCATCCACGAAGCCGCCGACACCCTGAAGGCCTGACGCCATGAACAGCAAGATCGATCTGAGCAACGCCCTGCCCGGCTCGCGCCGCGGCTTCCTCAAAGGCGCCGCGGTGGTCGGCCTGACCATCGGCTTCCAGTGGAGCGGAGCCCGGCGTGCCCTCGCCGCGGCCCTGCCGGACGCCGGCTTCGCGCCCAACGCCTTCCTGCGGATCGCTCCGGACGACAGTGTCACGGTGATCGCCAAGCACGTGGAGATGGGCCAGGGTGCCTATACCGGTATCGCCACCATCGTCGCCGAGGAACTCGACGCGGACTGGAGCAAGGTCCGCGTGGAAAGCGCGCCCGCCGACGCCAAGCGCTACGCCAACCTGGCCTTCGGCACCATGCAGGGCACCGGCGGCAGTTCGGCGATGGCCAACTCCTGGATGCAATTGCGCGAGGCCGGGGCCAAGGCGCGCGCGATGCTGGTCGAGGCCGCCGCCCGCCAGTGGCGAGTGCCGGCCACCGAACTGCGCACCCGCGACGGCTTCGTCGAACATCCGGCCAGCCAGCGCAAGGCCAGCTACGGTTCGCTGGCCGCTGCGGCGGCGGAACTGCCGGTGCCGGAAAAAGTGCAATTGAAGGATCCCAAGGACTTCCGCCTGATCGGTCACCAGGCGCCGCGCGTCGACGTTCCCGGCAAGACCGACGGCAGTGCGCAATTCACCCTCGACGTCAGCCTGCCCGGCATGCTGGTCGCCCTGCTCCAGCGCCCGCCGCTGTTCGGCGCCACGGTGAAATCGTTCGACGCCACGGCGACCAGGGCGATTCCGGGGGTGGTCGAGGTGGTCCAGGTGCCGCACGGCGTGGCGGTGGTCGCCAAGGGCTTCTGGGCGGCGAAGCAAGGCCGCGACGCGCTCAAGGTCGAGTGGGACGAGAGCAAGGCCGAGAAGCGTGGTTCCGAGGCGCTGATGGCGGAGTACCGCAAGCTCGCCGAGCAACCCGGCAAGCCCGCGCGCAGGGACGGCGACGCCGCCAAGGCGGTGGCCGGGGCGACCCGCAGGATCGCCGCCAGCTACGAGTTCCCGTTCCTCGCCCATGCGCCGATGGAGCCGCTGGACGCGGTGGTCAGGCTGACCGCCGACAGCTGCGAGATCTGGGCCGGCGACCAGTTCCAGACCGTCGACCAGGGCAACGCGGCGCGCACCGCCGGGCTGAAGCCGGAGCAGGTGAAGATCAATACGCTCTACGCCGGCGGCAGCTTCGGCCGGCGCGCCAACGCCTGGTCGGACTATATCGTCGAGGCGGTATCGATCGCCAAGGCGCTGGGCGCCAACGGCGTGCCGGTGAAGCTGCAATGGACCCGCGAGGACGACATCCACGGCGGTTTCTACCGGCCGATGTACTACCACCGGCTCGAAGCCGGGCTCGACGCCGACGGCAAGCTGGTCGGCTGGCAACATCGCATCGTCGGCCAGTCGATCCTGGAAGGCACGCCGTTCGCCGCGGTGATGGTCAAGGACGGCGTCGACGCCACCTCGGTGGAAGGCGCCGCCAACCTGCCCTATGCGGTGCCCAATGTCTCGGTCGAGCTGAGCACCACCCAGGTCGGCGTGCCGGTCCTGTGGTGGCGGGTGGTCGGCAGCTCGCACACGGTCTACGCGGTGGAGGCGTTCATCGACGAGGCGGCGCAGGCCGCCGGCAAGGACCCCTACCTGTTCCGCCGCGACCTGCTGGCAGAGCAGCCGCGCCTGCGCGGCGTGCTCGAACTGGCTGCGGAAAAGGCCGGCTGGGACCCGTCCAGGCCGCTGCCCGCCGGGCGCGGGCGCGGGATCGCGGTGACCGAGGCATTCAAGACCTTCGTCGCCCAGGTGGTCGAGGTCTCGGTGGACAAGGACGGCAAGCTGAAGGTCGAGCGGGTGGTCTGTGCGGTGGACTGTGGCATCCCGATCAACCCGGACGTGATCGCCGCGCAGATGGAGGGCGGCATCGGCTTCGGCCTCGGCGCGATCCTGCACAGCGCGATCACCCTGAAGGACGGCAAGGTCGAGCAGAACAACTTCGACGGCTACCAGGTGCTGCGGATCGCCGAGATGCCCAAGGTCGAAGTGCACATCGTGCCCTCCGGCGAAGCGCCCACCGGGGTCGGCGAACCCGGTGTGGCGCCCATCGGCCCGGCGCTGGCCAATGCGATCTTCGCCGCCACCGGGCAACGCCTGTACAACCTGCCCTTCCCCACCTCCTTCGCCAAGGCCTGAGCGAGACGCCCGCCGGCAGCTCCACGGCTGCCGGCGCGGCGCGGGCGGCCCTCCGAGGATCGCCGCCGACCATACGGGTCCCCCCGGTGTCGCGCCGATTTGCCTCCGCCCGGCGTCGGGCGCAGACTTCAGCGTCCATTCGCCCGCGTAGCCAAGCATGACCGAGCCTCTCCCTTCTTCGTCCCTGGGCCCCGCCCTGCGTCGCTGGCGCCTGCTGCACCGGGTCAAGCAAACGCATGCCGCCGAATTGCTCGGCGTGGCGCAATCGACCATCTCGCGCTGGGAGTCCGGTACCCAGGCGCTGCTGGTGGAGGAACGGGCACGCCTGGAGCGTCTGCTCGGCGCCCGCCTGGAAGCCGCCGCCGACCAGGCACTGGCCCGCCTGGTCGAGGCCAACCCGCAACCCGTGCACCTGATCTGCGACCTCACCCATCGCCTGTTGGCCTGTTCGCCGGCACGCGCCGCGCAATTCGGCGTGCCTCTCGGCGAACTGCTCGACCGTTCGCTGTGGCCCTATTGCAGCGAGGAAATCCTCCGCCAGGAAGCCACCCTCGAGGAACTCGGCTGGCGCGAACTGCTGGCACCGCCGGCGCTGGAGTTCGCCAGCGGAGCGAACGCCTCGGCCATCGTGCCGATCCGGCGCAGCCGTTGCCGCTGGACCCGCATGACCCTCTCGGACGGACGCGCGGTGCGCCTGGTGGAAACCCTCTGACGTCGCCACGGATATTTTATCCATGGACCTTCAGCACCGCCGCGCCTAGGCTTGCAGGCTCGTTTCACCGGTAGCGGAGCCCGCGCCATGTCCCTCGAACTGCTGAGCAACCGCCTCGAATTCCTCCGCGAAGCCGAACGCCTGAAAGACGTCCTGCGCTCCGCGCACACCTCCTCCGGCCGCCCGGAAAGCACCGCCGAACATAGCTGGCGGCTGTGCCTGATGGCACTGGCCTTCGAGGACCAACTGGCCGGCCTGGACCTCGGCAAGGTCCTGCGCATGTGCGTGGTCCACGACCTCGGCGAAGCGATCCACGGCGACATCCCCGCCGTCGAGCAGGCCGCGCACCCGGACAAAGGCGAACAGGAACGCGCCGACCTGTTGCAGCTGACCCGTCACCTCGACGCGCCGCTGCGCGACCGCCTGCTCGCCCTGTGGGACGAATACGAGCGCGGCGAGTCCGCCGAAGCCCTGGCAGTGAAGGCCCTGGACAAGCTGGAAACCCTGCTCCAGCACACCCAGGGCGACAATCCGGCGGACTTCGACTATGCCTTCAACCTCGACTACGGCCGTCGCTATACCGACCGCGCACCGCTGTTCAAGACCCTGCGCGAGCTACTCGACGCCAGGACCCGACAGTGCCTCGCAGCTCGGCGCGACGCCTAGCGTGCGCCCGCCCGGGCAGCGTTACCAGCGCCACCGCCTACGTAGCTCGCCATGGCTACAGGGAAGCGGCTGGCACGTTTCCACCGACCGGGGCCTGTCCTGCACGCCTCAGTAAAGGCGCGCCTTGATCAGCGGCCGCAGCAGGTAGTTGAGCACGCTGCGCTTGCCGCTGAGGATGTCCACCTCGGCGACCATCCCCGGAATGATCGGCAATACCTCCTCGCCGCGCTTCAACTGGCTGCCATCGGTCTTGATCAGCACCTGGTAGTAGGACTCCTTGCCATGCGGGGTGTCCTCCTCGATGGTGTCGGCACTGATCTGCTCCAGGGTGCCCTTGAGGTCGCCGTAGATGGTGTAGTCGTAGGCGGTGATCTTCACCTTGGCCGGCATGCCGGGAACCAGGAAGGCCACGTCGCGCGGCTTGATCTTCGCCTCCACCAGCAGACGCTCCTCTACCGGGATCACTTCCATGATCGGCTCGCCGGGCTGGATCACCCCGCCGCGGGTGTTGATCAGCACGGTGTTCACCCGCCCGCGCACTGGCGACAGGATCTCGGTGCGGCGCAACTGGTCCTGGCGCTGCTGGACGATCGGTTCCAGGGCGCTGAGATCGGCCTTGCGCTGGGCGCGCTCGGTATAGGCATCCTGGAAATAGGTGCTTTTCAGCTCGGTCAGCTTGCCGCTGAGGGTGGCGATGTCCTGGCTCAGCTTGAGCGCCTCCATCTGGCTCACCGCACGCTTGGCCACCAGCGGGCGAACCAGGTCGAGCTGGCTCTGCGCCAGGTGAATCTGCCGCTGGATCGCCTGGGTGCCCTCCACCAGTTTGTCGCGGCGCGACTTGAACAGCTCGCGTTCGGAACGCGCCAGCGGCCCCTCGGGATCGACGTCCGGCGGGAACTCGATGCTCTTCTTGCCTAGCACCTCGGCGTCGAGCCGGGCAATGGCCGCGCGCAGCACGCTGGCCTGGTTCGCCGACTCCTGGAAGTTGGTGAGGAAGCGCGTCTCGTCGAGGCGCACCAGCGGCTGGCCGACTTCCACCAGGTCGCCCTCCTTCACCAGCAGGCGGTCGAGGATGCCGCCCTCCAGGCTCTGGATCTTCTGGATGCGGCTGAACGGCACGACCCGACCGTCGCCGCGGGTCACCTCGTCCAGTTGCGCCCAGGCCGCCCAGCCGATGAACAGCAGCACGCAACCGAGCAGGGTCCAGAGCAGCGGCCGGTAGACCGGGTGGGTAGCCGCCAGCAACGGGTCGGCCAGTTGCCGGCGCAGGGCGGCGGCGTCGCGGTCAGAGTCCATGGTTGCCTCCTTCGGCGGCCTGCGGTGCCTGTACCTGGTTGCCCTGCACCACCTGCTCCAGCGGGCCGTCCATGATCACCCTGCCCTGGCGCAGGACCACCGCACGCTCGACCAGGGCGAGCATGCTTTTCTTGTGGGTGGTGATGACCAGGGTGCGCTTGCCCAACCATTGCTGCAGGTAGTCGATGACCTGTTTCTCGCTGCCCTGGTCGAAGGCCGCGGTCGGCTCGTCGAGCAGCAGGATCGGAGGGTCCTGTAGCAGCACCCGGGCCAGCCCGACGGCCTGGCGCTGGCCGCCGGACAGGCTGGCGTTGCCCTGGATCGGCATGTCCAGCCCCAGCGGGTGGCCGCGGACGAAGGCGCCCAGGCCGACCCCGTCGAGGGTCTCCAGCAGTTCCTCGTCGCCCAGCGCGGCGTTCTCCAGGTTGAGGTTGTCGCGCAGGCTGCCATGGAACAGCGCCACGTCCTGCGGCAGGTAGCCGATACCGCGCTGGCGGTCGGCCGGGTCGATCTGGGTCAGGCTGACGTCGTCCAGCAGCAGGCGTCCCGCCTGCGCGTCGAGCAGGCCGCTGAGCAGGCGCAGCAGGGTCGACTTGCCGGCGCCGTTGCCGCCGAGCAGCGCCACCCGCTCGCCGGCGCGGATGTTCAGGGCCTGCACGTCGACCACCGGCGGGCTGTCGCCGTGGGCCAGGCGCACGCCCTCCAGGCGGTAATGTCCCTGCAGGCGCTCCTTGTGCACGAAGCGCTTGCCCTGGGGTCGCTCCTGCTCGGCGCTCATCAGTTGGTCGAGGCCTTCCATCGCCACCTTGGTGTGCTGCCAGCGACCGAGGATGCCGGCCGCCTGCGACAGCGGTGCGATGGCCCGCGAGGCGAGGATCGAGCAGGCCACCAGGCCGCCGACGGTCATCGCGCCCTCGCTGATCCGATAGACGCCGAAGACCACCACGCCGACGTAGCAGAGCTGCTGGACGATGCTCGCCGAGTAGCTCAGGGTCGAGGCCAGGGTATGGGTCTTCATCGCCGTACCGGCCAGTTCGCCGGTCAGGGTTTCCCACTGGTGCAGGCAGCGGCCTTCGGCGCGGGTCGCCTTGACCGTCTCCAGGTGCTCGAAGGCTTCCAGCAGCACGCCGTTCTTCATCGCCCCTTCGCGCAGGTTCTGCCGCGACAGGTGGCCGAGCAGGCGCTGGGTCAGCAGCCCCGGCAGGATCATCAGCACGCAGGCCACCAGCGGCACCCAGACCACATGGCCGCCGATCACGGCGATGATCAGCAGGAAGATCGCCACGAACGGCAGGTCGCTGATCAGCGCCGCGCTGGACGAGGTAAAGAACTCGCGCACCGACTCGAACTCCCGCACCTGGGTACTGAAGGCGCCCATCGACGCCGGCTTGGCGGCGACCCGGGTGCTCAGCACGCGGGAGAACAGCAGGGTCGAGAGTTGCAGGTCGAGGCGCTTGCCGAGCACGTTGAGCAGGTGGCCGCGCATGATCCGCAGGACACCGTCGAGGACGATCGCCAGGGCCACGCCGCTGGCGAGGATCCACAGGGTGTCGAAGGCCGCGTTGGGCACCACGCGGTCGTAGACCTGCATGGCGAACAGTGCCGAGGCGACCGCCAGGACGTTGGCCACCAACGCTGCGGCGGCGACCTCGGCGTAGGAACGCCAGAGCCGCTTGAGCGGGCCGAAGAACCAGTGTTCGGGCAAGGCGCTGGCGTAGTCGCCGACCCGCCCGTCCGGGCGGTAGCGGCACTTGGCGAAGATCGCCGTGCCGCTGTACAGCGCTTCCAGCTCGGCCAGCGGCATCCTCTGGCTTCCGCCGTCGCTCTGCGGTACCAGCACCTCGGCATGCTCGCCGTCGTTGCCCACCAGCACCAGGGCGCGGCCGTCGTCGAGCAGCAGCAGGGCCGGCAGCAGGTAGCGATCGATCCGGCGCAACGGCTGGCGGGTGACCTGGGCGGTGATGTCGGCGCGGCGCAACGCGCGGGCCACCAGGTGCAACGGCAGGCGACCGTGCTCCAGCGGCATGCCGTCCACCAGTTCGGCGTCGCCGAGCGGTCGGCCAAGCTGCCGGCAGAGCAGCAACAAGCCCTGGCGCAACGGGTCGACGATGGGGTCGTGGTTGAGGATCACGACGTTATCCGGGGTTTTCTCAGCTTCCATGATTCAGCCGGTTCTCCAATAGCGGACCCAACAGGCCGACTTGCGCGGCCGCCCGATACTCGATGCGCTTGCGTTCGATCCGCAGGTTGATCAGTTGCCGCTCTGCCTCGAACCGCTCGCGCTGCACGTTGAGCAGGTCGATCACGTCGCGCCGGCCAACCTCGAACTGTTCGCGATACAACTCGCCGACCTGCTCCGACTCGGTCACCTGCTGGGTCAGCGACTGTTCCCGCCAGCGCAGCGTGTCGCCGTTGTCGAAGAGGTTCTGCAATTGCCGGCGGATGTCGCGCTGCATCGCGTCGGCGCTCCATTTCGCCGACTCCAGGCGCTGCTGCGCGGCGGTCGGCCGGCGGAAGTTGGAAAGCCCCTGGAAGGTGTCCATGCGGAAGCGCAGGGATACCACCGAGTCGCTTTCCGGATGCCCGCCGATCTCCCGGCGCAGCGCGCTGGCCTCCAGGTTCAGTTGCGGCAGCAGCGACGCCTTGGCCTCGCGGACCTCGGCCTCGGCGACATTGGCGTCCTCCAGGGCCTTGCGCTGCAAAGGCGATTCGCGGATCACCCGCGCCATATCGCTGGCCGCCAGGTAGCGTTGCAGCGACATCGGCTCGGGCTCCACCAGGTCGGCGGGCTCCTGGCCGACCAGGATCGCGTACTGGTTGCGCGCGTCCTGCAGGTTGCCCTTCTCCAGCGACAACTGCTCCTGGGCCCGCGACAGTTCCAGATTGGCGCGATCCAGCTCGCTGCGGTCGGCGTAGCCGTCGCCGCCGCGCGCCTGGGTCATCTCGCGGATGCCGTCGAGGCGCTGGATGTGTTCGCGCACCGCCTCCACCCGGCGCTCCGAGGCAAGCACGTCGAGGTAGGTCTCGACGATATCCAGCGCCGCATCGTCGCGCGCCACCAGCACCGCCTCGGACAGCTTGCGCTGGGTCGCGCTGGCGCTGTCGACCTTGCTCGTCACCCGACCCCAGTCGTACAGCATCTGCGACGCGGTGAGATCGTAGACGATCTCGCCGAAGTCGAACTCCTGCGGCCCCCCGGACATCGTCACGGAGGGGTAGTACCCCCCTTTGGCCATCTCCACCTCGGTGCCTGCACGGTCCGCTTCGGCCATCGCGGATCGTACTTCCGGGTGGATCGCCAGCCCTGCCCTGACCGCCTGGTCGAGGGGCATGGCCGACGCGAACATCGGCAGACCCAGGGAAAGGAGCCAGATGGCTCCCTTCCCATGCCGCCGTCCCTTGCGCGCGTACTGCCTGCGCCCGCGCATCAGACCACGACCTGTACCGTGTTGTCCTCGATCAGCAGGGTGGTACTGCCGAAGGTGTAGACGTCGTAGGTAATGCCGTTGATCAGTTGCGTGGTACCGGTATTCACCGCGCCCACCACGTTCAGGGTGTCGTTGTTCTCGCCGGTGATCTGCAACGTGTTGTTGGCATCGGTGATGGCATCCACCTCCGCCGCGGTCAGGGTCAGCACGCTACCCGAATCGCCCTTGCCGAGGTCGATGCGCTCGAGGTTGCTGAGCGTGCCGACGCCGACGGCGTTGTAGTCGAGGTCGATGCCGTTGGCCAGGACCAGGGTGTCGAACCCGGCGCCGCCATCGATGCTGACGAAATCGGTCGCGGTGATCTGGATGGTGTCGTTGCCGTTGCCGGCCACCACGTGATCGCCGGTGCCCACGTTGAAGATCAGGTCGCTGCCGTCGCCGCCGTTGATGTGCTCCGAACTGCCGTTGGCGCCGGACAGCACGTCGTCGCCGGAAGTACCGTTGACATCGATCTGGCCGATATTGAGCGACAGTCCGTTGGGGGTCAGGGTGATCCCGTAGGCGGCGCTGTCGTTGCCATTGGAGTCGGTGGACACCAGGTTGAACGAGATCTGCGAGCCGAGGTTGAGGATGTCGGTGATGTTCAGCCCCAACTGGGTGAGGATGGTCGGGCTCAGCAGGTTCAGCGAGAAGTTTCCGGACGAATCCGCCTGGATCGGCAGCAATTCGACGTTCAACGCCGGGGTGATGACCCGGATCACCACGCTGGAGTCAGGCTCGGTGGTTCCGCTGAAACCGAAACGCGGGTTCAGCGGGTTGAGGCTGACGTCGAGGCCGAAGTTGCCGATGGTCACCGGTTGCTCGATGCTGGTGCCGACGCCGATGCTCGCCGTGTTGCTCGGGTTGCCGGCCGGGTCGCGTCCGACCACCGACACCTGGGCATTGAGCAACTGGTCCCAACTGAAGTCGATGTCCAGGTCGGTGAGCAGGTTCAGCGACGCCAGCCCGCTGTTGTCGGCGGTCACCGTGGCGGTGGCGGTCACCCCGCCGACGTCGACGGTCACCGTCAACTCGGTCCCTGGCTCCGCCGAGATGGTCAGGATGTTGCCGACCAGGGACAGCACCGGGGTCGCCGGCGGAATGGTGTCGATGGTGAACGGCACCGGGGTCGACGCGGTGCCGCCGTTGATGTCGGCGGTGACGGTCGAGGCGCCCTCCGGGAACGGGCCCATGCCGCCGGGAGGCGTCAGGGTCAGGGTCAGGTTGCCGGCGGCGATGTCGCCGGCGGTGAGGGTATGGCTGACCTCGGCCTCGTAGCCGTTCTGCCCGGCGAACTTGACCGTGACCACCTGGCCGACCTGCATGGTCGGACGGACCGTCACATCGACCTGGATGCCGTCGCCGATCTCCGCGGCGTTGATCCAGGTATCGGCGGCTTCCGGCACGCTGATGGTCGGCGGCGCCAGGTCCGGCGCGTTGATGGTGGCCGGCCCGCTGACGTTGCCGGCGGCGTCCACGGCAACCCCGGCGATCAGTTCGCCGGTGATCAGCGGCGGCGCGAACGGCAGGCTGAAGTTGCCGGCGCCGTCGACGGTGACCGTGATCGGGTTGGCGGTGTCGCCGTTGACCACGATACGCACCTGACTGTTCGGCTCGGCGGTGCCGGTCAGCAGCGCGCCGTCGGCGCTGATGCTCAGCAGCGGAGCGGACGGCGCCACCGAGTCCACCGTGGTGCTGGCCGGACCGCTGGCGTTGCCCGCGGCGTCTTCGGCGACGGCGTTGATCACCGTACCGTTGGCCAGCGGCGTGCCGGGGGTGAAGGTCCAGTTGCCACTGCCGTCGGCGGTGGTCTCGCCGATCGGGTTGCCGTTGCCGTCGGTGAGGATCACTTTGGCGCCGACCTCGGCGGTGCCGGTGATCACGCTGCCGTTGCTGGCATTGATCACCGGCGTGGCCGGCGCCACCGTATCCACCGTGGTGCTGGCCGGACCGCTGGTATTGCCGGCCGGGTCCTGGGCCACGGCGTTGACCACCGTGCCGTTGGCCAGCGGCGTGCCCGGTGTGAAGGTCCAGTTGCCGCTACCGTCGGCGAGGGTCTGGCCGATCGGGTTGCCATTGCCATCGGTGAGGATCACCCGGACGCCGGGTTCGGCGGTGCCGCTGAGTTCGACACCATTGCTCGGGTCGATCACCGGGGTGGCCGGGGCCACCGCGTCCACCGTGGTGCTGACCGGACCGCTGGTGTTGCCGGCGGCGTCCTGGGCCACCGCATTGATCACCGTGCCGTTGGTCAGCGGTGTGCCCGGAGTGAAGCTCCAGTTGCCGCTGCCATCGGCGGTGGCCTGCCCTATCGGGTTGCCGCCGCCGTCGGTGAGGATCACCGTGGCCCCGGCTTCGGCGGTACCGCTGATCACCGTACCGTTGCTCGGATCGAGCACCGGGGTGGCCGGGGCTACCGAGTCCACCGTGGTGCTGGCCGGGCCGCTGGTGTTGCCGGCGGCGTCCTGGGCCAGCGCATTGATCACCGAGCCGTTGGCCAGCGGCGTGCCGGGCGTGAAGCTCCAGTTGCCGCTGCCGTCGGCGGTGACCTGCCCGATCGGGTTGCCGTTGCCGTCGGTGAGGATCACCGTGGCCCCGGCTTCCGCCGTACCGCTGATGACGACTCCGTTGCTCGGATCGATCACCGGCGCCGGCGGGGCGATGGCATCGACGGTGACGCTGGCCGGACCGCTGGTATTGCCGGCCGGGTCCTGGGCCACGGCGTTGATCACGGTGCCGTTGGCCAGCGGGGTGCTCGGGGTGAACGTCCAGTTGCCGCTGCCGTCGGCGGTGGCCTGGCCGATCGGGTTGCCGCCGCCATCGGTGAGGATCACCGTCGCGCCAGCTTCCGCGGTACCGCTTATCTCGGTGCCGTTGCTCGGATCGATCACCGGCGCCGCCGGGGCCACGCCATCCACAGTGATCACCGCCGGCGCACTGTCGACATTGCTTGGGCTGCGCGCCACCACGTTGACCACCGTGCCATCCGGCAGCGGGATGCCTGGAGTGAAGGACCAGTTGCCGCTGCCGTCGGCGGTGACCTGGCCAATCGGGTTGCCGTTGCCATCGGTGATGATGATGGTGTTGCCGGCGTCCGCGGTGCCGCTGATCACCGAACCGTTGCTCGGATCCACCTGCGGGATCGACGGCAGCGAGGAATCCACCGTCGTGGTAGCGGGAGCGCTGGTATTGCCGGCGGCGTCGCTCGCGGTCACGTTGACCACGGTGCCGTTGGGTAGTTGCGAGCCGGGCGTGAAGCTCCAGTTGCCGCTGCCATCGGCGGTGGTCTGGCCGATCGGGTTGCCGTTGCCGTCGGTCAAGGTCACGGTGCTGCCCGGCTCGGCGGTACCGTTGAGCAGGTTGCCGTTGCTCGGATTGACCACAGGCGTGTTCGGCGCCACCGCGTCCACGGTAGTGCTGCCCTGCGGGCCGGTATTGCCCGCAGGGTCCTGGGCCACGGCGTTGACCACCGTGCCGTTGGCCAGCGGCGTGGCGGGCGTGAAGGTCCAGTTGCCGCTGCCGTCGGCGGTGGTTTCGCCGATCGGGTTGCCGTTGCCGTCGGTGAGGATCACCTTGGCCCCGGCCTCCGCGGTGCCGCTGATGGTCGTGCCGTTGCTCGGATCGATCACCGGCGCCGGCGGCGCCACCGCGTCCACCGTGGTGGCGGCCTGCGGGCCGGTATTGCCGGTCGGGTCGGTGGCCGTGGCGACGATCACCGTGCCGTTGGCCAGCGGCGTGCCCGGCGTGAAGCTCCAGTTGCCGCTGCCGTCGGCGGTGACCTGCCCTATCGGGTTGCCGCCGGCATCGGTGAGGGTCACGGTGGCACCGGCCTCGGCGGTGCCGCTGATGACGACGCCGTTGCTCGGGTTGATCACCGGCGCCGGCGGCGCGCTGGAATCGACGGTCACCGTCGCCGGCGGGCTGCTGTTACCGGCGGCGTCCTGGGCCACCACGTTGACCACAGTACCGTTGGCGATCGGCGTGGACGGGGTGTAGGTCCAGTTGCCGCTGCCGTCGGCGGTGACCTCGGCGATCGGATTGCCGTTGCCGTCGGTGAGAATCACCGTGCTGCCCGGCTCGGCGGTGCCGCTGAGGCTGCTGCCATTGCTCAGGTTGACGGTCGGCGTGGCCGGCGCGATGGCGTCCACGGTGGTGCTGCCCTGGCCGCCGGTATTGCCGGCCGGGTCGGTAGCGGTGGCGTTGACCACGGTTCCATCCGCCAGCGGCGTGGACGGGGTGAAGCTCCAGTTGCCGCTGCCGTCGGCAGTGACCTGCCCGATGGGATTGCCGCTGCCATCGGTCAGGGTCACCGTGGCGCCCGGTTCGGCGGTGCCGCTGATCTCCGCGCCGTTGCTCGGATTGACCACCGGCGCGGCCGGCGCCACCGAGTCCACGGTGGTGCTGGCCGGAGCGCTGGTATTGCCGGTCGGGTCGCTGGCCGTGGCGTTGACCACGGTGCCGTTGGCCAGCGGCGTGCCCGGTGTGAAGCTCCAGTTGCCGCTGCCGTCGGCGGTGACCTGGCCAATCGGGTTGCCGTTGCCGTCGGTCAGGGTCACGGTAGCGCCCGGCTCGGCGGTGCCGCTGAGCGTAGTGCCGTTGCTCGGGTTGACCACCGGAGCCGCCGGGGCCTGCGAGTCCACGGTGACGCTGGCGCCCGGGCTGCTATTGCCGGCGGCGTCCTGGGCCACCACGTTGACCACGGTGCCGTTGGCGATCGGCGTGGACGGGGTGTAGGTCCAGTTGCCGCTGCCGTCGGCGGTGACCTGCCCTATCGGGTTACCGTTGCCGTCGGTCAGGGTCACGCTACTGCCCGGCTCGGCGGTGCCGCTGAGGGTCGTACCGTTGCTCGGATCGACGGTGGGCGTGGCCGGCGCGACGGCATCCACGGTAACGCTGGCCGGCGGACTGCTGTTGCCGGCGGCATCCCTGGCCACCACGTTGACCACGGTACCGTCCGGCAACGGGGTGGACGGCGTGAAAGACCAGTTGCCGTTGGCATCGGCGGTGGTCTGGCCGATCGGATTGCCATTGCCGTCGGTCAGGGTCACGCTGCTGCCCGGTTCGGCAGTCCCGCTGAGTTCGCTGCCGTTGCTCGGCTCGACCACCGGCGCGCTCGGCGCCACGCCGTCGACGGTGATGGAGGTCGCCGGGCTGCTGTTGCCGGCGGCGTCCCTGGCCACCACATTGACCACGGTGCCATCCGGCAGTTGGCTACCGGGGGTGAAGCTCCAGTTGCCGTTGGCATCGGCGCTGGTCTGGCCGATCGGATTGCCGTTGCCGTCGGTGATCACGATGGTCACACCCGCTTCCGCCGTACCACTGAGGACGCTGCCGTTGCTGGCATTGACCTGGGGCGCGTCGGGGAAGTCGGGGGCTTCGGCGGTGACCGGGGTGCTGCTGTTGCCGGCCGGGTCGGTAACGATCACCGTCACCGTCTCGCCATTGGTCAGCGGCGGGTTCAGCGGGACCTCGAAGTTGCCGTCGGGACCGACCACCACGGTGGTGTCCGGCTGGCCGTCGCCATCGGTGTCGACACCGACGGTGGCGCCCGGCTCTGCGTTGCCGGTGACGCTGCTGCCGTCCGGCGCCACCTGCACGTCGGTGGCCGGCGCCGGGGCGGTGGTGTCCGGTGCCTCGACGGTCACCGGGGTGCTGTTGTTGCCGGCCGGGTCGGTAACGATCACCGTCACCGTCTCGCCATTGGTCAGCGGCGGGTTCAGCGGAACCTCGAAGCTGCCGCCGGGGCCGACCACCACGGTGGTGTCCGGCTGGCCGTCGCCATCGGTATCGACGCCCACCGTCGAGCCGGGTTCGGCCTTGCCGGTGACGCTGCTGCCGTCCGGCGCCACCTGCACGTCGGTAGCCGGCGCCGGGGCGGTAGTGTCCGGAGCGGTGACCTGGGCCGGCGGGCTGGCGTTGCCAGCCGGGTCGGTGACCACCACGGTGACCGTCTGGCCATTGGTCAGCGGCGGGTTCAGCGGAGCGGTGAAATTGCCGTTGGCATCGGCGATCACGGTGAGGTCCGGCTTGCCGTCGCCATTGGTATCGATGCCGACGCTCGCGCCGGCCTCGGCCTGGCCGCTGATGCTGCTGCCGTCAGGCGCTATCTTCAGGCCGCTGGCCGCCTTCGGCGGAGTGGTGTCCGGGGGCACCGAAGAACCGCCGCCGCCACCGCCGCCGCTGCTGTTGGAAATCGCCACCCCGGCGCCGATGGCCGCCGCACCGACCAGCAGCGCAGTCCCTGCGCTCATGCCACCGAGCACACCGGCGCCGGTCAGCGACTCGAAACCGGCCAGGCTTTCCTGCGGGATGTAGCCGGCCATCAGCGGCCCGTCGGCAGCGACCGGCGGCAGATCTACCGCCACCAGCTTGTCCTTGTCGGCCAGGAACAGTTGGCTGGAAGGCTGGCCTTCCGCATAGAAGTTGGCGATGCGGACGCTTTCCCCGGTCTTCAGCTGGACGATCAGGTCCGAACCGCTCTTCGAGTATCCCGCCACCGACTCCGGTGCGACATCGAGCGCGACATTACTGCTCTGGGAGAGTTTGAGTATCCCGTTTTCCGGAACCTCGACGGCAGCCGCAGAAGAAATACTCTGATCGATAGGGGTAACTTTCGCCTGGATCGACATTTCCGACATTCCTCTTGTCAAGCAGCGACCGAACGGCCGCACCATGTAATCCAGAAATAGCAGCTTTTAAATAAAAGGCGAGTCTGACTTTATATATAACGACTAAGAAAACCCCCATGAAAAATTCAATTTAGATAACCCCTGGAAAACATGCAGCCATTTAGCCATCACACGCCTATCTAATTGATAAACAATATATAATCAAAAAGTTATAATACTTTATAAACAACCCCCATCACCTGGCACGGCAAATCGACTAAATAACCCAGCGGGCAAATATCAGAACTCTACGATGCGTATTTCATAAAAAACCGGGAGAAATGAAATAGCACTTCCCGGCACCTCGTAGTTCGTCGGCGCGAGGCGACGGCAAGACGCCCCCGACAGTTCCAACAGAAAGCATCGCCGGGCATCCCGCGAAGCGGCCTTCATCGTCCTGCAATCAAAGCGTCATCGTCACGATGCCAAGTTATCCAACCGATCCTCTCCCGCGAGCGACCATGCATCACGGTATCTCCCCACCCCAGGACGCCGACCTGTTCGGCCTGATCTACGGTTTCCGTTTCCGCCCCGGCGAAGCGGGGCGGGAAATCGACTCGGCTACCGCCCTCGCCTGCCTGCGGCAGGCTCGCGAGGAGGCGCCGGACGAGTTCCTCTGGCTGCACCTGAACCTCGCCCATGCCGCCTGCGAGCGCTGGATGAAGAAGCATCTGGAACTGCCGGATTATTTCTTCGAAAGCCTGCGCGAGGGGTCGCGCTCGACGCGCATCGAACACGTCGACTCGGCGCTGCTGGCAGTGGTCAACGACGTGGTCTTCAACTTCGGCCTGGTCTCTTCGGACGTCGCCACCCTGTGGGTCTGCGCCCGTGGCCGGCTGCTGGTCAGTGCACGAGCGCAACCGCTGCGCTCGGTGGACAAGCTGCGCTCTTCGGTGAAGCACGGCGAACCTTTCCGTTCGCCCCTGCAGTTGCTGATCCACCTGTTGCGCGACCAGGGCGACGTGCTGACCCAGATCGTCCGCGAAACCAGCGTCGCAGTGGACCGCATCGAGGACCAGCTACTGGCCCTGCGCCTCTCCGCCAACCGCGCCGACCTCGGCGCCATGCGGCGCGTGCTGGTACGCCTGCAACGCCTGCTGGCGCTGGAGCCCGGTTCGCTGCTGCGCCTGCTCAACCGACCGCCGGAATGGCTACAGGATGCCGACCTGCGTGAGTTGCGCGAAGCCACCGAGGAGTTCTCCCTGGTGATCAGCGACCTGACCGCCCTGGGCGAACGGATCAAGCTGCTGCAGGAAGAGATCGCGGCCAAGCTCAACGAACAGAACAACCGCATCCTCTTCACCCTGACCATGGTCACGGTGCTGGCCCTGCCGATCAACATCGTCGCCGGCTTCTTCGGCATGAACGTCGGCGGGATTCCCTTCGCCGACGATCCTGAAGGCTTCTGGATCATGCTCGTGCTGGTCGCCAGCTTCACCTTCCTCGCCGGCCGCTGGGCCTTCCGCAAGCGCGGCGACTATTGAGCGTGGACAACGCCGGCGGACAGTGGTTAGGTTGACCGACCACCGTCAGCCGGACCTTCCATGAGCCTTTCCCCCGCCGATCTCAAGCAACTCCAGGCCGCCAAGAACCTGCTGGAGAACCCTGGACTCACCGCGCAACTCACCAGCCTGCTGGGCACGCCGATCGAATACGGCCTGAAGAAGCTGCCACGGAAGGTCAACGAGAAGCTCGGTTCGGTGATCGAGGGAGCGCTGCTGAAAGTCGCCCGCTCGGCCACCGCCACTCTCCAGGAAAACGCCAGCGGTCAACCGGCGAACCGCCTGCATACCCTCGGCGCCGCCGTTTCCGGTGGCGTCGGCGGCTTCTTCGGGCCGCTGGCGATGCTGGTCGAGGTGCCGGTCACCACCGGCATCATCTTCCGTTCCATCGCCGACATCGCGCGCAGCGAGGGCGAGTCGATCAGGGACATGGACACCCTGATGGCCTGTATCGAAGTCTTCGCCCTCGGCGGCAAATCCGCCTCGGACGACGCGTCGGAGTCCGGCTACTACGCGGTGCGTACGGCGCTGGCCCAGCAGGTCAAGGCGGCCGCCGACTTCCTCGGCAAGGACGCCGGCAGCAAGAAGGCCGCGCCCATGCTCCTGGCCCTGGTGCGCAAGGTCGCCGAGCGCCTGGGCGTGCAGTATTCGGAAAAGCTCGCGGCGCAGATCGTGCCCATCGTCGGCGCCCTCGGCGGCGCGGCGATCAACACGGTGTTCATGAACCATTTCCAGGCCATGGCGCGCGGTCACTTCGTCGTCCGCCGCCTGGAACGCCACTACGGCAAGGATGTGGTTCGCGACGCCTACGCCCTGCTGCCCCGGCGCGGCTGAGCATGCCGGCCCACGCGGTCAGCCTGGCGCCGGGCGCGGCGGCAGCGACGCGCCAGCTGTTCAGCGCCGTTTCGCTCGCGGCGGAGCCCGGCTGGAGCCGGGCCCCGCGCCGACTCAGAGCGCCAGGCCGGGGTTGTACAACGGACGGAAAGCGCAATGGGTGGTGCCGGCGCTCTGGTTGTAGAAATAGTAGCGGCGACAGTCGTTGTCGTAGTTGCTGGTGCCGACGTTGATCCGGTACGGACCGAAGCTGGCTCCCTGCAGGGAAACGAAGGCGCCGTTGTAGAGCAGCGAGAAATGCAGGTGCGGTCCGGTGGAGCTGCCACCCTCGCAGAGCGCGGTGTTGATGTTGCCGGCATAGACGCCGAGCTTGGTGTCGGCGCTGACCTGCTGGCCGTTGCTCACCTGGATCTGGTCCATATGGTAGTAGTTGGTCGCCCAGCCGCTGGGGTGGGTCACCCGTACCTGGCAGCGCGACAGCACCCGTACCGTACCGGCGTGGGCGGCGACCACGCTGTAGGTCGCACTGCCCCAGCGCGGCCAGTCGTAGGACGCATCGAAGGACGAGTACGGATAGCCCGAGCCGGTGTTCGAATGCGCTCCGTTGGGCTGCCAGGAATAGCCCTGGCGCCAGGGCAATTGCATCAGGTTGGATGGCGGCGCCAGCGCGGCCTTCGCCTGGAGTTGCCGGGCCACGCGGTTGCGCGGCTGCAGGAGTTCCGCGGCCGGGGTGCCGAACAGGCGCTGGAAGGTCTGCGCGTAGGCGCCGAGCGGATTGCCGCCTTGCACGGCGGAGGCCTTCGCCCCCTCTCGCAACAGACCGAGCAGCGCGGCCGATGCCGCGTTCAGGCCGTCCTCGCCGACGGCCTTGCGCGCAGCCGCCTGGCGCAACTGGTATTCCTCGAAACCGTAGTAGCGCCGCGACAACTGCTGCAACACGTCGCGGACCTGGGCATCGAAGCCGCGTTTCGCCGACAGCCGTCCCAGCGGCGCCGCCAAGGCGCGCTCGTCCGGCGCCCCCAACGGCCCGGATTGCATGACCATCAGGGTCAGCAACACTTTCGGGTTGATGCTGTAGTAGCCGCTCCAGTGCTCCAGGTATTCGCTCTTGTCGCGCAGCGCCGGCGCATTCACCGCCAGGTAGGCCTCGAGGTCGAACGCCTCGGCGTCGCGACCGTAGAGGAACAGGTCGTCATTCAGCGGCAGGGCCACGCTGGGCAGTTGCAACTGGCCGAGTAACTCCGCCGAATAGCGGAAGGCCGGCAGGCCATCGTCATGGGCATTGGCCGTACCGCCCACGGCGAGCGCCAGCAAGACGAAGAGGAACGGCGAGCGCGGACTCGCCATCGCGCGGGATCTTTTGTGCTGCATGGGTAGCTCCTGGTCATCGAAGGGAAACCTTGAAAGCCAGCAGCCCGGCGACATCGCCTCCGACGGGATAGCCTGGTCCGCTCCGCCGGTATTTCGCCCAGGCCGGGTTGCACGCCGCAGGACCGTGCAACGCCGTCACCCGGGAAGACAACTATCAGCTTTTGCAGTAGATCCGGTGCCCCGCTCCGTCCGGCTGTAAAGCGTGCGGCAGCGCACTCCAACCGAGCCGAATCGATCACAGAACGCCAGGCGTCGGAAATACTTCGATACAGTCTGCGCGCTCAGCGTTCCTCGTCGGAGGAACCGTCGAGCGGATCACGACGCGCCAGCTCGGCCTCGTCGAGGCCGTGGCCGGCTCCGATCTCGTTGCCATGCACGACCCTCAGGCGCTTGTCCGCGGGCGATTCGCCGCCGCGCTCGGCCGGCGAGCGGGCGCCGCTTTCGTCGATCAGGGTTTCCGGCGCCAGATCGTCCATGCCGACGTTATCCTGGTAACCATCGTCCTCGTCCGGCTGCCCGCCAGCGTGGCCCGCCTCACGTACCCGCCGCGAGGAAAACTCGGCCTCCACCTCGGCCTCGGGCCGCTCGTCGCCGATCCGCGCCTTGCGCGCCTGGCGGCGCTCGTCGAAATCGAGCTCGCGCATCGAACCCATGCGGTCCTGGATATCATCGATTTCCTGGGGTGTTGTTTTCCGTCGTGTAGCCATGACGACCTCCGTTACGAATGGCGGGCACGCGCCGGGAATGGCACGCTGCCCTTGTTCGGTCGACCGGCGAGGCGCGGGAAGATTCAGGAAATCCAACCGACGGCGGCCGCCTCGCAATCGCGGCGGCGGGCAAAAAAAAGCCGGATCGGCCCGGGGCGGGCTGGACGATCCGGCGTAATCGAAGCGCGGGACGTCGCGCACCTTGCCGCCGGCACGGGCGGGAGGTGGCGCACAGCGTTTCGCAGGGAATGACCACGGCATCGGCCGGTGGTCCAGGGGGAGTCAGGTCGGCACGGCTTCCTCGAGATAGTCGATGGCCTGGCGCACGATCTCGATCCGTTCCGCATCGTCATCGGCGATCTCGACGCCGAACTCCGTTTCCAGGGCCATGACCAGTTCGACCACCTCGAGCGACTCGGCACCGAAGTCGTTACGGAAGTCGCTGTCCAGCCGGATGTCGCATTCCTCCACGCCGAACCGGGCGGCTACCAGTTTCCTCACTCTGGTCTCGATGTCGTCCATGCATTGCGGTCCCACTGCCCGGCCCTGGAAAAAAGTGCGGCTACTAAAGCCTCCGTCCCCGCCAGCGACAACTGCCAGATCTGGCAGTGGCGCTGCGCTGGAGCGCGGCCGCCGCAGCGCGCCGGACAATCCGGTGGACGGAGCGCGACGCGAGGATTCGAAGTCCGTCACAGGGCGCTTCCCGGCGTATGCGCAATCACCCGCGCCTTCCCTCGCGGCAGGCTTTCGGGCAGTTCCGCCAGGGCCCGGCGTGCCTGCTCCGGGTCGAGGTAGTCGCCCCGTTCCACCGCGAACAGCTCCTGGCCATCGCGCAGTTCGCGGCGCAAACGCAACGACAGGCCCGGATGCCGCTCGATCAGCGCGCGCATGAAGGCTTCGCTGCTGCCCTCGACCAATCGCACGGCATAGCGCTGGGGTGACGGCGGCTGCGGCGCGTGCGTGCCCTGGCGAACCTCCGGTACCTCGCCGCCGCGACCGTCGCCCAGGGACGCCGGGTCCGCCAGGCGCGGCTTCTCCATCAGCACCGGGGCTGGAGCCGGATAGCTGCGCGGCGAGCCAATAGGTGCCGGTGCGACCTGGGCGGCGGGACGCAGGTCGATGGCGCCGGCATCCTCGAACAGCGGGCGCGCCGGTTCGCCGGCGGCACCGCGCAGCAACTGGATGGAACGGTAACGGCCATGGCTGATGCGCTCCAGACCGGCGGCATCGCGGACGATGCTCGGGCGCAGGAAGACCATCAGGTTGCGCTTCACCCGGGTCTCGCGGGACGAGCGGAACAGCCGGCCGACGCCGGGGATGTCGCCCAGCAGCGGTACCCGCGAATCGCTGCGCAGCAGGTCGTCCTGGATCAGTCCGCCGAGGACGATGACCTGGCCGTCGTCGGCCAGTACGGTGCTCTTGATCGAGCGCTTGTTGGTCACCAGGTCCACCGCCTTCGCCGCCAGGGTGGCGGTTGGCGCGATGGAGGATATTTCCTGCTCGATCTCCAGGCGCAGCATGCGGTCCTCGCCGATGTGCGGCGTGACCTTGAGGGTCACCCCGATATCCTTGCGCTCGACAGTGGTGAACGGATTGCTCGAACCGCTGGCGCTGGTGGTGTAGCTGCCGGTCTGGAACGGCACGTTCTGGCCGACCAGGATTTCCGCCTTCTGGTTGTCCAGGGTCAGCAGGCTCGGCGTCGACAGCAGGTTGCTGCGGCTATTGCGGCTCAGCGCGGTGACCAGTGCGCCGAAATCGCGACTGCCGAGGCCGACTATCGCACCGTCGGGCAGCTCTGCCGGCGGCTTGCCGGCCTGCAACGCGCCCAGCAGGGTGCCGATGGACAACCCGCTGTCGGCGAAGCCAGCGCCGCCGGCGACATGCCCGCTACGCAGCGCCCATTGCACCCCGAGGGCGTCGCCGATCTCGCCGGACAGCTCGACGATCGCCGCCTCCACCAACAGTTGCGCACGCGGCACGTCGAGCTGGCGGACGATGTCCTCGAGCAGACCGACATCCTCCGGGTCGGCGAGGATCACCAGGGCATTCAGCGATTCGTCGGCGCGCACCAGCAGGCCGCGCTTGCCGCTTCCCCGGCCATCCTGGCCCCGCTCGCCGCGCAGCGATTCGCCGATCTCCCCGAGGGTGGCGGCAAGGGTCTTGGCGTCGCCATGGCGCAGGCGGATCACCCGGCTGTTCGCCGACCGCGACGAGGGGACGTCGAGCGACTGCGCCAGCCGCAGCAAGCGCGCTCGCGCCTGCTGCGGACCGAGCAGGACCAGGCGGTTGCTGCGGCTGTCGGCAAGGACCTGGACGGTGGCGGCGCTCTTCCCGGCGGCCGGGGTGACGCTGCGATCGAGCACCTCGGCGATTTCCGCGACCCAGGCATGGCGCATGTCGTAGATGCTGTAGTCATGTTCGCCGGCCCGGTCGAGGCTGCGCACGATCGCCTCGATGCGCTCGATGTTGGCGCGGCGGTCGCTGACGATCAGCGCGTTGGCCGACGGTACGGCGGCCAGATGGCCATGGGCCGGGACCAGCGGCCGGATCATCGGGATCAGTTCCGCCACCGAGGTCTGCTGCGCCTGGACCACCCGCGTCTCCAGGCTGCCCGGCCCATCGCGGACGGTCTTCTGCGCGGCGTCCTGGCGTGCCTCCATGTTCGGCACGATACGCGCCTGGTCGCCCTGCGGCAGCACCGCGTAGCCGTGGGTGGCGAGCACCGAAAGGAATAGTTGGTAGACCTCCGCCAGGCTGAGCCGCGCCTGGGATACCACCGTGACCCGCCCCTTCACCCGCGGATCGACGACGAAGGTCTGGCCGCTGATGCTCGATACCTGCTCGATGAAGTCGCCGATCTCGGCATCCTTCATGTTGATCGTCCACTGCTCTTCCTCTTGCGCGGCGGCAGTCTCGGCAGGTGCCGGATGGACCGGCGGCGCCAGGCCGAGGACGGCCAGCGACAGGACCAGGAACAGCGGAGACAGGCGCTGGGCGGAACGGGTACTACAACGTGGCATGGGTGGTTTCTGCCCCTTCGGCTTTGGGGAAATACAGACGTTCTTCATAACCCCGGTCGCGCAGCACCACATGGTCGCGATGAACCGCCAGCAGCACGGTGCCGGGGCGCACTTCGGCGCCCGGCAGGAAGCGCTGCGAGCGCCCGGCCACCGCGATCAGCGCCGCCGAGCGGTCCTCGCGACGCGCCAGGAAGCAGGCCAGCAGGCGCAATTGCAGACGCTCGCCCGCCGTCGCGCCGCGCGGCGACGGAGCGCCACCGAACAAGCCGGCTAGCGCCGCGCGCGGGGCCGCTGAAGGGTTGGCTGGCGGCGCCGGGGCCGCTGCGGCGGGCAATTCCGCCAGCTCGCGGCGCAGCGAGCGCGTCTGGCTGGCCAGGCTGGCGCTGAGCAACGCCAGCAGCAGCACGCAAAGCACAGCGGGCGCATGCCCGGCCAGGCTGCGCAGGGAAACGAAAGACGATGGAAGGTAACGCGACATGCAGCAGGCGGATTCCGGCAAACGGGCGCGCTGCATCGACGCGGCTCGCCCAGGGGCGGCGAGCATAAGGGATGGGGCTGCGGCCTACGGCCGCGAAAGGGCAAAACTGTTAAGGCTGCCCGCTTTGATCCTTCGTGGCGGGAACTGGCCCACAAAACGCCAGGCGCGGGAAAGGCCTCAGCGCTTGCCCATCGAACGACGGGTACCGCGCGGCGCCATGCCGGGACGCTGGCCCTTGTCGTGGATCTTCCGCTGCGGATAGAGCTGGGCCTGGTTCTTCTTCGCCAGGGCGGCCTTCAGCAACGCGCTGGCGTCGCTCGGCGCGGCCTGGGCCGGAGCGTCGTCGGAGGAAAGGGCCTGGGGAAGAGCGTCGGGAGCGGAAGCCATGGCGTATCCGGATCGGGGGAAATCGTGGGGACGCGATTATACATGGCTGTCCGGCTGTCCGGCAGCACCTGCCGGCGTATGCCACGGGTCAACGCAGTTGCCACCAGCCCGGCAGCAACCGGCGCACCTTGGCCTGGGCGAAACGGTCGTCGATCAGGTGCACCACGCCGCGATCGCTGCGGCTGCGGATCACCCTCCCGGCGGCCTGGACCACCTTCTGCAGTCCCGGATACAGGTAGGTGTAGTCGTAGCCGTCACCGAACAGGCGCTGCATGCGCAGGCGGATCTGCTCGTTCACCGGATTCACCTGGGGCAACCCGAGGGTGGCGATGAAGGCGCCGATCAGGCGCTCGCCAGGCAGGTCGATGCCTTCGCCGAAGGCACCGCCGAGCACGGCGAAGCCGATGCCCTCGCCGCCCGCGACGAAGCGCTCGAGGAAGACCCGGCGCTCCGCCTCGTCCATCCGTGGCGTCTGGCTCCAGCATGGCACCCACGGGTATGCCTGGCGGAAGACGTCCAGCGCCTGCTGCAAGTAATCGAAGCTGCTGAAGAAGGCCAGGTAGTTGCCCGGCCGCTGGCGAAACTGCTCGCCGAGAATCGCTGCGATGGGCGCCAGGGATGCCTGGCGCTGCGCATAGCGCGTGGAAACCCGACGCTGTATGTGCACCTCCAGTTGCTTGGCGCTGAATGGCGAGTCCACTTCCAGCCAGGGCGTGCCCGCCGGCAGGCCGAGCAGGTCGGCGTAATAGTCGCGCGGCCCGAGGGTAGCGGAGAACAGCACGGTGGAGCGGCTGGCGGCGAAGCGCTCGCCGAGAAACGCCGCCGGCACCACGTTGCGCAGGCACAGCCGGGCCAGGCTGCGGCCGTTGCGGCCTGGGCGCTTCTCGATGTCGAACAGCGAATGCTCGCCGAACAGCTCGGCGAGACGGCCGAACTGCAGGATCGCGAAGTAGAACTCCTGCAACGCCGGCTCCAGCGCCTGCGGTTGCTCGGCGAGCAGGTCGTTGATCGCCGCCACCGCGTTCTGCAAGGCCAGGAGCAGCTTCTGCGGAGGCTCGTCGTAGGCCTGGTAGTCGTCCGCCTGGGTCTTGGCCAGTTCGTTCCAGGCACGCTGGATGCGCTCCAGCGGTTTCCTCAGGGCCTCCGGGGCGGTTTTGCGCACACCGAGGAAATCGCCCTGGTCGAGTTCGGCGGAATACATCCGCCGGCCGCGCTCCACCAGGTTGTGCGCCTCGTCCACCAGTACCGCCACTCGCCACTGGTTGACCTGGGCCAGGCCATGGAGCATGGCGCCGAGATCGAAGTAGTAGTTGTAGTCGCCCACCGCCAGGTCGCACCAGCGCGCCAGTTCCTGGCCCAGGTAGTAGGGACAGACCCGGTGCGCCAGCGCCACCTCGCGCAACCGCGCCTGGTCCAGCCAGCGCGCCTCCACGGCGGCGGCGCGGGCCGCCGGCAGGCGTTCGTAGAAGCCCTGGGCCAGGGGACAGGACTCGCCGTGGCAGGCCTTGTCCGGGTGCTCGCAGGCCTTGTCCCGCGCCACCAGTTCCAGCACCCGCACCGGCAGTCCGCCGGTCTCCCCTTCCAGGCTGCGCAGGGCATGCAGCGCTAGGGCCCGGCCCGGGGTCTTGGCGGCCAGGAAGAACAGCCGGTCCAGGCGCTGCCCGGGCATCGCCTTGAGTTGCGGGAACAGCGTGCCGATGGTCTTGCCGATCCCGGTCGGCGCCTGGGCCATCAGGCAACAACCGGCGGAGGCGGCCTTGTACACCGCCTCCGCCAGTTGCCGCTGGCCGTGGCGGAATTCGGCGTGGGGAAAGCGTAACGCGGCCAGTTCGCGGTCGCGCCGTTGGCGGTGCGCCAGTTCCTGCTCGGCCCAGGCGAGAAACGCCTGGCACTGGCTCTCGAAGAACAGCCGCAGCTCGTCAGCCCGCACCCGCTCGACGAAGCGGGTCTCCTTCTGGCTGCCGACCTCCAGGTAGACCAGCGCCAGTTCGACTTCCTCCAGCTTCCGTTCGGCGCAGAGCAGCCAGCCGTAGACCCTGGCCTGGGCCCAGTGCAGGTGCCGGTGGTTGGCCGGTTGCAGGGCGAGGTCGCCGCGGTGGGTCTTGATTTCCTCCAGGCAGTTCGCCTGCGGATCGTAGCCATCCGCCCGGCCGCGCACCTGCAAGTGACGGTAGCGTCCGTCCAGCGCCACTTCGCGCTGGTAGTGAGCGGGGCGCCGGGAGGTCACCAGGGTATGTCCGGCGATGCCTTCCAGGGCGCTGGGCGACGGGGTGAAGCGCAGGTCGAGGTCGCCGCGCTTGGCGCTGAACTCGCAAAGCGCGCGCACCGCCACCTGGTACAGCGCCTCGCCGCCCTGCTCAGTCATCGACATGCCAGCGCACGTAGCAGACCGCCACCGGCATCTCCCGCTCGCGGCAGAATTGCAGCCAGCGCAACTGGTTGTCCTGCAGGCGGTCGCCCGGTCCCTTGACCTCGACCATCCGGTAGCGCCGCTGCGCCGGCCAGAACTGGATCAGGTCCGGCAGGCCGGCGCGGTTGCCCGGGATATCCTCCAGCAGGCGTTCGAACCAGGCGCGCAGGTGGGCCGCCGGCAGGCAATCGAGCGCCTGTTCGAGCAGTTCCTCGCCAAGCAGTTCCCAGTAGACGAAGGGCGACTGCAGGCCGAACTTGTCGCGGTAGCGACAGCGGATCGCGTCGCGGTAGCTGCCGTCCTCCAGCCGTCCCAGGCAGGCCTCGAACAGGGCGGCGCGGCGCTGGCGGAAGTCGGCGCTGTGCAGGTCCGCCGGCGCGCTGTGGAAGGGATGGAAGAACGCCCCGGGAATGGCGGCGAAGATCGCCTCCCAGCAGAGCAGCCCGAACAGCGAATTGATCAGGCCGTTCTCGACGTAGTGCACCGCGCAATCGGGCTCTTCCAGGTGCTCGCGGACCGCCCACTCGACGCTACAGGGTTCGCTCGGGTACGCCAGGCACAGGTCCAGGCGGTCGATTTCCGGAGCCGCCGCCCGCGCCTGTCGCGGCAGGCCGAGCTTGCCTTGCAGGCGCGGCAGCAATCGGGCCAGGCCCTGGCGTTCGGCGTCGCTTTCCGGCGCACAGCTGGCCTCCCGCGCCAATGCATGGGCTTCGGCGAAGCGCTCGCCGCGTTCCAGGCTGCGAATCGCCCGCAGGCGCGCGCCGGGGTGGCTGGATTGGCGATAGAGCCGCTGGGCCAGGTCGAAATCCCGCTGCTTTTCGCAGTGCTGGGCGAACTGGAACAGCAGCTTGACCCGCCGCCCTTCCAGCCAGGGATTGGCGTAGGGTTCGCCCGGCAGGCCGGCGAGCAGTTCCTCCAGCGGCTCGCCGAGGTCGAAGCGCTGGCGGCAGTCGAACAGGTGGAGATAGGCGTCGACGTCGGCGCGCAGGCGAAAGCCGCGGGAGTCGGCGGAAAACTCGACGCTTTCGTAACGATAGATACCCAGGTCGGCAAGGACGAACTCCGACCAGTCCTGCCACAGGTTGCCGAAATACATCAACCGCAAGCGGTCGCAGAGCGCCATGCAGCGCAACTCGTAGACCGGTTCGGCGAAGTCGGCCTGCCACTCGGCGAGCCGCCGCGCCTCGGGGAACAACGGCTGGAGCCGTTCCAGCAACGCATCCTTGCGCAGGTTCGCGCGCCCGAGATGGTCCCTGAACAGCTGCGACAATTCGTCCTTCTTCAGCAAGCCGAACAGTTGCGCCAGTTCCAGGGTCGGCTGCGCGTCCACCCAGCCCAATGCCAACAGCGGTTGCACGGCGGCGCGCGTGTCGCCGATCTCGGCATAGGCCAGCTTGCCTTCGCGGAACAGCGTGCCCTTGCGCATCACCATGCGCACCAGCAGGGCCTGGCTGGCCTCGGGCAGCTCGGCGAACGCGGCGATGAAGGCACGTTCCTGATCGTCGAGCAGATCGGCATAGCGTTCGCCGATCCAGGCGAGCACCGCGCGGAAGTTGTGCAGGTAGTAGAAGGGTTCGGGAAGCGCTGGGGAATTCACGGGAAGCGGAGCCTGGTACTGTTCATGCATACAGATACCAGCGCCCCCACGGCTTGGCAATGCGCATCCGATCAAGCGTCGCCGGCCTGACGACGACTATCCAGGCACAAGATGTTCGTTATATAAAAATATTAACAACGAAACCTGCCCCGTATCGGTCCCGATGAAGAAGATCCGCCAACGCAACCTGCAACTGATCCTCGACGCCGCCTGCGAAGTCTTCGCCGACTGCGGCTTCAGCGCCGCCCGGCTCAGCGACGTCGCCGAGCGCGCCGGCGTGGCGAAGGCCAACGTGCTCTATTACTACCGCTCCAAGGCGCAACTCTACGAGGCGGTGCTGGACAGCATCGTCGAGCCCCTGCTGGAAGCCTCCCGGCCATTCGCCGGCGACCAGCCGCCCGCCGAGGCGCTACGCGCCTACGTCGACAACAAGATGCGCATCGGCGCCGAGCGGCCGCACGCGGCCAGAGTCTTCTCCTGCGAGATCATGCGCGGCGCGCCGCGCATGCCGGCGCCGCTGCTGGAACGCCTCGACGCCCAGGCGGAACGCAACGCCGAGCGCATCCGCCAGTGGATCGACGAAGGCCTGCTGGCGCCGCTGGATCCGTACCACCTGCTGCTCAACCTGTGGGCGATGACCGAGTCCTATGCCCTTGGCGGCTGGCAACTGGCGCGCCTCACCGGCCAGGCCGGGCTGGACGCAAGCGACTACCGGCAGGCGGCGGAAAACATCGTCCGCCTGGTCTGCGCCGGCTGCCTGGCACTCCCCGGCGAGGCCGCGCCGCGTCGGCGTTTCCGCGCGCTGGCCGGCTGAACGACTTGCGCCGGATCAATTTCCGCGTAGCGCTATATTCCAAAAGCCATAGCGAACCCCTAAGCTTGCGCCAGCCCCGTCCGCCAACTTCGTTCGCCCCCCACAGGAGCACTCCATGACCACCCGCCTGCCCCAGCTATTGCTCGCCCTCCTCGCCAGCGCCGTATCCCTGGCCGCCAGCGCCGACGAGGTGCAGGTCGCCGTCGCGGCCAACTTCACCGCGCCGATCCAGGCCATCGCCAAGGAATTCGAGAAAGACACCGGGCACAGGCTGGTCGCCGCCTACGGCGCCACCGGCCAGTTCTATACGCAGATCAAGAACGGCGCGCCGTTCCAGGTTTTCCTCTCCGCCGACGACAGCACTCCGGCGAAACTGGAGCAGGAAGGCGAGATCGTGCCCGGCTCGCGCTTCACCTATGCCATCGGCACCCTGGCACTCTGGTCGCCCAAGGCCGGCTACGTCGACGCCAAGGGTGAGGTGCTGAAGAGTGGCAGCTTCAGGCACCTGTCCATCGCCAACCCGAAGACCGCGCCCTACGGCCTCGCCGCCACCCAGGCGATGGACAAGCTCGGCCTCGCCGCCACGCTCGGGCCGAAGCTGGTGGAAGGCCAGAACATCAGCCAGGCCTACCAGTTCGTTTCCAGCGGCAACGCCGAACTGGGCTTCGTCGCCCTGTCGCAGATCTACAAGGATGGTAAAGTCGCAACCGGCTCGGCCTGGATCGTTCCCGCCGAGCTGCACGACCCGATCCGCCAGGACGCGGTCATCCTCAACAAGGGCAAGGACAACGCCGCCGCCAAGGCCCTGGTCGACTACCTGAAGGGCGCCAAGGCCGCCGCGCTGATCAAGTCCTACGGCTACGAACTCTAAGGCGGGACCTGCATGGCGTTGCCACTCGACAGTACGGACCTGGCGGCCATCTGGCTGACCATCGAGCTGGCTTCGCTCACCACCCTCCTCCTGCTGCTGATCGGCACGCCCATCGCCTGGTGGCTGGCGCGCACCCGCTCCTGGCTGAAGGGGCCGATCGGCGCGGTGGTGGCCCTGCCGCTGGTGCTGCCGCCGACGGTGATCGGCTTCTACCTGCTGGTCAGCATGGGTCCCAACGGTTTCATCGGCCAGCTCACCCAGAGCCTCGGTCTCGGCACCCTGCCCTTCACCTTCGCCGGTCTGGTGGTCGGCTCGGTGTTCTACTCGCTGCCCTTCGTCGTGCAACCGTTGCAGAACGCCTTCGAGGCGATCGGCGAGAAACCGCTGGAGGCTGCCGCGACCCTGCGCGCGAGCCCCGTCGACCGTTTCTTCAGCGTGGTCCTGCCGCTGGCCCGGCCGGGTTTCGTCACCGCCGCGATCCTCGGCTTCGCCCATACCGTCGGCGAGTTCGGCGTGGTGCTGATGATCGGCGGCAACATCCCGGAGAAAACCCGCGTGGTCTCGGTGCAGATATTCGATCACGTCGAAGCCATGGAATACGCCCAGGCCCACTGGCTGGCCGGCGGCATGGTGGCGTTCTCCTTCGTCGTCCTCCTCGCCCTCTATTCGGGCCGGCGCCGCCGGCCGGGCTGGGCCTGAGATGGACGGCCTGCGCCTGCGCTTCCGCCGCGCCTACCCCGGCTTCGAACTGGACATCGACCTGGCTCTTCCCGGTCGTGGCGTGACCGCTCTGTTCGGCCATTCAGGCTCCGGCAAGAGCACTTGCCTGCGCTGTATCGCCGGCCTGGAAAAGGCCGCCGAGGGCGAGGTGACGATCAACGGCGAGACCTGGCAGGACAGCCGCCGCAACCTCTTCGTCGCGCCCCACCGGCGTGCCCTCGGCTACGTGTTCCAGGATGCCAACCTGTTCCGCCACCTGACGGTGCGGCGCAACCTGGCCTTCGGTCTCAAGCGCATCGCCGCCGCCGAACGCCGCGTCGAGCTGGAACAGGCCTGCGCCCTGCTGGGCATCGAGCACCTGCTGGAACGCATGCCGGAACGCCTCTCCGGCGGCGAGCAGCAACGCGTCGGCATCGCCCGGGCCCTCCTCACCAGCCCGCGCCTGCTGCTGATGGACGAGCCTCTGGCATCCCTCGACCTGAAGCGCAAGGGCGAGATCCTGCCCTATCTCGAGCGCCTGCACGAGGAACTGGACATCCCGGTGCTCTATGTCAGCCACTCGCCAGACGAAGTGGCGCGCCTGGCCGATCACCTGGTGCTGCTGGAGAACGGCAAGGTCCGCGCCAGCGGGCCGATCGGCGAAACCCTGGCGCGAGTCGACCTGCCGCTGGCGCTGGACGACGATGCCGGGGTGGTGATCGAGGGCACGGTCAGCGACCACGACCCGGCCTACGGCCTGCTGACCCTGGTCCTGCCCGGCAGCGCGCTGCAAATGCGCGTCGCCCACGCCCCGCTGGCCCCCGGCAAGCGCCTGCGCTTCAAGGTACAGGCGCGCGACGTCAGCCTGAACCTGCGCGACGACGCCCAGAGCAGCATCCTCAACCGCCTGCCGGTACGGGTCCTGGAATTGGTCGATACCGACACCGCGGCCCACGTACTGGTGCGCCTGGATGCCGGCGGCAATCCGCTGCTGGCGCGGATCACCCGCTACTCGCGGGACCAGTTGCAACTACGACCCGGCCAGCTGTTGTGGGCGCAGATCAAGTCGGTGGCGGTGCTCGCCTGACCCCGGCCTCGCCTGCGGCGCCTAGACCCTGGGCCAACGGTAGCGGATCAGCCGGCCCATCCGCCGCAGGAAGGCGAAGCCGTTGTAGATCGGCAGCATCAGCCGCGACGACTGCGGCAGCTTGGCGACGTCCTGCGGGTCATAGTCGGTGACCTCCTCGATGAAGCGCAGGGCCGGATGCCACCGCTCGAGTTCGCGCGGGTCGTCGATGCTCCAATGCACCTGCGCCCCGGTCTCGCGCAGCGGCGGATACAGGCGCAGCAGCATGATGCCGAGGCGGCCGTAGCCGTCGAACAGCAGCTCGCCGCTACCCAGGTGGTCGACCAGGCGTTCCACCAGGCGTCGCACCTGGGACTCCCGCAGGTAAGGCATCAGCCCCTCGGCCAGGACCAGGGCGGGCCGCTCGCGCGGCACCTCTTGCAGCCAGCCGTCGTCGTCCACCGAGTGGCGCAGCGCCCGATAGGCGCCGGCGCGCGGCGGGTAGAGTCGCTCGCGCAGGTCCATGACCTCCGGGTAGTCGAGGTCGAACCAAGGCAGCTCGGCCGGCGGGTCGACCCGGTAGATACGGCTGTCCAGGCCGCAACCGAGGTTGAGCACCTGCCCCTCGGGATGGCGGCCGAGGAACTCGCGGCAGGCCTGGTCGAAGTAATGCGAGCGCATGGCCAGGGCCCGTTCGTTGCCCTTGCCGAGGGCGACCCTGGAGAAGTCGAAGTCGATCTGCCGCACCGCCTCCTCGGCGAAACGGTCATGGAGGATGGAATCGTCCAGGCGGCTATCCAGCGCCTTGGCGTAGAGAGTGATCAGGAGCGTCTGCTTTTCTCCGGTGAGGGTAATGCGGTGGCCGGGCATGAAAACCTCCTGCGGGCACGCGTGCCTCTTCAGTCCTTGCCGAAAACATCGCTATGCTTCGGCAATGATTGCCCTGGAGTCACGAATGAAAGCCAACTCCGATGAACTGCAAAGCTTCGTCAGTGTAGTCGACAGCGGTTCCATCAGCGCCGCCGCGGAACAGATGGGACTGACCGCCTCGGCCGTCAGCCGGACCCTCTCGCGCCTCGAGCACAAGCTCGGCACCACCCTGCTCAACCGCACCACCCGGCGCATGGAGCTGACCGAGGAAGGCCGCTACTTCCTCGACCAGGCACGGCAGATCCTGCAGCAGATGGAGGCGCTCGAGGAACGCCTGGCCCTGCGCCGGCAGAGCCCCGCCGGGCGCCTGCGGATCAACGCCGCCTCGCCCTTCATGCTGCACGCGGTGGTGCCGCACATCGGCGAGTTCCGCCGGCTGTACCCGGACATCCAGCTCGAACTCAACACCAACGACCTGATCATCGACCTGTTGGAGCAACGCACCGACGTGGCGATCCGCATCGGCGCGCTCAGCGACTCCACCCTGCACGCGCGGCCGCTGGGCGCCAGCCGCCTGCACATCCTCGCCAGCCCGGAGTACCTGGCCCGCCACGGCACGCCGGCGAGCATCGAGGGGCTGCGAGGGCACACCCTGCTCGGCTTCACCCAGCCCGAGCACCTCAACCGCTGGCCGGTGGTGCACGCCGACGGCGATCGCCTGGAGATCCAGCCGGATATCTCTGCCTCCAGCGGCGAGACGCTCCGCCAACTGGCCCTGAGCCACCAGGGCATCGCCTGCCTGGCCAGCTTCATGACCGACCGCGATATCCAGGATGGGCGCCTGGTGCCGCTGTTCGCCGAACAGATGAGCGAATACCGGCAACCGATCCACGCCGTCTACTATCGCAACTCGCAACTGGCGCTGCGCATCCAGTGCTTCCTCGACTTCATCCAGCAGCGCCTGGGCGCCTGAGACCGACCGTGAACGAATCCCTCGATTTCTCGCCCTACCTCGAGCGCTGGGCGTTGCAACCCGACGGCGAGCCCTTCGCCACCCACAGCAGCCGCCTGCTGCCGGTGCGCCATCGCGGCGCAGCGGCGATGCTGAAGATATCCAGTGCCGAAGAAGAGCGTTTCGGCCACGTACTGCTCAACTGGTGGGACGGCCAGGGCGCGGCCAGGGTGCTGGCCTACGACCACCAGGCGCTGCTGATGGAGCGTGCCACCGGCGGGCGCTCGCTGCTGGAGATGGTCAGGCGCGGCGACGACGACGAGGCTACGCGTATCCTCTGCCAGGCCATCGAACGCATCCATGCCCCGCGCCCGGATCCGTTGCCAGAGCTGACCCCGCTGGAGCGCTGGTTCGACTCGCTGTATGCCGCCGAGCGCCGCTACGGCGGGCTCTACGTCGACTGCGCGAATGCCGCCCGCTACCTGCTGGAGACCGCTCGCGAACAGCGCCCGCTGCATGGCGACATCCACCACGGCAATGTGCTCGACTTCGGCGAGCGCGGCTGGCAAGTCATCGACCCCAAGCGGCTCTACGGCGAGCGCGGCTACGACTACGCCAACCTGTTCACCAATCCCGACGCGAAGACCGCCCAGGCGCCCGGCCGTTTCGAGCGCCAGCTGGAGATCGTAATCGCCGCCAGCGGCCTGCAGCGCCGCCGCCTGCTGCAATGGATCCTGGCCTGGACCGGACTCTCGGCGGCCTGGTTCGACGAGGACGGCAGCCGCGAGGAGACCGAAGCCGAGCTGGCCATCGCCCGCCTGGCCCTGGCAAACCTCGCTCGAACGCCTGCGCAATGAACTGTGCGGCGGCTCCCGCGCTCCAACGCGAGGCACTGTTCCGCCGCCGCGATCCGGTGTCAAATACACACCCCGCCAAGATGGCGGTGCCCACCACCCAGTAAGGAAACCCAAGATGGCCGGAGCCAGCCTCCTCACCCTCCTCGACGATATTGCCGCGGTGCTCGACGACGTCTCGCTGATGACCAAGGTCGCCGCGAAGAAGACCGCCGGTGTCCTCGGCGACGACCTGGCCCTCAACGCCCAGCAGGTCACCGGGGTCAACGCCGACCGCGAACTGCCGGTGGTCTGGGCGGTAGCCAAGGGCTCGCTGCGGAACAAGGCGATCCTCGTCCCCGCCGCGCTGTTGATCAGCGCCTTCGCGCCCTGGGCGGTGATCCCGCTGCTGATGCTCGGTGGCGCCTACCTGTGCTTCGAAGGCTTCGAGAAGATCGCCCACAAATACCTGCCCCATGACGACGAGCACGCCGACGAGGCAGCGCTGGCGGCCAATGTCGACATGGCCGCCCTGGAAAAGCAGAAGATCGGCGGCGCGATCCGTACCGACTTCATCCTCTCCGCGGAAATCATCGCCATCACCCTGGGTACCGTCGCCGAGTCCAGCTTCACCACCCAGGTACTGGTGCTGGTCGGCATCGCCCTGGTGATGACCATCGGCGTCTACGGCCTGGTCGCCGGCATCGTCAAGCTGGACGACGCCGGCCTCTACCTGTCCAGGCGCGACAGCGGCTTTGCCCAAGGGCTCGGCGGCGCCATCCTGCGCACCGCGCCATACCTGATGAAAGGCCTGTCGGTGGTCGGCATGGCGGCGATGTTCATGGTCGGCGGCGGCATCCTCACCCACGGTATCCCGGTGGTCCACCACGCCATCGAACAGGCCGCGCAGAGCGTCGCCGGCATCGCCACGCTGGGCCCGCTGCTGGCGGCGATCACCCCGACCCTGCTGAACTTCCTGTTCGGCATCGTCGCCGGCGCGGTGGTCCTGGCGGGGGTGCTGCTGGTCAAGCGCCTGCTGCCGAAGAAGAAAAAGACTGGCTGAGCCTGCCATCGCCGGCAGCGCCATCGCGGAGGGCGGATAGCCGCCCTGGCGCACATCCCACGAAGCGGTTGTGCGCCCTGCCCCGGAAGTCCTCCTCCGTTTCAATTCAATAATTTTGCACTGTAATAGCAACATTATTCGTTGGAGACGAATAAAGCTCCCCTCCTAGAATGGCCACCAGTGCCATGAGCCGTCTGTTCCGAGCCTTCCAGACGAAGATCCGACCTCCGCACTCCATCGACCCGGCAACGGGATACCCAGAAAAATACCGATAACCCAACGAGGACCCGAGGGTCGCGCCTGCTCGCCAGCCGGCCGGACCCCGGGGCCCGGCGTGCCAGCGACCATGAACGATACGGATAGCAGAAAAGATCCGGACGGCTACAACTACGACGTCGTCCGCCAGTTCACCCTGATGACCCTGGTCTGGGGCATCCTCGGCATGGGCCTCGGGGTGTTCATCGCCGCCCAACTGGTCTGGCCGGCGCTCAACCTCGACCTGCCCTGGACCAGCTTCGGCCGCATCCGCCCGATCCACACCAGCCTGGTGATCTTCGCCTTCGGCGGCAGCGCGTTGTTCGCCACCTCCTTCTACGTGGTGCAGCGCACCAGCGGCGTGCGGCTGATCTCCGATGCCCTGGCGCGCTTCGTGTTCTGGGGCTGGCAGGCGGCGATCGTGGGGATGATCGTCAGCTACCCGCTGGGCTATACCACCTCCAAGGAATACGCCGAGATGGAATGGCCGCTGGCGCTGTGGATGGCGATCGTCTGGGTGGTCTATGCCTACCTGTTCTTCGGCACCATCGCCCGTCGCAAGGTGAAGCACATCTACGTCGGCAACTGGTTCTACGGCGCCTTCATCATCGTCACCGCGATGGTCCATATGGTGAACCACGCATTGCTGCCGGTGAGCCTGGGCAAGTCCTACTCGGCCTATTCCGGCGCCACCGACGCGATGATCCAGTGGTGGTACGGGCACAGCGTGGTCGGCTTCATCCTCTCGGTCGGCTTCCTCGGCATGATGTACTACTTCGTGCCCAAGCAGGCTGGGCGACCGATCTACTCCTATCGCCTGTCCATCGTGCATTTCTGGGCGATCATCTCGATCTACATCTGGGCCGGCCCGCACCACCTGCACTACACCGCGCTACCGGACTGGGCGCAGTCGCTCGGCATGGTGATGTCGCTGATCCTCCTGGCACCGAGCTGGGGCGGCATGATCAACGGCATGATGACCCTCTCCGGGGCCTGGCATAAGTTGCGCGACGACCCGATCCTGCGCTTCCTGGTGGTGTCCCTGGCGTTCTACGGCATGTCCACCTTCGAAGGCCCGATGATGGCGATCAAGACGGTCAACTCGCTGTCCCACTACACCGACTGGACCATCGGCCATGTCCACGCCGGCGCCCTCGGCTGGGTGGCGATGATCTCCATCGGCACGCTCTACCACATGATCCCGAAACTCTGGGGCCGCGAGCGGATGCACAGCGTCGGCCTGATCAACGCGCACTTCTGGCTGGCCACCATCGGCACCGTGCTGTACATCGCCTCGATGTGGGTCAACGGCATCACCCAGGGCCTGATGTGGCGGGCGGTCAACGAGGACGGCACGCTCACCTACTCGTTCGTCGAGGCGCTGGTGGCCAGCCATCCGGGCTACGTGGTGCGCCTGCTCGGCGGCGCCACCTTCGCCAGCGGCATGCTGCTGATGGCCTACAACACCTGGCGGACCCTGCGCAGCGCGCAGGACCAGCGGCAGCCGGTCCTGGCGGCCGGCCAGGGGGCCTGAACATGCTGTTGTCCCTGCTGTGCCTCTCCACCCTGGCGCTCGGCCTCGCCCTCAGCCTCGCCGGCAGTACCCGCGAGGAACGCGAACAGGCCGCCCTGCTGCCGTTCGCCGACGATCCCGAGGCCGCCCGCCGGGTCGCCCGGGATACCGGCAAGATCTGCCGGCAGGTGGTCCGCCCCCTCAAGGAATCCCGCGAGGCCGCCGGCCCGCCGTTCCTCGCCTGAACCGACTCCATCATCCAGGGATGGATGCCTCCAGCACGAAAGTGCCTTACGGGGCCGGCAACGGCCCCTTTCTTTCGCTTCGAAGAGTTCCATGAACGACTCCCCCAGCACCGCCGTACGCACCTGGCTGAAAGGCTTCCGCCCCCTGACCCTGAACGCTCGACCGCGCGACTGCCTGCGCGCCGGACTCGGTGCCTGCATCGGCGCGCTCGCCGCGGTATTAGCCTGCCAGGCGTTGTTCGGCAGCGAACTGGCGCTGCGCCTGGCAGCGCCGCTCGGCGCATCCGCCGTACTACTGTTCGCCCTCGCCTCCAGCCCCCTGGCGCAACCCTGGTCGATGCTCGGCGGCAACCTGGTCGCCGCCCTGGCCGGCGGCCTCAGCGCCTACTGGTTCGGACACGATCTGGCCCCGGCCCTGGTCGGCATGGCCCTCGGCATGCTGCTGATGTTCGCCCTGCGCTGCCTGCATCCGCCGAGTTGCGCGCTGGCCCTGAGCGTGGCCCTCAACCCGTCCCTAAGCGAACTCGGCATCGACGTGGTCTGGCCGATCCTGCTCTCCACCCTGGTGCTGATCGGCTGCGCGCTGCTCTACAACAACCTGATGCGCTCTCCCTACCCGCGCCCCTACCAGCCGCCGCGGGCCAATCTCCATGGCACCCGCGACCTGGCGCCGAGCGCGCGAACGGACTTCTCCGCCCGGGACCTGGACCAGGCGCTGCAAGACTTCGGCGAATACGTCGACATCACCCGCGACGACCTCGAGCGACTGATCCACCATACCGAGCGCTACGCCTTGCGCCGGCGCATGGGCGAGCTGACCGCGGCACGGATCATGTCCCGCGACGTGCAGACCGCCAGCACCGAGACCTTCATCGACGACGCCTGGAAGCAGTTGCAGGAACACCGTCTGAAGGCCCTGCCGGTGCTCGACGAGCATCGGCGGCTGGCCGGCATCGTCACCCAGAGCGACCTGCTCAAGCACTTCCGCCCCGACGGCAGCCCGTTCAAGCGCCTGCGCTTCCTGCGCGGGACCAAGCTGAAGACGATCATGACCACCCCGGTGGTCTGCGTACAGGCCGACACCCACGCCGTCGAACTGGTCTCGCTGCTATCCGACGAAGGCCTGCACTGCCTGCCGGTGCTCAACGAGGCCGGCTACCTGGTCGGCATCGTCAGCCAGACCGACCTGATCGCCGCGCTCTACCGCAACTGGCTGCAGCACCTGGGCCAGGCCGATCAGATCACGTAGTCCCAGCGCTGCGACCAGTCGCTGTCCTCGCGGACCACTTCGCGCAGCAACTGGAACGCATGGCGCAGGGTCGGCGACAGGCGCTCGCGGGAGTACACCAGGTAGGTCGGGTAGGCGAACTCCGGCGCCTGCTCGACCCGTTGCAGGGTGCCGCCATCCAGGTAACTGCTCACCACCCGGGTACGGAAATAACCGCTGCCGCCGTTCTGCATGATGTACTGCAGGGCCAGCGGACCGAGGTTGCAGGCCAGCGCGGCCTTGGCCCGGTCCGGCAGCGCGGCATCGTGCTGGCTGCGGAAATCCGGGCCCCAGTCGACATACAGATAAGGCTCCGCGGATAGCACGGAACGCACCATCACCAGCTTTTCCTCCAGCAACTGCTCGACCTGCAGCCCCGGCCAGTATTCCGGCTGGTAGACCAGCGCGGCGTCCAGCGCGCCCTGCTCCAGTTGCTTGAGCAGGTCGGCACCCTGGCCGATCTCGACCCGCACGGCGTGGCCGGGAATCGCCTCGCGCAGGCGCCGCATCCAGTTCAGCAGCAGCGGATTGCACAGGCTGACCTCGCCGCCGAGGTTGAGCAGGTTGCGGAAGCCGTCCGGCAGCGGCAGGTCGCGTCGCGCCGCATCCCAGGTCTGCACCAGTTGGCTGGCGTAGCCGAGGAAGTGCTCGCCGTCGGCGGTCAGGCGCGCGCCCGCGCGGTTGCGCACGAACAGCCGGCAGCCGAGTTGCCCTTCGAGGTTCTGGATGCGCGCGGTGACGGCGGTCTGGGTCAGGTGCAGGCGTTCCGCGGCAGCGACGAAGCTACCGCTGCGGGCGATCTCCAGGAAGGTACGGGCGAGGTCGATATCCATGCGAAGCGGTCCGCTGCCACAGGTGGGCCGCCATTCTAGGCTGTGCAGGCGCGGGCGGCGAGCGCAAGGCGGCCTGGCCGCCCTCCTGGAGTTCTGCGACAAAACACCGCGCCTAGCCGCTTCGGCACGCTAAAACCCTTCGAAAAAGCGACAACCTGTTGCACAAACGCGCCACGCCGTGACTTTTTCGCTTTCGAAAGCATCAGTTAGCGTGACCGAACACGGTGGAGCCGGGAAGCGCCACCCATGTTCCACACAGACATGAACGAGAGAGACCGACTCCCATGAACGCTACGCTCCGTTTCAACGAGGCTTTGCTGATCACCGGGCGCGCCTTCCAGCCATACCAGTGCGTTGCCTGGTCCGAGCTAGGCAGTGACGGCGGCCTGAGCCTGTCCGTAGTCGATCGCACCGGCACCCGCCTGCTGGGCCGTGCGCGCATTCCGAGCTCCGCCTACTCCGATCCGGAGCAGCTTGCCGGCCTGCTGCAACAGGCACGCGAAGAACTCAGCCACAACGGCTACAACCTGCAGGACTGGAGTATGCCCAGCCAAGGCTGAGCCGCTCCATACGACGAAAGGCGCCCATGGGCGCCTTTTTCGTTTCCTCTATTCGAGGCGGTCGTGCTGCCGGAACGCCACGCGCACCGCGTTGCGCCCTGCATCCTTGGCCTCGTAGAGCGCGCGGTCGGCCTCGCGATAGAGCGCGTCCAGGCCCATGCCGGAGGTCGAATAGGCCACCCCCAGGCTGATGGTCAGGCAGGGGCCGGCGCTGGAGCCCAGGTGCTCGATGCCCAGCGCCTCCACCGCCTGCCGCAGGCGCTCGGCGATGGCCAGGGTGTTGCCCTCCTCGCTGTCGTAGAGCAACACGGCGAACTCCTCCCCGCCCAGGCGCGCGGCGATATCCAGCGGCCGCCGCGCGCCCTGCCGGAGCACGACGCCAAGCTGGCGCAGGGCGGCATCGCCGGCCGGATGCCCGTAGTGGTCGTTGTAGGCCTTGAAGTCGTCGACATCCACCAGGATCAGCGCCACTCCCTTTTCTTCGCGGGCGCCCTGCTCCAGGGCCCGCTGGGCGAGCAGCTCGTAGTAGCGCCGGTTGACCAGGCCGGTGAGGCTGTCCTGTTCGGCCATCATGCCCAGCAGCCGCCGGCCGAGGAACTGCTCGCGCTGGGCGTAGTCCTGCAGGTACAGGGCGAACGAACAGATCAGGACCACCAGGCCGTTGTAGAGCGTATTCAGCAGGTTGGTACGCAGGTTCTCTTCGCCGCCGAAAAGCAGGAATACCGCCAGGTTCAGGGCCAGGCACAGCAACGCCAGGCGCACGCAGGCCCAGAACGCCAGGCCGAGCGGGAAGAACACCGCGAGGATGCCCAGGGTCGCGCCCAGTTGGGTGAAGCGCGGCACCCCATGCCACTCGAACAGCACGTCGCAGGCCAGCACCGCCAGGTTGATCAGCAGCAGGCAGTAGGGCGCGATGGCATCGCCGACCTTGCGCAGGCTGGGCAGGAAGGCCGCCGGCCAGACCACCAGCAGTAGGCCGATCATTCCCAGGCGCACGCCCAGCAGTTGCTCGAACAGGCTGGGGTGCAGGCGGATGTCCACCATCATCCAGTCGGCCACGATGAACAGTGCCCAGATCAGGAACGCCACCCCGATGGCAGCGCGCCGCTGCATCAGCGAGTTCCAGCTGAGAAACTCGCGAAACTCGTTTTCCAGCTCCTTTTCGAACCGCAACCAACGAAAGCCGTTGCGCAACTGGCGCGCATACGGATTATCCGGCAGACCAGCCTGTACCAGGCTGTCGCGTGCAAGCATGCTGACTCCCCTACCTCGGACCGAACGCTGAAACAGGCCTGGACGACAATACCCTGGCGCCTCTGCAGCGATGAGTCAAAAAGCCATCACCCGTTACCAGACAATAGGGCATGCGGCGTGCCGAGGCGATACCAACCATCGGCGCAGCGGGACGCCCCGGGCGAGCGAATGGCAAGATCCGTGGGCCGACTGGCATTGCGGCCAGGCCCGAAGGACGCCAGACTGCCGCCATCGCCATGAGGTTGTGCCATGCCCGAACCGCGCCTGATTGCCTGCCTGATCTATCCCGACGTGATGAGCCTGGACGTGACCGGACCGCTGCAGGTATTCGCCTCGGCCAACGTCGAACGCCAGCGCCAGGGCCTGCCGCCTTTCTACCGGATACAGGTGCTCGGCGAGCGTAGCGAAGCGGTGCCCAGTTCCGCGGGCATCCGCATCTGCGCCGACCTCGCCTGGCGCGACTGTCCGCCGGAAAGCCTGGACACCCTGTTGGTGCCCGGCGGCCTCGGTGTCGAGGCGCAGACCCGCAACGCCGACCTGCTCGCCTGGCTGAAAGCCGCCGAACCGTGCATACGGCGGCTCGGCTCGGTGTGTTCGGGAGCGCTGATCCTGGCCGCCGCCGGGGTTCTCGACGGGCGCCCGGCGACCACCCACTGGGCCGACGTGGCGACGCTGCGCCAGGGGTTTCCCGGCGTCCATGTGCAAGGCGACCGCCTGCACACCTACGACCCGCGGTGCCGCGACGGCGACGCCCACATCTTCACCTCGGCCGGCGTCACGGCGGGAATCGACCTGGCCCTGGCGCTGGTCGAGGCCGACCTCGGCCGCAGCCTGGCGCTCAGCGTCGCGCGACGCCTGGTGATGTTCCTCAAGCGTCCTGGCGGCCAGGCCCAGTTCAGCGCCTGGCTGACCCCGGAACCGAGCCGCACCCCGCGTCTGGCCGCGCTGCTGGAGTGGATTCCCGCCAACCTCGCCGGCGACCTGTCCCTGGAAGCCCTCGCCGACCAGGCCTGCATGAGCCCGCGTACGCTGTCCCGGGTATTTCTCCAGGAACTGGGCGTGGCGCCCGGTCGCTACGTCGAGCGGGTTCGCCTGGAGGCCGCGCGCGCCCTGCTGCAGGACGCCCAGGCGTCGATCGCCACGGTGTCCCGGCTGTGCGGCTTCGGCCATCCGGAAAACCTCCGGCGGACGTTCCACAAGCATCTTTCGGTCAGCCCCCAGGAATACGCCGAACGCTTCGGCATGCTGGCCTGACGCTCCCACCGAGGACCTTCCCATGCTGGAACTGCGCCCCAACTGCGAGTGCTGCGACCGCGACCTGCCCGGCGACAGCGGCGACGCGCTGATCTGCACCTTCGAGTGCACCTTCTGCCGCGACTGCGCGACGGTCCGCCTGGGCGGCCAGTGCCCGAACTGCGGCGGCGAACTGCTGGCCCGGCCAAGGCGTCCGCGGGATGCGCTAGCCCGTCACCCCGCCTCCAGCCGACGCGTCGTCAGGCCCGGCGGTTGTCCGGAGTGACGCCATGCTGCTACGCAACCCGACCCTGCTCCTGCTGTTCTGCGGCCAGGCCCTGTACTGGTCCTGCTCGCTGATCGGCATAACCCTGACCGCCCTGGTCGGCGTCCAGCTGGCGCCGTTGAACAGCCTGGCCACCCTGCCCCTGGCCCTGCTGGTGCTGGGCAACCTGCTGGCGGTGCAGCCGTTGTCGCACTTCATGCAGCGCCACGGCCGACGTCCCGGGCTGATGCTCGGCGCCGGCGGCGGCGTGCTCGGCGGCCTGGTCTGCGCCGCCGGTGTCTGGACTGGCGATTTCCTCTGGTTCTGTCTCGGCGCGCTGGGCATCGGGGTCTACCAGGCCTCGGCCATGTACTACCGGTTCGCCGCGCTGGAGGCGGTGGATGCCGGGCGGAAAGGCCGCGCCAGCGCCTACGTGCTCGCCGGCGGAGTACTCGCCGCGCTGCTGGCGCCGAGCCTGGCGCTGTGGTCACGCAACGCGCTGGCCCAGCCCTTCGTCGGCGCCTATCTGCTGATCGCCGTGCTGGCCCTCGCCGGCCTGCTGCTGATGGCCCTGCTCCGCGAAGGCCAGGCGCCACGCCCGGCACGACTCGCCTGGCGCGACATAGGCGGCCTGTTGCGGCGGCCGGTGGTCCGCGCGGCCATCGCCTGCACCGCGGCCGGACACGGGTTGATGATCCTGATCATGAACGCCACGCCGCTGGCCATGAGCTTCTGCGGCCTGCCGCTGGAACAGTCGAGTCGGGTCATCCAATGGCACGTGCTGGGAATGTTCCTTCCGGCGTTCTTCGCCGGACCGCTGGTCGACCGCATCGGCAACCGTCGCGTCGCCCTGCTCGGCGCGTTCCTGCTCGCCGCAAGTGCCGGCATCGCCCTGGACGGGCAGTCGGTCACGCATTTCCTGCTCAGTTCGCTGGCCCTGGGCAGCGGCTGGAACCTGATGCTCATCGCCGGCACCACCCTGCTCGGCGAGGGCCACGCCGAAAGCGAGCGCGGCGCCGCGCAAGGATTGATGGAGCAAGGCAACAGCCTGGTGGCGGCGCTGATGTCGTTCGGCTCCGGCGCCCTGATCACCAGCCTTGGCTGGAACGCGGTGAACCTGCTGGTCTGGCCGGCGCTGCTGGTGGCGCTGGCACTGCTCTGGCCGGTACGACGAACGCGGACGCTGTCGCGCTGAAACGCCGGCAACGAAAAAGGCGACCTTGCGGTCGCCTCTTCTGCTTTACGGAAACGCCTCAGTAGTAGGCGTTCTCCTTGTTGCTGTGGTCGGTCACGTCACGCACGCCCTTCAGTTCGGGAATACGCTCGATCAGGGTCTTCTCGACGCCATCCTTGAGGGTCATGTCGACCATCCCGCAGCCCTGGCAACCGCCGCCGAAACGCAACACGGCGATGTTGTCCTCGACCACGTCGACCAGGCTCACCTGTCCGCCGTGGCTGGCCAGCCCGGGATTGATCTCGGTCTGCAGGTAGTAGTTGATGCGTTCGGTGATCGGGCTGTCCTCGTTGACCATCGGCACCTTGGCGTTCGGCGCCTTGATGGTCAACTGGCCGCCCATGCGGTCGGTGGCGTAGTCCACCACCGCATCTTCGAGGAAGGGCTCGCTGACCGCATCGATCCAGGCAGTGAAGTCCTTCAGGGCGATGGCGGTGTCCTCGACCTTTTCCTCGCCCGGCTTGCAGTAGGCGATGCAGGTTTCCGCGTACTGGGTACCCGGCTGGGTGATGAAGATACGAATGCCGATACCCGGGGTGCTCTGCTTCTCCAGCAACTCGGCCAGATACGCTTGGGCAGCTTCGGTAATGGTGATGGCGCTCATGGCAACTCCTCGCAAATATGCCGACAGTTTACGCCAATCGGTACTTGCGGATAAAGCCCTAGTAAATTAGTAGGAATAATTCGCGATAACCGACCCGCCCCTTGTGGAGCGGGTCGCGAGACTCAGAGGTTCTCGTAGCGGTTCATGTCCAGTGCGCCCGCCTCGACCGGCTCGGTTTCGCGGATGTACGCCTCGAGATCGTGGAAGTAGCTCCAGAACTGCGGATTGCTGCGGCGCACGCCCCAGCGTTCGACCACCTTGTCGAAGTCCTCGCCGCTCTTCGCCGCCTCCAGGGCGCCGACGAAGGCCTCGGCATCCGTCGCCGGCAGATCGAACATGAAGTTCGGGTAGCTGGACAGCACGCCCGGGTAGATCGTCAGGGTGTCCAGGCCCGGCTGGTAGCGCAGCGACTCGCCGAGCATGAAGGCGACATTGCTGTGCGCGCGGTTGCGCAGCACGGTATAGACCTCGCGCTTGCCGCTGGACGTACGTATCCGCAGCATGGTCGCCTCGGGGAAGCGCTCGATGACCTTGAGGCCGGCCGCCGGCCGGCTCACCAGGCGACTGAAGGCCTGCTCGGCGTCCTGCAGTTCGCGGTCGATGCCCGGTCGATAGCAGTTGCCGTCCAGGCAGCGGTTGATCGGGTCGGGACGCGCATTGAGGTCGCCGTAGCGACGCAGCAGTTCTTCGGCGAAGGCCTTCTTCGGCTGCTTCTCCGGCAATCCCAGCGCGCTCGGCGTGTCGTCGTCGAAGGCCTGGTAGTCCATCCACATCTTCAGCTTGCCGCTGTTCTGGTACCAGTCGTCGAGCAACGGCTGGCGCGCGTCGACCGGCATCAGGCGGAGGAAGTTCTGCTCGGCGCCGTTGCGGATCAGGTCGAAGTACAGCCGCGTCTGCGCCTGGTGCGAGACGTTGCCGAAGACATCGAAGTTCACCACCAGCCCGTAGTAGGTTCGCTCGAACAGCGGATAGTCCATCAGCCACAGGGTCTGCGGTACCTCGCCAAGCAGGCCCTTGCGCACCGAGGCGCTGTCGAACTGGCGGAAGATGCTCAGCAGGGCGTTGTCGTTGCCGTGCCAGAGCGTGTTCCAGGTCGGCGGCGGCGCGTCGGCGTAGACGTCCTGGCGCAGGTCTTCGTACTCGTTGCGCTTGTCCCGGTAGGCGCTCCACAGGCCGAGCAGGTTCTTCAGCTCGTCGATCTGCCCCGGCAAGGCCAGCAGCGGCTCGCTCTGCGCGCGGAAGTTGGCGTCGGTGACGAACAGGTCCTGCTCGGGGTCCTGGAATACCACCCAGAAGTTGTCGCGGATCACGTCGGTGGCGATCTGTCCACGGCACACCGGCCCGCGGATGAAGGTACGGGTGAAGTATTCGGCGTTGTCCAGCATGAACTGGTAGCGCGCCCGTGGCGGGATCGCGGCGAAGGTGGCGAACGGGTTGGCACGGCTCTGCACGCCGTAGCCGGGAACCTTGTCGGTGTTCCACTGGGTGCCGAAGAACAGCTCCTGGACGCGTTCCAGCTTCTTCGCCGTCAGCGGATAGGTGATGTGCGTCTTGTGTACGATCACGCCCTGGATCGGCCAGAGGCGGTAATAGAAGCTGTTGCCCGGATCGTCGTTGGGACGCCGGGTCGGGATCGGGTCGATCGGCTGGCCGCTGGGCGTGCGCGAACGCACCAGCTGGAAGAAGTGGCCGGGCGCGCCCTGCTCCGGGAAATACAGGTGCGCCAGGAACAGGTGCTCGTAGAGCCAGCGCGAGACCAGGCTCTGCTTGGCCCCAGGCTGGTTGAGGAAACGCTCCCAGCTGGCCACCTGGCGCGCCTCGGCGGCGGTCGGCCGCAACGGCTGCTGGTCGACCGGGGCGCCCGCGGCCAGCCACTTCTGCAAGGTGGCGTATTCGTCGTCGCTCAGCCCGGCCACCGCGAAAGGCATGCCGGAACCTGGGTTCTTGCGGATGAACGCATCGATGCTGGCCGGCGTCGGGCACTGGTTGGCGCGGTTGATCGAAATGTCCAGGCCTTCGGGGATCTTCGCATTCGGCTGCAACGGCTGGCTGTGGCCAAGCTCGAGCATCCGCGCCATCAGTGCGGCCTGGCCGTCCTGCGATTCGAGCACCGACCAGAAGTCCTTGCGCCGCCAGGCGTCGGCACCGTGCGCATCGAGGTACAGGCGGGTGGTTTCCTGCGCCTTGGTCCGCGTGCCGTCGTAGACCGGCAGTTGGTTGGCGCCGCGCTGCGCGCCCTCGGCGCTGCTCAGGTTGAGCTGGCAGGGCGAATCGTAGCAGGCGTGGCAGGCGACGCACTTGGCGGTAAAGATCGGCTGGACGTCACGGCTATAGGAAATTTCAGCAGCGGAAACAGACTGGATAAAAGACGACAAAACGAAGGCCAACCCAACCAACGGTCTTGGCAACATGAACCACTCCTCACTCGGCGACGGGCGATTCTAGCAAACCCGCCTCTCTGCGCCGCACTTTCACAACGGCGGGCGAACGCGCCCCGGATATGAGCCGCCATTTCGCCAGCATTCCACCGGCTTCGGCCGCCACGTATGCTAGCCGGGCTCCCAGGCCCGCCCTGGCGATCAAGGACGATGACTTCGAGGAAACAGGGATATGTTTCGACTCGCCGCGCCCCATCCGCGCCGGTTCGCGTGCGCCCCACGTCCCCTCTTCGCCGCTTTCCGCCTGCTGTCGTCAGGCGGCGCTTCCGTTCGCGCCCGGCGCGGCCTGGTCCATCCTTTCGCCGCCCTGGCGGCCCAACGGAGAACCCGCCCCATGAAACTGCTCGCCGGCAGCTTCGCCGCTCTCTTCCTGAGCCTTTCGGCCCAGGCGGCGGACTGTACTTTCACCCAGCTGGAAATCGTGCCCCAGTTCGGCTCGCCGAACATGTTCGGCGGCGAGGACGAGCACGTCCGCGTGATGTTCAGCAACGAGGATCCCAACGACGACAACCCCGATGCCTTTCCCGAACCGCCGGTCTACCTGGCCGACCGCGACAGCGGCAACGATTGCCGCATAGAGGACGGCGGCATCTGGTCGCGCGGCGGCGTGTTCCTGAGCCAGGACGGCCGGCGCGTGCTGATGCATGAATTCAGCGGCTCCAGCGCCGAGCTGGTGTCCTACGACAGCGCCACCTGCAAGGTGGTGCACCGCGAGGACATCTCCGGCCAGCGCTGGGCGGTGGACAAGGACGGGCTGCGCCTGGGAGAGAAATGCTCGGGCGAATCCGTCGACAGCTGCGCGAAGATCGTGACGCGTTCCCTCGCGCCGTTCTGCCAGACCGCAAAGAAATGATCCGGGCCGGAGCGCCCCTTATCGACACGCATAGGTGATACATGGACAGTCTCGATCAATGCATCGTCAACGCCTGCAAGAACAGCTGGGACAAGAGCTACCTGGCCGGCACCCCGAACAAGGACAACTGTTCCGGCTTCGTCCAGTCGGTGGCCGCCGAGCTGGGCGTACCGATGCCCCGCGGCAACGCCAACGCCATGGTCGACGGCCTGGAGCAGAGCTGGACCAAGCTCGCCTCCGGCGCCGAGGCCGCGCAGAAGGCGGCCCAGGGCTTCCTGGTGATCGCCGGCCTGAAGGGCCGCACCTACGGGCACGTCGCGGTGGTCATCAGCGGTCCGCTGTATCGGCAGAAGTACCCGATGTGCTGGTGCGGCAGCATCGCCGGCGCGGTCGGCCAGAGCCAGGGCCTGAAGTCGGTCGGCCAGGTGTGGAATCGCACCGACCGCGACCGCCTCAACTACTACGTCTACTCCCTGGCCAGTTGCAGCCTGCCCAGGGCCAGTTGATTCAGGCCGTGCTGCGAATGAGCCAGACTCATTCGCAGCACGATTCCCCACGAGCATCCCGACTCCACTCGCCCGTCCCTTCGCCGCCTGCCTGCGCACTCCGACCTCCGCATTCCGCCCGTATACTGCGACAAAACGGCGCCAGGGATTTTTCCGGCCCGCGAATGAACATCCTTCAACTTGAATGAAATTCATGATCCGACCACCCCCGGCCGGAAAGCCCCTGCCTTTGTTATGCTTTTCACCTTTCCGCCCACTGACGCCAGGTCCATCCATGTCCAGCCCGCTCACCGATCGCAGCGCCCGCCTGCAAGCCCTCCAGCACGCCCTCAGGGAACGTATCCTGATCCTCGATGGCGGCATGGGCACCATGATCCAGAGCTACAAGCTGGAAGAGGCCGACTACCGCGGCGAGCGCTTCGCCGACTGGCCGAGCGACGTGAAAGGCAACAACGACCTCTTGCTGCTGAGCCGCCCGGACGTGATCCAGGCCATCGAGAAGGCCTACCTCGACGCCGGCGCCGACATCCTCGAGACCAACACCTTCAACGCCACCCAGGTGTCCCAGGCCGACTACGGCATGCAGTCGCTGGCCTACGAACTCAACGTCGAAGGGGCGCGCCTGGCCCGCCAGGTGGCGGACGCGAAGACCGCCGAGACCCCGGACAAGCCGCGTTTCGTCGCCGGTGTGCTCGGCCCGACCAGCCGCACCTGCTCGATTTCCCCGGACGTGAACAACCCCGGCTACCGCAACGTCACCTTCGACGAACTGGTGGAGAACTACGTCGAGGCGACCCGCGGCCTGATCGAAGGCGGCGCCGACCTGATCCTGATCGAGACCATCTTCGACACCCTCAACGCCAAGGCGGCGATCTTCGCCGTCCAGGGCGTGTTCGAGGAACTCGGCGTGGAGCTGCCGATCATGATCTCCGGAACCATCACCGACGCCTCCGGCCGCACCCTGTCGGGCCAGACCACCGAGGCCTTCTGGAACTCGGTGCGGCATGCCCGGCCGATCTCGGTAGGCCTGAACTGCGCCCTCGGCGCCAAGGAATTGCGGCCGTACATCGAGGAACTGTCGACCAAGGCCGACACTCATGTCTCGGCCCACCCCAACGCCGGCCTGCCGAACGCCTTCGGCGAATACGACGAATCGCCGGCGGAAATGGCCGTGGTGGTCGAGGAATTCGCCGCCGCCGGCTTCCTCAATATCGTCGGCGGCTGCTGCGGCACCACCCCGGCGCACATCGAGGCGATCGCCAAGGCAGTGGCCAAGTACCCGCCGCGGGCCATCCCGGAGATTCCCCGGGCCTGTCGCCTGTCCGGCCTGGAGCCGTTCACCATCGACCGCAGCTCGCTGTTCGTCAACGTCGGCGAGCGCACCAACATCACCGGTTCGGCCAAGTTCGCCCGGCTGATCCGCGAGGAAAACTACGCGGAAGCTCTCGAGGTCGCCCAGCAGCAGGTGGAAGCCGGCGCCCAGGTGATCGACATCAACATGGACGAAGGCATGCTGGACTCGAAGGCGGCCATGGTCACCTTCCTCAACCTGATCGCCTCCGAGCCCGACATCTCGCGCGTGCCGATCATGATCGACTCCTCCAAGTGGGAAGTGATCGAGGCCGGCCTGAAGTGCATCCAGGGCAAGGGCATCGTCAACTCGATCTCGATGAAGGAAGGCGTCGAGGCCTTCAAGCACCATGCCCGCCTGTGCAAGCGCTACGGCGCCGCGGTGGTGGTGATGGCCTTCGACGAGGACGGCCAGGCCGACACCCAGGCGCGCAAGGAAGAAATCTGCAAGCGCTCCTACGACATCCTGGTCGACGAAGTCGGCTTCCCACCGGAAGACATCATCTTCGATGCGAACATCTTCGCCATCGCCACCGGCATCGAGGAACACAACAACTACGCGGTCGATTTCATCAACGCCTGCGCCTACATCCGCGACAACCTCCCCTACGCCCTGAGCTCGGGCGGGGTGTCCAACGTGTCCTTCTCGTTCCGCGGCAACAACCCGGTACGCGAGGCGATCCACTCGGTGTTCCTCTACTACGCGATCCGCAACGGCCTGACCATGGGCATCGTCAACGCCGGCCAGCTGGAAATCTACGACGAGATTCCGAAAGCGCTGCGCGACCGGGTCGAGGACGTGGTGCTCAACCGCACGCCCGAGGCCACCGAGGCCCTGCTGGCGATCGCCGACGACTACAAGGGCGGCGGCGCGGTCAAGGAGGCCGAGGACGAGGAATGGCGCAGCTACAGCGTCGAGAAGCGCCTCGAGCATGCGCTGGTCAAGGGCATCACCACCTGGATCGTCGAGGACACCGAGGAATGCCGCCAGCAGTGTGCGCGTCCCATCGAGGTCATCGAAGGTCCGCTGATGTCCGGGATGAACGTGGTCGGCGACCTGTTCGGCGCCGGCAAGATGTTCCTCCCGCAGGTGGTCAAGTCCGCGCGAGTGATGAAGCAGGCGGTGGCCCACCTGATTCCCTTCATCGAGGCGGAGAAAGGCGACAAGCCGGAAGCCAAGGGCAAGATCCTGATGGCCACGGTGAAGGGCGACGTGCACGACATCGGCAAGAACATCGTCGGCGTGGTGCTCGGCTGCAACGGCTATGACGTGGTCGACCTCGGCGTGATGGTGCCGGCGGAGAAGATCCTGCAGACCGCCATCGCCGAGAAATGCGACATCATCGGCCTGTCTGGCCTGATCACGCCGTCGCTGGACGAGATGGTCCACGTCGCCAAGGAAATGCAGCGGCAGAATTTCCAGTTGCCGCTGATGATCGGCGGCGCCACTACCTCGAAGGCGCATACCGCGGTGAAGATCGATCCGCAGTACAGCAACGACGCGGTGGTCTACGTCACCGACGCCTCGCGCGCGGTAGGCGTGGCCACCAGCCTGCTGTCCAAGGAGCTGAAGGCCGACTACGTGGCCCGCACCCGCGCCGACTACGCGGTGGTCCGCGAACGCACGGCCAACCGCAGCGCCCGCACCGAGCGGCTGAGCTACGAACAGGCGATCGCCAACAAGCCGGCGTTCGACTGGGCCGGCTACCAGGCGCCGACGCCTTCCTTCACCGGCGTCAGGGTGCTCGACGAGATCGACCTCGCGGTGCTCGCCGAGTACATCGACTGGACGCCGTTCTTCATTTCCTGGGACCTGGCCGGCAAGTACCCGCGCATCCTCACCGACGAGGTGGTCGGCGAGGCCGCCACCTCGTTGTTCAACGACGCCCAGGCGATGCTGAAGAAGCTGATCGACGAGAAGCTGATCAAGGCCCGCGCGGTGTTCGGCTTCTGGCCGGCCAACCAGGTCGAGCACGACGACCTGGAGGTCTACGGCGCCGATGGCGAGACCCTCGCCACCCTGCACCACCTGCGGCAGCAGACGATCAAGCCGGACGGCAAGCCGAACCTGTCGCTGGCCGATTTCGTCGCGCCGAAGGAAAGCGGCGTGCGCGACTACATCGGCGGCTTCATCACCACCGCCGGGATCGGCGCCGAGGAAGTGGCCAAGGCGTACGAAGCCAAGGGCGACGACTACAACAGCATCATGGTCAAGGCGCTCGCCGACCGCCTCGCCGAAGCCTGCGCCGAGTGGCTGCACGAGCGGGTGCGCAAGGAGTACTGGGGCTACGCCCGCGACGAGCACCTCGACAACGAGGCCTTGATCAAGGAGCAATACGTCGGCATCCGCCCGGCACCGGGCTACCCGGCCTGCCCCGACCATACCGAGAAAGGCACTCTGTTCGAACTGCTCGATCCGCAGGGCCTGTCCGGCGTCAGCCTGACCGAGCACTACGCGATGTTCCCGGCCGCGGCGGTCAGCGGTTGGTATTTCGCCCACCCGCAGGCGCAGTACTTCGCGGTCGGCAAGATCGACAAGGACCAGGTGGAACGTTACAGCCAGCGCAAGGGCCAGGAAGCCAGCGTCAGCGAGCGCTGGCTGGCGCCGAACCTTGGCTACGATGACTGACCAGGAAGGCGACGATGAAATTCCTCACTCCCGAGCAGATGGAAAAGCCGCGCAAGCGCCGCCTGCGCAAGAAACTGCGCCTGGGCGAGTTCCAGGAGTTCGGCTTCAGCTTCGAACTGACCTACGACCGCAACGCCCTCTCCCACGACGATGCGCTGGACCATCTGATCGACTTCGTCGAGGCCCAGGGCTGGGTGTTCGGCGGTGGCGGCTCGCCGGAACAGGCGGAGATCAGCGGCTACCTGTGCCTGGCGCGGGTCGGCAGCCTGGACGAGGCGGACCGGGAAAGCGCCCGCCTGTGGCTGGAAGCCCAACTCTGGTGCAAGACCTTCGAGGTCGGCCCGTTGAGCGACTGCTGGCACAACTTCTTCGAGTGAAACCGGCGCCGGCATGACCTGGCCTGGCGCCGGCAGGCGCGAAGCTGCGACCTACACCCGGATCAGGCGCGGTTCATGCCCCGTGTGGGCGAGGAAAGCCAGCAGGTCTGCGTAGCGGATGCACTCGGTGGCGGTATTCACCAACGGGTGGAAACCGAGCAACTGGTCCTGGCGGATGGCATCGTCGAGCAACACCTCGACCCTGTGCTGCGGATCGTTGACCAGCGCGAAAGGCGTCACGCAGCCCAGTTCAACGCCGAGGTATTCGCGCAGGCGCTCGACCGAGGCGAACGACAGGCGGCTTTCGCCGATCTGTTCGGCGATGCCCGGCAGGTCGGCCTCCTTGCGCTCGTCGAGCAGCACCAGGTAGTGGCGAGTACCCTTGCGGTTGCGCAGGAACAGGTTCTTGATGCCCTGGTCGGGCAATTCGATGCCCTGCGCGTAATATTCCTCGATGGAGGCGATCGCGGGATGCTCGACCCGCTGGCTGTCGATGGCCAGCTCGCGGAGCAACGCCAGAAGCGCCTGCTCGTCCATTTTCGCACTCATGGGACGCGCGCCCTCAGGTGAACTGCGAACCGGAACGGCGCACGAACTTGATCGACCACTTGAAGTTCGGCTTGCGCGTCACGCTGATCGGGCGCCGGGTCACGGTATCGATGGTGATGTTCCAGAACCCGGTGCTGGGCACCTTGATCTTCGCCGGGAAGCGGTCGAAGGCGCCGCCATGGTAGCTATGCCGCCCGCCATTCTTGAAACTGCGGAAATTGGCGTCGTTCATCAGGCGGATATTGCATTGCTGCGAGCACTCGATGACCACGATGTCGTCTTCGTTGAGGTGTTCGCGCTGGTGGACGAATTTCATGGAACGGTTCCGTTGCTGCGGTGGAGCGGAGCGCAACGATAGCACGTCGGCGCCGGCCATACCGCCTCATGACGGGCAATGGTAGGATGCGCGCCCCATGCGTAGCCAAGACCTCCACCAGCGCCTCGCCGATCTCGGCGCCAAGCCCCTGCATTGCGGGAGGATCGTCCGCGCCTGGCTGCAGGGCCGCGCCCTCGATGCCTGCACCGCCCGCCAGCGGGCCGAGGACTTCCTGCCGCTGGGCGTACGCCATGGTCTGCCCCAGGTAGCAGCGGAACTGGAAGGCATCGCCCGCCTGCACAGCGAGCATCCGGCGAGCGACGGCTCGTCGCGCCTGCTGGTGGAACTGGCCGACCGGCAGATGGTGGAAAGCGTGCTGCTGCCGCGCGGTGGGCTGTGCGTCTCGACCCAGGTCGGCTGCGCGGTCGGCTGCGTGTTCTGCATGACCGGCCGCAGCGGCCTGCTGCGCCAGGTCGGCAGCCTGGAGATGGTCGCCCAGGTGGTCCTGGCGCGCCGTCGGCGAGCGGTGAAGAAAGTGGTGTTCATGGGCATGGGCGAGCCGGCGCACAACCTCGACAACGTCCTCGAAGCCATCGACCTGCTCGGCACCGATGGCGGCATCGGCCACAAGAACCTGGTGTTCTCCACCGTCGGCGATCCCCGCGTGTTCGAGCGCCTGCCCCGGCAACGGGTGAAGCCCGCCCTCGCCCTGTCCCTGCACAGCACCCGCGCCGAACTGCGCCGGCAACTGTTGCCCAAGGCGCCGCCGCTGAGCCCGGAAGAACTGGTGGAAGCCGGCGAGGCCTACGCCCGCCGGGTCGACTATCCGATCCAGTACCAATGGACCCTGCTCGAAGGGATCAACGACAGCCTGGAGGAAATGGACGGCATCCTGCGCCTGCTCAAGGGCCGCTTCGCGGTGATGAACCTGATCCCCTACAACAGCATGGACGGCGACGCCTACCGGCGCCCGAGCGGGGAGCGGATCGTCGAGCTGGTGCGCTACCTGCACAGCCGCGGCGTGCTGACCAAGGTGCGCAACTCGGCCGGCCAGGACATCGACGGCGGCTGCGGGCAACTGCGCGCCAGGGCCACGCAGGGCACGGTGGAACGGCGCATCCCCGCCCGCCAGGCCTGAAGCCACCCTCCTCCCGCCAAGGGTCTAGACTCTCAGGGCAGGTATGGAAAAGGGAGGACCACCGATGGGTATCGAGACGGAAGAACCGAACCAGAAGCCGCCGACCTTCTGGCAGATGCTGCATAGCGTGATGGCTGCCGCCTTCGGCGTACAGAGCGGGCGAAACCGCGCCCGCGACTTCACCCACGGCAAGCCCGTGCACTTCATCATGCTGGGCCTGCTCTTCACCCTGGTGTTCGTGCTGTTGCTGGCCGGGATCGTGAAACTGGTGCTGAGCCTCAGCGGCCTGTGACCTCTGCGCCGCCGAGGCGGGCTTTCACTGGTGGCTGACCCAGAACACCGCGGTAGCCACCACCAGCAGGATCAGGACGAAGGCCGCGCGGGCGTCGACCACGCTGTCGCGGTTTTCCTGGGTTTTGCTCGGCTCGCTCATGACTCCCCCTGTTTCTTGTGGGTATCGGGACGAAGACATCGAAAGGCACTCTCCAGTTAAGACCAGCGCCGCCCATCGCTCAAGAAAGGCGCCGTTGCGAAGCGGTTATGCTTGCCTGGCGACTTAGGCTTTTTGGTTCTTACCATATACTCAAACATCACTTTTACGCATAAATATGAACTGGTATCGTGCGCCCACTCCGCGTGGAGCGCGTAGCCGTGCGCGCTGGTTAACGCAGTAAGCCGCATAGCCTGACAGCAGGAATATTCATGTACGTATACGACGAGTACGACCAACGGATCGTCGAGGACCGCGTCAAGCAGTTCCGCGACCAGACCCGCCGTTACCTGGCGGGTGAATTGACCGGTGAGGAGTTCCGCCCGCTGCGCCTGCAGAACGGTCTCTATATCCAGCGCTATGCCCCGATGCTGCGCATCGCCGTTCCCTATGGCCTGCTCTCCTCGCGCCAACTGCGCAAGCTGGCGCAGATCGCCCGCGACTACGACAAGGGCTACGCCCACATCAGCACCCGGCAGAACGTGCAGTTCAACTGGCCGGAGCTGGAAGACGTGCCGGAAATCCTCGCCGAGCTGGCCACCGTGCAGATGCACGCGATTCAGACCAGCGGCAACTGCATCCGCAACACCACCACCGACCAGTTCGCCGGCGTCGCCCGCGACGAGCTGGTGGACCCGCGCCCCTGGTGCGAGATCATCCGCCAATGGTCGACCTTCCACCCCGAGTTCGCCCACCTGCCGCGCAAGTTCAAGATCGCGGTGAACGGCGCGGTGAGCGACCGTGCCGCCATCGAAGTGCACGACATCGGCCTGGAGGCGGTGAAGAACGAGGCCGGCGAGCTCGGCTTCCGCGTCTCGGTCGGCGGCGGCCTGGGCCGAACCCCCATCGTCGGCAGCTTCATCAATGAATTCCTGCCCTGGCAGCACCTGCTCGGCTACCTGGATGCCATCCTGCGCGTCTACAACCGCTATGGCCGGCGCGACAACAAGTACAAGGCGCGGATCAAGATCCTGGTCAAGGCGCTGACCCCGGAAGTCTTCGCCGAGCGCGTCGAGGCCGAATGGGCCAACCTCAAGGACGGACCGAGCACCCTCACCGAGGCGGAAGTCCAGCGCGTCGCCGCGCATTTCGTCGATCCGGCCTACAAGGCCCTCGACGACCTCGACGAGTCCCTAGCCCGGCTCGACGCGGAGCACCCCGGCTTCGCCCGCTGGCGCGCACGCAACACCTTCGCCCACAAGAAGCCCGGCTACGTCGCCGTGACGCTCTCGCTGAAGCCCACCGGCACCGCGCCGGGAGACGTCACCGACAAACAGCTGGAGGCCATCGCCGATCTCGCCGACCGCTACAGCTTCGGCGAGGTGCGCAACAGCCATAACCAGAACATCATTCTCGCCGACGTCGAGCAGGGCGAACTCTTCGCCCTCTGGGGCGAACTGCGCGGACTGGGCTTCGCCACCCCCAACGTCGGCCTGCTGACCGACATCATCTGCTGCCCCGGCGGCGACTTCTGCTCCCTGGCCAACGCCAAGTCGATCCCGATCGCCGAAGCCATCCAGCGCCGCTTCGACAATCTCGACTATCTATTCGACATCGGCGACATCGACCTGAACATCTCCGGTTGCATGAACGCCTGCGGCCATCACCATGTCGGCCACATCGGCATCCTCGGGGTCGACAAGAAAGGCGCGGAGTTCTACCAGGTCTCCCTCGGCGGCAGCTCGGCGCGCGACGCCAGCCTCGGGCAGATCCTCGGCCCGTCCTTCGCCCAGGAGCAGATGGCCGACGTGATCGACAAGATCATCCAGGTCTACGTGGAACGCCGGACCGAGGAAGAACCCTTCATCGACACCTTCCGCCGTATCGGTATCGACCCGTTCAAGGAGCGCGTATATGCAGCGAATCATTAAGGACCGCCAGGTGGTCGACGACCGCTGGCACTTGCTGCCCAAGGACGCGACCCTGGAAAGCGTACCCAACAGCGACGACGTGATCATCCCGCTGGCCCTGTGGCTCGAGCACGGCCCGGCCCTGCGCGGCCGCGACGGCGGCCTGGGGGTCTGGCTGGACGCGGACGAGGAGCCGGAAAGCATCGCCGGCGACCTCGACAGGTTCCAGGTGATCGCAGTGAACTTCCCCGCCTTTACCGATGGCCGCGGCTTCAGCAGCGCGCGCCTGCTGCGCGAGCGCTACGGCTACAAGGGCGAGATCCGCGCGATCGGCGACGTGCTGCGCGACCAGTTGTTCTTCATGCGCCGCTGCGGCTTCGACGCCTATGCCATCCGTGCCGACCGCAGCCCGGAAGACGCCCTGGCCAGCCTGGACGACTTCAGCGAGGTCTACCAGACCTCGGTGGAGCAGCCGCTACCGCTGTTCCGCCGCCGCGGCTGACCCCCGCCCTGACGGAAAAGCCCCGCAGCCGCGGGGCTTTTTCACTCCCGAGGTCACGGACGCCTCAGGCCGCCCGCACGCTGTCCCAGGCCACCTGCGCCAGCAGTTCGCGACAGTCGGCCAACGCCACCCGGGTTCGCCCGGCCAGCCACTGGCGGGCAAGGTCGTGGGCCGGGCCGATCACCACCGAAGCAAAGCAGTCGTCCGGCATCTCGCGGAACAGGCCCTCGGCCCGATATCCCGCCAGCGCCGCATGGATCCGTGCGAAGTGCGCCTGGTTGTCGGCCCGCAGGCGCTCGCCCAGCTCCCCCGCCTCCACCCGCCCGCGGCTGTGCAGGATGAAGCGTGCCCAGTCGGGATTCGCCACGACCCAGTCGATGTAGCTGGTGACCAGCAACCTGACCGTTTCCTCGGCGCTGCGCGCCCTGGCGAAGCCGGCTTCGAGCAACGCCGCGTACTGGCCGATCCCGGCCAGGTACAGTTCGCCATGGATGCGTTCCTTGTTGCCGAAATGGTGGTAGAGGCTACCGATGCTCGCTCCGGAACGGTCGCGGATCATCTCGATGGTGGTGGCGTCTACGCCATGCTCGCTGAAGCAGGCCAGGGCGGCCTGGAGAATCTCGTCTTTGCGGGAAGAACGGCCCATGTCGGTCCTTGTCGTTAATCGTCGAAACGCTGACTAGAATATTTTTCTAGAATAAATTTCTAACCTTCGTATACTGCCCCGGTGCGCACACATCTTCAATCCTGAAACGCCCGGAGTTTTCCATGAGTCAGACGATGCAGATGTACCAGCAGGTCGGCCCGGCCCAGTTCAGCGCCATGATCGGCCAGTTCGCACCCTATTTCGCCAGCATCGCCCCGCAGTTCGTCGAACTGCGTCCCGGCTATGCCGAAGTCACCTTCCCCAAGCGCCGCGAGGTGCTGAACCATATCGGCACGGTGCATGCCATCGCCCTGTGCAATGCCGCCGAACTGGCCGCCGGGACCATGACCGACGCCTCGATTCCCGCCGGCCATCGCTGGATTCCGCGCGGCATGACCGTCGAGTACCTGGCCAAGGCCACTGGCGACGTGCGCGCGGTGGCCGACGGCAGCCAGATCGACTGGCAAGCCACCGGCAACCTGGTGGTGCCGGTGGTCGCCTATGTCGACGACAAGCCGGTATTCCGCGCCGAGATCACCATGTACGTCAGCCAGGCCTGACCGCCAAGGCGCCCCGGCCGTGCTTTCGGCCGGCTGGAGGCGCCCTGGCGGCCAGCTCTATTCTCGAAGCCATGAGCAGACCACGGAGACCGGCATGAACCCTCCGCAACCACGCCTCATCGATAACGGCAACGGCCATCCGCTGGCCAGCCATTGGTACCGGCCTGCCGGGGAGCCGCGCGGCTATCTCCTGATCGTCCCGGCGATGGGCGTGGAACAGCGCTTCTACGCGCCCTTCGCCGCCTGGCTGGCAGAGCGCGGCTACCTGGCCATCACCTTCGACTACCTGGGCATGGGGCAATCGCGCAACGGCTCGCTGCGCGGTCTCGAGGTCGATGTGCTGGGCTGGGCCCGTCATGACTGCAGCGCCATGCTCGCCGCCGCGCTCGCCGAGAGCGGGAGCAAGCCCCTGTACTGGATCGGCCATAGCCTGGGCGGCCAGATCCTGCCCTTCGTCGAAGGGCGCGAGCGTATCGATAGGGTCTTCAGCATCGCCAGCGGCAGTGGCTACTGGAAGGAAAACAGCCCGCGGTTGCGCAACAAGGTCTGGTTGTTCTGGTACCTCGTCGCGCCCCTGCTGACGCCGCTGCTCGGCTATTTTCCCGGGCGCCGCCTGGGCATGGTCGGCGACCTGCCGCGCGGGGTGATCGAACAATGGCGACGCTGGTGCCTGCATCCGCAGTACGCCCTCGCGGATGGCGAGGCCATCCGCCGCGCCTTCTCCGCCGTACGCACGCCCATCGTGTCGCTGTCGTTCACCGACGATGAAATGATGTCCCGACGCAGCATCGAGTCGCTGCTGGGCTTCTACCGCGAAGCGCCGAAAACCGCCTGGCGCATCGCTCCCGAGGAAATCGGCGCCCGCCACATCGGCCATTTCGGCTTCTTCCGGCCGCAGTTCGCCGAATCGCTATGGGCGGGCTACCTGTTGCCGGAGCTGGGCTCCGGCAACGCCCTCAGCCGAGGTTGACCAGCACCCGGCCGACCAGCTTGCCGGCGAGGATCTGGTTGATCGCCCCCGGCAGCTCTTCGAGGGCGATCTCGCGCGCCACCTCTTCGAGGTTGTCGAGCTTCCATTGCAGCGACAGCTTGTCCCACATGGATGCCTTGACCACCAGCGGCAGCTCCACCGAGTCCACCCCGAGCAGGTTGACCCCGCGCAGGATGAACGGCAGCACCGAGGCCTTGAAGCCGGCGCCGGCGGTCAGGCCGCAGCAGGCGACGCTGCCGCCGTACTGCAACGACTTGACCACGTTGAAGAGGATGTCGCCGCCGACGGTGTCCACCGCGCCGGCCCACTGTTCCTTGAGCAACGGCTTGTCGACGCCATCGGCCACGGTGGCGCGATCGAGGATCTGCTTGGCCCCCAGGCGGTTGAGGAACTCGGCCTGCTCCAGCTTGCCGGTGGCGGCCGCCACGGTGTAGCCGAGCTTGGCCAGCAGTTCCACGGCGATACTGCCGACCCCGCCGCTGGCGCCGGTGACCAGCACCGAGCCATGGTCGGGGCGCAGGCCGCTGCGCTCCAGCTTTTCGACGCAGAGCGCCGCGGTCAGGCCGGCGGTGCCGAGGATCATCGCCTCGCGCAGGCTCAGGCCTTGCGGGCGCTTGATCACCCAGGCCGCGGGCACGCGGATGTACTGGCCGAAACCGCCGGCGGTGTTCATGCCCAGGTCGTAGCCGGTGACGATCACCTCGTCACCGGCCGCGAACTCGGCCACCGAGGACTCGGCGACCACACCGGCGGCATCGATGCCGGGGGTATGCGGGTACTTGCGGGTCACCCCGCGGTTGCCGCTGGCGGACAGCGCATCCTTGTAGTTCAGCGAGGAATACTGCACGCGGATCAGTACGTCGCCCGCCGGCAGGTCGCCGGTATCGCGCTCGACCACCTGCGTTTCGTAAACGCCGTGGGGCGCTTCCGTCACCCACAACGCCTTGAATACAGCCATTTCGACCTCCTCTCGTGAAAACCCTGAAGACAGCGTGTTCGTCCCTGTCGGTGCCGGCCTATTGCCAGAACTTCTGCTGGTTGAGCCGCCCCCACCAGGTCACCAGCACGCGGTCGATAACCACGCTGGCGGCCAGGCCGACGCGTTCCTGCAGGCTCTTGCGCTCGACGAATTGCACCTGGTAGACATCGCGCTCCCTGGCCTGCTCGGCCAGGTACTCGTCGCTGGTCTTGAGTTCGTCCACCAGCAGCTTGCCCAGTGCGGCCTGGCCCAGCCAGACCTCGCCGGTGGCGATCTCGTCCATGTTCAGTTGCGGCCGGTAGTGGGCCACGAAGTTCTTGAACAGTTCGTGGGTCACCTCCAGGTCCTCCTGGAACTTTTCCCGGCCCTTCTCGGTGTTCTCGCCGAATACCGTCAGCGTACGCTTGTATTCGCCGGCGGTAAGCACCTCGAAGTCAATATCGTGCTTCTTCAACAGCCGGTGGACGTTGGGCAACTGCGCCACCACGCCGATCGAGCCGAGGATGGCGAAGGGCGCGGAAAGGATCCGATCGCCGATGCAGGCCATCATGTAGCCGCCGCTGGCCGCCACCTTGTCGACGCACACGGTCAGCGGCACGCCGGCCTGGCGGATGCGCGCCAGTTGCGAGGCCGCCAGGCCGTAGCCATGGACCATGCCACCGCCGCTTTCCAGGCGCAGCACCACCTCGTCGTCCTTGCCCGCCATGCTCAGCACCGCAGTCACTTCGTGGCGCAGTTGCTCGGTAGCCGAGGCCTTGATGTCGCCGTCGAAATCGAGCACGTAGACCCGCGACTTCTGTTCAGGATGTTTCTTCGCCTGCTTCGCCGCCTTGCTCTCCTCCTTGCGCAAGGCCTTGAGGCTGGCCTTGTCGAGGACGCTGTGGCGGACCCGCTCGCGCAGGTCCTTGTAGAAATCGTTGAGCTTCTGCACGTCGAGGTGCCCGCCTGCGCCGCGCCGGCCGCGGCCGCGCAGGGCGACGATCACCACCAGCACCACGATGATCGCCGCCAGCACGGTCACGGTCCTGGCCAGAAAGCCCGCATATTCGGCAATGAACTCCACACAACCCCCTCTCTACTGTTGACGCACCCGTCTACGGGCGACACGATTGCGCAAGCATACCCAGGCCACCGACGGGCGGCCAGCGATGCCACTGCCTGGAGAGCCTTTGCAGGGCGCGCCCGGAGCAGCCGATAAAGGCAGCGAATGACATTCAAACAAGCGTATGTTTTTTCGTTGACAGCCCTGGGTGATCCTCATACCCTCGCGGAACTTTCACCCGCCGAGGTCCGCCCGTGGGCAGCATCTACCTGATTCGACATGGCCAGGCGTCGTTCGGTGCCGACGACTACGACGTGCTGTCGCCGACCGGCATCCGCCAGGCGGAAATCCTCGGCGACCACCTGCGGAACCTCGGCGTCCGTTTCGACCGCGTCCTCAGCGGCGGCTTGCGCCGCCAGCAGCACACCGCCCGCGCCGCCCTCGAACGCCTGGAGTCCTCCGGGCTGGCCACGCCGGAGCTGGAAGTCGATCCGGCGTTCAACGAATTCGAAGCCGACGCGGTGATCCGCGCGCACCTGCCGGACCTGCTCGATGAGCAGCCGGAAGCCTTGCACATCCTTCGCCATGCGGCCGAGCATCGGGCCGAGTTCCAGCGCCTGTTCTCCACCATCATCGCGCGCTGGGTTTCCGGCAACCATGAGAAAGATGGGCTGGAAAGCTGGCAGGAATTCCTCGATAAGGTCCATGACGGTCTTCGTCGTCTGCTGGCGCAGGCCAGCGGCAAGGACAGGGTCGCCGTGTTCACCTCCGGCGGTACCATTACCGCCCTGCTCCAACTGATCGTCGGCGTTCCGCCGCTCAAGGCCTTCGAGCTGAACTGGCAGATCGTCAATACCTCGCTGACTCGCCTGAAATTCCGCGGCGAGGAAGTGTCCCTGGCTTCCTTCAACAGTCACGTGCACCTGGAACTGTTGAAGGCGCCGGAACTCATCACCTATCGATGAGCCGGCCTACCGCGACCGTTCCGGTCGCCGAAAAAACCCTAGAAGAAAGGAATAGAACCCATGACCACCGTTGCTGACATCGTCTCCACCATGAAAAGCAAGTTCAACGCCAGCGCGGCCGCCGGCCTGGATCTGGTGTTCCAGTTCAACATCGAAGACGGCGACAACCACTACCTGGTCGTCAAGGACGGTACCTGCGAAGTGGTACAGGGCGACGCCGAGAACCCCAACGTCACCCTGATCATGGACAGCGAAACCCTGAAGGGCATCACCAGCGGCGAGACCGACGGCATGCAGGCCTTCATGGCCGGCAAGCTGCGCGCCGAAGGCGACATGATGCTGGCGATGAAGCTGGGCGAACTGTTCCCGGTCTGACCGTTTCCGGCGCCATGCCAGAAGGAAAACCGGAGTCCCTCGCGGCTCCGGTTTTTTTTCGTCCGGCATTCCTCCAGGCCGACGATCAGGGACCGTGATGGAGCGGCAACACGCTTGCCCATAACGCCCGGCGGCGGCTTGTGAGGGCCGGGACAGGGCATTAGATTAGCCAATTATCGCCGGTCACCATCATTGCGCAGCCTGATGCGCGCACCGGCTCCCGCGGCTCCGCCGTGGCACCACGAGAAGGGAACCCCATGTCGCTGACCGACCAATCCACTCGCATCCGCGCCGGCGAAGAACTCGACGCCGCCGTCATCGACCCGTACCTGAAAGCCCATATCCCCGGCCTCGAAGGCACCCCGAAGATCAGCCAGTTCCCCGGTGGCGCGTCCAACCTGACCTACCTGATCGAGTATCCGCGCCAGGAGTTCGTCCTGCGTCGCCCGCCATTCGGCCACAAGGCCAAGTCGGCCCACGACATGGGCCGCGAATACCGCATCCTGAACCAGTTGAACGCAGGCTTCCCCTACTGCCCGAAAGCCTACCTCTACTGCACCGACGAGTCGGTGATCGGCGCCGAGTTCTACGTCATGGAACGGGTCAAGGGCATCATCCTGCGCGCCGAACTGCCGCCAGAGCTGAATCTCGACGAACAACAGACCCGCAGCCTGTGCAAGAGCTTCATCGACAAGTTCGTCGAACTGCACAACGTCGACTACGCCGCCTGCGGACTGGCCGACCTGGGCCGCCCGGACGGCTACGTGCAGCGCCAGATCGCCGGCTGGACCGACCGCTACGAGAAGGCCCTGACCCCCGACGCGCCGCTCTGGGAACCGGTCAAGGCCTGGCTCAAGGACAAGCAGCCGGCCGATCACCACAAGCCGGGCATCGTGCACAACGACTACCGCTTCGACAACGTGATCCTCGACCCGGACAACCCGATGCAGATCATCGGCGTGCTGGACTGGGAACTGGCCACCCTCGGCGATCCGCTGATGGACCTCGGCAATACCCTCGCCTACTGGGTGGAAGCCGGCGACCCGGCTCCGGTGCAGCTGACCCGCCGCCAGCCCAGCCACCTGCCGGGCATGCTGACCCGCCGGGAGTTCGCCGACTACTACGCCGAGCGAGCCGGGATCCCACCGATCGACAACCTGGACTTCTACTACACCTATGGCCTGTTCCGTCTTGCCGGCATCGTCCAGCAGATCTACTACCGCTACTACCACGGGCAGACCCAGGACAAGCGTTTCGCCCAGTTCGTGCAGATGAACAAGCTGCTGGAGCAGATGAGCCTGCAGGCCATCGAGCGCTCCCGCCTGTAACCGACCACTACAAGGGGATAGCCCATGTCCAAGACCCACCTGTTCGACCTCGACGGCAAGATCGCCTTCGTTTCCGGCGCCAGCCGCGGCATCGGCGAGGCGATAGCCAAGCTGCTGGCCCAGCAAGGCGCCCACGTGATCGTCTCGAGCCGCAAGATCGATGGCTGCCAGGCGGTCGCCGACGCGATCACCGCGGAGGGCGGCAAGGCCACCGCGATCGCCTGCCACATCGGCGAGATGGAGCAGATCCAGAACGTCTTCGCACAGATCCGCGAGCAGTTCGGCCGCCTCGACATCCTGGTCAACAACGCCGCCACCAACCCGCAGTTCTGCAACGTACTGGAAACCGACCTCGGCGCCTTCCAGAAGACCGTCGACGTCAACATCCGCGGCTACTACTTCATGTCCATCGAGGGCGGCAAGCTGATGAAGGAACACGGCGGCGGCAGCATCATCAACGTGGCCTCGATCAACGGCGTATCGCCCGGCGAGTTCCAGGGCATCTACTCGGTGACCAAGGCCGCCGTGATCAGCATGACCAAGGTCTTCGCCAAGGAATGCGCGCAGTTCGGCATCCGCTGCAACGCCCTCCTGCCAGGGTTGACCGACACCAAGTTCGCTTCGGCGCTGGTGAAGAACGACGCGATCCGCAACCTCGCCCTGCAGCGCATCCCGCTCAAGCGCGTGGCCGAGCCGAGCGAAATGGCAGGCGCCGTGCTCTACCTGGCTAGCGAAGCGTCCAGCTACACCACCGGCGTGGCGCTGAACGTCGACGGCGGCTTCCTTTCCTGACGGAACGGCGAACGCGCGAAGAGGGAGCCAGGGCTCCCTCTTTTCATTTCAGGATTGCCAATGCCTCGCACCAGCGCGGGACAGGCGCCCCACGGCTATTCACCTGCGTTCTCGGGTAGCCGGACGAGTACCCCCATAGGTGTTACCCGCCGCCTCCACTTCAGTTGCCGACCCGCCAGCCACCGTTCACCGACACCACCGTTCCGGTGACGAACCCCGCCTCGGGCGAGGCCAGCCAGGCCACCGCCGCGGCGATGTCCTCGACCCGGCCGGTCCTGCCCAGCGGGGTCTCGCCGACGATGGCGGCGACCCGTTGCGGATCGAGGCCGCCGGGAAAGAACCGGGTGTCGGCGATGTAACCCGGCGCCACGCTGTTCACCGTGATCCCGCGCGAACCGAGTTCCCGCGCCAGGGCCACGCCGAAGCCATGTAGGCCGGCCTTGGCTGCCGCATAGCCCAGCGCACCGGGACTGCCGCTACCGGTCTGCGCAGCGATCGATCCGATATGGATGATCCGCCCGCCCTCTTCCGCGAAATGCGGCAACACCGCCAGCGACATGAGGAACGCGCTTTTCAGGTTGCCGTCCAGCAGCGCATCCCATTCCCGCTCGGCCTCAGCCAGCGGAGTGGTGGCGGCGATCTTTCGGGTGAACCCGGCGTTGTTCACCAGCACGTCGAGCCCCTGGAAGGTGTCGCCAACCCAGGCGGCCACCGCCTCGACAGCTTCGCGGCGGGAAAGATCGGCGGCCATCCAGGGCACACCGCCCAACTCGGCGGCAGCGCGTTGCAGGCGCTGGGAATCACGGGCCACCAGGGCGATCCGATAACCCTGTTGCCGAAGGCGCCGGGCGATGGCCAGGCCGATGCCCGACGAGCCGCCGGTGACCAGGGCGGTACGGGGGATTGGAGAATGAGTGTGCATGACGGGCTTCCTCTGTAATGGATGGAACGCCTCGTCTGGCCAGAGCGAGCGTACGGATGGATTCTCGACGGATTCGCCGCGATATATCCAATACTGTCTTTCTTAACTCACCATATCCGGGAGATATCGCAATGGCCGACTTGCGCCAGTTCCGCCAGTTCGTCGCGGTTGCCGAGGAGCTGAGCTTCCGCCGCGCCGCTGAGCGCCTGCACATGGCCCAGCCACCGCTGACCACCGCGATCCGGCGGCTGGAAGAAGAAGTCGGCGCCAGCCTGCTGGAGCGTGACAACCGTATCCATCGCCTGACGCCGGCGGGCCGCGCGTTCCTCGACGAAGCCCGGCGCACCCTGGCCCAGGCCGAACGCACCCTGGCGGCCGCGCGCAGCGCCGCCAGCGGACGCAGAACGTTGCGCCTGGCGTTCGTCGACAGCACCATCAATATTCTGCTACCGCGCATACTCCAGGCGTTCCGCCACCAGCATGGCGCGCTGGACTTCCAGCTCCAGGAAGACACCACCGCAGGGCAACTGGAGGCGTTGCGCGAAGACCGCATCGATGCCGGCCTGATCGTTCTGCCGGTCGACCGCCAGCCCGGCCTGTACACACATCTACTGGTGGACGGCGACATGCGCGTGGCATTGCCCGAAGGGCATCGGCTGGCACGCCATGCGCGCCTGCGCCTGGAACAATTGGCCGGAGAACCCTGGCTGCTGTTTCCACGGCACTATGGGCCGGGCATGCACGACCTGATCGTCGCCGCCTGCGCGGCAGCCAGCTTCGTCCCGGAGGTGGTGCAGGAGGCGCGGCAGATGCAGACCATCGCCGGGCTGGTGGCCGGCGGCATCGGCGTCGCGCTAGTGCCTTCGCTGCTACAACCGTTGCGCCCGCCGGGGGTCACCTTTCGTCCCCTGCAAGGGCGGCGGGCGCGAATTCCCTATCGGCTGGCGCTGGCCTACCGCACGCCGTCGGAACTCATCGAACGCTTTCGCGAAACCGCCCAGGCGATCGCCGCCGCCCCGGCTTTTCGCATGGCCTAGCGCCAGTCCCTGAGCGCCTCCTCGGCCGCCAGGTTCATCGGCTCGGCAAGCAGCCCGGCGACGCCGTAGTTCACCGCGAACACCGCCTTGTCCGCCATCGGCAGGAAAGTCACCCGCCCCGCCAGCGGCTCGAACAGGAACAGGTCGTGCTCGCCGGCCCGCAGCCAGCGCCAGAGATCGACCCCCAGCGGACTCTGCGACAAGCCCAGGCGGCGGCCCCGGGACTGCTGCTCGAGGGCCAGGAAGCGGCCGCTGAGCGCGTCGAGGCGATAGCCCGGCGCCAGACCGATCAACGCGGCCAGCCCCTTCCAGCGGAAAATCCGCGCGTCCAGTTGCCAGAGTTCGCCGTCCAGCACCACGCTGCGCTCGTTGGCGCCCTCCTGGATCAGCACCCGGTAGCGCTGCGGCCCTTCGGCCTGGAAGCTCAGGGTGGCCATCGGCTGCTCGGGCTTGAGCAGCGAATAGCTGCGCAGGTCCCAGGCGAGCACCAGCAGCAGCGCCGCCACGGCGACGAAGGCCAAGCCGCAGGTGCCGCGCAGCCAGCCGAGGAACCAGGTGCGTTCGAAGAGGATGCGCCCCGCGACCAGGGCGGCCAGCAAGGCCAGTAACGCGAATGCCCAGGCCAGACCGTCGTACTGCATGCAAGCGATTCCTTCTGCGTGAAATTGCGGGCATTATGCGCACCCCTCCTCCCGACGGCCAGCGAGGCCGTTTCCCGATTGGAAGCAGGTCCGGTTTTTCATGCCCTTCGAACTCGCGATAGACCCCAGCACCCTGATCATCCTGGCCGTGGTGGCCTTTCTCGCCGGCTTCATCGACGCCATCGCCGGCGGCGGCGGCCTGTTGACCATCCCTGCGCTGCTCACCGCCGGGGTCCCGCCGCACCTGGCGCTGGGTACCAACAAGCTGAGCTCGACCTTCGGTGCGGCGACCGCCAGCTACACCTTCTACCGGCGCAAGCTGTTCCATCCCGGGAAGTGGCGCAACGGTTTGCTCGCCACCGCGATCGGCGCCGCCATAGGCGCCTGGGCGGCTCACCTGCTGCCCGCCGAGTGGCTGAACCGGATGCTCCCGGTGGTGGTATTCACCTGCGGCCTCTACATGCTCTTCGGCGGCACGCCGAAAGCGCCGCTGGACGCCGATGCGCCGGTCGGACGCAAGCGCCAGTGGCCGCAGGGCCTCGCCCTGGGCTTCTACGACGGCGTGGCGGGACCGGGCACCGGAGCGTTCTGGACCGTCAGCTCGCTGCTCATGTACCCGCTGGACCTGGTCCGCGCCAGCGGTGTGGCGCGGAGCATGAACTTCGTCAGCAACATAGTGGCGCTGGCGGTGTTCGTCGCCTCCGGCCAGGTGATCTGGTTGCTCGGCCTGTGCATGGGTGCGTCGCTGATGGTCGGCGCCTATTTCGGCGCGCGCACCGCCATCGGCGGCGGGGCGAAGTTCATTCGCCCGGTGTTCATCCTGGTGGTCCTGGCGCTGACCGCGCGGCTAGCCTGGCAGCACTGGTTCAGCGGCGCCTGAGCGGCGCGCCAGGTACAGGTCGATCAGGTGCCGGGCGATCGAGCGCTGCGCCGGTAGCGGCGGCAAGGCATCGAGGGAGAACCACTGGGCGTCCTCGATCTCGTCTTCCTGCGGGACGATCTCGCCGGACACGTACTCGGCGTGGAAACCGAGCATCAGCGAATGCGGGAACGGCCAGTTCTGGCTGCCGATGTATTCGAGATTGGCGACCTCCACCCCGACCTCTTCGCGCACCTCGCGGACCACGCACTGCTCCACCGACTCGCCGGCCTCGACGAAGCCGGCCAGGGTACTGTAGACCCCCGGCACGAAGCGCGGCGAACGCGCCAGCAACACCTCGTCGCCCCGGGTCACCAGGACGATCATGCTCGGCGACAGGCGCGGGTACTGGTGCAACCCGCACTGCGGACACTGCATCACCCGCTCGTGGTCCTGCGCCTGCATGCGTGTGCCGCAATTGCCGCAGAACCGGTTGTGACGTGCCCAGATGCCGATCTGGCTGGCATAGCCGAGCATGCAGAACTGATCGAAATCGCCGTGCAGCATGAACTGCCGCAACGGCGCCCAGGCCATGCCCGGCAGCTCGATCGGCTCGTCCAGTTCCAGCACGTAGACCGGCTCGCCCTGCCAATGGCCGACCCCATGTTCGGCGAGCAGCGGGAGTTCCTGGCGCTTCAGCCATTCGCGGGGGAACAGCAGGCCGTTGTCGTCCTGGAGGAAGCGCTGCTGACAGTGCGCGAGCACCCAGCCGCCGACCTGGGCGGTAGCCGGCCGACCTGCCTGCCAGCGGAACTCGCCGGCCATCAGGCGGCCACCGGCAGTCCGAGCGCCTTGACGCTGGCGCTGGCCAGGTCGAGGACGTCCGGCTGGCCCTGCGGACGCAGCACGGCACCGCCCTCGAGATAGTATTCGAGACTGGTCAGGGCGTCGGCGAGGGTTTCCAGCATCTGTTCCGAAGGCATCTGCGCGGTCTCGATCATGCGCTGCTGGATGTAGTCGGCGCAGCCGCCGACCAGCAGCGCGGCGCGCTCCTGACCGAGGAACCAGAGACCGCCCCGGACCGCCTGCAGGCTGGCCGGGACGTTGGCCAGGTTGAGCTTGTCGCCATTGGATTCCAGGTACGCGGTGATCGCACGCTTGGCCAGGGCCAGGCCGGCCTTGGCCTCCTCGATCACCACGATGCGCGCCTCGGCCAACTGGTGCACGGCGAACGCATCGGCTTCCTGCCCGGGCTCCGCCGGAGTCGGCCGGATGATGCGGCGCTCGCCGCGCTCGAGGTTGCCGACCATGCTTTCCACGTAGAGCACCGCATCGGCCAGGCGCAGCAACGCCGGCGGCGAATCGGCGACGCCGCTGGCAGCCCAGGCGGCCACGGTGGGTAGCTGGGTCTGCAGGGCGGTGCCGGCCGAGTTCAGGCCGACCATGCCGAGGGTCTTGCTCAGCTTGCCCAGTTGCGCATGCAGGTTGGTCAGGCTATCCGGCTGGGCCACGCCGCGCTCGATCAGGTCGAGCATGTCCTTGACCCCGGCGAGTTCCTCGCGGATCGCCGTGGACAGCGAACGCATCACCGACTGGCCGGGGCCGGACAGGCGCTGCGATTCCTCTTCCAGCAGGTGGTCGGTGAACGGCAGCGGCGCCAGCCCATGCAGTTCGCGGACCTCGCGCGAACGCGGGCCCTGGCCGTCGGACAGCGCCACCAGGTAAAGCAGTTCCTTGAGCAGATGGCGCGGCGCCTCGTAGGCCGGGCCGATCAGCAATTGCTTGAGCTCGCGGTCGATGCGCGAGAACAGTTGCTTGCGCGACTTGCGCGGCAACAGTTGGCCATCGACGATCGACTCGATCGCCGCGGCGCCGATCCAGCACAGCCGCGAACGGGCCACCCCGCCGTGCAGGCTGTCGAGGCGCGCCAGCGCGCGGCCCATCAGCTTGAGGCTGGGATAGAGGTTCTGTTCGCGGATCAGGCCGAGCAGGCCGATCTGGTACATGTGGCGCATCCGCCGGCTTTCCTCGCCCAGTTCGGCTTCGGAAGGCAGGTGGTCGATGGCAGTGCTCGGCGGCCGCGGGATATCCAGGCGGGCGCTGAAGAAGAAGCTTTCCGGCAGCGCCGGCTGCCCTGCGGCACAGCGCACTTCGTTGATCGCCGGCAAGAGCAGCTCGGGGATCTCCTGGCGATTGGCCTCGACGTTCTCCAGGTAGCGGCGCAGCACGTACAGGGCGTTGCCCAGGGCTGCCAGCTGGCCGTCGCGCTCCTCGCTGACGCCGGTGGGAATGTCGGTCGCCAGCTGCAGGGCTTCCTGGGCCAGCAGCTCGGCGCCGGCCAGCTCGATCAGGTTGAGGGTGCCGCGGATCTGTTGCAGGCATTCGACGGCGTGCTGCAGCAGGCTGCCGTTCTGCCGCTCGGCAATGAACTGCTCAAGACCCTGTTCGGCCTGTTCCATGGTGGCGAACAACTCGTCGCGCACCAGACTGAGGGACGTGGCTCCTGTGACCATCGGTCTAGTGCGCCTCCCGCGCAAGAATATACAACGGCATCAATCAGCGAATTCCGGCTTCTGCTTGGCCATATGCGCGGCCATCGCCACCCGCAGGTCGGCGGACTGGAGCATGGCGGCGTTCCAGGTAGCGACGTACTCGAGGCCGTCGTCGACCCGGTGGTCGCGCATATAGCGGATCATTTCCTTGGTACCACGGATGGCGATCGGCGACTTCGCGGCGATCTGCCGCGCCAGTTCGAAGACCCCATCCATCAATGCGGCCTGGTCCGCGTAGGTACGATTGACCAGGCCGATGCTCCGTGCCTCTTCGCCGTCGACCATGCGCCCGGTGTAGGCCAGCTCGCGCATCATGCCATCGCCGATGATCCGCGGCAGGCGCTGCAGGGTGCCGACGTCGGCGGCCATGCCGATGTCGATCTCCTTGATCGAGAACTGCGCGTCGGCGGTCGAGTAGCGCATGTCGCAGGCCGAGACCAGGTCGATGGCGCCGCCCAGGCAGTAGCCCTGGATCGCCGCGAGCACCGGCTTGCGGCAGTTGTCGACCGCGTTGAACGAGGCCTGCAGCTCGAGAATCTTGCGACGCAGGGCGTCGGCGTTGCGGCCGACGTCCTTGCCCAGTTGGCTGCCGACCTGGGCCAGCAGCATCAGGTCGATCCCCGAGGAAAAATGCTTGCCCGCCCCGGACAGCACGACCACCCGCACTTCGTCGGTATCGTCGACCCAGCGGAAGATCTCGATGATCTCGCGCCAGAAGTCCTGGTTCATGGCATTGATCTTGTCCGGACGGTTGATCTGGACGTGGGCGATCTTGTCTGCCAGCTCCACACGGAATGCGTTGTACTCGGTCACGGCGATAGTCCTCGGCAGAGCAACTGCGCTGTCAGAACGCAGAGATTTTTGTTGTGCGGAAAATCCCGCAACTATAACAAGGGCGAGCCAAATGTCGATGCTGCACTATGTGATGCACGGCACGCCCATTGATACCGCAATCTCTTCGATGATTGCGCTAAACGCTTGATCCAACGAAAGTCCTGCTGGCATTTTCAGTCTTTTCCTTGCCGTGGAGTCCATCGTGAGCAGTCCCCTGAGCCAGGCTTTCGCACAGAACTTCCTCGGGCATTCGCCGCGCTGGTACAAGCTGACGGTGCTCGCCTTCCTCTTGCTCAACCCCCTGCTGCTATGGCTGGCCGGGCCGGTGACAAGCGCCTGGGTGCTGGTCGGCGAGTTCATCTTCACCCTGGCCATGGCGCTGAAATGCTATCCGCTACAGCCGGGTGGCCTGTTGGTGCTGGAGGCGCTGCTGCTTGGCCTGGCTACCCCCGAGGCGCTCTATGCGGAATTGCAGCACAACTTCCCGGTGCTCCTGCTGCTGATGTTCATGGTCGCCGGCATCTACTTCATGAAGGACCTGCTGCTCCTGCTGTTTTCCCGCCTGCTGCTCGGCGTGCGCTCGAAGACCCTGCTATCGCTCCTGTTCTGCCTGCTGGCCGCCCTCCTCTCGGCCTTCCTCGACGCCCTCACCGTGACCGCCGTGGTGATCAGCGTGGCGGTGGCATTCTTCGCCGTGTATCACCGGGTCGCTTCGGGGCAGCGCGCCAGCGAGGACTACGATCCCGCCACCGACCGCCAGGTCCCCGAGCTGCACCGGGCCCATCTCGAGGAATTCCGCGCCTTCCTCCGCAGCCTGCTCATGCACGCGGCGGTCGGCACCGCGCTGGGCGGCGTCTGCACCCTGGTGGGAGAGCCGCAGAACCTGCTGATCGGCCACGAGGCCGGCTGGCATTTCGTCGAGTTCTTCCGCCAGGTCGCGCCGGTATCCATGCCGGTACTGGCGGCCGGCCTGCTGACCTGCGTGCTGCTGGAGAAGAGCCGCCGCTTCGGCTATGGCGCCCAGTTGCCGGCGGCGGTGCGCCAGGTGCTCGCCGAGTACGCCGCCAGCGAAAGCCGCAAACGCGGAGCGCAGCAGAAGGCCGCGCTGCTGGTGCAGGCCCTGGCGGCGCTGGTACTGATCGTCGGGCTGGCCCTGCATGTCGCCGAGGTCGGCCTGATCGGCCTGTTGGTGATCGTGCTGATCACTGCCTTCACCGGCGTCACCGACGAACACCAGATCGGCCGCGCCTTCCAGGAGGCCCTGCCGTTCACTGCGCTGCTGGTGGTGTTCTTCGCGGTGGTCGCGGTGATCCACCAGCAGCACCTGTTCACCCCGATCATCCAGGCGGTGCTGGCGCTGCCGGCGGAACGCCAGCCGGGCATGCTGTTCATCGCCAACGGCCTGCTCTCGGCGATCAGCGACAACGTATTCGTCGCCACCATCTACATCACCGAGGTGAAACAGGCGCTGGATGCCGGCCACATGAGCCGCGAGCATTTCGATACCCTGGCGGTGGCGATCAATACCGGCACCAACCTGCCCAGCGTAGCGACGCCCAACGGCCAGGCGGCGTTCCTCTTCCTGCTGACCTCCTCCATCGCCCCGCTGGTGCGCCTGTCGTACGGCCGCATGGTCTGGATGGCGCTACCCTACACCCTGGTGATGGGCGGCCTGGGCTGGTGGGCGGTCAGTCATTGGCTTTGAGCGTCGGCACTCCGTTGACCTGGTTGCGCCATTGCCGCCAGGTGTACATTGGGATACCGGCCATCAGCACCAGGAAGCCCCAGAAGATCGCCTGCTGGCCGGTGCCATACAGCGCCCATAGCGAGTAGGCGAAGCCCAGCGAGCCGATCACCAGCAATTGCCGGCGTGAACGCGGCGAGAACTCGTCCGGTCGCACCGCCAGCAGTTGCAACAGCGCGGCGGTGCAGAACGCGTAGGGGACCACCCCGGTCATGGTGCCGAGCAGGATGATCACGTTGAACACATCGACCAGGTCGCCATGCCCGTCGACCATCACCAGCGCCGTCACCAGCAGCCCCGAGGCCAGCAGGCCGTGGGCCGGCGCGCCGTTCTTGTTGAGCTGGCCGAGCGACTCCGGGAACAGCCCGTCGCGCGCCGGAGCCACCGGGATCTGGCCCTGCAACAGGACCCAGCCATTGAGCGCGCCCAGGCAGGCGATGACCGCCCCGGCAGCCACCAGGTAGTAGCCCCAGTCGCCCATCAGGATCCGCGCCGCGTCGGCGAACGGCGAGGTGGAGCGGGCCAGCACCTCCGGCGGCATCAGGCCCTGCACCGCAGTGATCGAGAGGATGTAGAGGGCCGCCGCGGCCAGCGTGCCGAACAGGGTCGCACGGGGAATGGTGCGGCGCGGATCCTCGACGTCGTCGGCCGGCACGGTGGCCGACTCCAGGCCGATGAACGACCACAGGGTCAGCGCCGCGGTGGTGGCGATCGCCTGGGCATAGCCCATGTTCGGCAGCTCGCTGCGCGCCGGGATCGCCAGGTGCTCGGGATTGAAGTGGAACCAGCCGAGGATACCGACCAGCAACAACGGCAGCAGCTTGAGGATGGTCAGCAGGTTCTGCACCACGCTGAAGGTGCCGATGCCTCGCAGGTTGATCAGGGTGCACAGCCAGATCGCGGCGATGGCCACGCTGACCATCAGCAGCGGATCCGCCAGCGCCGGGATGAATACCCGCAGGTAGCCGACCAGGGTCACGGCGATCGCCGCGTTGCCGATCCAGGCGGCTTTCCAGTAGGTCCAGGCGCACAGGTAGCCGGCGAAGCTGCCGAAACCGTCGCGGGTATAGGCGTAGGGGCCGCCGGCGCCGGGGTTGACCCGCGCCAGGCGGGCGAAGGTCAGCGCCAGCAGCACCGCGCCGGTGCTCGACACCAGCCAGCCGAACAGGCTGAGCCCGCCGAACGCCGCCAGGCTGGAGGGAAGCAGGAAGACTCCCGAACCGACCATGTTGCCGATCACCAGCGCGCTGCAGGTCCAGAACCCCATGCCGCGCTTGCCGGCCTTCTCTCCCCCCGCCATCGACACCCCTTAGCCTGTCGGCTTCATTCCTTTATGCATTCAACGGTATAGCAGCGCCCGGACGGTCCGTCCTGATGCTGCAGGCCATGCACATCGGAGTCGAAACCAGGGAAGGCGCGCTCGAAGGTCCGCGCGAACTCGAGATAGTCGAGGATCGAGCGGGTCGCCTCGGTGAAGCGCTCACCCGGCATGATCAGCGGGATACCCGGCGGATAGGGTACCAGCATGACGGCCGCGATGCGCCCTTCCAACCGAGCGATCGGTACCGCCTCGACCTCGCCGCGCACCAGCTTGTCGTAGGCCTCGGACGGCCGCATCGCGACCTCCGGCAGCACCGTGTACATGCGCTTCATGGCCTTCGCCGTGGCGTTGTCGCGGTAGCTGGCGTGCATGGCGTCGCTGAGGTCGCGCAGGCCCACTCCGTTGTAGCGCTTGCCGCCGGCCTGGGCCACGGAGGGCAAGACGTCGAGCAGCGGCAGGTTGGCGTCGTAACAGCGCTTGAATTCGAGCAGTTCGGTGACCAGGGTGCTCCACTTGCCCTTGGTGATGCCCATCGAGAACAGCACCAGGAAGGAGTAGAGACCGGTTTTCTCCACCACCAGCCCGCGCTCCCAGAGGAAGCGGCTGACGATGGCAGCCGGAATCCCCTGCTCGCTGAGCTTGCCGCCGGCGCTCAAGCCCGGGGTGGTCAGGGTGACCTTGATCGGATCGAGCAGCACGTAGTCTTCGGCGATATCGCCGAAGCCGTGCCAGTCGGCGCTCGGCTCCAGCACCCAATCATGGGTGCCGACCTGATCGGTGCCCTCCACCTGCTCCGGCTGCCAGACGCCGAACCACCAGTCGTTCCGGTCCAGGTTCTGCCGTACGTTGGCCAGGGCCCGGCGGAAGCTGAGGGCCTCGTCGAAGGTCTCCTGGATCAGCGAACGCCCGGCGGGCCCTTCCATCATCGCCGAAGCCACGTCCAGCGAAGCGATGATGCCGTACTGCGGCGAGGTCGAGATGTGCATCATGAAGGCTTCGTTGAAGCGCGCCACGTCCAGCTTCCGGGTCCCGCCATCCTGCACGTGGATCATCGAGGCCTGGCTGAAGGCGGCGAGCATCTTGTGCGTGGAGTGGGTGGCGAACACCAGGGGTCCCTCCTCGCTGCGCGAGGTGCCCATGCCATAGCGTCCGTCGTAGAACTCGTGGAACGCGGCATAGGCGTACCAAGCCTCGTCGAAGTGCAACACCTCGACGCTGTCGCCGAGGGTCTGCTTGATCAGCTCGGCGTTGTAGCACAGGCCGTCGTAGGTGGAGTTGGTCACCACCGCCAGCTTCACCTTCGGCTCGCGGCCGCGCGCCAGTGGGCTGGCGGCGATCTTCGCGGCGATCGACTCCTTGCTGAATTCGCTCAGAGGGATCGGCCCGATGATCCCCAGTTCGTTGCGTTCCGGAGTCAGGTAGAGCGGTATCGCCCCGGTCATGATGATCGAGTGGAGGATCGACTTGTGGCAGTTGCGGTCCACCAGCACCAGGTCTTCGCGACCGACCATGGAGTGCCAGACGATCTTGTTCGCGGTGGAAGTGCCATTGATCACGAAGAAGGTATGGTCGGCGCCGAAATTGCGCGCGGCACGGTCCTCGGCCTCGGCCAGGGGGCCGGTATGGTCGAGCAGCGATCCCAGCTCGGGGACCGAGACCGACAGGTCGGAACGCAGCGTGTTCTCCCCGAAGAACTGGTGGAACGCCTGTCCCACCGGACTCTTGCGATAGGCGACACCGCCGCCGTGGCCCGGCGTATGCCAGGAATAGTTGGACTGCGCGGTGTGCTCGACCAGCGCACGGAAGAATGGCGGCAGCAGCCCGGCCAGGTAGTTGCGCGCCGCCCGGGCGACCTGGCGGGCGAGGAACGGCACGGTGTCTTCGAACAGGTAGAGGATGCCGCGCAACTGGTGCAGGTCGGCCATGGACTCGGCCGGCGCGTTCTCGATGGTCACCTGCTCGCCGAGGGCGAAGATCGGCAATTGCGGCGCCCGCACGCGGGCCACGCGGATCAGTTCGACCACATCCTGCAGCAGGCGCTGGTTTTCCCCGGCACCTTCGGCGGCGACCAGAATGCAGGCCAGGCCGTGGTGGGTGGAAGCGACGATGCGCCCCTCGGCGGAGCTGGCGGTGGAGAGAATGCTGAAGCCGTCCTGCTCCAGTTCGTGGGCGATGCCCCGCACGCGTTCGCCGGCAACGGTGTCGGCCTTGATGTCGCGATGGACGATGAGGACGGGAAATTTGAGGTCTTTATACATTGTTGATCCCGAGCAGCAGGCGGGCGAACCCCGCCGGTCGGCTCAGGGTAGAGACTTGCCGGCACGCGCGTAACCCCCGGCGGCTTGCCCTTGTAAGAAAAGGTCGCGGCAACACAAGTCGGCGCGCCGCGCTTGCCTCCTCTCCCGCCAGCGAGGAGCATGGACCTCTCTGCCCTGCTACGGAGCGACAACGATGCGCAGCGCTTATCGGATCGTCAGCGATCACTATGCGGCCTCTAGCCGTGGGGACCTCGCCGGAATGCTGGCGGACATGGACGAACGCACCGAATGGACGGAAATGGCCGGTTTCCCGCTGGCCGGCACCTATGTCGGCGCGGCCGCCATCGGCGCCGGTGTGTTCCAGGCCTTGCAGCGGGACTGGGAGGGCTTCAGGGTCGAGATCGAGCGCCTGATCGACGGCGGCGACAGCGTGGTCGCCGTCGGTCGATATGCAGCGACCCACCGTCGCAGCGGCAAGTCGTTCGAAGCGCGCGTGGCACACGTATGGACGGTGGAGGACGGCAGGATCCGCCGTTTCGAGCAGTTCTGCGACACCTTGCTGGTGGAGCGGGCGACGCGCTGAACGCGGCGCCCGTGGTGCATGGGCAGGCTATTCGCCGACCGGCGCTTCCAGTTGCGCCCAGAGCGACGGACCACCTGCCGACTTCTCGATCACCGCCAGCCGCGCCGCATGCGCAGCCAGCTCTTCGGCGTTGGCGCGCAGCACCGGGGTGGCGACCCGCGCCGGATCGAGCCGACGGATCGGGCTGACCATCGGCCGGCCGCTGCCGTCGCCTTCCGCGCCGCTGCCGGCCAGCGACAGGCTGGTCTGGCCGCCGGTCATCGCCAGGTAGACGTCGGCGAGGATCTCGGCGTCGAGCAACGCGCCGTGCAGGTCGCGGCCGGAGTTGTCCACGCCGTAGCGCTTGCACAACGCATCGAGGTTGTTGCGCTGGCCCGGATGGCGCTCGCGGGCCATCAGCAGGGTATCCAGCACCGAGCAGTACTCGGTCACGTCCGAGCGGTCCTGCTGGCCCAGCAGGGCGAACTCGTTGTTGATGAAGCCGATATCGAACGCCGCGTTGTGGATGATCAGCTGGGCGCCGCGGATGAATTCGAAGAAATCGTTGGCGACCTCGCGGAAGCGCGGCTTGTCCTTCAGGTATTCGTTGGTGATGCCGTGGACGGCGATCGCCCCTTCGTCGACCTCGCGATCGGGTTGCAGGTAGACGTGGAAGTGGCGACCGGTCAGGCGGCGCCCCTCCAGCTCGACACAGCCGATCTCGATGATCCGGTGACCATCGGTCACCGGCATGCCGGTGGTTTCGGTATCCAGTACGACGCTACGCATCTATAGAGCCTTTCTCTGTTTCGCTGCAGCCGCGGCTGCTGAACGCTTGTTTCGGTGTGGCCGCTCAGCGCGGCAATTCGGCGACGCCACGGTTGGCCAACTGGTCGGCCCGCTCGTTGCCGGGATCGCCGGTATGCCCGCGGACCCACTGCCACTCCACCTGGTGCCGGGCGACCTGCTCATCCAGGGCCTGCCAGAGGTCGGCATTCTTGACCGGCTGCTTGCTGGCGGTCTTCCAGCCGCGCTTCTTCCAGTTCGGCAACCATTCGGTGATGCCGCGCATCACGTATTCCGAGTCGGTGATCAGACGGATCGGACAGGAACGCTTGAGTGCCGCCAGCGCCTGGATCGCCGCCATCAGTTCCATGCGGTTGTTGGTGGTGTCCGGCTCGCCGCCCCAAAGCTCTCGCTCGGCGCCCTTGTAGAGGAGCAACGCCCCCCAGCCGCCGCGCCCAGGGTTGCCCTTGCAGGCGCCGTCGGTATAGATCACTACCTGTTCTTTATCTGTCATGCCTAAATTTCGGAATCTCGCCGGCTGACTTTCGCCACCGGCATGGGCACCAGCTGACCGCGCGGTTCGCGCTTGCTCTGGCGCAACGGGCGCAACCCCACGACCAGCTTGCGTGCCACCAATAGATAGAAGCCGGCGCCCGAAGACTGCCAGGCGTCGCCCCAGCGCTCCAGGCGAGCCAGGCGCGATTGCCAGGCTGCCGACGCAAGCGGCGGACGATAGCACCCGAAGCGCCGTTTCTCCAGCGCGAAGCCCAGCAGGTTGAGCCAGTCGCAGGCCCGCGACGGAGGAATGCAGCGGGCCTGGCGCAAGGCATCCCCGGCGAAATAATGACGGATGCCCCACAGGCTCCATGGGTTGATGCCGATCAGCAGCAGGTGGCCGCCCGGACGAACGGTACGCGCGGCTTCGCGCAGGAGACGGTGAGGCGACAGGCAGAAATCCAGGCCGTGTTGCAGCAGGACCACGTCCGCGGCATGTTCGCTGAGCGGCCAGGCGCCCTCTTCGCAGGCGATGTCCACGCCCGGCAGCGGCGGCCCCAGGCGCACGCCGCGCTGAATCTGCCCGGTGCTCGGCGGCAGTTCGGCATGCGGTCCGTAGTGCACCAGGTAGCCACCGAAGTAACGGGTCAGCTCGTCGCACAACAGGCGTCGCTCCTCGGCCAGCATCAGGCTGCCCAGCGGGCCCTGGAACCAGTCGCGCGCCCGGTTGATCGATGCCAGCCACTCGGCATCGGTCTGGGCGAAGGCTTGCGGTTCGTTCATGCGTACCTCCAGCGTCTTCCCCTTCGCGGCGACGGACGCCGGCACGACGGGAAAATAAGCAATACTATGCGCCAATGACTTCTGCTTAGCGACATCGACCCATGATACAGATCGACGCCCTGTCCGCCTTCAACGACAACTACATCTGGCTGTTGCAAGATGCGACAAGCCGTCGCTGCGCGGTGGTCGACCCCGGCGATGCCAAGCCGGTGGAAGCCTGGCTGGCCGCCCATCCCGACTGGCGGTTGAGCGATATCCTGGTGACCCACCACCATCACGACCACGTCGGCGGCGTCGCGGCCCTGAAGGAACTGACCGGCGCGCGGGTTCTCGGCCCGGCCAACGAGAAGATCCCGGCCCGCGACCTGGCGCTGGAAGACGGCGAACGGGTCGAGGTGCTCGGCCTGGTCTTCGAGATCTTCCACGTGCCCGGCCATACCCTCGGCCATATCGCCTACTACCACCCGGCGGAGACGCCGCTGCTGTTCTGCGGCGACACCCTGTTCGCCGCCGGCTGCGGCCGTCTCTTCGAAGGCACCCCGGCGCAGATGCATCATTCCCTGGCGCGACTGGCCGCGCTGCCGGCCAACACCCGGGTCTACTGCACCCACGAGTACACGCTGAGCAACCTGCGCTTCGCGCTGGCGGTGGAGCCCGACAACGCAGCGCTGCGGGAACGCTTCGAGGAAGCGACCCGGCTGCGCGAACGGGACCGCATCACCCTGCCGTCGGAAATCTCGCTGGAATTGTCGACCAATCCATTTCTTCGCGTTTCGGAAAAATCTGTTAAGAAAAAAGCCGACCAGCGGAGCGGCCAGCAAAACCGCACCCCGGAGGAGGTTTTCGCCGTCCTGAGGGCCTGGAAGGACCAGTTCTGAAGGTTGGCGAAATCTTGACCACTCTTGAGGTCATTTCTAGAATCGGCTGAATTTTTGCCCGGAACAGCACTCAGCCGATGCCGCCACAGACACGTAAAACCCCCGATCTAGACGCCCTGGCTCGCGCCGTTCGGGTGTCCATCCTGCTCATCGCCGGTGCGCTCGTCGGCTGCCAGGGCAGCGGCCAGATCAAGGGGGAGGCCCAGGCCAAAGCAGCACGTCCCGGCGCCCGAGCCGTCGACGTCCAGTTCAACCCCTCCTGGCTGCATACCCAGCCCGGCCAGAACGCCGCCTACAACGACATCTGGGACCGCATGCGCGACGGTTTCCAGCTCCAGGATGCGATCAGCACCAACCCGCGCATCGAACGCCAGCGCCTCTGGTTCCTCAGCAACCAGTCGTTCCTCGAACAATCGAGCGCGCGCGGCAGCCTCTACATGCACTACGTGGTCGAGCGCCTGGAAGAACGCAACATGCCGCTCGAACTGGCGCTGCTGCCGGTCATCGAAAGCGCCTATAACCCCTTCGCCCTGTCGCGCAGCAACGCCGCCGGCCTCTGGCAGTTCATTCCCGCCACCGGCCAGCATTTCAACCTGCGCCAGACCAATTTCTACGACGGTCGCCGCGACATCACCGCCTCGACCAATGCCGCCCTGACCTATCTCGAGCGCCTGCACGACATGTTCAACGGCGACTGGATGCTCGCCCTGGCGGCCTACAACGCCGGCGAAGGCACTGTCAGCCGCGCCATCGAACGCAACGAGAAACTGGGCCTGCCGACCGACTACTGGAACCTGCCGCTGCCGCAGGAAACCCAGGACTACGTACCCAAGCTGCTCGCCCTCTCACAGATCGTCATGGCGCCGGATTCCTACGGCATCAGCCTGAACCCGATCAACAACGAGCCCTACTTCCAGGCCGTCCGGGTCAAGCGCGGGATCGACCTGTCCAGCGTCGCCGCGCTGGCGAACCTGGACGAGGACGAGCTGTACCAGCTGAACCCGGCCTACAAGCGCCGCGTGACCATGGACGGCCCCCAGCAACTGTTGGTGCCGATGGAGAAAGCGGCGTTCCTGACCGCCTCGCTGGACACCCTCAAGCCGAAGGAAGTCACCGCCTGGCAGCAATACCGGGTGCGTAGCGGCGACAGCCTGCACAGCATCGCCAACCGCTATCGGATCACCGTAGCGGAGCTCAAGAGCGCCAACCGCCTGTCCAGCAACCACCTGCGCAAGGGCCAGCAACTGAGCATCCCCGGGCAGATCGCCGGCGGCGCCGTCAAGCCGGTCTACCAGCAACTCGCCCGACAGGCTTCCACCCCGGCCAGGACCCGCTCCTATAAGGTCAAGAACGGCGACAGCCTGTGGCAGATCGCCCGCAACAACGGCGTCGACGTCAACGACCTGAAGCGCTGGAACGGCCTGGACAAGCACGCCCTGAAGGTCGGCCAGACCCTCAAGCTGCAAGGCGGCACCCAGGCCCTGGCGGCCCGCAAGGGAAACGCCGCCGGCAAGCGCGACAGCGCCACCTACTACAAGGTCAAGCAAGGCGACTCGATGTACCTGATCGCCAAGCGCTTCAATGTCGAAATGAAGCACCTGCAGCGCTGGAACCCGCGCAGCAAGCAGGCGCTCAAGCCCGGCCAGACCCTGACCCTGTACCTGGACACCGCGAGCCGCTGACAGCCCATTGCAGGCCGTCCCGAAACGCCACGCCCGCTCCTGCCGGCGTGGCGTTTTCGCAAGCGCGGCCAGAACCCCGGACCCTAGGCCGGACAGGCCCGCGCTCCCTCTTTTTTCCTGTGCGGGCAAGGTGTTACTGTTGTCTGACGATTCGTTGTCAAAAATAGCCAAGGACCCGGACACACGCCTGATGCGTCGCCTCTCCTTCCTGATCCTCGGCCTGGCCGTGAGCCTGCCCAGCTTCGCCGCGATTACCCAGAGCCATGGTTATGCCCAATTCGGCACGCTCAAGTATCCGGCCAATTTCCAGCACTTCGACTGGACCAATCCCGACGCCCCCAAAGGCGGCACCTTGCGCCTGATGGCCTCGGGCAGCTTCGACACGCTCAACCCCTACACCCTGAAAGGCACCAGCCCGATCGGCACCGGCGATTTCCTCCAGTACGGCGTCAACGAGCTGAACGAACCATTGATGGTGGGCACCGGCCTGTACGACCCGTCCGGCGACGAACCAGCCTCCAGCTATGGCCTGATCGCGAAGAGCGTGGAATACGCGGAAAACCGCAGCTGGGTGGTATTCAACCTGCGGCCGGAAGCGCGCTTCCACGACGGCAGGCCGATCACCGCCAGCGACGTGGCCTTTTCCTATCGCACCCTGGTCAAGCAGGGGCACCCGATGTACCGCACCTACCTGCAGGAGGTGAAGCGGGTCGATATCCTCACCCCCCACCGGGTGCGTTTCGTCCTGCGGCGCTCCGGCAACCCGCTGCTGATCCTGCGCCTGGGCGAGCTTCCGGTGCTGCCGCAGCATTACTGGAAGGATCGCGACTTCCGCGCCACCACCTTCACCGCGCCGCTGGGCAGCGGTCCCTATCGCATCGTCGAGGTCGATCCCGGGCGCCGCCTGGTGTTCGAACGCGTGAAGGGCTGGTGGGGCGAAAAACTGCCGGTGAACCGCGGCAAATACAATTTCGACCGGGTCGTGGTGGACTTCTACCGGGACAACGGCGTCGCCTTCGAAGCCTTCAAGGCCGGCGAGTTCGACTTCTACATCGAGCACCAGGCGAAGAACTGGCTGAACAACTATCGCTTCCCCGCGGTTCTGCGCGGCGATGTGATCCGCACGGAAATCCCGCACCAGATCCCCAGCCAGACCCAGGCGTTGTTCATGAACACCCGTCGCGCCGTGTTCAAGGAGCGCGCGCTACGCCAGGCGCTGGGCGAGATGTTCGACTTCGAATGGACCAATCGCGCCCTCTTCAGCAATTCCTACCTGCGCTCGCGCAGCTACTACCCGAACAGCGAATTCGCCGCCAGCGGCGTCCCGGAGGGCCAGGAATGGCTGTACCTGTCGCCGTACCGCAAGCAATTGCCGGCGCAGTTGTTCAAACAGCCGTTCAGCCTGCCGACCACCGAGGGGCGCGGCATTCCCCGTGAAACCCTCAGGCATGCGCTCGGTCTACTGGCCGATGCCGGCTGGAAGCTGTCCGGCGACCGACTGCTGAATAAAAAGGGCGAACCGCTGCGCTTCGAAATCCTGCTGGTCAATCCGAGCCTGGAGCGTATTCTCCAGCCCTATCGCGAAAACCTCGCCAGCATCGGCATCGACGCGCGCCTGCGCACCGTCGACCGCGCCCAATACAAGCAGCGCCTGGACCAGTTCGACTACGACATGATCCTCATGACCCTGCCGCAGACCCTCAGTCCCGGCCTGGAACAGTGGCAGTACTTCCACTCCAGCCAGGTGAAGGTCAAGGGCAGCAAGAATTACGCGGGCATCGCCAACCCGGTGGTCGACGCCATGCTCAACCGCCTGCTAGGCGCCCACAGCCGCGACGAACAGGTCGCCGCCGCGCGCGCCCTGGACCGGACCTTGCTCTGGCAGTACTACAGCATTCCCAACTGGTACCTCAATTCGCACCGTCTGGCGTACCGCAACCGCTTCGCCTTCGTCGCCACCCCGCCCTACACCCTGGGCCTGCGCGCGTGGTGGCAGAAAAACCTGGAGACGTCCCGATGATCCGTCCCCGCTTCACCCCTCTGCTGGCAGCCCTGCTGCTCGGCTGCTGCGGCCCGCTCCTCGCCGCCCCGAAACATGCACTGACGCTCTACGATGAGCCTCCGAAGTATCCCGCCGATTTCAAGCATTTCGACTACGTGAATCCGGATGCGCCAAAAGGCGGCATCCTCCGCCAGGCCGACTTCGGCGGCTTCGACAGCCTCAACCCGTTCATCGGCAAGGGCGTCTCGGCCCCTTCGCTGGGCCTGATCTACGACACCCTGGCCTTCCAGTCGCAGGACGAGCCGTTCACCGAATACGGCCTGCTCGCGGAGAAGATCGAGAAGGCACCGGACAACAGCTACGTGCGCTTCTACCTGCGCCCCCAGGCCCGTTTCAGCGATGGCACGCCGGTCACCGCCGAAGACGTGGTGTTCACCTTCGAGACGCTGGTGAGCAAGGGCGACCCGATGTACCGCAACTACTATGCGGACGTCGACAAGGTGGTCGCCGAGGACAAGCTTCGCGTGCGCTTCGACTTCAAGCACGCCGGCAACCGCGAACTGCCGCTGATCCTCGGGCAGATCGCGATCCTGCCGAAACACTGGTGGGCCGACCGCGACTTTTCCAAGACCGGCATGGAAATCCCGGTAGGCAGCGGTCCCTACCGCATCGCCAAGGTCGATCCGGGACGCTCCATCAGCTACGAGCGAGTCAAGGACTGGTGGGCCAAGGACCTTCCGGTCTCCCGCGGACTCTATAACTTCGACACCATCACCATCGACTCCTATCGCGACATGTCGGTCGCCCTGGAAGCCTTCAAGGCCGGCCAGTACGACGTCAACCTCGAATATTCGGCGAAGGACTGGGCCACCGGCTACGAGTCGCCGGCATTGCGCGACGGGCGCTTCATCAAGGCCAGCATCCACAACCACAACCCGGTGGGGATGCAGGGCTTCGCCTTCAATATCCGCCGCCCGGTGTTCCAGGACCGCCGGGTACGCCAGGCGATCAGCCTGCTGTTCGACTTCGAATGGTCGAACAAGCAGCTGTTCTTCAGCTCCTACAAGCGCACCAACAGCTATTTCGAGAACTCGGAGATGGCCGCCCACCAGTTGCCCAGCGAAGCCGAGCTGAAGATCCTCGAACCGCTGCGCGGCAAGATTCCCGACGAGGCCTTCGACCAGGTCTTCCAGAATCCGGTCAATGACGGCAGCGGGGTGATCCGCGAGCAGCGGCGCAAGGCCTACCAGTTGCTCACCGAGGCCGGCTACAGGATCGAGAACAACCGCATGGTAGGTCCCGACGGCCAACCACTGAGCTTCGAATTCATGCTGTTCCAGGCCAACATGGAACGGGTCATCCTGCCGTTCAAGCGCAACCTGGCCGAACTTGGCATCGACATGCAGATCCGTCGCGTCGACGTCTCGCAGTTCGTCAACCGCCTGCGCTCGCGGGATTTCGACATGACCTCGGCGACCTGGCCGCAATCCAACTCGCCAGGCAACGAACAGCGAGAGTTCTGGCATTCCAGCAGCGCCGACAAGGCCGGCAGCCGCAACTTCATCGGCCTCAAGGACCCGGCCATCGACAGCCTGGTGGAGAGCCTGATCCAGTCCGACTCGCGGCAAAGCCTGATCGACCATACCCGCGCCCTCGACCGCGTACTGTCGTGGGGCTACTACGTGGTTCCCAACTACTACGTCGATACCTGGCGGGTCGCCTACTGGAACCGTTTCGGCCGGCCGAAGGTGACGCCACTCTACGACTGGGGCCTGATGACCTGGTGGCAAACCAGCGACAAGGCGCTGCCGAGCAAGGCGCAAGCCGAAGCCGCGCAAGACGCCGAGCCGGAACGGGAGTAACGCCGCATGCTCTCCTATATCCTGCGGCGCCTGCTGCTGATCGTCCCTACCCTGTTCGGCATCCTGCTGATCAACTTCATCATCATCCAGGCCGCTCCCGGCGGTCCGGTGGAGCAGATGATCGCCAAGCTGGAAGGCTTCGACGCCGCTTCCGGCGGCGCCACCGGACGCATCTCCGGCGGCGGCGGCGAAGTCGCCGTGGCCGGCTCGCAATACCGCGGCGCGCAAGGCCTGGACCCGGAGCTAGTGAAAGAGATCGAGCGCATGTACGGCTTCGACAAGTCGGCCCCCGAGCGCTTCATGATCATGCTGAAGAACTACCTGCACCTGGACTTCGGGCAGAGTTTCTTCCGCGACGCCAAGGTCACCGACCTGATCATCGAGAAATTGCCGGTGTCGATCTCGCTCGGACTCTGGAGCACGCTGATCATGTACCTGGTGTCGATCCCGCTGGGGATCGCCAAGGCGGTCCGCCATGGCAGCGTCTTCGACATCTGGACCAGCTCGGCGATCATCGTCGGCTACGCCATTCCCGCCTTCCTCTTCGCCATCCTGCTGGTGGTGCTGTTCGCCGGCGGCAGCTACTGGGACTGGTTCCCCCTGCGCGGCCTGACCTCGAACAACTTCGACCAGCTCAGCCTCGGCGGCAAGGTACTCGACTATTTCTGGCACCTGGCCTTGCCGGTAACCGCCCTGGTGATCGGCAACTTCGCCACCATCACGCTGCTGACCAAGAACAGCTTCCTCGACGAGATCGGCAAGCAATACGTGGTCACCGCCCGCGCCAAGGGCCTGACCGAACGCAGCGTGCTCTACGGGCACGTATTCCGCAACGCCATGCTGCTGGTGATTGCCGGCCTGCCGGCTGCGCTGCTGGGGATCTTCTTCACCGGTTCGCTGTTGATCGAGGTGATCTTCTCCCTCGACGGCCTCGGCCTGCTCAGCTTCGAAGCGGCGATGAACCGCGACTACCCGGTGGTCTTCGGCACGCTGTTCATCTTCACCCTGTTCGGGCTGGTCATGAAGCTGATCAGCGATATCGTCTACACCCTGGTCGATCCGCGCATCGACTTCGAGAACCGGGAGTAATCCGATGCGCCTGTCTCCCATCAACCAGCGCCGCTGGGCCCGCTTCAAGAGCAACAAGCGTGGCTGGTGGTCGCTCTGGCTGTTCCTCATCCTGTTCGTCGGCAGCCTCGGCGCCGAACTGATCGCCAACGACAAACCGCTGGTCGTGCATTACGACGGCGGCTGGTATTTCCCGGTCTTCAAACGCTACCCGGAAACCACCTTCGGCGGCGAATTCCCCCTGGAAGCCAACTACAAGAGCCCCTACATCAGCCAACTGATCGCCGAGAAGGACGGCTGGGTGCTTTGGCCGCCGATCCCCTACAGCTACGACACCATCAACTACGAGCTGAAGGTTCCCGCCCCCGCCCCGCCGTCGGCGGAAAACTGGCTGGGCACCGACGACCAGGCCCGCGACGTGCTCGCCCGGGTGATCTACGGCTTCCGCGTGTCGATCCTCTTCGCCCTGACCCTGACCGTGCTCAGTTCTCTGATCGGCGTCACCGTCGGCGCCCTGCAAGGCTACTACGGCGGCTGGGTCGACCTGCTCGGCCAGCGTTTCCTGGAAGTCTGGTCGGGGCTGCCGGTGCTCTACCTGCTGATCATCCTGGCCAGCTTCGTCCAGCCGAACTTCTGGTGGCTGCTGGGCATCATGCTGCTGTTTTCCTGGATGAGCCTGGTGGACGTGGTCCGCGCCGAGTTCCTCCGCGGGCGTAACCTGGAATACGTCCGCGCCGCCCGGGCCCTCGGCATGCGCAACAGCGCCATCATGTTCCGTCACATCCTGCCGAACGCGATGATCTCGACCCTGACCTTCATGCCGTTCATCCTCACCGGCGCCATCGGCACCCTCACCTCCCTGGACTTCCTCGGCTTCGGCCTGCCGCCCGGCGCGCCGTCGCTGGGCGAGCTGGTCGCCCAGGGCAAGTCCAACCTCCAGGCGCCCTGGCTGGGCATTTCCGCCTTCGTGGTGCTGGCGGTCATGCTGAGCCTGCTGGTGTTCATCGGCGAAGCCGCCCGCGACGCTTTCGACCCGAGGAAATGAGATGAGCGAGAACATTCTGGAAATCCGCGACCTCGCCGTCGAATTCCTCTCCGGCGAGCAACGCCAGCGGGTGGTCGAAGGCGTCAGCTTCGACATCCGCCAGGGCGAGACCCTGGCCCTGGTCGGCGAAAGCGGCTCGGGCAAGTCGGTGACCGCCCACTCGATCCTGCGCCTGCTGCCCTACTCCGTCGCCAGCCACCCAGCAGGCAGCATCCACTACCAGGGCGAGGATCTGCTCAAGCTCCCGGAACGGCGCCTGCGCGGGATCCGCGGCAACCGCATCGCCATGGTCTTCCAGGAACCCATGACCTCGCTCAATCCGCTGCATACCATCGAGAAGCAGCTCGCCGAGGTCCTCGCCCTGCACAAGGGCCTGGGTGGCGCCAAGGCCAGCGCGAGAATTCTCGAACTGCTCGAGCTGGTCGGCATCCCCGAGCCAGCCAAGCGCCTGAAAGCCTATCCACACGAACTCTCCGGCGGCCAGCGGCAGCGGGTGATGATCGCCATGGCCCTGGCCTGCGAGCCGCAACTGCTGATCGCCGACGAACCGACCACCGCGCTCGACGTCACCGTCCAGTTGAAGATCCTCGATCTGCTCAAGGACCTGCAGGCACGCCTGGGCATGTCCCTGCTGCTGATCACCCACGACCTCAACCTGGTCCGGCGCATCGCCCACCGCGTCTGCGTCATGCAACAAGGGCGGATCGTCGAGCAGGCTTCCTGCCAGGAACTCTTCGCAGCCCCGCGACACCCCTATACCCGCGAGCTGCTCAACGCCGAGCCCAGCGGTGCGCCGGCAAGCAACCCGCCCGGTGAAACCCTGTTGGCGGTGGACGACCTGCGGGTCTGGTTCCCGATCCGCAAAGGCGTGTTCCGCCGCACCGTGGACCACGTCAAGGCGGTCGACGGGGTCAATTTCGAACTACCCCGCGGGCAGACGCTGGGCATCGTTGGCGAAAGCGGCTCGGGCAAGTCGACCCTTGGCCTGGCGATCCTGCGGCTGCTGGAAAGCCAGGGCGGCATCCGCTTCGAAGGCACCCGGCTGGACGGTCTCGCGCAACATGACGTGCGCCCGCTGCGCCGCGAGATGCAGGTGGTGTTCCAGGACCCGTATGGCAGCCTCAGCCCACGCATGTGTGTCGGCGAGATCGTCGGCGAAGGCCTGCGCATCCATAGGATCGGCAGCGAGGCCGAACAGGAGCAGGCGATCATCGACGCGCTGGTGGAGGTCGGGCTCGATCCGCAGACCCGCTACCGTTACCCCCACGAATTCTCCGGCGGCCAGCGCCAGCGCATCGCCATCGCCCGGGCACTGGTGCTGAAACCGGCACTGATCCTGCTCGACGAACCGACCTCGGCGCTCGACCGCACCGTGCAGCGCCAGGTCGTGGAATTGCTGCGGCAACTGCAGGGCAAGTACAACCTCACCTACCTGTTCATCAGCCACGACCTAGCGGTGGTCAAGGCGCTCAGCCACCAGCTGATGGTGGTTCGACATGGCAAGGTGGTGGAACAGGGCAGCGCCGAAGCGGTTTTCGCCTCGCCGCAACATCCCTATACGCAGCAATTGCTGGAGGCTGCCTTCATGGCCCCGGCAAGCGCGGAAAACTGAGTAGCAGACAAGGAACGGACCATGGGATTTCTCACAGGAAAACGCGCCCTGATCGTCGGAGTCGCCAGCAAGCTCTCCATCGCTTCCGGCATCGCCGCCGCCATGCACCGGGAAGGCGCCGAACTGGCCTTCACCTACCAGAACGACAAGCTCAGGGGCCGGGTGGAGGAGTTCGCCAGTGGCTGGGGCTCGCGGCCGGAGCTGTGCTTCCCCTGTGACGTGGCCGACGACAGCCAGATCGAAGCGGTGTTCGCCGCCCTGGGCAAGCACTGGGACGGCCTGGACATCATCGTCCACTCCGTCGGATTCGCTCCAGGCGATCAGCTCGACGGCGACTTCACCGCGGTGACCACCCGCGAGGGCTTCCGCATCGCCCACGACATCAGCGCCTACAGCTTCATCGCCCTGGCCAAGGCCGGACGGGAAATGATGAAGGGCCGCAACGGCAGCCTGCTGACCCTCTCCTACCTGGGCGCCGAACGGACCATGCCGAACTACAACGTAATGGGCATGGCCAAGGCCAGCCTGGAGGCCGGGGTCCGCTACCTGGCCGGCAGCCTGGGCGCGGAAGGCACCCGGGTCAATGCGGTTTCCGCCGGGCCGATCCGAACGCTCGCCGCCTCCGGGATCAAGAGTTTCCGCAAGATGCTGGCCGCCAACGAGCGGCAGACGCCGCTGCGGCGCAACGTCACCATCGAGGAAGTCGGCAATGCCGGCGCCTTCCTCTGTTCAGACCTGGCCAGCGGTATCAGTGGCGAGATCCTCTACGTCGATGGCGGCTTCAACACTACCGCCATGGGCCCGCTGGACGACGACTGATCACCCCGCCCATGAAAAATGGCCGCTTCGAGCGGCCATTTTTCATGGGAGGAATAAAGAAAAGGCCGCGTAAGCGGCCTTTTCTCTGCATCTCGGTCTCAGTATTTCTCGACTTCCGCCTTGTCCTGCAACTGACGGCGGAAGGCGGCGAAGTCTGCCTGTCCGCTGCGCGAAGCCAGGAAGCGGCGGTACATGGCCTTCTCGTCGTCGGAGATAGCCTCCTCCGGCTCGCTGACGCCATTCAGGCGGATCACCACGTAATCGCCATTGGCCAGGGTCACGCCAGAGAACGAAGGTTTGTCCTTGGCCTCCGGACGCTGCATGCGGAACACCGCCTGGAGCAGTTTCGGATCGACGCCTTCCTGGCCGCGGGAGGCCGCCTCGACCACTTTCCACGACTCACCCGCTGCGGAAGAGGTACGGCCTTCACGCAGCTCTGCGATCAGGGCCTCGCCACGCTTCTGCGCCTCCTCGGCGGCCTTTTCGGCGGCCAGGCGCTCGCGGATGTTCGCCGCGACCTGCTCCAGCGGTTGCTCCTTCGGCTTGTTGTGTTCCTTGACCCGCAGCACCACCACGGTGTCCGGATCCAGCTCGATGGCGCCACTGTTGGCCGCTTCTTCCAGCACCTCGGCGCTGAACGCGGTCTGCACGATCTGGCGGTTGGCAGCGATGCCGTCGCCCCCCGAACGTCCGAACGGCTGGCTGGTCTGGACCTTCAGGCCCATTTCCTGCGCCGGCTGGCTCAGGTCGGCGGCTTCGTAGGCGGAGCTTTCCAGGTCCTTGGTAGCCTCGACGAAGCGCTGCTCGACCATCTGTTTCTTCAGTTCGTCCTCGAGCTTCGGCTTGAGGCTTTCCAGGCTCGGTACTTCCGGCGCCTGCACGCCCAGCAGCTTGATCAGGTGGTAGCCGTACGGAGTCTTCACCGGGGCGGATACCTCACCTTGCTTCAGCGCATACAGCGCCTCCTCGAACGCGGGGTCGTACACGCCGCGACCGGCGTAGCCCAGGTCGCCGCCGGTGGCGGCCGAGCCGATATCCTGGGAGAACTCCTTGGCCAGCGCGGCGAAATCCTCGCCCTTGGCCAGGCGAGCCTTGATCTCGTCGATCTTCGCCTTGGCCTGCTCGTCGCCGACCTTGTCGTTCACCTCGATCAGGATGTGTGCGGCATCGCGCTGCTCGGAAAGGTTGGCGATTTCCTTCTGGTACAGCGCCTCGAGGTCTTCCTGCTTCACCTTGACCTGGTCGAAGAAGGAGGACTTCTTCAGCTCCACGTATTCGACGACCACCTGCTCGGGAGTCATGAACTCGCTCTTGTGGCCTTCGTAGAAGGCCTTCACCTCGTCGTCGCTCACGCTGCTCTTGGAGGCGTCGGCCTTGATCGCCAGGGTGGCGAAGTCGCGGGTCTGCTTCTCGAGGCGAGCGAAGGACTGCAATTCGTTGTCGGTGACGAAACCGGTGCCCGCCAGGCCGGCGCGAAGCTGGCCGATGAGCATTTCCTGGCCGAGCATCTGGCGGAACTGCATGCGGCTGTAGTTCATCTGGCGGATGACCTGGTCGAAGCGATCCGCGTTGAACTTGCCGTCGACCTGGAACTCGGGAGTTTGCAGGATCAACTGGTCCAGCGCCTGGTCGGAGAAGGCGAACTTGTCGTCCTTGGCGGCCTGGAGCAGCAGGGTACGCTCGATCAGCCCCTTCAGGGCCGCTTCCTTGAGCAGCTTGTCATCCAGCATGGATGGATCGAAATCCTTGCCCAGGCGTTGCAGCAGCTGGCGACGCTGCATGTCCACGGCCTGTTGGACTTCATTGAGACTGATATCATCGCCGTTGACCTTGGCGGCCACGTTGGAGTGGTCGGTGGCCCGGATGATCGCGTCGAAGCCGGTCAGCGACAGGAGAACGATGATCACGCCAATGATGGTCTTGGCGATCCAGCCCTGGGAATTATCCCTGATGTTCTGCAGCATGCAGCCCCCAAAAACTGCCACGACCAGCCGTCTTGGGCGGCGCGGCGTGGGTAAGAGATGCGGATATAAGAAAGGCGCATCCGAGGATGCGCCTTCTCGTAACTGGCGGAGCGGACGGGACTCGAACCCGCGACCCCCGGCGTGACAGGCCGGTATTCTAACCGACTGAACTACCGCTCCGCAGCCAGGCCAGCCTTGGCCGACCTGGGTAGATCGAGTCCAAAAAGACGCTTAGTTGACAGCATCCTTCAGGGCTTTACCGGCTTTGAAGCCCGGGATCTTGGCAGCGGCGATCTTGATCGGCTTGCCAGTTTGCGGGTTGCGACCGGTGCGAGCAGCGCGCTCTTTGACAGCGAAGGTGCCGAAACCAACCAGCACGACGGAGTCACCAGCCTTCAGGGCGCCAGTGACGGACTCGATCACTGCGTCCAGTGCGCGACCGGCAACAGCTTTCGGGATATCAGCAGATGCGGCAATTGCATCGATCAGTTCCGACTTGTTCACTCTAAGTCCCCTTATTTCTGTTGAGTATGTTTCTATGTGTTAGGTGTAAGGAAATTCTGCGCTGGTAGGCCAACTGACTCAGCAAGTGCCGCTTTATAACAAGGGCCCAAAAACAGTGTCAAGAATACCTACCGACTAATGCGTGCTAATTCGCTCCTTGGAATCAGGCTCGCGTTTTTCATCCTTTGCAACCATCTCCGGAGCCGCATCGGGCAAGGGCTCCGGGGCGTATTGCAGCGCAATTTGCAGGACTTCGTCAATCCATTTAACCGGTTTAATAACCAGATCACTCTTAATATTGTCCGGAATTTCCTTCAGGTCGCGAACATTTTCCTCGGGAATGATCACCGTCTTGATCCCGCCGCGGTGCGCCGCCAAAAGTTTTTCTTTCAGCCCGCCGATCGCCAGCACCTGCCCACGCAGGGTGATCTCCCCGGTCATTGCCACGTCGGCGCGCACCGGGATCTGCGTGATCGCCGAAACCAGCGCCGTGCACATGCCGATGCCTGCGCTCGGGCCATCCTTCGGCGTAGCGCCTTCCGGAACGTGGATATGGATGTCACGCTTCTCGTGGAAGTCCGCCGCGATTCCTAGGCTCTGGGCGCGGCTGCGCACCACGGTCAACGCCGCGGTGATCGATTCCGCCATCACGTCGCCCAGCGATCCGGTCTTGGTCAACTGGCCCTTGCCGGGTACCACGGCCGCCTCGATGGTAAGCAGCTCGCCGCCGACCTGGGTCCAGGCCAGCCCGGTCACCTGGCCGATCTGGTCCTGCTGTTCGGCGAGGCCATAACGGAACTTGCGCACGCCGAGGTAGTTCTCCAGCGTCTCGCTGGACACCACCGCCTGGATACGCTTGAGCTTGGCATGCTCCTTCACCGCCTTGCGGCAGACCTTGGCGATCTGCCGCTCGAGGCTGCGCACCCCGGCTTCGCGGGTGTAGTAGCGAATGATGTCGCGCAGGGCGCCTTCCTCGAAGGTCAGCTCGCCCTTCTTCAGGCCGTTGGCCTGGACCTGCTTCGGAATCAGGTACTTGGCGGCGATATTGACCTTCTCGTCCTCGGTGTAGCCCGGCAGGCGGATGACTTCCATCCGATCCAGCAGGGGCGCCGGGATGTTCATCGAGTTCGCGGTGCAGAGGAACATCACGTCGGACAGGTCGTAGTCGACTTCCAAGTAGTGATCGTTGAAGTTGTGGTTCTGCTCCGGGTCGAGCACCTCGAGCAGCGCCGAGGCGGGATCCCCGCGCATGTCGCTGCCCATCTTGTCGATTTCGTCGAGGAGGAACAGCGGGTTGCGCACGCCGACCTTGGTCATCTTCTGGATCAGGCGGCCCGGCATGGAGCCGATATAGGTACGACGGTGACCGCGGATCTCGGCCTCGTCACGCACGCCGCCGAGCGCCATGCGCACGAACTTGCGATTGGTGGCGCGAGCGATGGATTCGGCCAGGGAGGTCTTGCCCACGCCGGGCGGTCCCACCAGGCAAAGGACCGGGCCCTTGAGCTTCTTCACCCGCTTTTGCACGGCGAGATACTCGAGAATGCGCTCCTTGACCTCTTCCAGGCCATAATGGTCGGCATCGAGGATGTCTTCCGCCTTGGCGAGATCATGGCGCACCTTGCTCTCGGCCTTCCACGGCACGTTCAGCAGCCAGTCTATGTAGGAACGCACCACGGTGGCTTCCGCCGACATCGGCGACATCTGCTTGAGCTTGTTCAGCTCGGCAGTGGCCTTGGTGTGCGCCTCCTTGGTCAGGCCGGCGGCGTCGATGCGCTTCTTCAGCTCCTCGACTTCGTTGTGCCCTTCGTCGATATCGCCGAGTTCCTTCTGAATGGCCTTCATCTGCTCATTCAGGTAGTACTCGCGCTGGCTGCGCTCCATCTGCTTCTTGACCCGGCCGCGGATGCGCTTTTCCACCTGCAGCAGGTCGATCTCGGCATCCAGCAGCGCCAGGACATGCTCAACCCGCGACGACAGGTCGGTGATCTCCAGGATGTCCTGCTTCTGCTCGATCTTCAGCGCCATGTGCGCGGCCATGGTATCGACCAGCCTGCTCGGCTCGTCGATGCTGTTCAGCGAAGAAAGCACCTCGGCGGGGACTTTCTTGCCCAACTGGACGTATTGCTCGAACTGGCTCAGCAGGCTGCGAGTGAAGACCTCGGCCTCGCGCTCGCCGACATTGGCGTCGTCGATGGCCTGGACCGCGGCACGAATGTGCCCTTCTTCCTCGATGAAGCGCTCGACCTGGCCGCGCTGCTCGCCTTCGACCAGCACCTTGACGGTGCCATCCGGCAGCTTGAGCAACTGCAGCACGGTAGCGACCGTACCCATGCGGTACAGGCCATCTTCGCCCGGATCATCGTCCGCGGGGTTTTTCTGCGCCAGCAGGAGGATTTGCTTGTCGCCGGTCATCGCTGCCTCCAGGGCCTCGATGGACTTTTCCCGACCGACGAACAACGGGATGACCATGTGCGGGTACACCACCACGTCACGTAGCGGCAGCAAGGGCAATTCGACGAGTGTTTTCATAATGTCGGCTCTACAGCGGCACTTGGCCACGAAACAGATAGGAAGACCTTTCAGCCTAAGATGGGGTTAGGCCCGGGAAAAAACAAGCGTGCCAGTCGGAAAAGAAAAGGGGCCCGAAGGCCCCTGCTCTTTCATGCCTCAGGCGCAGCCTTGGCTGGCTTTTCGCTGTTCTCGTAGATCATCAGGGGTTGCGACGAGCCATCGATGACACTCTCATCGATGACCACCTTGCTGACATCCTGCTGGGAGGGAATCTCGTACATGGTATCGAGAAGGATACCTTCGAGAATTGAACGCAAGCCACGTGCACCGGTCTTGCGTTCGAGCGCCTTGCGGGCAACCGCCTTGAGTGCGTCCGGACGGAATTCGAGATCGACGCCTTCCATTTCGAACAGCTTGGCGTACTGCTTGGTGAGAGCGTTCTTCGGCTCGGTCAGGATCTGCATGAGCGCAGCCTCGTCGAGCTCATCAAGAGTCGCGATCACCGGCAAACGCCCTACAAACTCGGGAATAAGACCGAACTTGACGAGATCTTCCGGTTCGACTTCCTTGAACGCCTCGCCGACCTTCTTGCCCATCTCCTGACTGCGCACTTCGGCATTGAAACCGATGCCGCCGCGCGCGGAACGGTTCTGGATGACCCGCTCCAGACCGGCGAAAGCGCCGCCGCAGATGAACAGGATGTTGCGCGTATCGACCTGCAGGAACTCCTGCTGCGGATGCTTGCGACCGCCCTGCGGCGGTACCGAGGCAACGGTGCCCTCGATGAGCTTCAGCAGGGCCTGCTGCACACCCTCGCCGGAAACGTCGCGAGTGATGGAGGGGTTGTCCGATTTCCGGGAAATCTTGTCGATCTCGTCGATGTAGACGATGCCCATCTGGGCCTTCTCCACATCGTAATCGCACTTCTGCAAGAGTTTCTGGATGATGTTCTCGACATCCTCGCCCACGTAGCCCGCTTCCGTCAGCGTGGTCGCATCGGCGATGGTGAACGGCACGTTCAGCAGACGTGCGAGGGTCTCGGCCAGCAGGGTCTTGCCCGAGCCGGTTGGGCCGATCATCAGAATGTTGCTCTTGCCGAGCTCGATATCGTCCTTCTTGTCACGCTGGTTGAGGCGCTTGTAGTGGTTGTATACCGCTACCGCCAGAACCTTCTTGGCCCGCTCCTGCCCGATCACGTACTGATCGAGGATGGTGCGGATCTCTTTCGGCGCCGGAAGTTTGTGCCCACTACTTTCCGCCTGCGCTTCCTGCACCTCCTCGCGGATGATGTCATTGCACAGGTCGACACACTCGTCGCAGATAAAGACCGAGGGGCCGGCAATCAACTTGCGCACTTCGTGCTGGCTCTTGCCGCAGAAGGAGCAATACAGCAGCTTGCCGTTGTCCTCGCCGTTGCGGGTATCAGTCATTCGATCGATCCAATGGGTAGCTTCAAACACAAGATGAAGGCAATTGTGGGCATTTTCAAGCCCACGAGGCGGCCGAATGTCTCGACCGCCAGTATTGCGGAGCCTTAGACGGCCAGGTCGCGCTGGGTCATGACCTTGTCGATCAGGCCATACTTGACGGCTTCGTCACCGCTCATGAAGCGGTCACGATCGGTATCGCGGGCAATGACGTCCAGGGGCTGGCCGGTGTGGTGCGCCAGGATCTGGTTCAGACGCTCCTTGATGAAGAGGATTTCCTTGGCATGGATCTCGATATCCGAGGCCTGGCCCTGGAAACCGCCCAGCGGCTGGTGGATCATCATCCGCGAATGCGGCAGGCAGTAGCGCTTGCCGGCGGCACCGCCCGCAAGCAGCAGGGCACCCATGCTGCACGCCTGACCGATACAGGTGGTCGAGACGTTGGGCTTGATGAACTGCATGGTGTCGTAGATGGACATCCCGGCAGTCACCGAGCCACCCGGCGAGTTGATGTAGAGATGAATGTCCTTCTCGGGATTTTCAGCCTCCAGGAACAGCAACTGGGCAACCACCAGGTTGGCCATGTAGTCCTCGACCTGGCCGACCAGGAAGATGATCCGCTCCTTCAGCAGGCGCGAATAGATGTCGTAGGCGCGCTCGCCGCGGGCGGACTGCTCCACCACCATGGGCACCAGGCCACCGGCGGCCTGGATATCGGGAACGTGCGGAATAAAAGAGTTGCGAGACATGTCTTGCGATCACTCCCTAACAGATAGTGAAGCCTCAAAGACGCACAAGCCAGCACTAAGGCTGGCTTGTGGGATTCGAACGAGAGGAACGAATCAGGCCGCTTGCGGAGCTTCGGCCGGCTTGACCGCTTCTTCGTAGGATACCTGCTTATCGGTCACAGTGGCCTTTTGCAGGACAGTATCTACGACTTGTTCTTCCAGTACAACAGAACGGACTTCGTTCAGCTGGGGCTCGTTCTTGAAGTACCAGGCGACGACCTGCTCGGGCTCCTGGTAGGCCGAGGCCATTTCCTCGATCATTTCGCGAACGCGACCTTCGTCGGCCTTCAGCTCGTGCTGCTTGACCACTTCGGCGACGATCAGGCCCAGCACCACACGGCGCTTGGCCTGCTCTTCGAACAGCTCGGCCGGCAGTTGGTCAGGCTTGATGTTGCCACCGAACTGCTGGACGGCCTGCACGCGCAGACGGTTCACTTCGTTGCCGATCAGGGCCTTGGGCACTTCGATCGGGTTGGCCTGCAGCAGACCTTCCATGACCTGGTTCTTGACCTTGGACTTGATCGCCTGGCGCAGCTCGCGCTCCATGTTCTTCTGCACTTCGGCGCGGAAGCCATCGAGACCGGTTTCCTTCACGCCGAACAGAGCGAAGAACTCTTCGTTCAGTTCCGGCAGCTTGGGCTCGGCTACGCTATTGACGGTAACGGTGAACTCGGCAGCCTTGTTGGCCAGGTCCAGGTTCTGGTAGTCCTCGGGGAAGGTCAGGTTGAGCACACGCTCTTCACCGGCCTTCGCCCCCACCAGCCCTTCTTCGAAGCCGGCGATCATGCGACCGGAGCCCAGTACCAGCAGGGTGCCCTTGGCGGAACCGCCGGCGAAGGCTTCGCCGTCGATCTTGCCGACGAAGTCGATGTTCAACTGGTCATCGTTCTGGGCGGCACGCTCGACCATTTCGAAACGGGTGTTCTGCTTGCGCAGGACATCGAGCATGTTGTCGACATCAGCATCGGAAACTTCGGCCTGCAGGCGCTCGACCTTGATGTCTTCCAGGCCGGAAACGGTAAATTCCGGGAAGACTTCGAAGGTTGCGATGTATTCCAGGTCCTTGCCTTTCTCGAAGGACTTGGGCTCTACCGACGGCGAACCGGCCGGATTCAGCTTCTGCTCGACCACGGCTTCGTAGAAGGTTTCCTGGATCAGATCGCCCATGGCTTCCTGGCGCGCGGAAGCTTCGTAGCGCTGACGAATGACACTCATCGGCACCTTGCCGGGGCGGAAACCTGGAATCTTGGCACGACGGGCGGTCTGCTGCAGACGCTTGTTGACTTCGGTCTCGATACGCTCGGCAGGCACACCAACGGTCATGCGGCGCTCAAGAGCGGAAGTGCTTTCAACAGAAACTTGCATGGATATTCCTCGTTGCACAGACGTAAGCCGGTCCTTCCGGCTCCCAGAATCAAGGGCATGCATTCTAGTAGAGGGAAAAGCAGAAGTCACCCCGCCAGGGTGCAGGCGGATCCCCGGGGTGTTTCCGGCCGCTTCCGCCGATCGCAGCCCGATCTCGAACGAGTCGCTGGAGCTTCGCCGGAAGCGGGCGCATATAATGCCAGCCGATTCCGCTCCGACCGATGAAACCCTATGGACTGCCCTACCCTCAGCAAGGTATTGCTCGTCGAAGACGACCAGAAGCTCGCCCGCCTGATCGCCAGTTTCCTTTCCCAGCATGGTTTCGAAGTGCGCCAGGTGCATCGCGGTGATGCCGCGTTCGCCGCCTTCCTCGACTTCAAGCCGCAAGTGGTGGTTCTCGACCTCATGCTCCCCGGACAGAATGGTCTGCAGGTGTGCCGGGAGATCCGCCGGGTCGCGAACCTGCCGATCCTCATACTCACCGCCCAGGAGGACGATCTCGATCACATCCTCGGCCTGGAGTCCGGCGCCGACGACTACGTGATCAAGCCGATCGAGCCACCGGTGCTGCTCGCCCGCCTGCGCGCCCTGATGCGTCGGCACGCGCCCCTTCCCGCCTCCCCGGAAAGCCTGACATTCGGCAAGCTGAACATCGACCGACGGCGGCGCGAAGCGGAACTCGAAGGCCTCGGCATCGAACTGACCACGATGGAGTTCGAGCTGCTCTGGCTGCTGGCCAGCCAGGCAGGGGAAATACTTTCCCGCGACGAGATCCTCAACCAGATCCGCGGCATCGGTTTCGACGGCCTGAACCGCAGCGTCGACGTCTGCATCAGCAAGCTGCGCAATAAACTGAAGGACAATCCGCGCGAACCGGTCCGGATCAAGACCGTCTGGGGCAAGGGCTACCTGTTCAACCCGCTGGGCTGGGAGCTCTGAATGCTGCGCCTGTTCCTGCGCCTCTACCTGCTGCTGGCCCTGGGGTTCGCCGCCGCGATCTTCGTGGTCGACCATGTCATCGACGCGTTCTACGACAGCATCGTCGAGAACTATCACCGCGACGCCGTTCGCGGCCAGGCCTATTCGCTGGTGGAAAAGCTGGCCCCGCTGGACCAGGCCGGACGCCAGCGACAGCTCGAAGACTGGCGTCCCCACTACGGGCTCGAGCTGAGCCTGACGGATGCCAGGCAGGCGAAGCTGACGCAGGAAGAGCAGGCCCTCCTCGACAAGAACCTGCTGGTGGTACGCGAGGACTTCACGGAATTCATCAGCCGCATCGACGCGGGCCCGCAACTGCTCGACATCAAGCTGCCGCCGGAACCCTCGCTGACCCCACTATTCACCGTGCTGGCCTACATCCTGCTCGGCGTGCTGGTCGGCATCGCCCTGCTGGTATGGGTCCGCCCGCACTGGCGCGACCTCGAGACCCTGCGCCTGGCCGCGCAACGCTTCGGCGACGGCGACCTGTCATCGCGCACGCGCATTTTCCGACGCTCCGACATCCGCACCCTGGCCCAGCACTTCAACCAGATGGCCGACCGCATCGAAAGCCTGATCAGCAACCAGCGTGAACTGACCAACGCGGTATCCCACGAATTGCGCACGCCGATCTCCCGCCTGTCCTTCGAACTCGAGCAATTGAACAAGCAGGTCGACGCCGAAGTACGCCACGACCTGATAGAGGACATGCGCGCCGATCTCGGCGAACTGGAGGAAATGGTCTCCGAACTGCTGACCTACGCCCGCCTGGAGCACGGCAACGTCGGGAGCCACCGGGAAATCGTCGACGCCGCGAGCTGGCTGGATAGCGTCGTCGCCGACGTCGCCCTGGAAGCCGAAGCCGCCGGAGTCACCTGCGAGATCAGCGCCTGCCAGGTCGAACAGATCCGCATCGAGCCTCGCTTCATGGCGCGCGCAGTGATCAACCTGCTGCGCAACGCCATTCGCCACGCACACTCGCGCGTCGAAATCGCCCTCCTCGATCAAGGCGACAGCTGTCAGATACGGGTCAACGACGACGGCCCCGGGATACCGGCGGACGCCCGGCAGAAGATCTTCGAACCCTTTTCGCGCCTGGACGACAGCCGCGATCGCAGCACCGGCGGCTTCGGCCTGGGCCTGGCGATCGTCCGCCGGGTCGCGCAATGGCACGGCGGCTATGCGGAAGCGCTGGAAACGCCGCAGGGAGGCGCCTCCTTCCGCCTGACCTGGGAGCGACCCCGTTGACAGCGGAGGCTTAACAATCTTTCACAGATTGCTGACAAAGCCGTAAGGACTGCCAGCCAGGCCCGCCCTAGCATGGGACACCTCGCCTTTCCGCCAGGTGTTCCATGTTTCGTGCAATGCATCTTTCCCTTCTCGGCTGCCTGCTCGGCACCAGCGGCTGCCACGGACTGCCGCCCGCCCCGCCAGCGCCGAGCGCCGCCGTGGGCAACTACGGCGAGGTCATCGACTATCTGCAACGCCACATCCGCCGGGAAATGGAAAGGCAGGACGTGCCCGGCCTGGCCCTGGCATTGGTCGACGACCAGCAACTGGTCTGGGCCCGCGGTTTCGGCTATGCCGACCGACAGCACAGGATCAACGCCAGCGAGCACACCGCATTCCACGCCGGCGACCTGTCCAAGCTACTGATCGCCAGCGCGACCCTGCAACTGGCCGAACGCGGCCAACTCTCTCTCGACGCCCCGCTCCAGGACACCTTGCGCGAGTTCTACGTACGCTCACGCTTCCATGCCGACCAGAGCGAGGCGGATCGCGCGATCACTTTCCGCCGGCTGCTCAGCCACCAGTCCGGCCTTCCTGGCGAACACCTGCCGCCCCTGTTCGGCGAACGCCCGAGCTCACTCGGCCAACTGCCGGCGAAAGTATCCGGCGTCTGGCTGAGCAATCCGCCGGGAACCCAGGTCGCCTATTCCAACCTTGGCTACGAGCTGGTCGGCGCGGCTATCGAGCGCAACACCGGAAAGCACTTCGAGCAGCACATGCGGGAGCACCTGCTGGACCCTTTGCAGATGACTCGCTCCAGCTTCGCCAGGAACGCCCTGCCCCAGGCGCAACGCGCCCACGGCTACAGCGACGGCGGCGGCGGTCGCCCCGGCTCCGCCGCCGCCAGCGACCTCCCGGTCAACGACCTGTGGAGCAGCCCGGTCGACCTCAGCCGCTTCGTCCGCATGCTGTTCGCCAACGGGCGCCACAAGGAGCGCCAGCTTCTCCGGAAACACTCCGTCGAGGAGATGTTCCGCCAGCAGAACGCCGGCAATGCCCTGGACTTCGACTGCCAGGTGGGCCTGGCCTGGTTCCTGAGCCCGTGCGGCTCCGCGCCGCTGGAAGGGGGCATCCGTCACTATGAGTACGCCAGCGCCACCCCAGGATTCAGCGCCCATCTGATTCTGCTGCCGGAACAGCGCCTCGCCGCCATTGTCATGAGCAACGCCGATGACAGCGGGTCGCTCACTGCCTCCCTGGCCCGGCAAGCGGCGTCGCTCATGCTGCAGGTCAGGCAGGGCGCTCGTCGCCCCGCCGTACAGCCCACCCCCGCGCGCGCCCCCGCACTGAAGGTGCCGAGCTCGGAGGACCGGCGACAGCTATACGGTCGCTACGCAACCCGCCAAGGCCAGGTTCGCCTGTACGAGCGCCGGGGTCGCCTGTACGCGGATTTCGGCGAACAACGCGTGGAACTGTTGCGCGACACCTCGGGCTGGCTGCAGATGAGAAAAAGACTGCTGGGATTCTGGCCCGTCGGCGTGGACAGCGCCGGACAGTTGCAACTGGACGTGGTCAGCTACGGCCAACGCCGAATCCTGGTGTCCCGCCGCCACGGCCAGGCCGCCTACCTCGGCGAGCGCATCGAGCCGACACCCCTGCCCCAGGCCTGGACCGAAGCCGTCGGCACCTACCGCGTCGCCAGCACGAGCCGGCACAGCTACCTGAACGGCCTGAGCATCAGGATCGAAGACGGCTTCCTGCTGGTGCGCGGGCAAGCCGGAGGAACCCGCTCCGGCGAGTTCATCCTGCAACCCATCGACAGCGCACACGCCGTCCTGGCCGGCAGCGGCCAGGGCCTGGGAGACACCTTCAGTCGCGACTTCGACGGTCTGAACGCGCTCGGCTACCGCTTCGCCCAGCAAGACACCAAGGCACGTCCCTGGCTGCAACGGAAGGAGTCCCCATGAGAAACCCCTCCCTGTGCCTCGCCGGCACGCTCGCCAGCCTCTGCTCCGCCGCTGTCGCCGAAGAGTGGCATGACAGCATCGGCCTGGGCGTCCTGGTGGAATACCGTTTCTGAAACGCACCGAGAGAGAATACGAACATGTTCACCGCCTTCGCCTTCCGCGGCCGCCAACCTTATACCGTTCGCCGGAACACAGCCCAGGGCGCGACCTTGCGCCCGAAACTGGCGAACCGGCCGGATGCGCCGGCTTCCGCCGGGAAGTCCTGAACTGCGGAGCGTCTACGGCCTCATTGGCAACGGATCACGCCGCTGGCGATTTCGTCGTCGATGGAGCGCAGCGCATCGGCATCCTGGTGCATCTGCTCGATCACCTCGAGCAGGCGCTGCGCCAGCTTCGGATCGTTCGCCCGCTCGACGGCGCGCATGACCTCGACCGCAGCCGATTCATGATTGTTCGCCATCTGCTTGAGAGCCTTGCGCAAGCGCTGCTCGGTCCATTTCATCGACATGTCGCTTCACCCAGACTGCATATACGGACCCGCCAGGAACGACAGGCTCGCTTAAGAGCGCCGGACCCGGAACAAGTTCAACCTGCCGTCGCGCCCATGAGGGCGGATTGGGTACCGGAAAGGCAAGCGGAGAAGAGATCGTGAAGCGCAAACGAAAACGCCAGGCACAAGGCCTGGCGCTTCGAAATATGGGGTGGACGATGGGAATCGAACCCACGACACCAGGAGCCACAATCCTGTGCTCTACCAACTGAGCTACGCCCACCATATCGTGAATCGTGCCGGACGTTCCGGCTTCAACCGCAGCGGCCGGACAAGCCGAGCCTGAAGGTGGTGCGGACGGAGAGACTCGAACTCTCACGCCTTGCGGCGCTGGAACCTAAATCCAGTGTGTCTACCAATTCCACCACGTCCGCGGGACACTGCTTGGAAATGAAAACGCCAGGCCCCGGGCCTGGCGCTTCGGAATATGGGGTGGACGATGGGAATCGAACCCACGACACCAGGAGCCACAATCCTGTGCTCTACCAACTGAGCTACGCCCACCATATTACGACTTGCGGTAAAACATCGCCTGCTTCTTGCCGATTCGCCGAATGGCGCACCCGGCAGGACTCGAACCTGCGACCATCCGCTTAGAAGGCGGATGCTCTATCCAGCTGAGCTACGGGCGCTTTATTCATCTGCATTCAATGCTGAGCGCAAACTTTAAGCTCTGGCAATCACAAAGTCAGCAACCGACTTGCTTTACCTCTTACCCTGCGTCCGGCTGTGCTCGGCAAGCGGGGCGCATGTTATACAGGGGGCGAAAGGCCGTCAACGGGTTTTTTAAAAAAATTCAGCTATATAAAGGAGTTACGGCAAATCCGCGGGTCGCCTCCTTTGCCCCGGGCGGCGTCCATGCGAAAATGCGCGTCCTTTTTCCACCCGATTCGATGGTTACCCTTCCGACATGACCGCACAACTGATCGACGGCAAAGCGATCGCCGCCAACCTTCGCCAGCAGATAGCCCAACGCGTGACCGAGCGCCGCCAGCAAGGCCTGCGCGTTCCCGGCCTGGCGGTGATCCTGGTCGGCACCGATCCGGCCTCTCAGGTCTATGTGGCGCACAAGCGCAAGGACTGCGAGGAAGTCGGCTTTCTCTCCCAGGCCTACGATCTTCCCGCCGAAACCAGCCAGGACGACCTGCTGGCCCTGATCGACCGCCTGAACGACGATCCCGCCATCGACGGCATCCTGGTCCAGCTACCCCTGCCCGCCCACCTGGACGCCTCCCTGCTGCTGGAGCGCATCCACCCGGACAAGGACGTGGACGGTTTCCATCCCTACAACATCGGCCGCCTGGCCCAGCGCATGCCCCTCCTGCGCCCCTGCACCCCGAAAGGCATCATGACCCTGCTCGCCAGCACCGGCGCCGACCTGTACGGCATGGATGCGGTCGTGGTCGGCGCCTCGAACATCGTCGGCCGGCCCATGGCTCTGGAGTTGCTGCTGGGTGGCTGCACCGTCACCGTGACCCACCGCTTCACCCGCGACCTGGCCGACCATGTGTCGCGTGCCGACCTGGTGGTGGTCGCTGCCGGCAAGCCGGGACTGGTCAAGGGCGAGTGGATCAAGGAAGGCGCCATCGTCATCGACGTCGGCATCAACCGCCAGGCCGACGGCCGACTGGTCGGCGACGTGGAATACGAAGTGGCAGCGCAACGCGCCAGCTGGATCACCCCGGTGCCGGGCGGCGTCGGGCCGATGACCCGCGCCTGCCTGCTGGAAAATACCCTGCACGCCGCCGAACACCTGCACGACTGAGGTCGCCGGTAATGAAAAGCCCCGCGTTCGCGGGGCTTTTCATTTATCGCTGCGGGTTCAGTCGGCCAGGCGCCAGGTAGTGCCGCCCTTGCCATCCTCCAGCACGACGCCCATGGCGGTGAGCCGATCGCGAATCCGGTCGGACTCCGCCCAGTTCTTCGCCGCCCGCGCCTCCAGGCGCGCCTGGATCAGCGCCTCGACCTCGGCCGCATCGACCTTGCCCTCGGCGCCCGCCTGCAGGAAGGCTTCCGGCTCCAGTTGCAGCACCCCCAGCAGGCCAGCCAACTGCTTCAGGCGCGCGGCCAGCGCGGCCGCCGCCGACAGGTCGCTTTCGCGCAGACGATTGACCTCCCGCGCCAGCTCGAACAGCACCGAGCAGGCACCCGCGGTATTGAAGTCGTCGTCCATCGCCGCGGCGAAGCGCTCGACATACTCCGCCGCTTCCGCCGGCGCCGCCTCGGGCAGCCCCTTGAGCGCGTTGTAGAAACGGTCCAGGGCCGCCTTGGCCTCGCGCAGGTTCTCCTCCGAGTAGTTGATCGGACTGCGGTAATGGCTGGCGATCAGCAGGTAACGCACCACTTCGGGGTGATATTTCTCCAGCACTTCGCGGATGGTGAAGAAATTGCCCAGCGACTTGGACATCTTCTCGCCGTTGATGGTGATCATCCCGCAGTGCAGCCAGGACTTGGCGTAGGGCTTGCCGGTCGCGGCCTCGCTCTGGGCGATCTCGTTCTCGTGATGAGGGAACTCCAGGTCGTTGCCACCGCCATGGATGTCGAAGGAATCGCCCAGGCAGCAGGTGGACATCACCGAGCATTCGATGTGCCAGCCCGGGCGCCCCTCGCCCCAGGGCGACGACCAGCTCGGTTCGCCAGGCTTGGCGCCCTTCCAGAGCACGAAATCGAGCGGATCCTCCTTCGCTTCGCCCGGCTCGATCCGCGCACCGATGCGCAGGTCCTCGACCCGCCGCCGCGACAACTTGCCGTAGCCAGCGAACTTGCCGACCCGGTAGTACACGTCACCGTTGCCCGGCGCGTAGGCATAGCCCTTGTCGATCAGGATCTGGATCATCGCGTGCATGCCGGCGATGTGATCGGTGGCGCGTGGCTCCTGGTCCGGCTTGAGGATGTTCAGCCGGGCCTCGTCCTCGTGCATCGCCGCGATCATGCGCTCGGTCAGCACATCGAACGGCTCGCCGTTCTCGTTGGCGCGATTGATGATCTTGTCATCGATATCGGTGATGTTGCGCACGTACGTCAGGTCGTAGCCACGGTGGCGCAACCAGCGGGTGATCACGTCGAACGCCACCATGCTGCGGCCGTGGCCCAGATGGCAGTAGTCGTACACGGTCATGCCGCACACGTACATGCGTACCTGGTTGCCGACCAGCGGCGTGAAGACTTCTTTGGTCTTGCTCAGCGTGTTGTAGATCTGCAGCACGGTCTTTCCTCAGCCCTGTCCCCAGGAGTCACGCAGGGTGACGGTACGGTTGAACACCGGCTTGCCCGGCCTGGAGTCCTTCAGGTCGGCGACGAAATAGCCTTCGCGCTCGAACTGGAAGCGATCCTCCGGGTTCGCCTGGCCCAGCGACGGCTCGGCGCGACAGCCGGCCAGTACCTGCAGGGAGTCGGCGTTGATGTTGTCGAGGAAGCTGCCGCCCTCTTCCGCCTTCTCCGGATTGGCCGAGCGGAACAGCCGATCGTACAGGCGCACTTCGCACTCGACGCTGCCCTCGGCCGGCACCCAGTGGATCACGCCCTTGACCTTGCGGCCTTCCGGGTTCTTGCCCAGGGTGTCCGGATCGTAGCTGCAGCGCAGTTCGACGATATTGCCGTCGGCATCCTTGATCGCTTCGTCGGCACGGATCACGTAGCTGCCGCGCAGACGCACCTCGCCACCGGGGATCAGGCGCTTGTAGCCGGCCGGCGGGACTTCCTCGAAGTCACCGGCATCGATGAACAGCTCGCGACCGAACGGCAGTACGCGCACTCCCATGTCTTCCTTCGGATGACGCGGCAACTCGAGGTTCTCCACCTGCCCTTCGGGGTAGTTGGTGATCACCACCTTGAGCGGTTTCAGCACGCACATGGCACGCGGCGCGGTGGCGTCCAGGTGGTCGCGGATGCTGAACTCGAGCATGCCGATGTCGACCACGCCGCTGGCACGGTTCACCCCGATCATCTCGCAGAAGTTGCGGATCGACTCCGGGGTGTAGCCACGGCGGCGATAGCCGGACAGGGTCGACATGCGCGGATCGTCCCAGCCGCTGACATGGCCTTCGTCGACCAATTGCTTGAGCTTGCGCTTGCTGGTCACGGTGTAGTTCAGGTTGAGCCGGGAGAATTCGTACTGGCGCGGTTGCGCAGGTACCGGCAGGTTGGCCAGGAACCACTCGTAGAGCGGACGATGGTCTTCGAATTCCAGGGTGCAGATCGAATGGGTGATGCCCTCGATGGCGTCCGACTGACCGTGGGTGAAGTCGTAGCTCGGGTAGATGCACCACTTGTCGCCGGTCTGGTGGTGATGCGCATGGCGGATGCGGTACAGGATCGGATCGCGCAGGTTCATGTTCGGCGAACCCATGTCGATCTTCGCCCGCAGCGAACGGGCGCCGTCGGGGAACTCACCGGCCTTCATGCGGGCGAACAGGTCGAGGTTCTCCTCCACCGAACGGTCACGGTAAGGGCTGTTGCGGCCCGGCTCGGTGAGGGTGCCGCGGTATTCGCGCATTTCCTCGGGACCGAGGTCGCAGACGAACGCCTTGCCGGCCTTGATCAGCTCGATGGCCCAGGCATGCAACTGGTCGAAATAGTTGGAGGCATAGCAGACCTCGCCGGACCACTGGAAGCCCAGCCACTTGATGTCGGCCTCGATGGCATCGATGTACTCCTGGTCTTCCTTGGCCGGGTTGGTGTCATCGAAGCGCAGATGGCAATCGCCAGCGAATTCCTGGGCCAGGCCGAAGTTCAGGCAGATCGACTTGGCGTGGCCGATGTGCAGGTAACCGTTGGGCTCCGGGGGGAAACGGGTGACGATCTTCGCGTGCTTGCCGGCATCCAGGTCGGCTTGAACGATCTGGCGCAGGAAGTTCGGGGCGGCGGTGGTCTCTGGCTTGCTCATGGGATCCTTGGTCATGCTCTCGCCCGACCAGGGTAGGCCGGGCAAATCAAAGCGCTTATCATAGCCGAAGCTGTCAACCCCCTGACAGGCCTTCGATTTTCACGACAAAGCGGATTACCCACATGATCAAGCTGCATACCAACCATGGCGTCATCACCCTGAAGCTCGATGAAGAGAAAGCCCCGGAAACCGCGGCGAACTTCAAGGAGTACGTGAAAAGCGGCCACTACGACAACACCGTCTTCCACCGCGTGATCAACAACTTCATGATCCAGGGCGGCGGTTTCGAGCCGGGCATGAAGCAGAAGCCCACTCGCGCACCGATCAAGAACGAAGCCAACAACGGCCTGACCAACAAGGTCGGCAGCATCGCCATGGCTCGTACCATGGACCCGCATTCGGCCAGCGCGCAGTTCTTCATCAACGTCGCCGACAACGATTTCCTCAACCATACCGCCCCCACCACCCAGGGCTGGGGCTATGCCGTCTTCGGCGAAGTGGTCGAGGGCATGGACGTGGTCAACAAGATCAAGGGCGTGGCCACCACCATGCGCAGCGGCCACCAGGACGTGCCGGCCGAGGACGTGATCATCGAGAAGGCCGAAATCGTCGAAGAATGAAGCGATGAGCGTCCTGTTCATTTCGGACCTGCATCTCGAAGCGGAACGCCCGGACATCACCCGGGCGTTTCTGTCTTTCCTCGATGAGCGCGCCCGTCGGGCCGAGGCCCTGTACATCCTCGGCGACTTCTTCGAAGCCTGGATCGGCGACGACGGCATGGACGCCTTCCAGCGCTCCATCGCCCAGTCCCTGCGCCAGGTGGCCGACGGCGGTACGCGCATCTACCTGATGCACGGCAATCGCGACTTCCTCATTGGCAAGGCGTTCTGCCGCGAGGCCGGATGCACGCTGCTGCCCGACCCGAGCGTGATCGACCTGTACGGCGAGCCGGTATTGCTGATGCACGGGGACAGCCTGTGCACCCGCGACGAGGCCTACATGCGCCTGCGCCGCTGGCTGCGCAACCCGCTCACGCTCTGGGTACTGCGCCACCTGCCGCTGGCCACCCGGCACAAGCTGGCACGCAAGCTGCGCAAGGAAAGCCGCGCGCAGACCCGCATGAAAGCCGTCGACATCATCGATGTCACACCCGAAGAAGTGCCCCGGGTCATGCGCGGGCATGGCGTGCGTACCCTGATCCACGGCCACACTCATCGGCCGGCCGAACACCCGCTGGACATCGACGGCCAGCCCGCCCGGCGCATCGTGCTCGGCGACTGGGACCGCCAGGGCTGGGCCCTGGAGATCGACGCCAACGGCCATCGCCAGGCGCCCTTCCCGCTCTGACCCACCCCAGGCCCGCCATGCGGGCCTTTCAGCGAAGCATTATGCGATTCGCATTTTTTCCGCCGTCCATCTTGACGTCGCGGGCCACCTTTCAGCAGGATCGCGCTCCCCCACCCCGCATCAAGGAATGATCGTGATCATCTCGAAGGGAAACCTGATCAAGTTCGTCGCCGCCCCCCTCGGCATGCTCGCCCTCGGCTTCGGCCTGTTCAACGGCGTGTTCTTCTATAACGAAGCCGGCTTCATGACCCACGTAAGGACCATCTTCGGCGACGAGAAGATCGTCGATGACGTCGGCTACGCGACCAAGTGGTTCGGTCGCGCCACCACCTGGAAGAAGGCCATCAGCGTGCAGTCCGTGCTGGTCATGGACGATAACGACACCAATCCGGACAACGACGGCCTCGGCGCCACCATCGAGGCTTTCCCGATCGTGTTCCTCGGCAACGTCGACGCCAAGGTCGAATCTTCCGCGCGCTTTCGCCTGCCCGGCGGCGAGCCGTTCCTGAAGATGGCCCAGGAATACCGCAACCCGGACAATTTCATCCGCACCGCACTGGTGCCGGCGATCAAGGAAACCCTCCAGGCCACCGCTTCGCTGATGAGCGCCGACGACTACTACGCCGGAGCCCGCAGCGAATTCGCCGCCGAGTTCGAGAACCAGCTCAACGACGGCCTGTACCTGATCAAGCGCAAGGAAGTCCGCGGGCCGCGCGGCGCCATTCCGCACCAGACCGCGATCCTCCAGGCCGGCACCGAGCAGGGAGCGTTCGGCGACAACAACGCCAGCCAGTTCGTCACCGAGAAGGTCACCGATGCCAAGGGCATCCCGGTACGCAAGCAACAGCAGTTCCGCAAGTTCGGCGTCGAGGTGGTGGAAGCGCGGATCACCAACGTCGATCCCAACCCGCAGTACAAGCAGCGCATGGTCAAGGTCCAGCAGGCGCTCGCCGAGCTGGCGGTGGCGCGGCAGAACCGCCTGAAGGAAGAAGAGGAAAAGCTGCTGGTCACCGCCCGCGGCGAGAAGGAAGTCGAGGCCAAGCGCCAGGAAACCCTGCGCGACCAGATCGAACGCACCACCCAGGCGGAAACCGACAAGCAATTGGCGGTGATCAACGCCGAGCGCGAGAAGCAGCGCGCCGAGATCGAGAAGCAGACCGCCGAACTGCTGCGCGACAAGGCCACGGTGACCGCCCAGGCCACCAAGATCACCGCCGACGCCGAGGCTTACGCCCGCGAAGCGGTGATCAAGGCGGACGGCGCGTTGCAGCCGAAGCTCGACGCGCTGATCGCGATCAACAAGGTCTGGGCCGAAGCCGCCGCCCAGGCCCCCGTCCCCAGCGTAATGATGGGTGCCGGCGCCAACGGCGCGGCGAGCCGCCAGGACGAGATCGGCCAGCTGATGGGCGTTCTGGCGACCAAGGCCGCCCGCGACCTGGCCCTCGACCTCAAGGTCAAGGACTGATCCAGGCAGCAAAAAAAGCGCCCCGCGGGGCGCTTTCTTGTTTCCGGCTCAGGCCACCAGGTCCACCGGGAGGCCGCTGTGGAAGCGGAATTCGTTGTCCGGACTGCTGATCAGCTCGGCCTCCTTGGCCCGCACCACCTCGATCGTCCGCTCCACGTCGGCCTCGTCGCCGTACTGGTAGGCCAGCTTCAGGTAGTCCTGGAAATGCCGCGACTCGGACTTCAGCAAACCGCCGTAGAATTTCGCCAGCTCCGCGTCCAGGTGCGGCACCAGGGCGGCGAAGCGCTCGCAGGAACGCGCCTCGATGAAGGCGCCGACCACCAGCGTATCGGTCAGCCGCTGCGGCTCCTGCTTGCGCACCAGGTCGCGCAGCGCCGAGGCGTAGCGGGAGGCGCTGACATTGACCACCGGGATACCGCGTTTCTTCAGGATCGCCAGCACCTGCTCGAAGTGGCGCAGCTCCTCGCGCGCCAGGCGGCTCATCTTGTTCACCAGGTCCAGGCGGCCGGAGTACTTGCCGATCAGTTGCATCGCCGTCGCCGCGGCCTTCATCTCGCAGGCCTTGTGGTCCAGCAGCATGACGTCCTGGCGCTCCAGGGCCGCCTCGACCCAGGCGGCGGGAGTGGAACAGGCAAGGAATTGGTCGATCTCGGGCAACATGGTGCAGGTCACTCATTCTGGAAAGGGCCTGCCATGACGCTGGTCGGGGCAGGAAAGGCGGAGCATTATACGGAAGCTGCGGCGGTCGGGCAGGCCGACCCGTTTGATATGCATCAAGAGCAGCGGCTGGATTGCGTCTAGAGTTGTTTCAGCGATAACCACAAGCACTCAGGGAGACGATCATGCAAGCCATTCGCAGCATCCTCGTGGTGATTGAACCGGACCAGCTGGAAGGTCTCGCCCTGAAACGGGCACAACTGATCGCCGGCGTGACCCAGTCGCACCTGCACCTGCTGGTCTGCGAGAAGCGCCGCGACCACAGCGCCGCTCTCAACGACCTGGCCCAGGAGCTGCGCGAGGAAGGCTACAGCGTCTCGACCAACCAGGCCTGGAAGGACTCCCTGCACCAGACCATCATCGCCGAGCAACAGGCCGAAGGCTGCGGGCTGATCATCAAGCAGCACTTTCCCGACAACCCGCTGAAAAAGGCCATCCTCACCCCGGACGACTGGAAGCTGCTGCGCTTCGCGCCCTGTCCGGTACTGATGACCAAGACCGCCCGGCCCTGGACGGGCGGAAAGATCCTCGCCGCGGTCGACGTCGGCAACAACGACGGCGAGCACCGCTCCCTGCACGCCGGGATCATCAGCCATGCCTACGACATCGCCGGCCTGGCCAAGGCCACGCTGCACGTGATCAGCGCCCACCCCTCGCCGATGCTCTCCTCTGCCGACCCGACCTTCCAGCTCAGCGAAACCATCGAGGCCCGCTATCGCGAGGCCTGCCGCACCTTCCAGGCCGAGTACGGTTTCAGCGACGAACAATTGCACATCGAGGAAGGTCCGGCCGACGTGCTGATCCCGCGCACCGCGCAGAAGCTCGACGCGGTGGTCACCGTGATCGGCACCGTGGCGCGCACAGGGTTGTCCGGCGCGCTGATCGGCAATACCGCGGAAGTGGTGCTGGATACCCTGGAAAGCGACGTGCTGGTGTTGAAGCCGGACGACATCATCGCCCACCTGGAGGAGCTGGCCAGCAAGGAGTGACCGCTGGTCGGACGAAAAAGCCGCCCAAGGGCGGCTTTTTCGCTGGAGACACCGCCTATCTGTCGATCGCCTGCAGGAACGAGGGCGCGATGTAGCGCTGGTAATGCGCTTCCGACAGCAGGAAGAATTCCCGGTCGATGGCATCGCGCAGGTCCGGCAGGCTCCAGTCGCGGAATTCCGGCAGCAGTGCCACGCCGTAGGCTTCGATCTGGTTGATCAGCCGGGAACCGCGGGCGATCAACTGGTAGGCCCAGCAATAGGGGGACTGCTCGGGGACGAAACGGATCTGCCGCTGCTCCAGTTGCAGGCGCAGGCGCGCGGCGTCGAAGACTTCCAGCTTGGCGGCCATCACCTGGGCCAGCAACTGCTCAAGGCGACTCCAGACAGCCCGCTTTTCCTCGGCGTCGTAGAGGTTCCAGTTGACCACCTCATGGTGGAAACGCTTGCAGCCACGGCATACCAGGTCGCCGTATACCGTGGAGCAAAGCCCTACGCAGGGGGTTTTGATTCTTTGCGAAGACATGGCCGGGACAACGAAAACAAAGCGGCATCTTAGCCCTTTGTCTAATCAAGTTCACCCCGTGGTTCCTAGGGTTTCCGACTTAACTTTGCGTCGAGTTTCCAGTAACATTGGCCCGCCTTTTTAGGCGCCAATGTCCGTTAGAAGCTGTTTTCAAAGCGTCACGAGCACAGTTTCCGGCAGGTACGCTGGCGACGGCGCCTCCCTCAAGCGTCTCGCCAGCCCCACCCCAGCCCGCCGGCGTAAAACTTTGAAAACAGCTTCTGTCTGGAACCTGCCGATGCCCTCGTAGGTTGGTGGATTACCGTCCACCTGGGCCTGACGAGCGGATCTGCGTCGGTTCCTGGATACGTGTCCCCCGGGACCACTGATGAGGGAAATACTGTGCTTGAAGCCTACCGCAAACACGTAGAAGAGCGTGCCGCCCAGGGTGTCGTGCCCCAACCGCTGAACGCCGAACAGACCGCAGGCCTGGTCGAGCTGCTGAAGAACCCGCCGGCCGGCGAAGAAGAATTCCTCCTTGACCTGATCACCAACCGCGTACCGCCGGGCGTCGACGAAGCCGCCTACGTCAAGGCCGGTTTCCTTTCCGCCATCGTCAAGGGCGAAGCCACCTCCCCCCTTATCGACAAGCAACGTGCCGCCGAGCTGCTGGGCACCATGCAGGGCGGCTACAACATCGCCACCCTGGTCGAGCTGCTGGACGACGCCGAACTGGCCAACACCGCCGCCGAACAGCTGAAGCACACCCTGCTGATGTTCGACGCCTTCCACGACGTCGCCGAGCGCGCCAAGAAGGGCAATGCCGCGGCCAAGTCCGTGCTGCAATCCTGGGCCGATGGCGAGTGGTTCAAGGCCAAGCCGGAAGTCCCGGAAAAGCTGACTCTCACCGTATTCAAGGTCCCCGGCGAAACCAACACCGACGACCTCTCCCCGGCCCCCGACGCCTGGTCGCGCCCGGACATCCCGCTGCACGCCCTGGCCATGCTGAAGATGGCCCGCGACGGCATCGAGCCGGTCCAGCCGGGTTCGGTCGGTCCGCTGAAGCAGATCGAAGCGGTCAAGGCCAAGGGCTTCCCGGTCGCCTACGTCGGCGACGTGGTCGGCACCGGTTCCTCGCGCAAATCCGCCACCAACTCGGTGCTGTGGTTCTTCGGCGACGACATTCCGTTCGTGCCGAACAAGCGTGCCGGCGGCTTCTGCTTCGGCACCAAGATCGCACCGATCTTCTACAACACCATGGAAGATGCCGGCGCCCTGCCGATCGAGTTCGACTGCACCAACCTGGCCATGGGCGACGTCATCGACGTATACCCCTATGAAGGCAAGGTCGTTCGCCACGACAGCGGCGAAGTGGTCACCACCTTCGAGCTGAAGACCCCGGTCCTGCTCGACGAAGTCCGCGCCGGCGGCCGTATCCCGCTGATCGTCGGCCGTGGCCTGACCGAGAAGGCCCGCGCCGAGCTGGGCCTGGGCGCCTCCGACCTGTTCCGCAAGCCGGAAGCACCGGCCGATAGCGGCAAGGGCTTCACCCTGGCGCAGAAAATGGTCGGCCGCGCCTGCGGTCTGCCGGAAGGCCAGGGCGTGCGCCCGGGCACCTACTGCGAACCGAAGATGACCACCGTCGGTTCCCAGGACACCACCGGCCCGATGACCCGCGACGAACTGAAGGACCTCGCCTGCCTCGGCTTCTCCGCCGACCTGGTGATGCAGTCCTTCTGCCACACCGCGGCCTATCCGAAGCCGATCGACGTCAAGACCCACCACACCCTGCCCGACTTCATCATGACCCGTGGCGGCGTGTCGCTGCGTCCGGGCGACGGCATCATCCACAGCTGGCTGAACCGCATGCTGCTGCCCGATACCGTTGGTACCGGCGGCGACTCGCACACCCGCTTCCCGATCGGCATCTCGTTCCCGGCCGGCTCCGGCCTGGTGGCCTTCGCCGCCGCCACCGGCGTGATGCCGCTGGACATGCCGGAGTCGGTGCTGGTGCGCTTCAAGGGCAAGCTGCAACCGGGCATCACCCTGCGTGACCTGGTCCATGCGATCCCTTACTACGCGATCCAGCAGGGCCTGCTGACCGTCGAGAAGAAGGGCAAGAAGAACATCTTCTCCGGCCGCATCCTCGAGATCGAAGGCCTCAACGACCTGACCGTGGAGCAGGCCTTCGAGCTGTCCGACGCCTCGGCCGAGCGTTCCGCCGCCGGCTGCACCATCAAGCTGCCGGAACAGGCGATCGCCGAGTACCTGAAGTCCAACATCACCCTGCTGCGCTGGATGATCGGCGAAGGCTACGGCGACCCGCGCACCCTGGAGCGTCGCGCCCAGGCGATGGAAGCCTGGCTGGCCAAGCCGGAGCTGCTGGAAGCCGACAAGGACGCCGAGTACGCCGCGGTGATCGAGATCGACCTGGCCGACGTCAAGGAGCCGGTGCTCTGCGCGCCGAACGATCCGGACGACGCGCGTCTGCTGTCGAGCGTACAGGGCCGCAAGATCGATGAAGTGTTCATCGGCTCCTGCATGACCAACATCGGTCACTTCCGCGCCGCCGGCAAGCTGCTGGACAAGGTCAAGGGCGGCATCCCGACCCGTCTGTGGCTGGCTCCGCCGACCAAGATGGACGCCCACCAGCTGACCGAGGAAGGCTACTACGGCATCTACGGCAAGGCTGGCGCGCGCATGGAAATGCCGGGCTGCTCGCTGTGCATGGGCAACCAGGCTCGCGTCCAGACCGGTTCCACCGTGGTCTCCACTTCGACCCGTAACTTCCCGAACCGTCTGGGCGATGCCACCGATGTGTTCCTGGCATCGGCCGAGCTGGCGGCGGTCTCCTCGATCCTCGGCAAACTGCCGACCGTGGAGGAGTACATGGCCTACGCGAAGGACATCGACAGCATGGCTGCCGACGTCTACCGCTACCTGAGCTTCGACCAGATCGCCGAGTTCCGCGAAGCGGCTGCGAACGCCAAGATCCCGGTCGTCCAGGCCTGATCCAGCGACGCGTCGAACAAGCCCCGCCCCGTGCGGGGCTTTTTCTTGCCCGGCGAACCCCCCCGCGCCGCCTGGCATAGCGCTTGCTGTGGCAGCTATGGAAAAGCGCGCCGACGACGGCGCCTGCGCACTGGAAAACGGGACGGCCCGCGCCGCCCTCCCGCACTCGAGGTGGTGATGACAGACAGAGCGATACGCAGCCAGGCCTGGGCCGGCGGTTCCGACGCACCGGAAAAGAGCGCCCTGGACATCGGTTTCATGGCGCTGACCGATTCGGCCTCGCTGATCGTGGCCGCCACCCAGGGCTTCGCCCAGCCCTACGGCCTCACGCTCAATCTCAGGCGCCAACCGTCCTGGGCCACCTTGCGCGACAAGCTGCTCAGCGGCGAGCTGGATGCCGCGCAGTGCCTGTACGGGCTGGTCTACGGCGTCCAGCTCGGCCTCGGCGGCAGCGCGGCAAGCGAGATGGCGGTGCTCATGGGACTGTGCCAGAACGGCCAGGCGATCAATCTTTCCGAACCGCTGAAGCAGGCTGGCGTGACCAGTGCGGAGGCACTGCTCCGGCATCGGCGCCAGAATGGTGCACGCCTGACCCTGGCGCAGACCTTTCCCACCGGTACCCACGCGCTCTGGCTGAACTACTGGCTGGCGAGCATCGGTCTGCATCCGCTGCACGACGTGCACAGCGTGGTGGTTCCACCGGCGCAGATGGTCGGCCATCTCCAGGCCGGGCGCATCGACGGGTTCTGCGCCGGCGGACCCTGGGGCGCCCTGGCCGTGGACCAGGGCCAGGGCTTCACCATCGCCACCAGCCAGGCGATCTGGCCGGACCACCCGGAAAAGGTCCTCGGCACTACCCGCGCCTTCGTCGACGCCTACCCGAACACCGCCCGCGCGCTGGTCATGGCGGTCCTCGACGCCAGCCGCTTCATCGAACAGAACGCCGAGAACCGCCTGGGCACCGCGCAACTGATCAGCGGCCGCGACTATGTCGACGCTCCGCTCGGCGCGATCCAGCCGCGCTTCTTCGGCCGCTACCAGGACGGCCTCGGCAACGCCTGGCAGGACCCGCATCCGCTGCGCTTCTACGCCGACGGCGAAGTCAACCGGCCCTGGCTCTCGGATGGCATGTGGTTCATGACCCAGTTCCGCCGCTGGGGCCTGCTGCGCGAAGACCCGGACTACCTGGGCATCGCCCGCAGGGTCCAGCAGACCGCGCTGTACCGCGATGCCGCGACGGCCCTTGGCCTGCGCCTGGACGGCGCCGACATGCGCCGCTCGACGCTGATCGACGGGCGCACCTGGGACGGCAGCGACCCCGCCGGCTACGCCCGCAGCTTCCCGATCCACGCCCTGGCCGAAACCGGCCAGGGCATCGACCTCTGACCCTGGTGCGCCCGCCATGCTGCGTATCCTGCTGATCGACGACACGCCGAAGAAAGTCGGACGCCTCAGGGCCGCCCTGCTCGAGAGCGGTTTCGAAGTGGTGGACGAGTCGGGGCTGACCATCGACCTGCCGGCTCGCGTCGAAGCGCTGCGTCCCGACGTGATCCTGATCGACACGGAGTCTCCCGGCCGCGACGTGATGGAGCAGGTCTGCCTGGTCAGCCGCGACCAGCCGCGCCCGATCGTGATGTTCACCGACGAGCACGATCCGGGAGTGATGCGCCGCGCCATCCAGTCCGGGGTCAGCGCCTACATCGTCGAAGGCATCCAGGCCAGCCGCCTGCAACCGATCCTCGACGTGGCCATGGCGCGCTTCGAGAGCGACCAGGCGCTGCGCGCTCAACTGCAGGCGCGCGAGGCGCAGCTGGCCGAGCGCAAGCGCATCGAGCTGGCCAAGGGCCTGCTGATGAAGATGAAGCATTGCGGCGAGGAGGAAGCCTACACGCTGATGCGACGCCAGGCCATGAGCCGCCAGCAGAAGCTGATCCAGGTCGCCGAGCAGATCATCGCCATGCACGACATGCTCGGCGGCTGAATCCGGCTGGGCAGCTGGCGATCATATCGCCAGCCACCCTGCTGGCCCCCGGCGCAGAGCGGCGCGGCTATGCTCGTGCGCCCGGAACGGCCCTATCCGTTCTGGGAGCTACCCCCTCGCCACCCTCGACTAGCATGACCAGGGAGGCCCGCAGTGGACGCCCAGGGCTAGGAGCCGCAGGCGTCCGCCCGAACCGCACCGCCGACTCAGCGGTCAGGAGATGCTCAGCATGATCGATCTCAGCACCTGGAACCTTACCATTCCCACCGAACCCACCCCGCAGGTGATCACCACCCAGCAACTCAACAACGGCTACCAGAGCCGGTACTTCCAGCAAGGCAACGATGGCGGCCTGGTCTTCTGGGTGCCCATCGACGGCTCGCACACCGAGGACAGCACCTATCCTCGCACCGAACTGCGCGAAACCCAGGCCGACGGCAGCCTCGACAACTGGTACTACTGGCAGGCCGACAACGAACTGCGGGTGACCATGAGCGTCGAGAAGGTCCCCTCGAAGAACAAGGTGATCATCGGCCAGATCCACAGCAAGTCGCCACAGACCGACGACGGCGAACCTCTGGTGAAGCTGCAGTACTACTACAAGCCCGAGGAAGGCCTCGGCCGGGTCGAGGCGCTGGTACGCAACCACCCGGACGATTCCTATAGCCGCAACGTGTCGATCCTCGAGCAGGTACGCCTGGGCGAGCGCTTCAACTACAGCCTGCGCGTCACCTCCAGCGGCGAGTTGGCGGTGCGCGCGCGCAGCCAGGACGGCGAAGAGGACGCTTACTACCAGACCCTCGGCAGCGCCTGGAACGACCAGTTGCTCTATTTCAAGGCCGGCGCCTACGTGAACGACAACGCCGGCGACAGCGGCGAAGGCAGCCGCGTGACCATCTACCACCTGAACACCGCCCATCGCTGAACCGCCGACGGCGCACGGACGCGCCGCCCCAGCCCTGTGCAAGCCCCCGACGCCTGCCACCGCGGCGTGCACGCCCGACGCCATGGTTGTCCCTGCAACCGCTCTACGCCGCGCTTTCGACAACTTGGCAAAGAGCTTGCTACGTCCTGCCTGACGGTAGCCAACGGCGGTTACCCATCCCCGACAAAGACGTCGCGCGGCCTCTCCTTCCCGGCAGAGGCCCGTGGCGTCTTCGTCGTTTCGCCCCAGCGTCGGGGCGGGTGGGTGGTCCGCTGTCGGACGCTCACCTTGTAGCGATGCAACTTCCGCCGGGCGGCCGTTCCGCCCCGATTCCGCTGGATACGAGGTGTTCGATGAACAACAGCTTCTGGAAGGCCGGCCATGCGCCGACCCTGTTCGCGGCGTTTCTCTATTTCGACCTGAGCTTCATGGTCTGGTACGTGCTCGGCCCGCTGGGGGTGCAGATTGCCGGCGACCTGCAACTGAGCACCCAACAGCGCGCGATGATGGTCGCCACGCCGATCCTCGCCGGCGCCGTACTGCGCTTCCTGCTCGGCCTGCTGGCCGATCGCTGGTCGCCGAAGAGCGCCGGCATCCTCGCCCAGATCATCGTCATCGCCGCCCTGGCAGCCGCCTGGCTGCTGGGCGTGAACAGCTATGCGCAGGCACTGCTGCTGGGGTTGTTCCTCGGCTTCGCCGGGGCATCCTTCGCCGTGGCCCTGCCGCTCGCATCGCAATGGTACCCGCCGCAACACCAGGGCAAGGCCATGGGCATCGCCGGCGCGGGCAACTCCGGCACCGTGCTCGCCGCCCTCTTCGCCCCCGGCCTGGCCGCCGCGTTCGGCTGGAACAATGTGTTCGGCTTCGCCCTGCTGCCGCTCGTCCTGACCCTCCTGGTGTTCGCCATGGTCGCGCGCAACGCCCCGCAGCGGCCGGCGCCCAAGGCCATGGGCGATTACCTGAAAGCCCTCGGCGACCGCGACAGCTGGTGGTTCATGTTCTTCTACAGCGTCACCTTCGGCGGCTTCCTCGGCCTGGCCAGCACCCTGCCCGGCTATTTCCACGACCAGTACGGCCTGAACCCGGTGACCGCCGGCTACTACACCGCCGCCTGCGTCTTCGCCGGCAGCCTGATGCGCCCGCTCGGTGGCGCCCTCGCCGATCGCATCGGCGGCATCCGCAGCCTGCTGATGGTGTACACCCTGGCCGCCATCTGCATCGCCGCGGTCGGTTTCCACTTGTCCAGCGCGATGGCCGCCCTCGGCCTGTTCGTGGTCGCCATGCTCAGTCTCGGTGCCGGCAATGGCGCGGTGTTCCAGTTGGTACCGCAGCGCTTCCACAAGGAAATCGGCGTGATGACCGGGCTGATCGGCATGGCCGGCGGCATCGGCGGCTTCTGCCTGACTGCCGGCCTTGGCGCGATCAAGCAAAGCACCGGCGACTACCAGCTCGGCCTGTGGCTGTTCGCCAGTCTCGGCGTGCTGGCCTGGTTCGGCCTCCACGGGGTGAAGCGGCGCTGGCGCACCACCTGGGGCTCGGCCGCGGTTACCGCCGCGCGGGTCTGAGCGTGGGGCTGCGACTGAGCATCGGCGAGGCCAGCGCCTGCGGGCCTCGCACGGAAAACCAGGACGCGCTGCGGGTGGTCACCCCGGCGCCGGCCCTGGCCGCCAGCAAGGGACACCTGCTGGCCATCGCCGACGGTGTCAGCCAGTGCGCCGATGGCGGCCTGGCGGCGCGCAGCAGCCTGCAAGCGCTGGCCCTGGATTACTATGCGACTCCGGAAACCTGGGCCATCGTGCAGTCCCTGGACCGCCTGCTGCTGGCGCAGAACCGCTGGCTACAGGCCAACGGCGGCGGCCAGCCGCTGCTCACCACCCTCACCGCCCTGGTGCTGCGCGGCACCCGCTACACCCTGGCCCACGTCGGCGATTGCCGGGCCTACCTGTGGCGCGACGGCGAGTTGCTCCGGCAGACCAGCGACCACGTCTGGGAACAGCCGCACATGCAACACGTGCTGACCCGCGCCCTGGGACTGGACCAGCATCTGGTGGTCGACTATCTGGAAGGCGATCTGGAGCCCGGCAGCCAGTGGCTACTGGTCAGCGACGGCGTCTGGGCGACGCTGGGCGACAGCGGCATCCGCAGCATCCTGCGCAACGCCGAAGAGCCGCAGCGCAGCGCCGAGGCTCTGGTTCGCGCCGCCCACCTGGCAGGCAGCCAGGACAACGCCAGCGCCCTGCTGGTGCGCGTGGAAGCCGTGCCCGCAGGCAGCCTCGGCGACGCCCTCGCGCAACTGGGCCACTGGCCACTGCCGCCACCGCTGAAGCCCGACCAGCTCTTCGAAGGCTGGCGGGTCCGGCAGTTGCTCGGCGAATCCCGCCAGTCCCTGCTCTACCGGGTCGAGGATGGCCAGGGCCAACCCTGGCTGCTGAAGACCCTTCCCGCCGCACGTGCCGACGATCCGCTGGCAACCCAGGCCCTGCTGCTCGAGGAATGGTTCCTGCGCCGCGTCCAGGGCCGGCATTTCCCCGAGCTGCACGGATTGGCGCAACGCCAGCATCTGTATTACCTGATGCGCGAGCACCCCGGAGAGACTCTCGCCGAGCGCTTGCGCAACCATGGTCCGCTGTCGCTGCCGGAGTGGCTGGGGCTGGCCAACCAGCTGCTGCGCGGGCTTGGCCAGTTGCATAGACGCAACCTGCTGCACCGCGACCTCAAGCCGGAAAATCTCCACCTCGGCCGCGACGGCGAGCTGCGCCTGCTGGATTTCGGTCTGGCCTGGTGTCCGGGATTGTCGCGCGAAGACCCCCATCTGCTACCGGGTACGCCCAGCTACCTGGCGCCGGAGTGCTTCTCCGGCACCTCGCCCTCGGTGCGCCAGGATCTCTACGCCACCGGCGTCTGCCTCTACCAGGCGCTGACCGGGCGCTATCCCTATGGCGAGATCGAAGCCTTCCAGCACCCGCGCTTCGGTCGCCCCGTCCCGCCCAGCCGCTATCGCCCCGACCTGCCGGCCTGGATCGACGACCTGCTGCTGCGCGCCGTCGCCTGCGACCCCGCACAGCGCTTCGAGACCGCCGAGGAATGGCTGCTCTCGCTGCAACAGGGAGAAGCGTTGCCGGCCGCGGCAACCCGCCCATTGCTGGAGCGCGAACCGCTGCAGACCTGGCGCGCCATCGCCCTGCTGTCCCTGGCCGCCAACCTGGCGCTACTCCTGGTCTGGCTGAAGGGCTGAGTGGCACCAGCCCGGTGCGATACGCCCCGGCACGGAGCAGAAAGACCGCGGTGAGGCCCCGCGTTATCCCTGCAAGGCCATGGAGATAGGCAATAGCGCAAGTTGGCACGGCGCCTGCTTGGGTTCTCCCGACAATCGACAACAAAGCGCCTGCCTCAACGACGAGGCGGCGTTTCCCGACCGAACGGGACCTGGACAAAGGCGTCCTGCTGGCAACAGCGGGACGCCTTTTTTGTTTGCGCCAACCTTATGCAGGAGCTCCTCCGCATGAAGAAGATCAAGCTGGTGATGGTCGGCAACGGCATGGCCGGGGTCCGTACCCTGGAAGAACTGCTCAAGCTCAACTCGGACTTCTACGACATCACGGTGTTCGGCGCCGAGCCCCATCCCAACTACAACCGCATCCTGCTGTCCCCGGTGCTGGCCGGCGAGCAGACCTTCGAGGAAATCGTCCTCAACGACCTCAACTGGTATGCGGAAAACGGCATCAAGCTCCTCCTCGACCGCAAGGTGGTGCAGATCGACCGGGTCCGCCGCAGGGTGGTCGCCGCGGACGGCAGCGAGGCCGAGTACGACCGCCTGCTGCTGGCCACCGGCTCGGTCCCCTTCATCCTACCGATACCCGGCAATCGCCTGCAGGGCGTGATCGGCTACCGCGACATCGCCGACACCCAGGCCATGATCGACTGCGCCCGGACCCACAGCCACGCGGTGGTGATCGGCGGCGGCCTGCTCGGCCTGGAGGCGGCCAACGGCCTCAAGCAACGCGGCATGGACGTGACCGTCGTGCACCTCTCCGACTGGCTGCTGGAACGCCAACTGGACCGCACCGCCGGCAAACTCCTGCAAGGCGCGCTGGAAGCCCGCGGCATCCGCTTCCGCCTGAACACCCAGACCCAGGAACTGATGGACAACGGCAGCGGCCGGGTCTGTGCCGTGCAGTTCAACGACGGCGACGTGATTCCCGCCGACCTGGTGGTAATGGCCGCCGGCATCCGCCCCAATACCGAGCTGGCCGAAAGCGCGGGCATCCCCTGCAACCGCGGCATCCTGGTCAACGACACCCTGCAGACCTACGACCCACGCATCTATGCGGTCGGCGAATGCGCCAACCACCGTGGCATCGCCTACGGCCTGGTTGCGCCGCTGTTCGAGCAGGCCAAGGTCTGCGCCAACCACCTGGCTCATCTCGGCTACGCCCGCTACCAGGGCTCGGTGACCTCGACCAAGCTCAAGGTGACCGGTATCGACCTGTTCTCCGCCGGCGACTTCATCGGCGGCGAAGGCAGCGAGACCATCACCCTTTCCGACCCCATCGGCGGCGTCTACAAGAAGCTGGTGATCAAGGACGATGTACTGGTCGGCGCCTGTCTCTACGGCGACACCGCCGACGGCGGCTGGTACTTCCGGCAGATCCGCGAGAACCACAACGTCGCGCAGATCCGCGACCACCTGATGTTCGGCGAGAACGCCCTCGGCGATGTCGGCCACCAGGGCCAGAACAGCGCCGCGAGCATGCCCGACACAGCCGAAGTATGCGGCTGCAACGGCGTCTGCAAGGGCACCATCGTCAAGGCCATACAAGAACACGGCCTGTTCAGCGTCGACGAAGTCAAGAAACACACCAAGGCCGCCAGCTCCTGTGGCTCCTGCGCGGGATTGGTGGAACAGATCCTGATCAGCACCGTCGGCGGCGCCGCCGACGTCAAGCCGAAGAGCGAGAAGGCCATCTGCGGCTGCAGCGACCTCAACCACGGGCAGATCCGCAAGGCCATTCGCGAACACCGGCTGACCAGTCTCGACGCCGCCATGCGCTTCATGGACTGGAAGACCCCGAACGGCTGTGCCACCTGCCGCCCGGCCCTGAACTACTACCTGATCTCGACCTGGCCGGGAGAAGCCAAGGACGATCCGCAGTCGCGCCTGATCAACGAACGCGCCCACGCCAACATCCAGAAGGACGGCACCTACTCGGTGGTACCGCGGATGTGGGGCGGCGTGACCAACGCCGCCGAGTTGCGGCGCATCGCCGACGTCGCCGACAAGTACCAGGTGCCGATGGTCAAGGTCACCGGCGGCCAGCGCATCGACCTGCTGGGGGTGAAGAAGGACGACCTGCCGGCCATCTGGAAAGACCTCGACATGCCCTCCGGACATGCCTACGGCAAATCCATCCGCACCGTGAAGACCTGCGTCGGCAGCGAATTCTGCCGCTTCGGCACGCAGAACTCGACGCAGCTGGGCATCGATCTGGAACACGACCTGTTCAACATGTGGTCGCCGCACAAGGTCAAGCTGGCGGTCTCCGGCTGCCCGCGCAACTGCGCCGAGGCCGGGATCAAGGACGTCGGCATCATCGGCGTGGACTCCGGCTGGGAGATGTACATCGGCGGCAACGGCGGGATCAAGACCGAGGTCGCGGAGTTCTTCGTCAAGCTCAAGACCGCCGAAGAAGTGCGCGAATACAACGGCGCCTTCCTCCAGCTCTACCGCGAGGAAGCCTTCTACCTGGAGCGCACGGTGCATTACCTGCAGCGGGTCGGCATGGAGCACATCCGCAAGGCGGTGGTCGAGGACGCGGAAAACCGCAAGGCGCTCAACGACCGCCTGCAATTCGCCCTGTCCTTCGAGCAGGACCCATGGAAGCAGCGCATCGAACAGCCGCAATTGAAGAAGGAGTTCGAACGGATTCCGCTCAAGCAACTGGAAAACGTCTGAATCCCTTGTCCGGGCCGTCCCACGGCGGCCCTCCCCCTACCGGAGTGAACCGATGAACTGGCTGGATATCTGCGCCCTCGATGAAATCAACCCGCTGGGCTCGCGCGTGGTCGCCGGCCCGAAAGGCGACATCGCCATCTTCCGCGCCTCCGACGACCAGGTCTTCGCCCTCGATGACCGCTGCCCGCACAAGGGCGGCCCGCTGTCCCAGGGCCTGATCTACGGCAAGCGAGTGGCCTGTCCGTTGCACAACTGGCAGATCGAGCTGGAGAGCGGCGAAGCCGTGGCCCCGGACCAGGGCTGCGCCCATCGCCACCCGGTGCGGGTGGAGAACGGACGGGTGCTGCTCGGCCTGGACAGCGTGGCGCTGTGCGCCTGATCTCTCGCCGATAACAGGAGCCGAGCATGTCGACAGATTCCCCGCTGCGCACCACCGCTTCGACCTGCTGCTACTGCGGCGTGGGTTGTGGCGTCCTGATCGAACACGACGGCGAACGCATCCTCGGCGTGCAAGGCGATCCGCGGCACCCGGCCAACTTCGGCAGACTCTGCAGCAAAGGCGCCAGCCTGCACCTGACCGGCGACCTCCAGGCCCGCGCGCTGTACCCCCAACTGCGCCTAGGCAAGCAACTGGCGCGGGCTCGCAGCGACTGGGAGAGTGCCCTGGAACATGCCGCCGGGCGTTTCGCCGAGACCATTCGCGAACACGGGCCGGACAGCGTGGCCTTCTATATATCCGGCCAGTTGCTGACCGAGGACTACTACGCCTTCAACAAGCTGGCGCGGGCCCTGGTCGGCACCAACAACATCGACAGCAATTCGCGTCTGTGCATGTCCTCGGCGGTAGTCGGCTACAAGCGCAGCCTGGGCGCCGACGCACCGCCCTGCAGCTACGAAGACCTCGACTGCGCCGACTGCGTGCTGATCGCCGGCAGCAACATGGCCTTCGCCCACCCGGTCCTGTTCCGACGCCTGGAGGCCGCCAAGGCCGCTCGGCCGGAGATGCGCATCGTCGTGATCGACCCGCGGTGCACCGACACCTGCGAGCTGGCCGACCTGCACCTGGCGCTGCTGCCCGGCACCGACGTCGCACTGTTCCACGGCATCCTGCATATCCTGCTCTGGGAGGACTGGATCGACCGTTCGTTCATCGCCGAGCATACCGAAGGTTTCGCCGACCTGAAGGAACTGGTGCGCGACTACACCCCCGCCGCCGTCGCCGACATCTGCGGCATCGACCGCGCCGACCTGCAGCGCTGCGCCGAATGGATCGGCCGTTCGCCGCGCTTCCTTTCGCTCTGGTGCATGGGGCTCAACCAGTCCAGCGCCGGCAGCGCCAAGAACAGCGCGCTGATCAACCTGCACCTGGCCACCGGCAAGATCGGCCGCGCCGGATGCGGGCCGTTTTCCCTCACCGGCCAGCCGAACGCCATGGGCGGTCGCGAGACCGGCAGCCTGGCCAATCTGCTGCCCGGCCACCGCGAAGCCGCCGATCCCGGCCATCGCGCCGAAGTGGCGCACTACTGGGGTGTGGAACAGTTGCCCACGTCCCCCGGTCTCAGCGCCATCGAGCTGTTCGATGCGGTCCACGACGGCCGGATCAAGGCGCTCTGGATCGCCTGTACCAACCCCGCGCAATCGCTGCCGGACCAGCGCAAGATCCACGAGGCCCTTGCCCGCTGTCCCTTCGTGGTGGTCCAGGAAGCCTTCGCCGGCACGGAAACCTGCCAATACGCCGACCTTTTGCTTCCAGCCGCATCCTGGGGAGAAAAGGAAGGCTCCGTGACCAATTCGGAACGGCGGATCAGTCATGTCCGTCGGGCCGTTCCGCCCCCCGGTGAAGCGCGCCAGGACTGGAACATCGTCTGCGACTTCGCGCGCCGCCTGGAAGGGCACCTGCGTCCCGCTAAACCCGGCCTGTTCGCCTTTGCCGACAGCCGCAGCCTGTTCGACGAATACAAGCTGCTTACCGCCGGCCGCGACCTTGATCTTTCCGGCCTCAGCTACGCACTGCTCGACCGCCTGGGGCCGCAGCAATGGCCATTTCCCACTGGCGCGGAGCAAGGCACCGCACGGCTCTATGCAGACGGCCGCTTCCCTACCGCCTCGGGACGCGCGCAACTGGTCGCCGAACCCTACCGCGCCGCCCAGGAAAAACGTGACGCGCGCTACCCGCTGACCCTCAATACCGGACGCTTGCGCGACCAGTGGCACGGCATGAGCCGGACCGGCACCTGCGCACGCCTGTTCGGCCATGAAGAGGAGGCCCTGGTGCACCTGCATCCCGAGGAACTGCGCCGCCGCCAACTGCGGGACGGGCAGCTCGTGCGCCTGAAGAGCCGGCGTGGCGCCCTGATCCTGCCAGTGAGTGCAGACGACTCGGTGCGCCCCGGCCAGGCCTTCCTGCCGATGCACTGGGGCGATCGCTTCCTCAAGGGCCTGGGCTGCAATGTCCTGACCCTGCCGGCGTTCGACCCCCTGTCGAAACAACCCGAACTCAAGCACGCCGGGGTTCAGGTCGAATCCGTCGAACTGCCCTGGCGCCTGTTCGCGCTGGTGGAAACCGATATCCAGGCGCGTTTCGAGGCCCTCCGTGCGCTGTGCGAAGTCTTCGACCACGCCAGCTTCAGTCTCGCCGGACGCGAGCGCCCCGCCCTGCTGGTCAGCGCCGCACACCATGAGGCACCTGGCGCAGACCTGCTGGAGCGGATAGATCGCCAACTCGAATTGCTCGACGGACCGATCCTCGCCTACGACGACCCACGGCGCGCCATCGGCAAGCGCGTGCGCCTCGAAGACGGGCGCATCGTCGCCGTCCGGCTCGCCGGCGAAACCCTCGCCCGCGACTGGTTGAAAGAACTCTGGCTTACCGGCCGGGCCGATAGCGAGCTACGCCGCTGGCTGCTCGCGCCACTCGGCGCGGCACCGGGACGCCCCAGCCAGGGTGCGGGCGGCAAGACCCTGTGCAGTTGCCAGAACGTCAGCCAGCACACGGTGCTCGGCGGCATCGCCCGCGGATTGGACCTGGACGGATTGAAGCGCGAGTTCGGCTGCGGCACCGGCTGCGGCTCCTGCGTACCGGAAATCAAGAGACTGCTGGCGGCCCCCCGGCCCATGGCGGCGAATGCCTGAGGAGAACGACGATGAGCGGTAAGGTCTGGCTGGTGGGTGCGGGTCCCGGCGATCCGGAACTGTTGACCCTGAAGGCAGTTCGCGCCCTGCAGGACGCGGATGTGGTGATGGTCGACGATCTGGTCAACCCGAGCATACTGGAGCACTGTCCGTCCGCCCGGCTGGTCCGGGTCGGCAAACGCGGCGGCTGCCGCTCCACACCGCAGGACTTCATCCAGCGCCTGATGCTGCGGCATGCCCGCCAGGGACGCAGCGTGGTGCGCCTGAAAGGCGGCGATCCATGCATCTTCGGCCGCGCCGGCGAAGAAGCCGAATGGCTGGCCCGGCACGGGATAGACAGCGAGATAGTGAACGGCATCACCGCCGGGCTGGCTGGCGCCACTGCCTGCGGTATACCGCTGACCTACCGCGGCATCAGCCGCGGCGTGACCCTGGTGACCGCGCATACCCAGGACGACAGCCCGCTGGCCTGGGAAGCCCTGGCACGCAGCGGTACCACGCTGGTGGTCTACATGGGCGTCGCCCGACTCGCGGAGATCCAGGCCGGGCTGCTGGCTGGAGGCATGGCCGAGGATACGCCGCTGGCGATGATCGAGAACGCCACCCTGGGCAACCAGCGCGAATGCCGCAGCAACCTCGGCGAGCTACTGCGGGACGCCGGACGTTTCGCCTTGAAAAGCCCGGCGATCCTGGTGATCGGCGAAGTAACCCGCGACATCGTGTCGCAACCGATTTCCCTGAGCGCCTGACGAGCGGTCTTTTTCCAGGCAAAGAAAAACCCGGCCTGGGCCGGGTTTTTCCTCAGAGGCTCAGCCGATTACTTGGCTTCAGCTTCTACTTCGGCTTCAACGCGACGGTTGATAGCGCGGCCTTCAGCGGTGGCGTTGTCGGCAACCGGGCGGGACTCGCCGTAACCAACAGCGTTCACGCGACCACCTTCTACACCGTACTCGTTGACCAGTACGTCACGAACGGCGTTGGCACGACGCTCGGACAGCTTCTGGTTGTAAGCGTCGGTGCCGACGGAGTCGGTGTGACCTTCAACGGTGGTGGAAGTGGACGGGTACTGCTTCATGAAGTCAGCCAGGTTCTTGATGTCAGCGTAGCTGTTCTCTTTGACCTTGGACTTGTCGAAGTCGAACTTCACGTCCAGCTGTACGCGTACGACTTCGGCGACAGCCGGGCAGCCGTTGGCGTCAACGGTGACGTTGGCCGGGGTATCCGGGCACTTGTCGACGTTGTCGCAAACGCCGTCGTTGTCGGAGTCGGAGCAAACGTCGGCAACCGGTTCCGGAGCCGGAGCGGCTTTCGAACCACCGAAGTTGAAGCCGACGCCCAGGCCAGCCATCCACTCGCCCTGGTGACCGTTGTCACGCTTCTCCAGACCATACTGGCCGTCGAGGCTGGCCTTGGCGAAGAAGTTCTCGGTGAAGTAGTACTTCAGACCAGCGCCGATGTTGGCCATGGTCATCTGCTGACGGCCTTGGCTGTCGCTGTTGATGTTGGTGATGTTCTGGTGAGCCAGACCAGCCGACACGTACGGACGCAGACCTACGCCCGGGGTACCGAAGTGGTAGATGGCGTCCAGAGAGGTCAGGTTGCCGTGGACCTTCTTGTTGCCGGTTTCGTAGGTGCCACGAACGTCATGGTACTCACCGTAGGACAGCGCCAGCTCGACGTCGTCGGTCAGGAAGTAACCGATCGAGCCGCCGTACAGGTCCGCGTTCTTCATGTTGCGAACGCTGTCGGTGAAGTAGCGCTTGCCGAAGGCTTCGATCTCTACCGAGTTCTGGCCCTGGGCAAAGGCGTTCATTGCCGAAGCGGCAACCAGCGAGCCGATGACAACGCCTAAGGTGTTCTTCAGTTTCATCCGTTAAATCCCCATCTTGATGGTCAGTTAGTTGTCCAACAATCAGCCGCACAACTTGGGTGGCAAGTTTATCAGAACTTCCCGCATAGAGAGACAATATTTACCCAACTATGTTTCGGTCGCATCTGAAAACTTTTCGCGCAGGCGGTCCAGTGCCCGCTTGTAGCGCATTTTCGTCGCACTCAGACCCATGTGCATGATATCCGCTATCTCCTGAAACTCCAGTTCCGCGACGAAGCGAAGAACCAGAATCTCCCGATCTATCGGATTGACATGGACGAGCCAACGATCCAATCCGCCCCGCTCCTCAACCTTCGGCGACTTCTCCTCGGAAGCCTCCTCCAGCGGGTCGAGGCTGAGCGCATCCATCAATCGGCGCTTGCGGCGCTCCTTGCGGTACTGCGTGATGCACTCGTTGTACGTGATGCTATATAGCCATGTTTTGAACTTCGACTTGCCCTCAAAGTTCTTCAACCCGTACAAAACTTTCAGCATCACCTCCTGGCACACGTCGTCCGCGTCGCGGTCGTTGCCCAGGTAGCGGGCACAGACGTTGAACAGCGTGCGCTGGTAACGCCGCATCAATTCTTCATAGGCGCGCGTCACGTGGAACAGCTCCGAGTGCGCACGCTCGACCAGCTCTTCATCGGAAAGCTGGCGGGGGTCATACCGCTGTGACAGGGGGTGAGGCTTATTCAAGTGAGATCAGGCCAGTCATATCGTAAGCCGGGCCGCCCTGCAGAGCAGCCACGTCCATTATCTCTCCCGGATCAGCGGCTGGTAACTCGCTGATCGAGCAGTAGACGGTTGGCCAGCGACACAAGCTCTCCCTCTTCCGTCAGCAGGATGGTCTTGACCGTACCTATCTCTTCAATAGTGCCTTCAACGTCACCCACTTTCACCTGTTGTCCGACCTGATACAGCTCGCGGACGTAGATTCCTGCAATGATCTGCCCGGCGACCTCGCGGCTGCCCAGGCCCAGGGCCAGCGCAGCGGCCAGGCCGACGGTGATCAGGACGATGGCGATGATGTAGTTGAGCAGGTCGGTCTTGACCTCGAGCTGCCCCACCGCCACCGAGATGCTGATGATGATGACCAGCCACTGGGCGATCCGCCCCAGGCCGTTCGCGTATTCGAGGCCGACGCCGTCCGCCGCGCCGCGCACGACGCTGTTCACCAGTTGCGCCAGGAGCACGCCGACGATCAGCACCAGGGCCGCGCCGAACACCTTGGGCAGGTACAGGGCGAGGACGTCCAGCGTGGCGGATACCCGCTGCAGGCCGAGCGACTCGGCGGCGGATACGAGGAAGACGAGCAGCACGAACCAGTAGACGATCTTGCCGACCAGCGTCGAGACCGGAACCTGGATGCCGACCCGGGCCAGCAGCTTGGTCAGGCCGGTGCCACCCATCAGCCGGTCCAGGCCCAGCTTGGCCAGCAGCTTGGAAAGCAGCGCATCGAGCAGCTTGGCGATGACGAAGCCGAGCAGAACGACCACCAGGGCGCCGAGCAGGTTGGGAATGAAGCCTGCCAGCTTGCCCCACAGGGTGTTCATCGCGGTCAGCAAGCTCTGGGTCCAGATATCGAATTGCATGTTCACTCAGCCTTGTCAGCAGAAGATGCGTTTTTCGCGGAAATACGGGAAACCGGCGCCAGATGCGGCGAACCGTTGTTGATGCCGATCATCAGCGCCTGCAGCCAGTGCCCCATGAGGCTGAACAGGTCACCGGCGCCAACCTGGCGATTGGCGGTCTTCAGCACCCGTCCCAGACGCGCGTCGTCGTCCGGCTGGGGAGCCGAAGCCTTGAGCAGGTCCCGCAGGGACTCTTCGAACGGATCGTGCATGCACACCTCATGTCTGTACGAGGGAGTGACGCCCTCTCCTCACCCCAGGTCACGTCAGAGCCAGCGCAGCCGACGAAATACCCACCACTGGAAGGTGGCGACCCCGCCGATCAGCAGGCAGGCCAGCCAGAACCCATGCGGTGCATCCGCCCCCGGAATGCCGCCGACATTGATTCCCAGCAGGCCGGTGACGAAGCTCATCGGCAGGAAAAAGCCGGTGATTATACCAAGGAGATACATGGTGCGGTTCATCCGTTCGGTGATTCGCCGCGACTCGGCTTCCTGCAGGACGCTGATGCGCTCCCGTATCAACTCGAGTTCTTCGAGATTCCGCGTCAGCCGGTTGTTCAGCTCGTTCCAGTAATCGGCGTCGTCCTCGACGAACCAGGACAGCTTGTAGCGCGCCAGTTGCGAGTAGATGTCCCGCTGCGGCGCCAGGTAGCGCCGCAACCCCGCCGACCGGCGGCGCAGGGTACGCAACTGGTGCTGGTCGGGACTGGCACGCTCGTCCGCCTCGACCAGCTCCTCGACAGCATCGAGCTGGTCGGCTATCCCGCTGATCAGCGTGTCGACGCGATCGGTCAGGTAGTGCGCGAGGTAGTACACGACCTCGGATGCTGTCTTCGGCCCTTTCCCCGCCTCCAGGTCCTCGAGCAGATCGGCCACCGCCTTCAGCGGCCGCAGGCGCAGCGAGATCACCCGGCGCGCGTCGGCGAATACCCGCAGCGAAACCATGTCTTCCGGCTCCGCGCCCGGATTCAGGTTCACTCCACGGAGGAACACCAGCAGGCTTTCGGCCCCGAGATCGAGCAAACGGGGGCGGGTCGCCTCCTCCAGCAGCAGATCGCAGGCGAACTCGCTGAGCCCCGCGGAATCCCGCAGCCAGGCCTGTGCCTCCGGTACGCCGCGGTCCCAGTGCAGCCAAAGACTTTCCTCCGGCAGCAGGTCGAGCACCGCTATCTGGTTGCGTCCGACACGGCGTCCGCCGCCGCGCCCGTTGAGGACGTAGCCATAGATCAGGCCGCGCTCGTCACCCGACTCGTACGCTTGCATTGCGCTTCCCTTGGTAAAACGACCATTTCGACAGTAAAAACACAAGTCCGGTACCAGTCAATTCATGGACTTGCGGCACAACCTTAAAGCCAGTCCTGAGACCCGTATGCGCACCCTGGGTTCATTCCAGCAAAAAGCCCCGGGACGCTGCCTGCGTCACCGGGGCCGGAACGGCTGTTAAAAAGCCCTATTCGGGCATCTTCAAGGCCTGCGGAGAAACGATGATGCCGTTGTTGTCGGCATACACGAACTCGCCGGGGCGGAAGGTGACGCCGCCGAAGGTCACGGCGACGTTCAGATCGCCGATGCCGCGCTTGTCGGTCTTCAGCGGATGACTGGCCAGGGCCTGGACGCCAAGGTCGGTCTGGGCGATCACGTCGACGTCACGGATGCAGCCATATACGACGATCCCTTCCCAGCCGTTCTTCGCCGCTTTCTCGGCCAGCATGTCGCCCAGCAGGGCGCGGCGCAGCGAACCACCGCCATCGACGACCAGGACCTTGCCCTTGCCGTCCTTGTCGACCTGCTCCTTGACCAACGAGTTGTCTTCGAAGCACTTGATGGTGACGATCTCGCCGCCGAAGGAGTCGCGGCCGCCGAAGTTGCTGAACATGGGTTCGACGACCTGGACCAGCTCAGGATAGGCATCGCACAGATCGGGAGTGACGTAATGCATGGGAAGCTCCTGTGGGTGAAGGGATCGGCTCGGGCAGCTCCGGAGGAACATCGGCCGCCCGCCCCGGCGGCGCCGGCGTGACCGGAGCCGCCATTTGCGTCACATCTTAGCCGCTGATTCCGGCTTCCGATACGTCTAGCGCCTCGCTCCACGCGGATTCGTCGCCCGCCGGCGATCGCTGGCGCAGCCAGCGCTCCACCAAGGGCCAGACCTCTAGCTGGGCCGCCTTGCCGATCAGCATCTCGATATGCCCGTAGTCCTCGGCGTAGCCAGCCTCGCGTCCGAGCAACAGGTATTCGCGCTCGGACGAGGCGAACTGCTCGAACAACTTGCGACAGGCCCAGGACGGGTCCTGCCGGTCCCCAGCCCCGGCGACCGCCAATAGCGGTACGTCGACTGCGGCGAGCCCCTTCCACCAGTCGTTGCCCGGCTCGCCGAAGCGGCCGAACAGCCCATGCCAACGCAGGACCTCCAGCGCCAGGCCGACCGGCTCGTCTTCCGGCCCCTGCCGCCAACGGCTTCCGGACAGCGCATCGACGCGGCGCAGCAGCAGGCGCGCGAGGATGCCTGCCATGGGCAACCTGAACAGCCAGTGCGCGGTGCTGACCTGGCTACCGAACAACGCCACGGAAGCGATCCGCGCCTGATCCAGGTAACCCCCGCCCAGTCCCGCCGCCAGCACCACCCCACCGAGGGAGTGGCCAATCCAGTGCGCCGGCTGCCCGCACTGCTCGTGGATGAAGGAGGCCAGCGCCGGCAGGTCGTAGCGCGCGTAGTCGGCGACCCGGTTGTCCCGGTAACCATCGTTGCGAATCGACAGGCCATGGCCGCGCATTTCCGGCAGCCAGACATCGAACCCCGCCCGCGCCAGGTAAGGACCTAGTCCGAGCGCACGCGGCGAGTACCAGAAGCGGCGGTTGGAAAAACTCCCGTGCAGGAGGATCACAGGCGGTCCGCGCCGCTCGCCGGCGGCCTGCTGTCCAAGCCGGGTTACGACCAGCTCGACGCTGGCATCGGGGCTGTTGCCGGGCTTCAGGCGATAGATGTCTTCGGTAAGGTCGGCGCGCAACTCGGCGCTGACCAGGGCGACAGGAAAGAGGCGACTACTGCTTTGCATGCTTGTCTTGTACAGGAGGCACGAAAAAGGGCGGTGTTACCCGCCCTTTCCGGATACAGCGAGGACCGATCAGGCCTGGTCTTGCCCCTCGGCAAGGAAGAACCAGGTATCCAGCACCGAGTCGGGGTTCAGCGAGACGCTCTCGATGCCCTGCTCCATCAGCCAGCGGGCCAGGTCCGGGTGGTCCGACGGACCCTGGCCGCAGATGCCGATGTACTTGCCGGCCTTGTTGCAGGCAGCGATGGCGTTGGCCAGCAGCTTCTTCACCGCCGGATTGCGCTCGTCGAACAGGTGGGCAACGATGCCGGAATCGCGATCCAGGCCCAGGGTCAGCTGGGTCAGGTCGTTGGAACCGATGGAGAAGCCATCGAAGAACTCGAGGAACTCGTCGGCCAGCAGGGCGTTCGACGGCAGTTCGCACATCATGATGACCTTAAGGCCGTTCTCGCCGCGCTTCAGGCCGTTCCCGGCCAGCAGCTCGACCACCTGGCTCGCCTCGCCCAGGGTGCGCACGAAGGGCACCATGATCTCGACGTTGGTCAGGCCCATTTCGTTGCGGACCTTCTTCAGCGCACGGCACTCCAGCTCGAAGCAGTCGCGGAACGACTCGCTGATGTAGCGCGAGGCACCACGGAAGCCGAGCATCGGATTCTCTTCTTCCGGCTCGTAGAGCTTGCCGCCGATCAGGTTGGCGTACTCATTGGACTTGAAGTCGGACAGGCGCACGATGACCTTCTTCGGCCAGAACGCCGCGGCCAGGGTGCTGATGCCCTCCACCAGCTTCTCGACGTAGAAGCCGACCGGATCGGGATAGCCGGCGATGCGCTTCTCCACGCTTTCCTTGATGTCCGCCGGCAGGCCGGCGAAGTTCAGCAACGCCTTGGGGTGCACGCCGATCATGCGGTTGATGATGAATTCGAGGCGGGCCAGGCCCACGCCTTCGTTCGGCAACTGGGCGAAATCGAAAGCGCGATCGGGATTGCCGACGTTCATCATGATCTTGAACGGAAGGTCGGGCATGGCGTCGACCGAGTTCTTGCGCACATCGAAACCGAGTTCGCCTTCGAAGATGAAGCCGGTATCGCCTTCGGCACAGGAAACGGTCACCCCCTGCCCATCCTGCAGGATCTGGGTGGCGTTGCCGCAACCGACCACCGCCGGGATGCCCAGTTCGCGAGCGATGATCGCCGCGTGGCAGGTACGCCCGCCGCGGTTGGTGACGATGGCGCTGGCGCGCTTCATCACCGGCTCCCAGTCCGGGTCGGTCATGTCGGAGACCAGGACGTCACCCGGTTGGACCTTGTCCATTTCCGACACGTCGTTGATCACCTTGACCGGACCGGCACCGATGCGCTGGCCGATGGCACGTCCTTCCACCAGGACGGTCCCCTTCTCTTTCAGCAGGTAGCGCTCCATGACCGTGGCGCTGGCGCGGCTCTTCACGGTTTCCGGGCGTGCCTGGACGATGTACAGCTTGCCGTCGTCACCGTCCTTGGCCCATTCGATGTCCATCGGGCGGCCATAGTGCTTCTCGATGATCATGGCCTGCTTGGCCAGCTCGGTGACCTCGGCGTCGCTCAGGGCGAAGCGGGCGCGATCGGCGCGATCGACGTCCACTACCTTGACCGAGCGACCGGCCTTGGCTTCGTCGCCGTAGATCATCTTGATCGCCTTGCTACCCAGGTTGCGGCGCAGGATGGCCGGACGCCCGGCTTCCAGGGTCGGCTTGTGGACGTAGAACTCGTCGGGGTTCACCGCGCCCTGAACCACGGTCTCGCCCAGGCCGTAGGCACCGGTGATGAAGACCACGTCGCGGAAGCCGGATTCGGTGTCCAGGGTGAACATCACCCCGGCGGTGCCGGTTTCCGAGCGGACCATGCGCTGCACGCCGGCGGACAAGGCGACCAGCTTGTGATCGAAGCCCTGGTGCACGCGGTAGGCGATGGCGCGGTCGTTGAACAGGGAGGCGAAGACCTCTTTTGCTGCGCGGATCACATTGTCCACGCCGCGGATATTGAGGAAGGTTTCCTGCTGGCCGGCGAACGAGGCGTCCGGAAGGTCTTCGGCGGTAGCGGAGGAACGCACTGCCACGGCGAGGTTGTCGTTGCCGTTGGCCAGGGCGGCGAAGGCCTGGCGGATCTCGCTGTCGAGACGGGCCGGGAACTCGGCTTCCATCACCCACTGGCGGATCTGCGCGCCGGTCTTGGCCAGGGCGTTGACGTCGTCGACGTCCAGGGCGTCCAGGGCCGCGTGGATACGGTCGTTGAGGCCACTCTGCTCGAGGAAGTCACGGTAGGCCTGGGCGGTGGTGGCAAATCCGCCGGGTACGGAAACGCCGGCACCGGCCAGGTTGCTGATCATCTCGCCGAGGGATGCGTTCTTGCCCCCCACATGCTCTACATCATGGACGCCGAGCTTATCGAGGGAAACTACGTACTCTACCAAGGTGATCTCTCCACTATTGAATTGGAAAAGCTCAAGCGGGGCCAGGAGCAGCTCCGCTGGATTCTGGCCTGGCCCTTAGAAATAAGTGACAATGCTGCGACAGAAAGGCCTCTGACAACGCGCGGCCTATCATAGCCAAGAATCGTTCCTACCTTAAGGCTTTCGGTGCAAATGAAACGAACCGCATTCTTCATCTCGGACGGCACCGGTATCACCGCCGAAACCCTGGGCCAAAGCCTTCTGGCACAGTTCGAGAACATCAGCTTCGTCAAACTGACGAGACCGTACATCGATACCGAAGAAAAAGCGCGCGCCATGGTACAGCAAATCAATAATGCTGCCGAGTCGGACGGGGCCCGCCCGATCATCTTCGATACCATCGTGAACCGCGACATCCGGGCGGTCCTGGCGCAATCCAACGGTTTCATGATCGATATCTTCGCCACCTTTCTTTCGCCTCTGGAACAGGAGCTTTCGGCCGACTCGTCCTATTCGGTCGGCAAGTCCCACTCCATCGGCCACAACTCCCACTACATGGATCGCATCGAGGCGGTGAACTTCGCCCTCGACAACGACGACGGCGCCCGCACCCACTACTACGACAAGGCCGACCTGATCCTGGTCGGCGTCTCGCGCTGCGGCAAGACGCCCACCTGCCTGTACATGGCCCTGCAGTATGGCATCCGCGCCGCCAACTACCCGTTGACGGAAGAGGACATGGAGCGCCTGCAACTGCCGAACGCCCTCAAGCAGTACAAGCACAAGCTGTTCGGCCTGACCATCGACCCCGATCGCCTCACCGCGATCCGCAACGAGCGCAAGCCCAACAGTCGCTACGCCAGCTTCGCCCAGTGCGAATTCGAGGTACGCGAGGTCGAAAGCCTGTTCCGCCGCGAAAACATCGCCTACATCAACTCCACGCATTTCTCGGTGGAGGAGATTTCCGCAAAGATCCTCGTCGAAAAAGGCGTGGAACGGCGCTTCAAATAACCGCTCCGGGGCCAGCGGCTCGGCACCGCCAAGGTCCCTTGCCCGCTTCCGGTAACGCTTCGAGCCCCAGGATGGAATTTCGTTTCATCCCAGGGGCAAAACCCCGACCAAGTGGTATAAGCGGCTGTCGCTGCCGAAAAACCGCGTGATAGAATGCGGCCCGCATGCGCCTGGCGGGGCGCCCGGCATGCCCGGCCTGCCGAGCGCAGGTCGATGACGCAGGGTTTTCCGTCACGGACTGGACAGCGATCGCAAGATCGACCCGCCGAACGCGACACCAACCAGGACTTATGAAACTCAAGCCCTTAGCTCCCCTGCTCTGCCTATTCATCGCCGTACCAGGCCTGAGCGTAGCCGCCGAAAAGACGGTCTACGGCCTGAACGAATACGCGCGCATCAACGACCCGGACATCCAGCTGGCCGCCAAGCTCGACACCGGCGCCAAGACCGCCTCCCTCAGCGCCCGCGACATCAAGCGTTTCAAGCGCGACGGCGAAACCTGGGTGCGCTTCTACCTGGCCACCGACAACGCCGACGACACCCCGATCGAGAAGCCCCTGGCGCGGATCAGCAAGATCAAGCGCCGCCACGGCGACTTCAACCCCGACGAGGGCAAGGCCTATACCGCCCGTCCGGTGATCGAGCTGCAGGTCTGCATGGGCAAGGCGATTCGCACCATCGAAGTGAACCTGACCGACCGAAGTGCATTCCAATACCCGCTTTTGATCGGCTCGGAGGCCTTGAAGAAATTCGACGCACTGGTCGATCCGAGTTTGAAATACTCGGCCGGGAAACCCGGCTGCAAACCTGATGCAAAACCTGCTGAGTAAACGACATGCGCTCTCTCAACCTGCATCTGAAAGTCCTGATCGCCATCCTGCTGACCCTGGGTGTGGCGATCACCGCCTATCAGATTTTCGTCCAGGGTATTCCCGTTACCGAAGCCGAAACCGATGACCTCTGGAACATCGATGCCAAGGTCGACTTCGTCGCCACGCCGAAAACCCCGGTCAAGGTGCAGATGTTCGTTCCGCCGTTGAGCCAGGACTACGTCAGCCTCAACGAAAGCTTCGTCTCCAACAATTACGGCGTCAGCATCAATCGCGCCGACGGCAATCGCAAGGTGACCTGGTCCGCCCGCCGCGCCAACGGCAAGCAGACCCTGTACTACCGCCTGGTGCTGACCAAGCGCTACACCGGCGAGAAGACCAAGGAGAAAGGCCCGATCTTCCGCGACAGCCTGCCCCTGGAAGGCCCGGAGAAGATCGCCGCAGAAGCCCTGCTGGCCCCCATTCGCCAGCACTCGGCCGACGTCGAGACCTTCGTCAGCGAAGCCATCAAGCGCGCCAACAACGGCAACGACGACAACGTCAAGCTGCTGATGGCCGGCGACACCAGCCTGGAAAAGAAAGCGCATATCGTCGAAACCCTGCTGTCCATCGCCCACGTGCCGATGGAGCGGGTCCATACCATCCGCCTGGTCGCCGACCTGCAACAGAGCCCGGAACTGTGGCTGCGCAGCTTCAACGGCGAGAACTGGCTGTATTTCAACGTGGTCACCGGCGAACAGGGCCTGCCCTCCGATCGCCTGATCTGGTGGCTTGGCGATGAGCCGCTGATGACCATCGACGGCGGCAAGAAGGCCCAGGTCAGCTTCAGCCTGAACAGCAGCGAGATGAACGCCATCCGCCTGGCCAAGCTGTCCGACGAGAACACCGAGGCGGCCTTCCTCGAGTACTCCCTGTACGGCCTGCCGCTGTCCACCCAGCAGACCTTCCAGATCATGATCATGATCCCGATCGGCGTGCTGGTGATCCTGATCCTGCGCAACCTGATCGGCCTGCAGACCCTCGGCACCTTCACCCCGGTGCTGATCGCCCTGGCCTTCCGCGAGACCGGCCTGCAATGGGGTATCGCCCTGTTCACCGTGATCACCGCCCTGGGCCTGTCGCTGCGCTCCTATCTCGAGCACCTGAAGCTGCAGATGCTGCCGCGCCTCTCGGTGGTGCTGACCTTCGTGGTGGTGATGATCGCGGTGATCAGCCTGTTCAGCCACAAGCTCGGCTTCGAGAGCGGCCTGTCGATCGCCCTGTTCCCGATGGTGATCCTGACCATGACCATCGAACGCCTGTCGATCACCTGGGAAGAGCGCGGCGGTGGCCATGCGATGAAGGTGGCCATCGGCACCCTTTTCGCGGCATCGCTGGCGCACATCCTCATGCGCATCCCGGAACTGGTGTACTTCATCTTCACCTTCCCGGCCGTGCTGCTGATCCTGGTCGCCTTCATGCTCGCCATGGGCCGCTACCGCGGCTACCGCCTGACCGAGCTGTTCCGCTTCAAGGCCCTGCTCAAGGACTGAACCATGTCGATCTGGAAGACCTGGAAAGACCTGACCACAAAAGGCGTGATGGGCATCAACCGACGCAATGCCGATTACGTCCTGAAGTACAACAAGCGGCACCTGTATCCGGTGGTGGACGACAAGATCATCACCAAGGAACGCGCGCTCGAGGCCGGCATCCACGTGCCGGAGATGTACGGCATCATCGAGACCGAGAAAGGCATCGACAAGCTCAACGAGATCATCGGCGAGCACAACGATTTCGTCATCAAGCCGGCGCAGGGCGCCGGCGGCGACGGCATCATGGTGATCGCCGACCGCTTCGAGGGCCGCTACAAGACCGTGTCGGGGAAGATCGTCAGCCACGAGGAGATCGAGCACCACATCTCGAGCATCCTCTCCGGCCTCTACTCCCTCGGCGGTCATCGCGACCGCGTACTGATCGAGTACCGGGTGACCCCCGACCAGATCTTCAAGAGCATCAGCTACGAAGGTGTGCCGGACATCCGCATCATCGTGCTGATGGGCTACCCGGTGATGGCCATGCTGCGCCTGCCGACCCGGCAGTCGGGCGGCAAGGCCAACCTGCACCAGGGCGCCATCGGCGTGGGCGTCGACCTGGCCACCGGCGTCACCCTGCGCGGCACCTGGCTGAACAACAAGATCGCCAAGCACCCGGACACCACCAACGCGGTGGACGGTGTGCAACTGCCGAACTGGGACGGCTTCATGAAGCTGGCGGCCGGTTGCTACGAGTTGTCGGGCCTCGGCTACATCGGCGTGGACATGGTTCTCGACCAGGAGAAAGGCCCGCTGATCCTAGAACTCAACGCCCGCCCGGGCCTGAACATCCAGATCGCCAACGACAGCGGCCTGGTGCACCGCTGCCACGCCGTCGAGGCGCGACTGGAAGAACTCAAGGCGAAAGGCATCGAAGAGTCCGCGGAAGAGCGCGTACGCTTCTCCCAGCAACTGTTCGGCCACGTCCAGCAGCAACAGGGCTGACGTGCTTCCGATATGAAGAAGCCCGGCTCCGGCCGGGCTTTTTCATGTCTCGGATTTCAACGCACCACGGCCAGCTCGAAGCCGCCCTGCCGGGCGTGCTCATGCACCTGCATACCCGCCTCGTTCACCGCCAGGCCCTGTAGCGGACGCTTGAACGGCTTGTTGTCGAGGGTTTGCAGCGAGCGGTCCTCGTCGGTGGTCAGCAGCAGCACGTAGCGCTCGCCGCGATTGGCCCGCACCGGCACCGTACCCTCGATGAAAGCGTAGCGATACCAGGTTTCCGGGTTCAGCTTGTACACCGCGTCGCTGACCAGCCGGGTCGGCCGCTTGTGCTCGTCGAGGAACAGCAGCGACGGGTAGACCACCTGGCGATTGGCGAAACTGCGGATGCGCAGGCCGTAGACCCCCTGGGAGCGCGGCAGCCGGATCGCCGCGTAGAAGCTCCTGCCCATGGGAAAGTCGAAGCTCGGCGAGAAGCGGTTCAACTCCTCGTAGCGCGGTTCGTCGGCATCCAGTTCGGTGAAGTCGCTCTCGGCGATCTGCTCGCAGCAGCGCCGTTGCAGGTCCTGGTAGAGATCGTCGATGGTCATCTCGGTGCCCTTGAGCAAAGCCTTCAGCGCATCGCTCTGCTGGCCGGCGCCATCCAGGCCGGGCAACGCCGCCGGACGCTGCTTGAACTCGATCTGCCGGCCCTCGGTGAAGGCGATCTGCGACGAAGGCGCGGCCTCCCGCTTGAAGCGCGCCGCGCGCTCCTCGGGCGGGATCTGCGAGTTGTGCATGCGGCCCTTCTCGTCCACCCAGGTGTAGTAGGGACTGCCGTTCTCGCTGCGAACGAAACCCTTGCCCTCGAAGGCCTCGGCGTCGATGTATTCGGCGGAGTGCTCGCCGTTGGGCAGGACGTAGTCGGCGCGCTGGCCGGCGACCTGGGCGCCGGCATAGAAGCTGTTCTGCACGTTGCCGTTGGCATCGATCCAGGTGTAGTAGCGACGCTTGCTCTCCCCTCCGCTGCTGTTCCCCGGCCACTGCGTGGCGTTGTCCGCCTTGTTCAGCACCCGCGCCTGGTCGCTCTGGCCGATGCGCTGTCGCGCCTGGCGCTGCTGGCGGTCGAACTGGCCGTCGACGAAGGTGTTGTGCACCCCGCCATTGTCGTCCACCCAGGTCAGGTAGCGCCCGCCGGAGGCCCAGCCCGGCGAAGATGCCGGCAGCGCCAGGGAGAAGACGCAAAGTACGATGGATGCGCGCATCATGCTCCAGCCCTCAGAAGGTCGTACGGTAGGTCATGGCGAAAATATAGGCTTTCACCGTGGTGTCCACGTCCAGTCCCGCGTAGGGGTTGTACACCAGGTTGTCGAGCCCGGTGCAGTTCAGGTTGCAGCTGGTATCGGCCTTGACGCTCTGCTTGGTGACGAAGTAGTTGAAACCGACATCGATCACCGTGTCCTTGTCCCACTGGTAGCCCAGCCCCAGGCCGTAGAGATTGGCATCGCCGATCGGCACCAGGATGTCCGCCTGGCCCTTGGGGATCGCCGAAGGCCGGTATTCGTAGCCGGCGCGCAGCTGCAAACGGTCGTTGACGTCGTACTGCACGCCCATGGCCCAGCTCCAGGTATCGCGGTAGCCGCGGTCGAGGGTGATGCTGTGGCTGGTGGCGTCCTTCGAGTCGAGGTACTTGGCGATGCGCAGCAGGTCAAGCTCGCGGTCGAACTCGATCTTGAACTCGTTCCAGTCGCTGTAGCCGTTCCATTTCAGGTCGAAGTTGAATTGCCACTTCTTGAACGGGCGCAGCTTCACGCCGGTGGAGAAGGCATCCGGATAGACCATGTTCATCGTGGCGTTGCCATGCTCTTCATCGACGTTCCCGTAAGGGAACATCTGGCCGAGGATCGCACCGCCGAGCGACTTGTGCACCCCGGTCCAGAAACCCTGCCAGCCCTGGCCGTAGTCGACCCGGTACTTGCCCTTGAGCCTCATCCGCGACTCGCTCTGATAGGTCGCGCCCCAGGCGAACCAGTCGGTGGGCTCCCAGAGCACGCCGAGGTTGAAGCTGGGCGACAGCGACTGCTGCATGTCCAGGTCGATATTGGCCAGGTTCTGGAACGGACCGATGTTGCCGCCGCAGACGTTGAAGAACACCTCGAGGATCTCCTGCATTCCCGGCAGGCAACCGATCTCCTTGGTCTGCTGCAACAGCCCGAGCAACTGGTTCGGCGCCCGGAAATCCTCGTTCAACGCTACTGCCTGGTGGGAGAAACCCACCGACAGGCCGACCGACAGCTCGTCGTTGACCTGGTAGGCCAGGGTCGGCGAGAAGTAGGTGAGCCGCTGCAACGACACCTCGCGTCCCTGGTAGCGCGCCGGATCGCTATCGGAATCGCGGCTGTAGCCCAGCGCTTGCGGGGTGTAGACGTTGGTGGCGAAGGTGAACTTGGAGCCCGGCGGGTTGATCGAGATCCCGGCCAGCGGCGCCACCAGCAACGGCACGTCGGTCATGCCGCCGAGGCCGGGCAGGTACATGGTCGGGGTCAGGGTCCGGCTGTGGCTGTTGGCGACCGGGTCGTCGCGCAGGCCGAAGGTGCCTTCGCCGTAGTTCGGCGGCGCCTTGAAGCCGGCGCGGATGTCCATTACCCCGGTGAGCAGCTTCACGGTCGCCTGGCGGCCCTTCATCTTGGTCAGCGCCGCCGGGTTGTAGTGCACCGAATCGATGCCGGTCTCGTCGGCGGTCACGGCGTTGCCGAGGGCCATGGCTTTCGGGTTGCCGATGGTCAGGTCGTTGGCCATCTGCGCGCCGGCCGGCGGAATCCAGGCCAGGCACACCCCTGCCAGCGCCAGCCAGAGCGGCGCAATGCGCATCTTCATAACAGGCCTCGCTCGCGGGTTACTGGGCCTTCAGCCCTTTGATATCGAGGGGTACGGATAACCCCAGCAGTACATCCGGCGAGTCTTCCGTGAGGCCGAAACCGGCGTTGACGTTGACGATGTAGTCCGGTGACGTCCGCAAGCCGAGCGAGAAGTTCATGATGCTACTGGTCTGTTCGGACGACTCGAACGTACCGGCAGTGGTGTGGTAGCGGTTCTTCAGCGTGTAGGCCATCTGGTACGAGGTCGCCAGCGAGACGTCGTAGGACAGCGCGTAGGCCATGCCCATGTTGAAGTTGATCGTGTTGCCGGGCGAGACCTTCTCCAGCTGGGAGTTGTCGGCCAGGGTCTGGTGCACGTCGTCCACCGGCAGGTTCCAGGTGTAGCCGAGCGAGCCGTAGAGGACCACCGGGTCGATCACATAGGACATGTTCGCGCCGAAGCCCAGGCTGTAGTAGCCGTTGCCGGTGGAGATGTCCTTGTCCAGGTTGGTCTTGTAGGGACTGTCGCCGGTCGGCAGGCCGATGGTGGTATACAGCGTGGTGACCGGCCGCCCGCGCACCGCCGCCCAGGGCTGCCAGCGCAAGGTCGCGGAAACGTCGCCGAGGCTGTAGGCGTGGGTATCCATCTCGGTGTCGTACTTGGCTACCAGCGGCAGGCGGAAACTGAAGGTGAGGTTGTCCCAGATCCCGTAGTCGAAGGTGAAGGAGTTGGTGAAGGTGTGCTGGGACTGGCTCTGCCGGCCGGCGAGGCCGTAGATCTGCGTGCCGCCGCTGGTCTTGGTCAGCGGCACCAGGGTCAGCCGCTGGTCGCGCACCAGCGCGTAGTCGAAACCGTAGGTCAGGGTCCGCTCGCCCTTCTTGAGCAAGGTGTAGCTCTTCTCGGCGGCCTGGAAGACCTCCTCCAGCGCCTTGGCGCTGTCGGCATCGTCATTCTTCTTGGCCAGCGCGTCACGGGCCTGGTCGACCGAGGCTTCCTCGGCAACGGACAAACCGCTGATAGACAGCATCAGCGCCGCCGCGCATGTGTACCCCCTGATTCTCATGGCGCTATCCCCAGAGATTGTTCTTGTTTTTGGGTATCTGCTACTTGGTGCGCAGGTGTATGACGTCGCCACCAGTGCCCAGCTCACGGACCTGGTTTTCAGTGATCTTGTTGATCTGCGGAAACTCGCGGAACGCCAGCAGGCTGACGGTGCGGTCGTCCACCAGGCGCATGTCGCGATCGTTCAGCGCCAGCGCGTTGCGGGGCTCCTGCCCACTCGGGAAGATCACGAACAGGACGTTCTGGTCCCAGATTTCCTCGAAGCGCGTCCGGGTGAAGCTGATGTTGCCCAAGGCCGGATCGGCGACGAAGACGTGATCGTTGTAGACATCGCGCACCACCACGAAATGCTTGAAGCCGGCATAGTGGATGGGGACCAGCGCCGGATGCTCGAGAGCGTCCAGGTCGCTGAACTCGGCGCGAAAACCACCGCTCTTGTAGCCCAGCGCAGCGGCGTAGCGCTTCATGTCGAGCAGCGAGAAACCGCGGCGCTGCACGATCTTATCGGCCTCGCCATAGCGCAGCAGCCCTTCCATGACCTGGCGTTCCTCGAGGTTGCGCCCGAGGTAGTAGTCCAGCAGCGTGGTAAGCGCCGCCGAGCCGCAGCTGTAGTCATAGGCCTGGCGGATGACGTTGCGGAACTGCAACTGGCTCATCGGCTCCAGCTGCACCGATTCGCGGTAGGGTCCATTGGGGGTCAGAGGCTGGCTGAGGTTGACCGTGCCCTGCGGTTGCGGCTTGGTATCGACCGTCTGGGTGAACCCGAACAGCCCGATCAGACTTCCCAGCAAAATCTCGAACATCGCCCCGTCGTACCTCTTTCGGAGAAAGACCCCGCCGATGCCTCGGCGAGGTCTTCGCGTCTCGACTCGGTTCCTGGATCAGTGACCCCAGACCTTGATGGTGGAACCGGCCATGTTCAGCCCGGAGACGGTCAGCGAGCCGATGCTGGCGGCGCTGGTGTCGCCCACCTTGATGGCGCCAACGGTCACGTCGCCGGTGATGGCCGGCAGGCCAATGGCCAGTTGCTGGGTCGACTTGCCGCCGATATCGGTGGTGACGACGTCGATGGTCAGCGGCTTGGTATCGTCGATGGTCAGCGCCGGCAGGCTGATGTTCTCCAGCCGCAGGGAGCCGCCGTTGGTGTCGGTATCGGTGTAGGTCACGGCCCCGACGGAGCCCTGGAAAGTACCGGAAATGCTGATGCCTGCCTGGCCGGTCACGTCGGACAGCGCGCCATCGTCCATGGCTTTCAGGTCGGCATGCGCCAGCAAGGGAGCAGCCAGAACAGCAGTTGCAAGGAACAGGTGCTTTTTCATTGTTATTTCTCCAGTGTTCAGGTGTGGTTTGCCCCAGGGCACTGCCGTTTGCATCCTGTCCCCGGCAGATCGACCGGCATCTCGCCGGTCTCCAGGTCCGGTACTGCTTCCCTAGGTGTCCCGGACATGGATTCGGTAGAGCCTCATGCTCTCTCGTCCTGGATTCCAAGCTACTGGGCCACCCCTTCCGCCGCCAGCCCATCCAAGGGATGGAGCGATGGCGGCTGCCGCTCACGCCTCGCTCAGCAGTCCCAGGCTTTTACCCTTTAGTACGGCCTGCGTTCTGCTCTTCACACCCAGCTTGGCGAACAGGTTGTGCAGGTGCCACTTGATGGTAGCTTCCGACAGGTGCACCGCCTGCGCGATATCGCGGTTCGACAAGCCCGCCGCCACCAGCCGCAGGATTTCCCGTTCGCGATGGCTAACATCCTGATTTTCATCGAAACTTTCCGGGTCCACGGAGAGCTTCCGGCACTGCTCGCGGAGCAGGTCGGCCAGCCCCTGCCAGGCCGCGGCACGCTTGGGTTCCGCTTCCCTCCAGCTTTCCCACATCGGCAACAGCCACAACGCGTCGTCCTGGAACAGCCGGCGGTAGCCGAGATTCCAGGCTTCCTCGAGCGTGGCGAGGAACAGGCCGATGGCTTTTTCGCTGTTACCTTTCTGCCAATACGCCACAGAAAGTAACAAGGACAAACGCAGCCGCCGATCCCTCTGGTAAGCGGAAGAGTAGCCGGCCAGACAGCTTTCCAGCTTGCTCTGCGCGCGTTCCGCGTGACGCTCGGACAATGCCAGCCGAGCCTCCGCCAGGACCAGGGCGGTCTGTGCGTCGGCATGCCGCTCGCCGGAGAGCCCGGCAAGATGCCGCTCCAGTTGCAGGCAGACCCGTTCGGCTTCGTTCGGACGGCGCAGCCACAGCAGGAACTGCACCTTGCAGCTCATGGCGTGAGCATAGACACGCTCGTAGCCGGGCGAGAGCAGACCGCTCAGCCATTCGTCGAGTTGCGCCAGCCCCTGCTCGGCGGCGCCGGAGAAGAAGCGCGCCTTGGCCATGACCAACTGGCCGCGACTGAGCAGTTCCACCGGCGTCGCGACATCCCGCCAGACCGTCGCCAGCGGTAGTTCGGCGAGCACGCCGGCATGCCGGTCCTGCTCGTAGAGCAGGTCGGCATAGGCCAGCGACAAGGGTCCGCCGACCCGGCTGCGCCGGCCGAATACCTGCTCGACCCGGTTGCGCGCCGACTCGGCGATCGCCCTGCCCCGCTCCAGGTCACCACTCTCCTTGCAGATCAGGGATTCGATCAGGCTGGTCACCACCTGCAGGTACTCGCTGTCGGCGACTTTCAGGTCCTCCCGCGCGGAACCGATGGCGCCGGCGGCCTCGGCGTAGTCGCCGAGCAGCGCATGCGCCGAAGCCTGCACGCAGAGCAGGCTGGCGCGGAACACCGGCTGGTTGCTCGGGACCATGGACAGCCAGTGACGGGCGACCTTCAGGCAGGCTTCGAGCTTGTCCTGGTAGAGCAACACCAGGGCCTTGAGCACCTGGGCGGCGGCGAGCAACTCGCCGAGCCCGAAGTGCATGACCTTGCCGCGCCCCTGCAAGAGGCGGTGGCTGACCTCCTCGATCAACGCCTCGGCCTCGGCGAAGCGTTGCTCGAACGCCAGTTGCCAGGCGTAGAAGATCTGGAACACCGGATGCTCGCGGATCACCTCGGCGGGAATGCCGTTGAGCATGCCGAGGATGCCGTACACCCGGTTACCGGCGATCAGGCGCGCGCCCTGGCGCTCCAGCAACTCGGCGGCGAACAGGTAGTCGCGGGCGCGAAGGGCGTACTTGATCGCCCGGTCGGCCAGGTCGCGCCCCTCGCACCAGCGCGCCGCCGCATGCAGCAACGGGGTCGGATCGGCATGCCGGGACAGCCGCCCCTGGAGGAACTCGGCGAACAGATGGTGGTAGCGGAACCATTCGCGCTGGTCGTCCAGGGCGATGACGAACAACTGCTCGTTCTGCAGGCGCATGAGCATGTCCAGGCCGTCGCGACGCCCGGTCAGCGCATTGCACAGTTCCGCATTGAACTCATCGAGCACCGAGGTCTGGTCGAGGAACAGCTGCAGGTCGGCGGGCAGGCTGGCCAGCACGTCTTCCGCCAGGTAGTCGGCGATGTTCCGTTCGGTCCCGGAGAGCCCGCGGAGGAAACCTTCCCGGTCGGTATTGCGACTGAGGGCCAGGGCCGCCAGGTGCAACGCCGTGATCCAGCCTTCGGTGCGCTTGAACAGCAGCTTCAGCTCGCGCTCGCCCAGCTCCAGCCCCTTGAGGTCGAGGAGAAACGCATCGCTCTCCTCGCGCGAAAGTCGCAGGTCTTCCGCGCTCAGGCAGAAGGTCCAGGGCTTGAGGGTCGGTTCGTCGACCAGGAAGCGCGGGCGGAAGCGGGTCGAGGCCACCACCCGCACGTGATCGGGCAGGTTCTCGATCAGGTAGCGAACCCCATGCGGCAAGGCGGCGTGGCGGATGCGGTGGAAATCGTCGAGGAACAGGTACAAGGGGCCTTCCAGGCGACGCAGGTCGGCGAGGAAGGCATCCAGGATGCCCTCCAGCGGCACCGCGACGTCGGTGCCGAGCAGATTGGCGGTATTGCCGCCGAATGCCGGGACCACTCGCTGGATGCTCGCCAGCAGGTACTGGATCAGACGCTGCGGTTCGCTGTCGGTCTCGTCGCAGGACAACCATGCCACCGCCGCGCCCTGCTCCAGCAGGCGCAGGCGCAACTGGCAGAGGATGGTGCTCTTGCCGAAGCCGGCCGGCGCGCTGAGCACCATCGCGCGTCGCCCGCGGGCCTCGTACAGGCGGTCGATCAGCGCCTGGCGGGGAAGCAGCGGCAACCCTCCGGCGCCTGGCGGGAACAGCTTGGTCTGCAACAGCGGGATGGTGCTGGCGGGAACCCCGTCGCGATGGCCCATGGTCAGAGCAGGCTCAGCTCGCGGGCTCGCCGGATCGCCTGGGTGCGATTGCGCACCTTGAGCTTTTCGTAGATGTTGTGCAGATGCCATTTGACGGTCCCCAGGGCCAGCGACAGGCGCTGGCCGATTTCTTCGTTGGATAGGCCCTGTGCGGCCAGGCAGACCACTTCGCGCTCGCGCTCCGTCAGGCCTTCCTCGAGCGCATCCTGGGGCTTGCGCACGCCCTGCCCGGGCCAGATGCCGAGCAGGCCGCGAATGAAGGTCTGTAGCGCCGGCTGGCGCTCGGTGGATTCGAGTTGCTGGAGCAACTGGCGAATGCCGTCGCCTTCCTCGATGAAGAGGCTGCGCACCCCTTCCCGTTCGGCATTGATCAGGCATTCGCCGAGCAGGCTGTTGGCCCGTTCCTGGTAGCCCAGGCGCTGATAGCTGAGCGCCGCCAGGATATCCAGGCGCAGGCGCTGCAGGCCGTGCCAGCCGGGCTGCAAGGTGCCGCGCAACTGAGTGATCTCGTGCAGCGCCTCGCTGAAATGTCCTCGCCCCTGCAACAGGCGCACGCGGCTCACGCCCAGCGACCAGTTGACCGGGTTGAAGGCCATGTTGCGGTAGTGTGCCGCCATCTTGTTCCAGTCCACGCTCTTCAACCGCTGCTCGGCGCGCTTCAGGCGGTCGGGGCCGCTGTCCTGGAGGATCAGGTTGATCTCTTCGGCCATGGCCTGGGCGAAGAAGCGCCACGACTGATTGCGCGAGGCCAGGGCCTGCATCGCCGCCAGGCTGGCCAGCGCCTCCTTCGGCCGTCCCAGCAGGCGCTGGGTGCGCGCCAGGCAGATCTGCCCCTGGGCATAGAAATCGATCGGATTGATCACATCCACATGCCCGAGCGCCCAGCCCAGGCGCTCTTCCAGCCCGTCCAGCTCGATCCTGTAGTAGGCGGTCAGGGCCTCGGTGATGGTCGGCAGCGCCAGCGCGCTCCTGGACTTCTCGAACAGCGGCCGGGCACGCTGGCGGAGCCGCTCGATGAGCAGTTGCGCCTGCTTCACCTGGCCCTGCTCGAGTGCGAGGATCACCTCGACGTTGGCCAGTTGCATGTCCAGGTAGCGCCCTTCGAGGAAATGATTGCGCTGCTGCGCCAGTCCCAGCAGGCGCCGCGCCTGGTCGCCCTGGCCACGGACCACCTGGGCCAGCGCGGCAGTGATCAACACCGCCACTTCGAGGAAGGCAGCGTTCTGCCCGAGCTGGACTTCGACCCGGCGAGCCAGGGCGATGCACAGTTCCAGATCGTCCTTCTGCAACGCCACCACCGCCTTCACCGCCAGCGCGGAGAGGTACTGGTCGCCCATCGGCCCGTCGCCGCGGCTCTCCCCCCAGCGCGCCAGCAGTTCGTCGATGATCCGGTTGGCCTCGCCCAGGCTGAGGTCGCTGGCCCGCGACCAGACATCGGTAAGGACCAGGATCGGATAGCGCTCGGCGATTTCGTCCGGCACATGCTTGCGCCAACGGTAGATCAGGCTGAGCTGGCCGCGGTTGATCAGCTCCAGTCCGCATCCGTCGACCAGCGCGGCGATCATCTCCGGGTCTTCCGCCGCACAGGCATGCTCGATGGCGAACGTCGGCATGTGGTGGTTGGTGAACCACAGGCTGGCGTTGAAATGCAGTTGCTTGAAACGGTCCGGATCGGAGTCGCGCAGGCGGTTGCGGAGGAAGTCGGCGAACAGCAGGTGGAAGCGATACCACTGGCGTTCGCGATCCAGCGGCAGGAGGAACAATTGCATGGACTCCAGGCGCTCCAGCAGCGCCTGGCCGTCCTGGCGCCCGGTCAGGGCGTTGGCCAGGTCGCCGCTCAATTGGCTGGCAACGCCAAGGGCCAGCAGCGCTTCCTGCAGGTCGCCAGGCAAGCGTTCGAAGACCGCCGCCAGCAGATAGGCGCTGACCGCCTGCTTGTCGCCGTCGAGCAGGGCCATTTCCTGCACCTGCGGTTGCTGGCGCAGCCACAGGCTGACGAGATGCACGCCCACCACCCAGCCTTCGGTCTGGCCATAGAGCGCCTTCAGGCAGGGCTCGTCCAGATAGAGACCGCTGCGCTCGAGGTATTCGCGGGTTTCCTCGAAGCCGAGGCGCAGCTCCTCGAGGCCGATTTCCAGCAACAGCCCCTTGGCCCGCCAGGTAGCCAGGCTCAGCGCCGGCTGCGAACGCGTGCCCAGGGCCAGGACCAGCCCGGGCGGCGCGTACTGCACCAGGCGGTTGAGGCCGGTGAAGATGTCCGGGTTGCTAACCAGGTGCAGGTCGTCGAGCACCAGCAGCAACGGCCGCGCATAGCGATCGAGATCGCCGAGCAGGCTTTCGATCACCGCCACCACCGGGACCCGCATGGTGTTCTGCAGGTAGGTCTGGGCGTCGTCGCCAAGCTGCGGCACGGCTTCGCCCAGCGCCTCGATGAGCTGCCGGCAGAAACGGGCGGGGTCGTCGTCTTCTTCGGCCAGCGACAGCCAGGCCACCGCCTGGTCTGCTACAGTGCGCTCCCTGGCCAGGGCGGCGAGCGCGCAGGTCTTGCCGAAGCCGGCAGGTGCGGAAAACATCAGAACGCGTGAATGGGGATTGCGATCCAGCAGGTTGCGGATCGCGGGGCGAAGAGAATATTCGGCTGGCACCTGAGGCGGCACTATTCTGGAGCGCGAAAGGCTGCCGGCTGCTGGATCCTGTACTGCATCCACGGCCTGTATCCCTGTGTCATTATCATTGTGGTACGGAGCCAAATCTCCGTGGGATATTTCCATAATTAGCAGATCACCCTTCTTACGTAAACTGAAGAAATGGCTCTAGGATCGACGATTCCGGCGAACTAGAATTCCTGACTGTCCCACTACCCCCACTTTCCATGCCCAGTTGTCATGTTCACCCCCTGCCCTACCATAGCGACCCAAGCTGTCTCTTTGCCATCATCCATGAGGCGCCCGGTGCGGTGATGCTCGATTCGGGTCGCCCCATCGCTACCCGTGGACGCTATGACCTTATGAGCGCCTGGCCATTGGCAGAACTGGCGCCGCTCCCCGACGAATCGGCCAACCGCTTCTTCGCCCGCCTACGCGAAGCGGCCGGAAGCCTGGGCCCCGCGCAGCTGCCAGCGCCGTACGAACTGCCCTTCGCCGGCGGTCTGCTGGGCTATTTATCCTACGACCTGGGTCGGCGCATCGAGCGCATCGGCGAACACGCCCGCGATGACCTGGGCCTGCCGCTGGCCTCCGTCGGCCTGTATGCCTGGGCGCTGATCAGCGACCACCAGGCTGGCACCAGCCAACTGGTATTCCACCCGCGATTGGACGAGCGCGAACGCCAGCGCCTGATCGCCCTGTTCAGCGAGGAAACGCAAGGCGCGGCCGGCAACTTCAAGCTTCTGGGAAAATTCCGACGGAGCATCAGCGCATCCGACTATCGGCAGGCGATCCGCCGCATCCAGGACTACATCCAGGCAGGCGACTGCTACCAGGTGAACTATAGCCAGCGCTTCCAGGCCGCTTGCAGCGGCTCGCCGTGGCCGGCCTATCGCGCCCTGCGCGAGGCCTGCCCGACGCCGTTCTCCGGCTACCTGCGACTGGCCGACGGCGCGATCCTCAGCCTGTCGCCGGAGCGCTTCCTCAAGCTCGGCAAGGGCAAGGTGGAAACCCGGCCGATCAAGGGCACCCGCCCGCGCGGCAAGACCCCCGAGGAGGACATGGCGCTGGCGGCGTCGCTGCTGGCCAGCCCCAAGGACCGCGCGGAAAACCTGATGATCGTCGACCTGCTGCGCAACGACATCGGACGCAGTTGCCAACCTGGCAGCGTACGGGTACCGGAGCTGTTCGCCCTGGAAAGCTATCCCAACGTGCATCACCTGGTGAGCAGCGTCACCGGCGAACTGGCGCCGGGCAAGGACGCCCTCGACCTGCTGGAAGGCAGCTTCCCCGGCGGCTCGATCACCGGCGCGCCGAAGATTCGCGCCATGCAGATCATCGACGAACTGGAACCGAGCCGACGCGGCATCTACTGCGGCAGCCTGTTCTACCTCGACGTGCGCGGCGAGATGGACAGCTCGATCGCCATCCGTACCCTGCTGGTCAGGAACGGCCAGGTCAGTTGCTGGGGCGGCGGCGGCATCGTCGCCGACTCGCACTGGGAGGACGAGTACCAGGAAACCCTGGACAAGGTCCGGGTACTGCTGGAAACCCTGGAAGGGATGGCCGGGACAGCGTCCCCGGAATAGAAAAAGAGCCCGCGTTCCGCGGGCTCTTTCATCGGCGGCGCGGCTACAGACTCAGCGAACGGCTGGAAGCCTTGAGGAACTCGCGCTTGAGGTCTTCGTAGGTATGCACCGCGGGGAACTGGGGAAACTCGCGGATCACGTTTTCCGGGGCATGGAACAGGATGCCGGCGTGGGCCTCGGAAAGCATGGTGGTGTCGTTGTAGGAATCACCGGCGGCGATCACCCGGTAGTAGAGGCTCTTGAAGGCGATCACCGACTGCCGCTTGGGATCCTTCTGGCGCAATTGATAGCCGACCACCCGGTCACTGTCGTCGATCTCCAGCTTGTGGCACAACAGGGTCGGGAAGCCCAGCTGGCGCATCAGCGGCTGGGAGAACTCGTAGAAGGTGTCGGAGAGGATCACCACCTGGAAGCGCTCGCGCAGCCAGTCGACGAATTCCACCGCCCCCTTCAGCGGCTTCAGGGTGGCGATCACCTCCTGGATGTCGCCCAGCTTCAGGCCATGTTCGTCGAGGATGCGCAGGCGCTGCTTCATCAGCACGTCGTAGTCCGGAATGTCCCGGGTGGTCGCCTTCAAGGCGTCGATACCGGTTTTTTCCGCGAACGCGATCCAGATTTCCGGAACCAGCACGCCTTCCAGGTCAAGACAGGCAATTTCCACAGGACTCTCCTCGAAATTTTCTGAACGATGGGGTGACGACGGACGCGGCACTCTAGCCCCTCGCCGAGGGCAAGGCAACGCCGGCTTATTCCTGGAATCAAGGTCTACAGGGGTAAATGGTTATTTAGGGCCATATGCCGCCCTTTGCTACCATTCCCGCCACAGAGCGCAACAGCGCCGCCCAGCACCAGGACCCCAGCCCGATGAGCCAGCCTTTCGACCTTCCCGCCCTCGCCTCCAGCCTTGCCGACAAATCCCCCCAGGACATCCTGAAAGCCGCCTTCGAGCACTTCGGCGACGAGCTGTGGATCTCCTTCAGCGGCGCCGAGGACGTCGTCCTGGTAGACATGGCCTGGAAGCTCAACCGCAACGTGAAGGTGTTCAGTCTCGACACCGGTCGCCTGCACCCGGAAACCTATCGTTTCATCGACCAGGTCCGCGAACACTACGGCATAGCCATCGACGTGCTTTCCCCCGACCCGCGCCTGCTCGAACCCCTGGTGAAGGAAAAGGGCCTGTTCAGCTTCTACCGGGACGGCCACGGCGAGTGCTGCGGCATCCGCAAGATCGAACCGCTCAAGCGCAAGCTCGCCGGCGTGCGCGCCTGGGCCACCGGCCAACGCCGCGACCAGAGCCCCGGCACGCGCAGCCAGGTGGCGGTGCTGGAAATCGACGGTGCCTTTTCCACGCCGGAAAAGCCGCTGTACAAATTCAACCCGCTGTCGTCCATGACCAGCGAGGAGGTCTGGGGCTATATCCGCATGCTTGAACTGCCCTACAACAGCCTGCACGAACGCGGCTATATCAGCATCGGCTGCGAACCCTGCACCCGTCCGGTGCTGCCCAACCAGCATGAGCGCGAGGGCCGCTGGTGGTGGGAGGAAGCCACCCACAAGGAGTGCGGGCTGCACGCCGGCAACCTGATCAGCAAGGCCTGAAACCGTCGATAGAGCGTATGCAATCGGGGTAAAGTGCAGGTCGAACCCCGAGCGGAGACCCAGCATGCGCATCACCATGGTCAAGAAAGTCCTCGCCAACGGCGAGGACTGCCGCAAGTGCAAGGAAGTCCGGCAACGCCTGGAACAAGGCGGCTACCTGCCGCGCATCCATCGCACCCTGGTGGCCGACGAACGCGACCCGAACAGCGCAGGCTGGATGGTCGCCGCCCAATATGGCGTAGAGACCGCGCCGTTCTTCGTGGTTCGCCACGACGACGGGCGCGAACAGGTCTACACCGTGTTCATGAGCTTCCTCCATGAAGTCCTCGAACCGCGAGCCGAGCAGTCCGCGGACGCTGATCGCGAAGCGCTGGCCAGGCTGGCCGGTCGCGACAATCTCGACATGCTCTGAGGGCCAGCCATGAAAAAGCCCGGCACCAGGCCGGGCTTTTTCATGGGCCGAGGCGATCAGTAGACCGGCAGTTCGATGCCGTCGAACAACTCGTCCAGCTCGGCCTTGTTGTGGCATTGCACGGCCTTGGCCAGCAGCTCGCGGGTCAGGTGCGGAGCGAATTTCTCGATGAAGTCGCACATGAAGCCGCGCAGGAAGGTGCCGCGGCGGAAGCCGATCTTGGTCACGCTGGACTCGAACAGGTGGCTGGCGTCGAGGATCACCAGGTCGTTGTCGAGCTTCGGATCGACCGCCATGTGCGCCACGATGCCGACCCCCAGGCCCAACCGCACGTAGGTCTTGATCACGTCGGCATCGGCCGCGGTGAATACCACCTTGGGCACCAGGCCGCGCTGGCTGAAGGCTTCGTCGAGCTTGGAGCGGCCGGTGAAGCCGAACACGTAGGTGACGATCGGCTGCTCGGCCAGGGCTTCCAGGGTCAGTTTCGGCAGCTTGGTCAGCGGATGCCCGTGGGGCACGATGACGCAGCGATTCCAGCGGTAGCAGGGCATCATGATCAGGTCGCCGAACAACTCCAGCGCCTCGGTGGCGATGGCGAAGTCGACGGTGCCGTCGGCGGCCATTTCGGCGATCTGCATCGGCGTGCCCTGGTGCATGTGCAGGGAGACGTCCGGGTACTGCTTGATGAAGCCGCTGATCACGTTGGGCAGCGCATAGCGCGCCTGGGTGTGGGTAGTGGCGATGGACAGCGTGCCCTTCTTCTCGTTGGAGAATTCCTGGGCGATCTGCTTGATGCTCTCGACCTTGCGCAGGATCTCGCCGGCGGTATGGATGATCCGCTCCCCCGCCGGCGTCACACGGGTCAGGTGCTTGCCGCTGCGAGCGAACACCTCGACGCCCAGTTCGTCCTCCAGCAGGCGGATCTGCTTGCTGATGCCCGGCTGCGAAGTATAGAGGCTCTGCGCCGTGGCGGAGACGTTGAGGTCGTGGTGCGCAACCTCCCAGATATAGCGCAATTGCTGAAGCTTCATGGAGATTCCTCGAAAAGGTTGTCGCGACCGGCGATCAAGAACCGAAGGTATATAACCATATTAATGGTTTGAGGAATAAAATTAGACGTTTTTTTTGATTTTGCACGCTTTTTCACCAGCCGACCGCTGGCCTACAGGTCGCGACTACGGTGCTGCAACATCGGCACCAGGTACACCGGTACCTCCGCCAGTTGCACCAGACGCGCGGCAGTCCGGCCCAGCGGCGTGTCGAGCTGGGTGCCGTGGCTATGGCTGCCGGCGACGATCAGGTCCACGGCCAGCTTTTCCGCCTCATCGAGGATCATCTGCGGCGGGTCGCCCTGCACCACCCGCACGCTCTTGACCAGCGCCGCATCCTGGGGCAACTCGCCGAGTTCATCGCGAAACCCTTCCAGGACCCGCTTCTCGATGCTTTCCATGACGTTGTCCAGCCCTTGCGCCCGCAGGTCCTGGAGACGCTCGGTGTCAAGGTAGGTCTGCAGGACCGACTCGGCGAACAGCCCGAGGGGCTCCACCACATGGACGACATAGAGCTCGGCGTTGTAGGCGCGGGTCAGCGACAGGGCGTGTTGCAGGACATAGGGAGCATAGAGCCCCAGATCGGTGGCATAGAGAATCGAACGAATCATGCGGCCTCCTCGACAGCCTGCGCGGCGGGCCTCATTAGCAGATTAGCAGCAAGCATCCATTCTCCTAGCGTTCCCTGCTGTTTCGGGCTTTTTCCGGCCCGTTGGGGTAAATCCCTTTTCTCCCTGCGAGCGCGGCGCCGGCTGGTCGCCGCGCTCGGCCCTTCAGCGCGGTTGCGCTTCGAGGAAGCGCAACGCCTGGTGCAGCGCCTCGACCCTGGGCATCCGGTAGCCCGCAGCAGCAGCGCGGGCCAGGGGCGCGGCATAGATCGCCGCCAGCTCCAGTGGCCGCCCATGGGCGAAGTCGTGGTACATGCTCGGCCGATAGTCAGGCATCCGCTCGGTCGCCGCCAACAGTTGGTCCGCATAGCCCTCAGGCAGGATGAAGCCGCAGGCGCCGGCAGCACCGATGACTTCCTCCATGATCGCCTCGATCAGCGACCGACTGTCCGCGTTGGCCATCAGCGGCGCGGTGCTGCTCTTCAGCAATACCGACAGCCCGTTGTAGGGGATGTTCCAGACCAGCTTCTGCCAGCGCGCCTGCTCCAGGTCGGGCATCGCCGTGGACTCCAGCCCGGACTCGCGGAACAGCGCGGCACCCTCCTCGACGATCTCGCGCCGGCGTCGCTCGTCGGCCGGTCCGGAATGATAGCCGAGATTCACTCCGCCGTAGGCCTGGTGCTCGATCACGCCCGGTTCGCCGCGATGCACACAGATGAAGCAGAGGCCGCCCAGCAGATGCAGGCTTTCCGGCAGCAACGGCCGCAGCCGCTCCTCCACGCCCAGACCGTTCTGCAGCAGCAGAACCTTGGCACCCGGCGCCGCCGCTGCGCGGATCAGGGGTGCCAGTTCGTCATTGCCGGTGGTCTTGGCGCCCACCAGCAACCAGTCGCAGGGCGGCATGTCCTGCGCCGAATGGTAGGCCTGGACCGGCGCCAGGCGCCGGAAGCCATGCACCGCACTATTCAGGCTGAGTCCGGCGCGATTGACCGCCTCGAACTCGCTGCGCAGGAGAAAATGCACGTCGTGACCGGCATGCGCCAGCATCAATCCATAGAAGCCGCCGATGGCTCCCGTACCGATGACGCCGATCCGTTGCTGCTTTGAATCCATCAGGGCAACTCCTCAGGTAAAGCGGTCGACCCCGCCAGCACCGCACCCCGCAAGGCTTCCTGGTGCAGCGGAACGTTCAGTGCGCCATGGAAGCGGCCGTCGCGGACCATGAACAGGGCCGGCAGGTGAAAGACGCCGTAGCGTTCCACCAGGCCGCCATTGCGGCCGGCGTCCACCCAGCACAGGCGCTCGATGGGCAGGTCCATCGCGGGGAGATGGCGCCGGGCCCAGCGGCACGACGCGCAGCCTTCGCTGGTGAATACCAACAGCGAAACCCCTTCCAGGGCAAGCAACTGCCGGTCGGCGTCCAGATCGGTGAGTTCCAGGGACGGCACGCTGCTGACCTCGATAGAAAGGAAGAAATGGGGCCCGACCATCATCCGTATGCTTCGGCTCCTGCGATAGCGCTGGCGCCCTCCTCGGCCAGCGGATACGCGCAAGGCGCGCCCCTCCGCAGCACCTGCACAATATCGTCCGCGGCGGCCTCACCTGCAACTCCGCTGGCAGCCTTGGCCCGGAGCAACGAAGAAAACGTGCGCAGAGCGGGGAAAACACCGGCGAACCGCGTCCCGCCCATTGTCTAGGCCCGGCCCGACACGTTAAGGTTCGTCTCCCCGTTTGCGAACTTCATGCCTGCGCCCTTTCGCAGGGGGCCTCCCGGCGGCCGGCGCCCGTGACCTGATTGAGTACCACGATGGCTGATTTACAGATCGACGACCTTAACGTTGCCTCCAACGAGACCCTGATCACGCCGGAGCAGCTCAAGCGTGAAATTCCCCTGACCGACAAGGCCCTGCAGACCGTGGCCCATGGTCGCCAGGTGGTGCGCGACATCCTGGATGGCAAGGACCACCGTCTGTTCGTGGTGATCGGCCCCTGCTCCATCCACGACATCAAGGCCGCCCACGAATACGCCGACCGCCTCAAGGCGCTCGCGGCCGAAGTGGCGGATACGCTGTTCCTGGTGATGCGCGTGTACTTCGAGAAGCCGCGTACCACGGTGGGCTGGAAAGGCCTGATCAACGATCCGTACCTGGACGACTCGTTCAAGATCCAGGATGGCCTGCACATCGGTCGCCAACTGCTCCGCGACCTCGCCGAGAAAGGCTTGCCCACCGCCACCGAAGCGCTCGACCCGATTTCCCCGCAGTACCTGCAGGACCTGATCAGCTGGTCGGCGATCGGCGCCCGTACCACCGAATCGCAGACCCACCGCGAGATGGCCTCCGGCCTGTCTTCCGCGGTCGGCTTCAAGAACGGCACCGATGGCAGCCTGACCGTGGCGATCAATGCCCTGCAGTCAGTCTCCAGCCCGCATCGCTTCCTCGGCATCAACCAGCAGGGCGGCGTATCCATCGTCACCACCAAGGGCAACCGCTATGGTCACGTGGTGTTGCGCGGCGGCAACGGCAAGCCGAACTACGATTCGGTCAGCGTCGCGCTCTGCGAGCAGGACCTGAACAAGGCGAAAATCCCGCTGAACATCATGGTCGACTGCAGCCACGCCAACTCCAACAAGGACCCGGCCCTGCAACCGCTGGTGATGGACAACGTCAGCAACCAGATCGTCGAAGGCAACAACTCGATCGTCGGCCTGATGGTGGAAAGCCACCTGGGCTGGGGCAGCCAGCCGATTCCGAAGGATCTCGACCAACTTCAGTACGGCGTCTCCATCACCGATGCATGCATCGACTGGGCGACCACCGAGAAGAGCATCCGCAGCATGCACGCCAAGCTCAAGGACGTGCTGCCGAAACGCCAGCGCGGCTGAGCGAGGCGGAAACGAAAACGCCGGGCTGATGCCCGGCGTTTTTCATTGCGCACCTGCTCAGGCGGCCGGATCGGCCTGACGCTGGCGACGCTCGATGTAACGCTCCACGTAGGAGCAGGACGGGATCACGCTGTAGCCCATGCGGTCGGCGTACTGCAGGGCGTGTTCGGTCAGCGCGGCGGCGATACCGCGACCCCGCAGCGAATCCGGTACGAAGGTCCGGTAGATGTCCAGCGTCTGCTTGCCCAGGTCCATATACGCCAGATAGGCACGATGGCCATCCACCGTCGTCTCGAACTGATGGCCGCCCACGTCATGATGGATGGACAGGGACTCGCTCACTTTGGATCTCCTCAACGGGTTCGTAACCCGACCCGCGCCTGATTGATAGGGTTCCTCGCGAGGATGCCCCCGCGTACCGGCCTTCAGCAGGCCGCCGGATAACTTCGTCCGTTCTCGTCCCGGCGGCTGAGCGCGCCTGGCGGACATCCTCGAAACGGGTGACCTGCACCGCATGCAAGGCCGGACTAACGATAGGGCCCATATTGCTGTCTTCCCCGGCCAGACTCAACCGTTTCTTCTGCCAGGAACGCGCAGGCGTCACTGGAGCCCTGCTCGGGAGGCCCGCGCAAGCACAATCGCGCATGACCCGCGGGTCAGCCAAAGCGCTTTACGCCGACGACGCCCATCAGTAAGGTCTGCGCCACTCCACCAAAAGGAATCCTGCCATGAGCGAGTTGATCAGCTACCAGTTCGAAGACGGCATCGCCACCCTGACCCTCAACAACGGCAAGGTGAACGCCATTTCCCCGGCGGTGATCGACGCCTTCAACCAGGCTCTCGACCAGGCCCTGCAGGACAAGGCCGTGGTCATCGTCACCGGCCAGCCGGGCATCCTCTCCGGTGGCTACGACCTGAAGGTCATGACCTCCGGCCCGGAGAATGCCGTCAACCTGGTCGCCGCCGGCTCGACCCTGGCTCGCCGCCTGCTCTCCCATCCCTATCCGGTGATCGTCGCCTGCCCCGGGCACGCGGTAGCCAAGGGCGCCTTCCTGCTGCTCTCGGCCGACTACCGGATCGGCGTCGACGGGCCGTTCCAGATCGGCCTGAACGAAGTCGCCATCGGCATGACCATGCACCATGTCGGCATCGAACTGGCCCGCGATCGCCTGCGCAAGTCGGCGTTCACCCGCTCGGTCATCAATGCCGAGATGTTCAGTCCGGCCGCTGCGGTGGATGCCGGCTTCCTCGACACCCTGGTCAGCGCCGACCAGTTGCAGGAAAGCGCGCGTGCAGCGGCCCAGCAGTTGAAGAAACTCAACATGACCGCGCATCGCAATACCAAGCTCAAGGTGCGCAAGGCACTGCTGGAAACCCTCGACCAGGCGATCGAGCTGGACAAGAAGCACCTGGGCTAAGGCCCGCGCCAGCGAAAGCCCGGTTGGTACCGGGCTTTTTTGCGCCCAATAATTACTTATTACGCAAAGGTAACTCTCCCTAACTGCTATTTTTAAAAAATTATTACGGATTATCCTGGTGACATTCCCAAGGAAAACCGGAGGTCATCATGAAACGCAACGTCTTCGCCGCCATTCTCCTCGGCATGGCTACCACCCTCGCAGTGCAAGCCAGCTTCGCCGACGAATCCAGCCTGATGGAAAACCGCATGGTCCAACTGAACCAGCACGCCATCGAGCAGGCCCAGCAGCAACAGGCCACGGCGCCAACCGCGAGCGACACCGATGCGCAGGGTTGAACGCCGCCTGCCAGGAACGTTTTTCTTTTCCCCGCAACCCTGAAAAGCCCGGCTCACGCCGGGCTTCTCGTTCAGGCCAGCTTTTCCTCGGCCGCCACGCCCTTGCGATAGACCTCGTAGAGAATCACCGGGATCTCCAGGTCGCCCAGGTGGCGAACCACCAGCGGCTTGACCTCGGACCAGTCCAGCCCGCCCACTCCCGTCGCCACGCAGGGCAGAGCCAGGCTGCTCACCCCTTCGCTGCGCACATAGCGGGCCAGCTCGCGCAGGGCATGGCCGACATCCTCCAGGCTCGCCTTGCCCGGCTTGGCGCTGCGACCGCTGTGCAGCATGCCCTGGGTGATCAGGTTGACGATGCACTGGGTCTTGCCCTGCTCGTCGACCCCGGCCCAGACCCAGATGCCGCCCGGCTCGGGCGCCCTGGCATGGGCGGCATGCCGGTAGTCGCGAACCATCGACGGCCAGCGTTCGCGCAAGGCGAGGGCCAAGCCGCTGTCGAAATGGTCCTGGGGCGCGATGCCGTGGGCGATCACCTGGGCCCCGGAAAGCAGAATGTCACCTTCAACTTCACGAATCATGAGCGTTTCCTTCTTGGCTTCGGGACAGGCGCTTCGTGCGCCGCCCTGCATCTTTCACCGTACGCTTTGCCCGCCGGCGCCAGTTGATGCGTATCAAAGACGGCCGGTCCCATCCGCTACGGGCCGACTAGACTGCATGCGAGGGAACCTTGGAGGCGCCTCGCCTCTCCATTGGATTCCAGCCTCGTGCCGTCTCATCCATGACAAGGAAACAACCGCCATGCCGAAATGGATTGCACTTTGCCTGATCCCGCTGTTGGCAAGCTGCGCCACCTGCCGCCAGGACAGCGACAGGGAAAAACTGCTGTACGAGAACGACATGCTGCAGGCGAAACTGATCATCGTCGCCAACGACCGCGATCGCCTGCCGCTGGCCCAGGCCCTGCTGGAGCGCGCGGCGCGCGACGACCGCAGCGGCGAGGCGGACTTCTACCAGGCCGTGCTGATCGCTCGCCGCGACGGCCAGGCCAGCGATTGCGAGCGCATCACCCGCCTCCTCGAACGTTCCGCCGAGCGACGCTACCCGCTGGCCAACGCAATGCTCTACAAGATCTACGCCGAGCCCTTCCTGTTGCCGCGCGCCGATATTCCCAAGGCCGAGACCTATCGCCAGGCCTACGCCGAGCTGCCGGTCGCGCGCAGCGGCTACCCCTCCTTCGAGCGAGCCCGGCAGGTGGTCGATCGCCTGCTCGCGCCGACTTCGTCCTGATCCATCGGGCCCGAACCCGGGCCCCGCAACCCGTACCGGTCGTTCGGCCAAAGCATCATTTCTGTCGATAGTTAATAGCGCGACAATTCGTTATCCAATCGAATTCTTCTCCGCGATCCTATGCCCATCCGAGGTATCGATCACGGAAGCCGCCATGAAACGTCGCAGCCCACGCCATTACGCCCGCAACACCGCCCTGGCCACCCTGGGTCTGTACGCCATCCTCATGCTGGTCGTGTTGAGCCTCGTCGCCGGCGCCGAAAGCGCCAGGAACGCCACACCGGACAACGACACCGCCACGACCTTCTCCAACCAGATCGGCCAGGCCCTGCCAGGCCTGCTCTCGGGGTTGAACAGTCGACGCGCCGGTTGAACGCCGGCTTCTTTCCCGGGAAACAGCATGAGAAGGCAAACACGGAAATTCTGGATCGTCGCCGCCCTGGCGATATTGACCAATGGCTACTCGCTACTCGGCCTCGCCCAAGGCTCGGCAGGCGCACTGGCGCGCACCATCGAATGCAACCAGGCGATGGTCCGCGCGCTGGCGGCCAACCTGGCGCTGAAGCTGCAGAGCGGCACCCCGCCGGCACGCCCGCAGCGCTGGATCCCGGAGCGCTTCATCCTCGACTGCCCGGCCTGAAACGAAAACGCCGCCAACCCCGGGAGGCTGGCGGCGCTCGCATGGCGCGGGGCCGGCTCAGGCGCCGGTCGGCTGGCGCGCGACGAAACGCATCATCCATTCGGCGACGACGGTGCCCTGGTGATCCCTCGCCAGGCTATCGACCCCCTTGCGATAGAGTTCCTCGCCCAGGTGCTGCTGGCGCAGTTCGAGCAGTTCGCGGGAGTAGTCGTGGACGAACTCGGGATGCCCCTGGAAGCACAGCACCTGGTCGCCGATGGCGTAGGCGGCATAGGGACAGAAGTCGCTGGAAGCGATCACCCGCGCGTTTTCCGGCAGCCGGGTGACCTGGTCCTGGTGGCTGATCAACAGGGTCAGGTCCGGCAGCGCCGGGCTCATCCAGTCGGCCCGTTCGTTCAACTGGTACTGGTGGATGCCCATGCCCCAGCCCTGGCTGGCGCGCTCGGCCTTGCCACCGAGCAGCAGGGCCAGCAACTGGTGGCCGAAACACACGCCGAGGAGCTTGTCGCCGCGCTCGTAGCGGTCCAGGAGGAAGGTCTTCAGGGTCTGGATCCACGGGTCGGGACCGAAGGAGTCGGCCTTGCTGCCGGTCACCAGGTAGGCGTCGAAGCGCTCGTCGTCCGCCGGATAGCGCCCCTCCACCACGTTGTAGATGACGAATTCGGCGGCGATCGGTTGCTTGGCGAACAGTTGCTGGAACATCCGGCCGTAGCCTTCGTAGCGCTCGATCAGCTCGGGACGAAGGATATCGGTTTCCAGGATACAGATGCGGAGCGACATAAAGACTCTCTGAAGAAGTGGGGTTATTGTCGTTTTCGTTTGATTTAATTAACACAGGAGCGCGGGCAAGGGAACCGTCGCCCTGGCCTCGAAAGGAATATCCGGACGATTCGCCAAAAAACAAGCAGCCGGCAGAAAGATTCCCGAGACGCCCAGCCGTAAAGAAATCTGCACAGGAGACGGAAGGACTCCCCATGCCCGGAACCGCCACGTAAACTGGCGGTTTTCCCGCGAGGCACACGCCATGTTGCTCAAGGCAGTACGTAACGGACTGGGTCAGGCGATTATCCTCGCCGACTTCGTCAGCCGCCCCCGCAAGCTGCAGCGCAGCGCCGAGGCCCAGGCCGAGGTCGAGCGGGCGCTGCGGAACCTGTCGCTCTACCAGTTCCGCGCCTGTCCGTTCTGCGTGAAGACACGCCGCGCCATGCACCGGCTGAACCTGCCGATGCAACTCAAGGACGCCATGAACGATCCGCAGGCCCGCCAGGCTTTGCTGGAAGGCGGCGGCAAGGTCAAGGTGCCGTGCCTGCGCATCGAGGAAAACGGCCAGGTGCGCTGGATGTACGAATCCAGCGAGATCATCGCCTATCTGGAGGGTCGTTTCGCCAACGCCTGAGCGGCCGATCAACCGCCCCCGGCCGCGTCCAGGGGCAGCCGGTGGATCAGGAAACGCGCCGGCACCTCGCCCTCGCGCCCCGGCAACAGGCGGTGGCGAATGCGGGACTCGCTGACATAGGCGCAACCCTGTCCGGTGACGGTCAGGTTGACCGGCGACTCCAGGCCCTCGCGTATCACTTCGATGCCGCGCCGCCCTGGAGCGAGCGGCTCGGCGATCCGCAGCACCTTGCCGGCGCCGCTGCGGATGGCGTTCTCCAGCACGATCAGCGAGCCGTCCGGAGCCAGCGCCATGCCGTCCGGATTCTCCAGCGTTCGGGGCAGCTCCATCTCGCGCAGCCGCGGACGCGTGGCGACCCCTTCGACGACATGGATCGCCCCGCTACCGAAGTTGCCGACCAGCAGGGTGTCGTCGTCCACCCGGACGATGCCCGCCGCGCCCAGGCCGCCGGGGCCGGCCAGGCGGCTGTCGCGCAGCAACACCTGGAACGCCGGTTCCCCGGGCCGCAGCCGCATCAGGCTGCCATCCCGGGTTTCGCTCAGGTAGACCGTTCCGTCCGGCGCCACCGCGAGATCGTTGCCCATCCCGTCGCCGGGCAGGGTCAGATATCGGCGCACGGCACCGGTCGCGAGATCCAGGGCGAACACCCCATGCGGCCGGCGCCGGCCAGCGGGTAGGAAGTCCGGCGAATTGCCCCAGAGCAGGCCACGCGGCTCGTCCAGCCGCAGCGCGGTGGCAGCGAAGATCGCCGGGCTGCCGGCGAAGAAGGTTTCCCACTCGCCCCCGGGAGGCTTGCGCAGGATGCGCCCGCTGGTGACCAGGCCGACGTACAGCGTTCCATCGGCGGCATGGGCGATGCCGTTGGGATACCGGCCCCCCGCTGGCAGGACGATGCTCGTCGCGGCGCAGGACGGCTCGCGCTCGCCCGGCGCACGGGCGAAAACCGGCAAGACGGTCGCCGATACCATGGATACCAGCAGCAACACGGAAGCCTGTCGTCTCATCATGCTTTCTCCGTCGATGTGCGCCCTACCAGCGCGGGGTCCGGGCGCGCACCGTGAGCGGCGCCTCCAGCGTGGCGCACTCCTCTTCGGCGAGGTCCAGCGTCAGCGCCGCGAGGGCATCCTCGAGGTGATGCGGCCTGGACAGGCCGACGATCGGCGCGGCGACACCGTTCCGGCCAAGCAGCCAGGCCAGGGCGAGTTGCGCCGGTGGAAGCCCGCGGGCAGCGGCGAGTTTCTCCAACGCGCCGAGGGTCGACTCGACCTCCTCCCTGCCGCCGTACCAGCGCGGGGCCTGTTCGTCCGTCCGGGTCCGCAGCGTGCCGGCGCTTCGCGCTCCGGCCAGCAGCCCACGCGCCAGCGGCGACCAGGGCGTCAACGCGATCCCCTCTTCCCGGCACAGCGGCACGAGGTCCTCCTCGTCCTCGCGAACGATCAGGTTGTACTGGCTCTGCATCGAGATGAATTGCGCCAGGCCGTGGTGGCGCTGGAAGGCGAGCATCTTCATGAAGCGCCAGGCCGGCATCGACGAGGCGCCGAGGTAACGGACCTTGCCGGCACGCACCAGGCTGTCGAGGGTTTCGCAGGTTTCCTCGATCGGGGTTTCCGGATCGAAGCGATGGATCACGAAGAGATCCAGGTAGTCCGTACCCAACCGCCGCAGCGAGGCATCCACGCTGGCAAGCAGATGCTTGCGCGACAAGCCGCAGGCGTTGGGCCTGTCGCTCATGGGAAAGAACGCCTTGGTGGCGATTACCAGGTCCTCGCGCTGCGCGAAGTCCCTGAGCGCGCGTCCGAGGATCCGCTCACTCTCGCCGGTGGAATAGATATCGGCACTGTCGAAGAAGTCGATCCCGGCTTCCAGCGCCTCGCGAATGAACGGACGCGCCCGTTCCTCGTCCAGCACCCATGGACGCCACGCCGGATCGCCATAGGTCATGCACCCCAGGCAGAGTCGGGAGACTTTCAGGCCGCTGTTGCCAAGACGGACATGCTGCATCGTACGACCTCGTCGGAAGGCTCTGAAAAGAGCGGTTTCCCCGGCCCCACCCTGTTCATGAGCCAGGTTTCCCGACGATGCTATATTGCTGCCGAATAGCTAACTATCCTGGAAAAATCTCTTTCATTGATCGAGTTATTTTAATAATCCAATGAAGAAGCCCGATCTCGCCGGTCTCGCCGCCTTCGTCGCCATCGCTCGCGAACGCAGTTTCCGCCGCGCCGCCGCCACCCTCGGCGTAACCCCGCCGACGCTCAGCCACACCCTGCGCGAACTGGAAACCCAGCTCGGCATCCGCCTGCTCAACCGCACCACTCGCAACGTCTCGCCGACCGAGGCCGGCGAGCACCTGCTGGCACACCTGGACCCGGCGTTCGAAGACATCGCCGCCGCGCTGGACAGCCTTAACCGCTTTCGCGAAACGCCTCACGGCCTGGTACGAATCAACGCACCGCGAAACGCCATCGGTCTCGTCCTCGCACCACGTTTCGGCGAACTGGCCCGCGACTATCCCGGCATCACCCTGGAAGTGGTGGCGGACGAGGGTTTCGCCAATATCGTCGAAGCCGGTTTCGACGCCGGCATCCGCCTCGGCGAAGACCTCCAGCACGGCATGCGCGCCGTGCGGGTCGGCCCGGACCTGCGCTTGGCCATCGTCGCGACCCCGGCCTACTTCCGACGGCAAGGCAGGCCGGGTAGCCCGGAGGAATTGCTCGGCCACCGTTGCATCGGCTGGCGCAAGGTGTCTTCCGGAGAGCTGTACAAATGGCAATTCAGCAAGGGCACGAAAGCGCTTTCGGTGGCCGTGAGCGGACCGCTGGTCCTCGACGACCCGCGCCTGATGCTACAGGCGGCGCTGGCCGATGTCGGGATTGCCTTCGCCATCGAGGAGGAAGTCGCCGAGCACCTCGCCGCCGGCCGCCTGGAACGGGTCCTGGCGGATTGGTGCGCCCCCTTTCCCGGTTTCCATCTCTATTATCCGAACCGCCGCAACCACCCGGCGGCGTTGAGCGCCGTGATCGACCTGCTGCGCTACCCCGGCGAGGAACACCCAGGTCCCGCGTAGGCACATCGGCGGAAGCGTCCGTGGCAGCCTGGAGGCTGGCCCGTACCGACGCACGGCGTAGGGCGGATAACCGCATCGCGGTTATCCGCCAAACTCGGCATATCGGCGGATAGCGCCCATGGCGCTATTCGCCCTACCCGTGGCGGCCTGGCTGGCAAGAACCAGGGGATACCGGGGTGGCGTCATCCGCCGCGGTACGCGACCACGAGAAAGCCGGCCCGAAGGCCGGCTCTCCATGCGACGTCAGGACTCAGAACAGCTCGCCCTTCGCCGCCTTCTCCAGCAACAGCGCCGGCGGCTCGAAGCGCTCGCCGTACTGTTCGACCAGGTATTGGGCGCGGGCGATGAAGTCCTTCAGGCCGTACTGGTTGATGAACTGCAAGGCGCCCCCGCTCCAGGCGGCGAAACCGATACCGAAGATCGAGCCGATGTTCGCGTCGGCGGTGGAGTGCAATACCCCCTCCTCCACGCAACGCACGGTCTCGATGGCCTGGATGAACAGCAGGCGGTCGCGTACGTCCTCGGCGGATATTTGCGCATCGGGCTTCTCGAAGCGGCTCTTGAGTTCCGCCCAGAGATGTTTCCTGCCGTTCGCCGGGTAGTCGTAGAAGCCGGCGCCGGCCGCCTTGCCCGGGCGCTTGTACTCATTGACCATCAGGTCGATCACGGCGAACGCGGGGTGCGTCGGCAGAGCCTTGCCCTCGGCCTCGAGGTCGCGGGCGGTCTGGTTGCGGATGTGGGTCATCAGGCTCAGCGAGACTTCGTCGGAAATCGCCAGCGGCCCCACCGGCATACCGGCCTGGCGCGCCTGGTTGTCGATCATCGCGGCGCTCACGCCTTCGCCGAGCATGGCGATGCCTTCGTTGGTGAAGGTGCCGAATACCCGCGAGGTGAAGAAGCCGCGGCTGTCGTTGACCACGATCGGCGTTTTCTTGATCTGCAGCACGTAGTCGAAACCGCGTGCCAGGGTTTCGTCGCTGGTCTTTTCGCCGCGGATGATCTCCACCAGCGGCATCTTGTCCACCGGGCTGAAGAAGTGCAGGCCGATGAACTTCTCCGGCCGCGCCACCGCCTGGGCCAGACCGGTGATCGGCAGGGTCGAGGTATTGGACGCCACCACCGCATCGGCCAGGGCATGTTTCTCGGCCTCGGCGGTGACCTTGCCTTTCAGCGCGCGGTCCTCGAAGACCGCCTCGATGATCAGGTCGCAGCCTTCGAAGTCGGCTTCGCTGACGCTCGGCACGATCCGCGCGAGGAAGACGTCGCGCTTCTCGGCGGACAGGTGCCCGCGCGCAACCTTCTTGTCCAGCAGCCTGGCCGAATAAGCCTTGCCCTTCTCCGCCGCTTCCAGCGAGACATCCTTGAGCACCACCTCGATGCCGGCCGCCGCCGATACGTAGGCGATGCCCGCGCCCATCATCCCGGCGCCGAGCACGCCGACCTTTTTCGTCGCCCGCACCGGATACCCCTGCGGCCGCGACTTGCCGGCGTTGATCTCGTTGAGCTGGAACCAGAAGGTGCCGATCATGTTCTTCGCCACCTGGCCGGTGGTCAGCTCGGTGAAATAGCGCGCCTCGATCAGTTGCGCGGTGTCGAAATCGACCTGGGCGCCCTCCACCGCCGCGCACATGATCTTCTCGGGCGCCGGGAAGCAACCCTTGGTCTTGTCGCGCAGCACCGACGGTGCGATGGCCAGCATCTGCGCCACGTTGGGACTGGCAGGCGTACCGCCGGGAATCTTGTAGCCGGCGCTGTCCCAGGGCTGCTTCGCCGCCGGGTTGGCGAGGATCCAGGCGCGGGCCTTCTCCAGCATTTCCTCGGGGCCGTCGGCCAGTTCGTGGATCAGCCCGGCCTTGAGCGCTTCCGCCGGACGCACCTTCTTGCCTTCGGCGAGGTACGGCAGGGCTTTCTCCAGGCCAAGCAGGCGCACCATACGTACCACCCCGCCGCCGCCCGGCAACAGGCCGAGAGTCACCTCCGGCAGGCCGAGCTGCACGCCGGGATTGTCCAGGGCGATGCGGTGGTGGCAGGCCAGGCAGATCTCCCAGCCGCCGCCCAGCGCAGCGCCGTTGATCGCGGCGACCACCGGCTTGCCGAGGGTCTCCAGGCGCCGCAGTTGGCCCTTGAGTTCGAGGATGCCCTGGTAGAAGGCCGGGGCGTCGGCCTTGGTGACCTTGATCAGCTCGTTGAGATCGCCGCCGGCGAAGAAGGTCTTCTTCGCCGAGGTCAGCACCACGCCGGCGATCCCCTCTTTCTCCGCCTCCAGCCGCGCGATGGTCTTCGCCATCGCCTCGCGGTAGACACCATTCATGGTGTTGGCGCTCTGCCCGGGCATGTCCATGGTCAGGACGACGACGTTGTCCTGGCCTTTTTCGTAACGGATAGCGTCAGTCATTCCGGTTCTCCCTTCACACGCGCTCGATGATGGTGGCGATGCCCATGCCGCCGCCTACGCAGAGGGTGGCCAGGCCGTAGCGCAGGTTGCGCCGCTCCAGTTCGTCGAGCAGCGTGCCGAGGATGATGCAGCCGGTGGCGCCGAGCGGGTGGCCCATGGCGATGGCGCCGCCGTTGACGTTGACCTTGCTTTCCGCCACGCCCATGTCCTTCATGAACTTCATCACCACCGAAGCGAACGCCTCGTTGACTTCGAACAGGTCGATGTCTTCCACCTTCAGGCCGGCCTTGGCCAGGGCCTTGCGGGTCGCCGGCGCGGGGCCGGTAAGCATGATGGTGGGGTCGGTGGAGGTCACCGCGGTAGCGACGATCCGCGCCCGCGCCTTCAGGCCCAGTTCGCGGCCCTTGGCCTCGGAGCCGATGAGCATGGCGCTGGCGCCGTCGACGATCCCCGAGCTGTTGCCCGGCGTATGCACGTGCTCGATGCGCTCGACCTGGCTGTACTTGCGCAGCGCGGTGGCGTCGAAGCCCATCTGCCCCATCATCTCGAAACTCGGTTTGAGCGCGGCGAGCCCTTCCAGGGTGGAGTCGGCGCGAATGAACTCATCGTGGTCGAGCAGGACGATGCCATTCTGGTCGGCGACCGGCACCAGCGACTTGCCGAACAGCCCTTCGGCGCGGGCCTTGGCGGCCTTCTGCTGGGAGCGCAGGGCGAAGGCATCGACATCGGCGCGACTGAAGCCTTCCAGGGTGGCGATCAGGTCGGCGCCGATCCCTTGCGGGACGAAGCTGGTGTGCAGGTTGGTTTCCGGATCCAGTGCCCAGGCGCCGCCGTCGGAGCCCATCGGCACGCGTGACATGGACTCGACGCCACCGACCAGGACCAGGTCCTCGAAGCCGGAGCGTACCTTCATCGCCCCCAGGTTCACCGCCTCCAGGCCGGAGGCGCAGAAACGGTTGATCTGCACGCCGGCAACCTGTTCGTCCCAGTCGGCCACCAGCGCCGCGGTCTTGGCGATATCGGCGCCCTGGTCGCCCACCGGCGTCACGCAGCCGAGCACGATATCGTCGACCTGGGCGGTATCCAGGTCGTTGCGCCGCTGGACCGCGCGCAACAGCCCGGCCATCAGGTTCACCGGCTTGACGCTGTGCAGCGCGCCATCCTTCTTGCCCTTGCCGCGGGGAGTACGCACGGCGTCGTAAATGAATGCGTCGGTCATGGCGGTCTCTCTTATCCTGTTCTCGTCCGGCCGAGCGGGCCTCCGCCTACCTTAAACAGGCTCGCCGGCGGGACAATGACCGAACCGCTCAGGCTGATTGACCGCCCAGCTCAGCCTGCAACGCCGGGAAGATAGCACCGTGCCATCTTTCGACCGGAAACCCGGACACCGGACGAACGGTCGAGACGCACGCCAGAGCCGTCACCACGCTGTCATATAGAGGGAATATGTCTAGACCGCAGCAGCTTGTATCCAAGTGGTCTAAGCCCGCGCAGGCCGGGGCTTAGACTGATTCATGCAAGCGTTCGAAAGGGAGGTCGACGCCGGGGATGCCGGGCCGACCGAAGAGTACGCCACTGCGTGGCAAGCCGTTCCGCCGGGCCGTAGCGCGGAGCAGGCAGCCACCCGACAACAAGAAAGGCAGACAGGCCATGTTGAACGAGCAGCCAAAAAGATGGCGGCAAGCGAGCCTCATCGTCTTCGCCACCACAGTCATCCTGATCCTTCCCAACCTTAACAGTCTGATCCGCTAGGGCACCTGCTGCCTGCACGCTGCGCACCGCCTCGCGGTCAGCGCAGCGCAGGCAGCCACCAGGTCAGCAGCAGCGGAATGAAGGCGAACGACAGCAGGGTCGAACACAGCACCAGGCTGGCGACCTGATCCGGCGAACGATTGCCGCGCAAGGCGTAGAGATAGTTGAACACCGCCACCGGCATCGACGACTGCACCACCAGCACCCCCTGCGCCAGCGGCGGCAATTGCAACGCCAGCGCCACCGACCAGCCCACCAGCGCCCCCAGCAGAAGACGCAAGCCGCCATAGAAAAAGCCATTGCCCAGTTGCCGCGGGCGGATGCTGGCCAGGGACACGCCGAGGGTGATCAGCATCAGCGGAATGGTCAGCCCGGCCATCAGGTCGACGGTATTCGCCATCCAGCGTGGCAGTTGCAGGTCGAGCCCCATCAACAACAAGGCCAGCAGCACGCTGAGCAGGATCGGATTGCCCAGCAGCGAGCGCCAGGAGCGCTCGCCGCTCATCCAGAACACGCCGAGGCTGAAGTTGCCGATCGACATGATCAGGTAGAACGCCACCGCCAGGGTCATCCCCGCCTCGCCGAACGCATACAGGCACACCGGCAGGCCCATGTTGCCGACATTCGGGAAGCTGTAGGCCGGCACCAGCACCTGCCACTCCTGGCGCCCGAGGCGCGCCGCCGCCCAGCCCAGCGCAGCCATGCAGACGCAGATCAGCGCGCTGGCCAGGGCCATCCGGCCGAAGCTGTGCAGGTCCACCCGGGTATGCGCCAGGGTGGCGAGGATCAGGCATGGCGAACCGATATTGAACACGATGCGCGAAACGAACTCGGTCGGATAGGCGTGTCCGAGACGGACCCAGACGTAACCGACACCGGCGCCGAACAGCACGGGCGCCATCACGGCGAACAACTCGGCGAGCACGGGAACCCCTTGGTTAGCCAGCTATGCAATGGCCCGCATGCTACCGCGAGGCCCCCGTTCCGTGCCAATCTCTCGCTCCATGTCATAACCGGCGGATGCACGAGGAACCCGCATGCCTGTCACTCTCCCGCGCCTGGCGTTGCTAGGTGCCCTGCTCTTCCCTGTGGCTGCCGCCTGGGCCGCCGAGCTCCGCCTGGAACTGCCGGGGGGCACGCAGACCTGGAGCAGCGAAGAACTGCTCAGGCATCCGCAGGCCCGCGACCTGGACATCCCGGCCGACGTCGCCTACCGCCGGAACATGCGCTACCGCGCCGTGCCACTGGCGGCCTTGTTGAAAGGCGTGCATCCCGAAGACCATTTGCAGGCCGTGGCCAGCGATGGCTTCGCCGCCGAGTTGCCGGCCGCCCCGCTGCTCGCCGAACAGGGCTCGCAAGCCTGGCTGGCGATAGAGGATCCGCAGCGCCCCTGGCCGCCGTTGGGCGCCGGCAAGCCGTCCGCCGGGCCGTTCTATCTGGTCTGGAGCAAACCCGAGGAAAAACGCATCGGTCCGGAGCAATGGCCCTTCCAGGTCGTCCGCATCCGCTACCAGTCCCCTCTGGCCGAACGCTTCCCGGCTCTGCTGCCGGCCGCCGACGCCAGCGCGGAAGTGCGCGCCGGCTTCGCCGTGTTCCAGAAGAACTGCCTGGCCTGCCACCGTCTCAACGGTGCCGGCGACGCCCAGTTCGGCCCGGACCTGAACCTGCCGTACAACCCCACCGAGTACTTCCAGCCGCAATTCCTCGCCCGCTACATCCGCGACCCGCAGGCGCTGCGGCAATGGCCACAGGCGAAAATGCCGGCGTTCCCGGAACGGGTGATCGACGACCAGGAGTTGCGCCAGCTGATCGGCTACCTGCGCCACATGGCCGGCCGCAAAGCGGGCGCGGCCGGCTGAAGCGGCGTCAGATGTTGTACGCCGAGGGCGGCGACGGCAGGCGCTCCAGCAAGTCGTGCAGGCCGGCGCTCCACTGGCGGCGGATGGCGCTGAAATAGGCGTCGTCCTCGGTGACCCGGTAGCCCTCCGGCAGGATCAGGCTGTCGCGGTGGTAGACCAGCAGGTCCAGCGGCATGCCCACCGAGAGGTTGCTGCGGATGGTCGAGTCGAACGACACCAGCGCGCAGCGCAGGGCCTGCTCCAGCGGCGTGTCGAAAGTCAGGTTGCGGTCGAGGATCGGCTTGCCGTACTTGCTTTCGCCCAGTTGCAGGAAAGGCGTGTCCGGCGTGGCCTGGATGAAGTTGCCCTGGGGGTAGATGCTGTACAGCGCCGGCGGTCCGCCGGCGATCTGCCCGCCGACCAGGAAGGAACAGCTCAGGTCGGTATTGCCGGCCAGATTGCCGCCGTCGCGGGCCATCACCTCGCGGGTGGTCTCGGCGATCAGCGCCGTGGCGTCGTAGACCGAGGGCACGTTGAGCAGGCTGGCGCCGTCCCGGCGGATGCGCTGCTGCAGCAGGTTGATCACCGATTGCGAGGTCGCCAGGTTGCCGGCCGTCTGCACCACCAGCAGGCGCTCGCCGGGCGTGCCGAAGGTGAACAGCTTGCGGAAGGTGGCGATATGGTCGATCCCGGCGTTGGTCCGCGAATCGGAGGCGAACACCAACCCATCGGCCAGGTGCATCGCGACACAGTAGGTCATCTCGAATCTTCCTTATTCCGTCCGTCCCCGCCCCTCAAGCGTAAAGGCAATCGCCGATAACGCCAGGCGCGCAATGGATCGTCACTGTTGCTGCACCTGCAGCAGCGGCGCGCTGACCAGCACCCTCGCATGCATCTGCTCGCAACCGCCGCCACGGCGCAAGCCGCGCACCGGGCAGGCATCCAGGTAGTCGAGGCCGACGGCCAGCTTGAGATGGCGCTCCGGACGGCCGAGCCGGTTGGTCACGTCGAAGCTGTACCAGCCGTCGCCGAGCCAGGCCTCGGCCCAGGCATGGCTGGCCAGGTGCGTATCGTCCTCGGTGTAGAGGTAGCCGGAGACGTAGCGCCCCGGCACGCCCTGGCTGCGGACGCAGGCGAGGAAGGCATGCGCATGGTCCTGGCAGACCCCGGCGCGTGCGCCGAAAGCCTCGATGGCGGTGCTGTCGACGCGGGTCGCCCCCGGCTGGTAGAGGATATGCTCGTGCAGCGCATGCATCAGGTCGAGCAGGCCGCCGCGGTCCTTGCGGCCGCCCATGGCGCGTTCGGCGAAGGCGCGCATCTCGGCATCGGCGCCGGTCAGGCGGGTGCTGCGCAGGAACGGCAACGGCGACTGGCGATCGTGCTCCACCTCGCGCTCCTCGTCGATCTCGACCAGGCCGTGGGCGGCGATCAGGACCGACTCATGCGGTTCGTCCAGGGTCAGGACGTGCAGGATGTTGCCGTACGGATCGCGCAGCGGCCGCGCCGGGCGCGGCAGGTCCAGGCGCCAATCGACCACGTGCTGGCGCTCGCTGTCCTGCGGGGTCAGGCGCAGGTACTGGATGCTGGCGCGCACCCGGTCTTCGTAGCGATAGGTGGTGTCGTGGGTGATCGAGAGTCTCATGCGGCCTCCAGGTAGGAGCTGTGAATGGCGTTGGCCAACTGGCGAACCAGCAGGATGTAGTCGGTGATCCAGGTATGCAGGCCCTGTTCCAGCACCTCGTCGATGCCGGTGTAGCGCACCCGCGCCTCCAGCTCGGCGGCCAGGCGCTGCGCCGGCCGGCCGTTGACGCCGGGCAGGCCGGAAAGGATCTCGCTCAGTTCCTCGATGCAGGACAGCAGCGAACGTGGCACGTCCTCGCGCAACAGCAGCAATTCGGCGATGTTGCGCGCGTTGGGCGAGGCGCGGTACAGCTCGGTGTAGCCCTCGAAGGCGGATAGCGCCCGCAGCAGCGCGCTCCACTGGTAGTAGCCGCGCGCGGTGCCCTCGTCCGCCCCGGCGAGCGCCGCTTCGCCCTGGGTCTGGTAGCGCGCATCGAGCAGGCGCAAGGTATTGTCGGCGCGTTCGATGAAGGTTCCGAGACGGATGAAGCGGAACGCATCGTTGCGCATGCTGGTGGCGAAGGTCGCGCCGCGGAACAGGTGCGAGCGGTCCTTCACCCATTCGCAGAAACGACTGATGCCATAGCGCAGGATGCCCTCGGCGGCGATGCCGCGCATTTCCAGCCAGGTGGCGTTGATGTTCTCCCACATGTCCAGGGTGATCCGCCCGCGTACCGCATGGGCACTGGCGCGCGCTGCGGCCAGGCAGCTGTAGATGCTCGCCGGGTTGTCCGGGTCGAGGGCGAAGAAACTCAGCAGGCGCTCGGCGGCCAGTTCGCCGTGGCGCTCCAGGTAGGCGTCGAGGGTGCCGGTGATCAGCAGCGGCATGGCCAGTTCGTCCAGGCCGCCGCCGTTGCGGTCCTGCGGCAACAGCGACAGCGAGTAGCTGACGTCGAGCATGCGGGCGAGGTTCTCCGCGCGTTCCAGGTAGCGCGACATCCAGTACAGGTCGGAAGCGGTCCGGCTGAGCATGCTTATTCCTCCACCACCCAGGTGTCCTTGGTGCCGCCGCCCTGGGACGAGTTGACCACCAGAGAGCCTTCGCGCAACGCCACCCGGGTCAGCCCGCCAGGCACCAGGCGAACCCGATCCGGCGCCGACAGGACGAACGGCCGCAGGTCGATATGGCGCGGCGCGACGCCGCTCTCGACGAAGGTCGGACAGGTCGACAGGGACAGCGTCGGTTGCGCGATATAGGCCTCCGGGCGAGCCTTCAGGCGCTCGCGGAACAGCTCGATTTCCTCCCGGCTGGCCGCCGGTCCGACCAGCATGCCGTAGCCGCCGGAACCCTGGGTCTCCTTCACCACCAGCTCCGGCAGGTGCGCCAGGACGTGCGCCAGTTCCTTCGGCTTGCGACATTGCCAGGTCGGCACGTTGTGCAGTAGCGGGTCTTCGCCGAGGTAGAAGCGGATCATGTCCGGCACGTAGGGGTAGATCGACTTGTCGTCGGCCACCCCGGTACCGATCGCGTTGGCCAGCACCAGGTTGCCGGCCCGGTAGGCGGCCAGCAGGCCGGGCACGCCGAGCAGCGAATCCGGGTTGAACGCCAGCGGGTCGAGGAAGGCGTCGTCGATCCTTCGGTAGATCACGTCCACCGGTTGCGGTCCGGCCGTCGTGCGCATGTAGACCCGCTCGTCGCGGACGAACAGATCGGCGCCTTCGACCAGTTCCACGCCCATCTCGCGGGCGAGGAAGGCGTGTTCGAAGTAGGCGCTGTTGAAACGTCCCGGCGTCAATACCACCACGCTCGGCGATTCGACGTCACTGGCCCGCTTTAGGGTGTCGAGCAGCAGGTCCGGGTAGTGGTCGATCGGCGCCACGCGCTGGCGGACGAACAGCTCGGGGAACAGGCGCATCATCATCTTGCGGTTTTCCAGCATGTAGGAAACACCGCTGGGCGTGCGCAGGTTGTCCTCCAGCACGTAGTAGTTGCCGCTGCCGTCGCGGACCAGGTCGACCCCGGCAATGTGCGCGTAGACGTTGCCCGGCAGGTCCAGTCCCTGCATCGCCAGTTGGTACTGGTCGTTGGCCAGGACCTGCTCGGCAGGAATCACCCCGGCCTTGAGGATGCGCTGTTCGTGGTAGAGGTCGGCGAGGAACAGGTTCAGCGCCTGGACGCGCTGGATGCAGCCGGCCTCGATGTGCGCCCACTCCGCCGCGGGAATGCTGCGCGGGATGGTGTCGAAGGGGATCAGGCGCTCGGTGCCCTGCTCGTCGCCGTACAGGGTGAAGGTGATGCCGGCGCGGTGGAACAGCAGGTCGGCTTCGCGCCGGCGTTGCAGCAGTTGCTCTTCAGGGGTGTCGGCCAGCCAGCGAGCGAATTCCCGATAATGCGAGCGGCATTCGCCGCCAGCATCGTGCATCTCGTCGTAAAACATGCGTGCCATGCCGGACTCCTTGTCGTCACGAACGATGGGGAACTCGCAAAGCCCGTGCCAGCGCGCGGATCACGGCTCGTCGGCGATTCGCAGGGTCGGCGCGGCGGGTTCGCCCCAGTCTGGTGCATCCTGCCCACAAGGAGAGGAAGGGCGCCCCGTTCGACGGCATGCGCGCCCCGCGGCCACGGACCGGCATCGACCTGCCGATCGCGAAGCGACCTGTGGGACCGATAAGTCTAGAACAGACCCGGAAGGGAGACGGCTTCTCCCCTCCCGTCCATGCAGACAGCCGCCTCGCTCGAACGAGCGATAAAGCGGACCGGCGGTAGTGCCAGGGGGGCGCCCGCGGCCGGGAAGGTCAATCGATCAGCGACAGCCAATGACGGTAGAAACCCTCGGCCACCCGATTCAGCCCGGCAATCCTGGCAGGCAACCCGGCCAGCATGTCCTCGGCGGATTGCTGGCTGGGCTGGGAGGGATCGAGCAGGTGCGGCCAGCCGGCGATCCAGCGCCGCACCAGTTCCTCGGTCATTTCCGGATGGCCTTGCAGGCCGAGTACGTGACCACCCCAGGAAAACCCCTGGTTCTCGCACCAGGGGCTGGACAGCAGGCGCTCGGCGCCCTGCGGCAGGTCGAAGGCATCGCCGTGCCACTGGAAGATCGAGAAGCGCTCCGGCAGCCCGGCCAGCCATGGACTGTCGCGGCTTTCCCGCTGCATGGGCTGCCAGCCCATTTCGGTGTAGGGCTGTTGCCGCACCGTCGCGCCCAGGGCGCGGGCCAGCAACTGGCCGCCGAGGCAATGGCCGATCAGCGGGATGCGCCGCTCGATGAAGCGACGCAGCAGCGCCAGTTCGTCGCGCAACCAGGGCAGGTCGTCGTTGACGCTCATCGGCCCACCCATGATCGCCACCGCTCGCGGGCGTTCGGCGTCGAGACCGGCGAGTTCGCCGAGATCGGCGCGGATCACGCGGAAGTCCAGGCCGCGCTCCGCCAGCACGGCACCCAGATGGCCTGGCGGACAGAACTCGGCATGGGTCAGGATCAGAATATCGCTCATGGCTTACCTCCTTCCCCAGTCTGAAGGAAAGCCTTCGAGGAAGGAAAGCCCGACGCAGGAGCCCCGGCCCGGGATCGCGGCCGGGGTCCCGCCGCCGTCACGGACGCAGCGAAGTGACCTCCTGGGTCACGCCCCACCCGTCCAGCACGCCACCCAGCGGCACCACGACTTCCTCCAGGTCGTGTTCGAAGGCACCGATGGCGGCATGGGTGGCATACATCACCTTGCTGACCTGCAGGTTCCAGGAGCCATCGTCGCGAGCGACGACCTGGGCCCTGAGGGATTCGCCGCGAAACTGGCCCGCTGCCTGGCGAGCCTCCCGCTCACTGGGAAAGATGGCGAAGAAGTCGATGGGATGGATGCGCGCGAAGTCGAAGCCGCCTTCTTTCATGCGACGCAGGACATTCACGCTGACATCATCCGAGAAGGGCTTTTCCATGAGACGCACCTCCTGTCGAGACATTCAGAAAGTTCACCGATTCCCCATTCAGCTGAAGCCATCGTCGGCGATCATGAGAGTTTTTTGATCAAGCCAGAGGAAGATCGGACGACCATGGCTTCTTTCAGGGTAGCGTCAACCTGCCAGCGCTGCCGAGCTTTCCGCCGCCTGCCCCGGCGGGCGGCGACCGGCGGCAGACAAAGCGCTGTACAAAAGGCCCGGCCGTTGAGCAAGATTCCGCCTGCGCCGGCGACCGTTGGTCCTGCCCGATGGCATTGGCGAAAGCGACTCGTGCAATAATATCAGGTTGATATCAACCACTTCTCTCCCGCTATCCCGTTCGGACGCTTTCATGCTTATCAGCAGCTACAACCAGGTTCTTGTCGCCTTTTCCCTGATTGTGGCCATCCTGGCGTCCTACACCGCTCTCGACATGGCCGGCCGGGTGACCCTGGCGAAAGGCCGCGAGGCGCTCTCCTGGCTGATCGGCGGCGCTTTCGCCATGGGCTTCGGCATCTGGTCGATGCATTTCGTCGGCATGCTCGCCTTCAGCCTGCCGATCCCGCTCGGCTACGACCTGGGCCTGACCCTGCTGTCGCTGCTGCTGGCCGTCGGCAGTTCGGCCTTCGCCCTCTGGCTGGTGTGCCAGGCGGAACTCCCCTGGCAACGCCTGGCGCTGGGCGCCCTGCTGATGGGCAGCGGCATCGCCGCCATGCACTACACCGGGATGGCCGCCCTGCTGATGATGCCGGGGATCGTCTACGACCCGCTGTGGCTCGGCCTCTCCATCCTGATCGCGGTGATCGCCTCCGGCGCCGCGCTGTGGATCGCCTTCCGCCTGCGCCATGGCAGCCGGCGCATCGTCCTGGTCCGCGCCGGCGCCGCCCTGGTGATGGGCTGCGCCATCGTCGGCATGCACTACACCGGGATGGCCGCCGCGCAGTTCCCCCTGGGCAGCTTCTGCGGCGCCGCCGGCCGAGGCATCGACAACGGCTGGCTGGCGGTGCTGGTCATCGTGATCACCCTGGCGGTGATCGCCATCGCCCTGATCGTCTCGGTGCTGGACTCGCGCCTCGAGGCACGTACCTCGGTGCTCGCCACCTCCCTCGCACGAGCCAACCGCGAGCTGATCCAGTTGGCCCTGCACGACAACCTGACCAAGCTGCCCAACCGCATGCTCCTCGACGACCGCCTGGAGCAGGCGATCCAGCAGGCGATCCGCGACGATCGCCGGTTCGCCGTGCTGTTCATGGACCTGGACGGCTTCAAGGCGGTCAACGATGCCTACGGCCATCACCTCGGCGACCTGTTGCTGATCGAAGTCGCCGAGCGTATCCGCGCCAACGTCCGCGCCCAGGACACCATCGCCCGCCTCGGCGGCGACGAGTTCGTCCTGCTGATCGAGGCCCGAGAGCCCGCCGACGCCGCGACCCTGGCCGAGAAGCTGGTGAAGCGGATCAGCCAGCCGTACCAGATATCCCGCCATGAGGTGCGGATCTCGGCGAGCATCGGCATCGCGCTCTACCCCGGCGACGGGCAGACCCGCCACGAGCTGATGATCAATGCCGACGCGGCGATGTATCACGCCAAGGACCAGGGACGGAACGGCTATTGCTTCTTCGAGAGTTCGATGAACGCCAACGCCCAGGAACAGTTGCAACTACTGCATGACCTGCGCCAGGCCCTGGAGCGCCGGCAACTGGTCTTGCACTACCAGCCCAAGGTACTGGCGCCGAACGGACCGATGATCGGCGTGGAAGCGCTGCTGCGCTGGGAGCATCCGCAACACGGGCTGATCACCCCCGGCCAGTTCCTGCCGCTGGCGGAAAAGACCGGCCTGATCGTGCAGATCGGCGAGTGGGTGCTCGACGAAGCCTGTCGGCAGATGCGCCTCTGGCTGGACGGCGGACATGCGGACTGGAACATCGCGGTGAACCTTTCGGCCCTGCAGTTCGCCCATGCCGGCCTGGTCGACTCGGTGCGCAACGCACTCCTGCGCCACAGCCTGGAGCCCAGCCACCTGATCCTCGAGGTGACCGAATCGACCGCCATGCGCGATGCCGATGCCAGCCTGGTGATCCTCGAGCAGTTGTCGGCGATGGGCGTCGGCATCTCCATCGACGACTTCGGCACCGGCTACTCCAGCCTGCTCTATCTCAAGCGCCTGCCGGCGAGCGAACTGAAGATCGACCGTGGCTTCATCAACGAGCTGGCCCACGACAGCGACGACGCCGCGATCGTCTCGGCGATCGTCGCCCTCGGCCGCACGCTGAACCTGAAGATCGTCGCCGAGGGCGTGGAAACCGAGGCCCAGCAGGAGTTCCTGACCCGCCTCGGCTGCAATTCGCTGCAAGGCTTCCTGCTCGGCAGGCCGATGCCGGCCGAGCAGTTGCTCGCCAGCGTCGCCTGAGCGCCGCCAGCGGCGCGCCACGGGACCTGTCAGAACCGGCAGATTCGCCCATCGCCGTCTCGTTGACTTCCGCCCGCGCTGCGAACACCTTATGTCGCGCCCGCCGGGCGGCATGCCGCGACATGTCACGCCGCCACGACGAGCGTCTATCCAATAACGAGAAAACATGCATGAACAGGCTGTGTGTACTGGGGCTTCTCATCGGGCTGAGCGGGAGCCCGGCACTGGCGGCTGGCCAGGGCGAATCCGGCAATCCACCGGCTACCGACAAGGAGCGTTTCATCGCCAGCCTGATGGCTCGCATGAGCAACGCGGAAAAGATCGGCCAGCTACGCCTGGTCAGCGTCGGCGCCGACCATCCCAAGGAAGCGCTGATGGCGGACATCCGCGCCGGCAAGGTCGGCGCCATCTTCAATACCGTGACCCGCCCGGACATTCGCGCCATGCAGGATCAGGTCCGCCATAGCCGCCTGAAGATCCCGCTGTTCCATGCCTACGATGTGGCCCACGGCCACCGCACCATCTTCCCCATCAGCCTCGGCCTCGCCGCCAGCTGGGACCCCGAGGTGGTCGCCCGCAGCGCGCGGATCTCCGCCCTCGAAGCCAGCGCCGACGGGCTCGACATGAGCTTCTCGCCGATGGTCGACATCACCCGCGACGCGCGCTGGGGGCGGGTCTCGGAAGGCTTCGGCGAAGATACCTACCTGACCTCGCTGCTGTCCGGCGTGATGGTCCGTGCCTACCAGGGCTCCAACCTGGCCGCCCCGGACAGCATCATGGCGGCGGTCAAGCACTTCGCCCTGTACGGCGCGGCCGAAGGCGGCCGCGACTACAACACCGTGGACATGAGCCTGCCGCGCATGTTCCAGGACTACCTGCCGCCCTACAAGGCCGCGGTGGACGCCGGCGCCGGCGCGGTGATGGTCTCGCTGAACACCATCAACGGCGTGCCCGCCACCGCCAACCGCTGGCTGCTGACCGACCTGTTGCGCCAGCAGTGGGGCTTCAAGGGGCTGACCATCAGCGACCATGGCGCGGTGAAGGAACTGATCAAGCACGGCCTCGCCGGCAACGAGCGGGACGCCACGCGCCTGGCGATCCAGGCCGGTGTCGACATGAACATGAACGACGATCTCTACTCGACCTGGCTGCCGAAGCTACTGGCGGACGGCGAGATCGACCAGGCCGACATCGATCGCGCCTGCCGCGACGTGCTGGCGGCGAAGTACGACCTCGGCCTGTTCGCCGATCCCTACCGGCGCCTGGGCAAGCCGGACGACCCGCCGTTCGACACCAACGCCGAGAGCCGCCTGCACCGCCAGGCCGCCCGCGAGGTGGCTCGCGAAGGACTGGTCCTGCTGAAGAACCGCGACGGCCTGCTGCCGCTGAAGAAGCAGGGGCGGATCGCGGTGATCGGCCCGCTGGCCAAGAGCCAGCGCGACGTCATCGGCAGTTGGTCGGCAGCCGGCGTGCCACGCCAGGCGGTAACCGTCTACCAGGGCCTGGCCAATGCCGTCGGCGAGCGTGCCACCCTGCTCTACGCCAAGGGTGCCAACGTCAGTGGCGACCAGGCGATCCTCGACTACCTGAACAGCTACAACCCGGAAGTCGAGGTCGATCCGCGCTCCGCCGAGGCGATGCTCGAGGAGGCCTTGCGCACCGCGCGCGACGCCGACCTGGTGGTCGCCGTGGTCGGCGAATCGCAGGGCATGGCCCACGAGGCCTCCAGTCGCACCGACCTGCGCATCCCGGCCAGCCAGCGGCGGCTGCTGAAGGCACTGAAGGCCACCGGCAAGCCGCTGGTGCTGGTGCTGATGAACGGCCGACCGCTGTCGCTGGGCTGGGAGCAGGAAAACGCCGACGCGATCCTGGAAACCTGGTTCAGTGGCACCGAAGGCGGCAATGCCATCGCCGACGTGCTGTTCGGCGAGCACAACCCCAGTGGCAAGCTGACCATGTCCTTCCCGCGCTCGGTGGGCCAGGTACCGGTCTACTACAACCACCTGAACACCGGCCGGCCGATGGACCACGACAACCCCGGCAAATACACCTCGCGCTATTTCGACGAAGCCAACGGCCCGCTCTACCCGTTCGGCTACGGCCTCAGCTACACCGAGTTCAGTCTCTCGCCCCTGCGCCTGTCCAGCGAACGGCTGGCCCGTGGCGACACCCTGGAAGCGCGGGTCACGCTCAGCAACAGCGGCAAGCGCGCCGGCGCCACGGTGGTCCAGCTTTATCTGCAGGACCCGGTCGCCAGCCTCAGCCGTCCGGTGAAGGAACTGCGCGGGTTCCGCAAGGTGATGCTGGAGCCCGGCGAATCGCGGGAGATCGTCTTCCGCCTCGGCGAGGCAGACCTGAAGTTCTACGACAGCCAGCTCAGGCACACGGCCGAGCCGGGCGAGTTCAAGGTCTTCGTCGGCCTGGATTCGGCGCAAACCGAAAGCCGCAGCTTCACCCTGCTCTGAAGGCGCCGACCGCACCGCCAGCGTCGCCGCCGCGGGCGAACGGCAGCGCCTCAGCCCTCGGCCCGGAGCCAACGCCCGGGCCGGGGGCGGCGCCTGGTTCCCTCAACCGGCGTCCCCTTCCTCCTCGCCGCTCCGCGCCACGCCCTCCGTCAATGCGGCCTGCAACGCCGCCAACTGGCTGTCGAGCGAAGCGTCGATGATCCCGATCTCGGTTTCCAGGATGCAACCGCCCTGGTCCAACCGGGCATCGCCGACCACTTCCAGGTAGCCCACCTCGGGGAAATCCTTGAGCACCCGGGCGACCTGCTCGCGCACCGCGGCCAGTTGTTCCGGCTGGACGTGCAGGATCACCTGCTTCTGGTTGCTCACCAATGCCAGTGCCTCGCGCGTGGCCGCCAGGGTCAGCTCGACAGCGTCGTAGTGGCGCAACACCTTGCGCACCGCCTGCAGCACCACCTCGCCAAGCTGGCGATCGACCTGCCGGTAGTAGCGATTGCAGCGCAGTAGCGTTTCCTGGATCAGCCCGGCCTGGCGCAGACGCGCCTCCTCCAGTCCGGCCTCCCAGCCCAGGCGCTTCTGCTCCTGGTAAACCTCGTGGGCCTCGCGCTCGATTTCGGCGGCACGCTCGCGTGCCGCTTCCACCAGGCGGTTGGCGCTGAGGTAGTCCTGGTAGTCGCGGGCGCGCAACAGGGCCTGCCCGGGGGCCAGCCGTACGCGACTGGCGTCTAGTTCAACAAATGGAAGCATTCATCGCTCGCTTGTCGGGCGACCTTCAGGCACAGGGTCCGCGCCAGGGATCGCCGTTGTTCGTCGAAGGTCCAGTCCGCCGGGGCCGGCATGGCCTCCAGGCGCAGGCGCAGGCGCCGCGAGAAACCGCAGTCGGCATCGCTACAGGCGGCCAGCCAGAAAGCCAGGCCGCAGCGCCGGAAATAGCCTTCTTCCGGGTTTTCCGGCAAGGCCCGCTGCCAGCCGGGCGGCCAGCGACCGATGAGCAGGTCGAGCTGTTCCAGGCAGAAACGCTGGCCCTGTTCGCCGATCTGCGCGCGGATGCGCCGAACCCGCGCACCGTCCAGCACCTGCCGCAAGGCCTGGCCGTGCAGCAGCGCGCCGAGCCAGCCCAGGGTCCGTTCCAGCGCCGCCTGCGGGTAAAGGGCCAGCCCGCCCAGTTGCGCGGGCATGCGGAACGCGCAGTCCAATTCCAGTTGCTCCAGCAGCCAGGCGTTGAGAACGCTCTGTCGCCTCCAGTCCGGCAGCGCCGGCAGCAACCGCAGCAATACCGCGGGCAGGTGCGACTCGTGAATGTAGCGGGCCGGGCAGAAGCGCAACTGGTAGGCCGTCAATGGCATCGCGCCGCTCAGCCCCGTTGCCGGTGCCAGAAGAACTGCGCCAGGTTGCTCGCCAGCAGCAACGCCAGCAGCAGGCCGAACAGACCGAGCAGGCGTCCGCGCGAGTGCTCCGCCACCTGGATCGAGAAGACACTCTCGAAGCGTGGCGCCAGCGGGACCTGGCGGACCCCGGCCGACGGCACCAGCACCACGCTGATGCGGTCGTAGCTGAGTCCTTCGATGCCGTTGTTCACCAGTTGCTTGATCTGCGGCACGTAGGCATCCAGTTGCACGTCGGCGGCGTGCTTGATGAACACCGAGGCCGATGCCGGCGAGGACTTCCTGCCCAGTCCGTCGCGCTCCTCTGGCAGCACCACATGGACCCGAGCCACCAGCACGCCATCGATCTCGGAAAGGGTATGGGAAATCTCCTGGGCCTTGGCGTAGTTGAGCCGCGCGCGCTCTTCGATGGGCGAGGAAATCAGCCCGTCCTTGGGAAACACATCCTTCAGCGTGGAGAAGTTCTCCCGCGGATAGCCCTTGCGCTTGAGCACCTCCACCGCCTCGGCGATATCCGATTCCTCCACCAGCAGGCGCACGGTGCCATCCTTGTCCGCCTGCTTGTCCGCGGAAACGCCCTCCGAACGCAACAGCGCCAGCATCTCGTTACCTTCCTTCTGGCTGATCCCGGTATAGAGTTCGACCTTGCACCCGCCCAACGCCAGGACCAGCGCCAGGAGCGCCATGCGCGACAGATCTTTCACCGTTCGCCTCATTGGGTCTTCATCAGGGTTTCGACGTTCTGGCTCATGCGCCCGACGGTCTTGGCGATCAGCTCTTCCTGCATGGTGATGCGCATCAGCGACCACTGCATCTGCATCAGGCTGTTGGGATCGTCGCCGGGCGTCGACAGCTCCACCTGCAACTCCTGCTTGGCCTGGCTGAAACGCTCCCTGATCTGCCCCAGTTCGCTGAGCAGGTCGCCGCCCAGGCTGCCGGCACCGCCCATCGCCCGTTCGAACTCGGCGACGTGGGCCGCGCCGGCCGGGCCGCCGGAGAGTTCTTCGAGACTGGTGATCTGCGCCTGGGCGCCCATCCGAGAGATATCCATCATGACTCCAGGTCGAGTTTGTGGCTGTTGCGCACGAGGTTGTCGAGCATGCCGTTGAGCGGGATCAGCACCTGCAATTCGCGACGCGCCAGTTGCGCCAGGTATTCGCCGCCCGGCGCATGCTCGACTGCACCGAGCAACTGGAGGAGAAAGGTTTGCTGCTGGCGCCCCAGCGGCAGTTCCGCACGGAGCATCGCCTTCAGCTCCAGGCGGTCCGCCTCCAACCCTTGCAGCGGCTGGGCAAAGCGCTGCAGCAGGCGCTCGCTGAGAGCGCCGTTCTCCAACCCGGCCAGGCGGCGTCCGGCCGCCGGCGGCTCGCCGCCGAGGGCCTGCTCGAAAGCCAGCACCTGATCGACAGCCGGGAGGTTCGCCGCCTTTGGACTGGCCGACGGATAGACGGCGAATCCCGGCGGCGTGTCGATGCGGCTCATGTCCGCACCTGGGCGCGCATGCCGGCGGCGAAGTCGGCCAGGGCAGGATCGCTGCTGCCGCCCAGCCCGGCCAGCCTGCGGTCCAGCGCGGCGCCCAGCCCCAGGTGCCACTCGCACAAGGCGAACCAGGGCTCCAGCGCCGGCCAGGGATTGCCATGGGCGAAGGCCAGGGCTTCCTGATAGCGCCCCTGGTTGGCCAGGCTGGAAATCCGGATCAGCCGCGCCGCTTCGTCCTGTCCGAGGCGCTCCAGCCACTCGGCGATGCACAGCGCCTCTTCGTGGCAGTGCTGCCCGCTGCCGGCCAGCGCCAGTTCCGCCAATTCGCGTATCAGTGAAGTGTCCATGTTCAGATCTTCTGCAGGATGCCTTGCATCAGGTCGCGCAGCGCACGGGTCACCGTCGAGTTGATGTTGTAGATGACCGACCACTTGTTGATCTTGTGTTGCAGCTCGGCCAGCAGCGCCGGGTTGTCGGCATTGTCGGTCCCCTGCAAGGCCTTGATCGCGTCGTTGACGTCCTTGTTCGCTGCGTTGGCCTGCTCCTTCAGGGCATTGGCCACGGTATCGAGGGTATTCCCCGGGTTGGGGTTGAATATCTGCGCCATGCTTAGTCCTCTGTGAGCTGCGAAAGAATGCCGAGACCGCCTTCGAGGGCCCGGGCCTGCTGTTGCAGGAACTGGAAACGCTCCGGGCCGGCGCCTCTGGCCAGTTCCCGGCGACACTCCGCCAGCGCCGCCTGCAGACGCTGCCGGAGCGCTGCGGCATGCGTGCCGTCAGCGACCGACAGTCGCGTTTCCAAGGCTGTCATCATGGAGCACCTCCCCTTTGAGATTGATGATGAAACGCTGCTTGCCGCGGGCCACCAGGATCGACTCCGGCTCGATGGCGAGGATTCGCACACCGCGGGATGTCGAGGCGCCCACCGGGTATTTCTGGCCGTCGCCGAGCACTACATAGGGCACCCGCCCCAGCGACACCGAGCGAATCGTGAACTCCAGTTCGTCGCCGCTGGCGCGCTTGCCGCGACTGAGCAGCTCCAGGCTCGGGCGGTTGCCGAATTCCTGCTGGAACTCGCGCTGCAGGCGGTAGAAGGCGCTGAGCTGGACCTCGTCGAGCGTGCCGCTCAACTCGATGCGTTCGCCGCGCTCGCGGAAACTCAGTTGCCGGTCGAGGCCGGCGTCCGCCAGCAGGCGCTCGAGGCGGCGCAGGTGCGAGCCGGCCACCCGGACCTGGTTTTCCACCCCGAGCAGGCCCGGCACCTCGGACTCCAGCAATGCGTCGATCCGCGCCCAGCGTTCGTCCTGTTCCGCCAGTTCGCCGTTGAGCCGGACCCAGCCAGGCTTGTCCGCGTTGCTGCTGAGGATCTGCCGATAGCCGAATTTCTGCAGGATGAAATCCACGCCCTGGCGAATGTCTTCCATGCTCCGTGCTTCCAGTCGGTAGTCCACGCCGCTGCCATCGAGGTAGCGCTGTAGCGCCAGGCGCCGGGCGTTGTCCTCCAGGTAGCCGCCGAGCAGGAGACTGTCGCCCTGGCGCTGCACATCCACCTCGCTCATGCCCTGCTCGCGCAGGTAGGCGCGCACCTTCGCCAGGGGCTCCTCGCCGGCCATGCCGTGCTGGCGGGCCGACCAGGGTTCGACGAGCATGCCCAGCAGACACACCGCCAGCGCCAGGCTGACGCCGAGCAGCCAGGCCCCGCCGGCACGGGCGGACGACTTGCGGCGCACTGGCGCGGTCTGCACCTCGGCTTCGGGGAAACGCTCGGGAAAACTCCGCTGCGGGTCGCAGAATGCCCAGCGCAGCGGGCCGCAGGTCTGCCCGGCAAGCGCCTGCAGGATCGCTCCGGCGACTTGCGCCTGGCCGTCCTGGCGAGGCTCGCAGCCCTCCGCCCATTCCAGCAGGCGCACGCCCTGGGCATCGACCTCGAGCACCAGGTGGACTGCCGCGATGCCCTCGTCGAGCAACACCAGGTCGGCCTGCAACGGATCGCTGCCAAGCGCCACCCGGCCCTCTCCGAGCGAGACTTCGGCGCCCTGGTTCAGCCCGCTGTAGAAGCGGATCTTCCAGGCCATGCTAATTCCCGCGCTCCGCGCCGACGCACCAGGCGCCGTCCTTGGGACAGGCGCCGTCGGTCACCCGCCAGCCCTCCTGCGCACCCATCCGGCAGGGCGTGAGGAACGAACCCTGGCCGGCCTGGCGCAAGCGCTCCTGTTCGCCCCTGGCCGGCGCCAGCGCCTGGCAGCGGGCGCTACCGAGCAGCTTGCGCAACGACAGGCTCTGGTTCGACAACTCGTCGATTTCAAGCAGGCCGCCGCGCAGGTCGCGACGGTTGTTCAGCGCCAGGTAATGGCCGACGCCATCGTCGATCAGCCGAGGCTCGATGAGGAACAGCCGCACCGAGCGGCGCACGGTGTCCGCGGTAGTGCGGAACAGCGCGCCGAGATAGGGAATGTCGCCGAGCCAGGGTACCTTGCGCTGGCTCTGGCTCAGTTCGTCGCGGTAGATGCCGCCGATCAGCAGGCTCTGGCCATGGCCCACGCGGGCGATGGTATCGATCACCGTGCGGTTGATCGTGGGGATCTTGTCCAGGCCGGCGCTGTTGGGTTTCTGGCTGCCGTCCTCGATGTGCAGGCTGAGGCTGATCTCCGGCGTATCGCCGAGAGTTACCACTCGCGGCGTCATTTTCAGCATGGTGCCGTAGGTGATCGCCTTCAGCTCGGCCACCCGCTCGCCCGTGACCCGCACATAGTAGGTTTCGCTCTGGTCGAGCACCGCCTGGGTATTCTCCTGGGTCAGCAGGGTCGGCCGGGATCCGATCTGCGCCTGCCCCTGGCTCTGCAACAGGGTGACCTTGGCCAGCAGGAAATCCAGCCCGCGACTGTCCACCAGGCTGCCGACCGCCCCGTTACCGGCGCCGCCGCCCTCCTCGCTATCCTGGCCGGTGGTGCGGATCTGGATCGACTTGTTGTTGCCCAGGCGAATCCCGGCGCTCCAGTCGACGCCCAGCTGGGCGAGGTTCTCGGCATTGATGTCGATGATCGACAAGCCGACCTCGATCCGCGCCGAGGGCCGGTCGAGGGCTTCGATCAGGCGGCGATACATGGGCAACCGGTCCTTGTGGTCGCGCACCACCACCGCGTTCAGCGACGGTTCCGCCTGGACCACCGCATGGCTCGATTGCGGTCCCGGGCGCAGCTTGCCCGGCTCGTCGCCCACCGCAACCACGTTGGCATCGCTGAGCACCCGCGAGAGGATGCTGGCGATGCCCGGCGCCTCGATCTCGTCGTCGCGGTACTCGATCTTGCGGTCCTCGGCGACCGCATAGCGCAGCGGGAAGATCTCCACGCTGAGGTCGCCGGTCTTTTCGCTGCGCAGGGTGTATTGCTGCTCCAGCACCTGGGCGGTCTGCTCGACCAGTTCGAGATAGCGCCCCGGACCGGACACGTGCACCAGCCGCCCGGAAGGGTCGGCACGCCAGCCGAAGCGCGGCTCCCAGATGCCGGCGGCGGTCAGCGCGCGCTTCAGCTCGGCCTCGCCGACCTGCTCCAGCCTCACCAGCCGCGATTGCATCTCGGTGGTCTTGAATACGTACAGCACGGTGCCGTCGTAGTACCAGCCGAGGTTGTAGAGGGAGGCCATCAACTGCAGGAAGGCCTGCGGGCTTTCCAGGTCGAAGCGACCGCTGACCTGGTCGTTGACCTTGTCGCTGACGATCACCGAGGCATCGTAGTTGGCGCCGAAGTTGGCCAGCACGTCGCGCAGGCTTTCGCCCTGCGCCACATAGTCGTAAGGCAGGCTGGGCCAGTCCAGCGGCTGCGCGCGCAAGACCGCGCCAGGCAGCAGCGCCAGCAGTCCGCCGATCAGCAGGCGGCGCATCAGGGACGCCACACCGGAGCCTGCGGCGGCAACCCGCGGGGCAGCGGCTCCAGCTCCGGCGCCAGCGCCTCGAGCAGCCCCACCTGGGCGGCCAGGGCCCGTTCGAGTCGCTCGGGATCGAGGCCGTCGAGGCCCAGCCGCGCCTGCAACAGCAGGCGCCCGTCCGCGTCCAGGACGATGGCCTGGGGATAGCGCCGGCTCCAACTGGCGACCCGCGACAACAGCGCCCGCAGCAACCCCAGCTGGTCGCGCTGCGGGTCCAGGGGGGCGTGCTCCAGCGGGCTTTCCAGCAGCAGGTCGTCGCCCTGGCGCAGCAACAGGACGCTCTGTCCGTCGATGCGCAGGTGGTACGAACCCGTCCGATCGGCAACAAAGGGCCCTTGGCCCAGGCGAGTGGCCAATCCGCTCAACAGATGATCCATGATTCCTCGGTAGGGCCGGCTTTCGCCGGCCGCTCAGCTCTGCCAGTAGAAGTGATCCTGTGCCTGGCACAGGTTGCGTTCGTGCAGCCAGGCCTGGACGGCGTCCGCCGCGCCGACGTCGTCGTCCAGCCGGCAGAGAGGTTGCCAGAGGCATTCGAGGACCTCGGGGATCGGCTCGAAGCCGGCCAGCCCGCCGCTGGCGAGCAGCGTCGCCATGCCCCGCTGCCAGTTCGGCCAGGCGCTCTTCGCCAGTGCCGAAGCCGTCTCCAGCTTGCCGGCCAGTTCGGCCACCTGTTCCTGGGTGCGCGCCTGGCACTTGGCGACCCTGGCCAGTTCCTCGCGGGCCTGCTCCGGCTCCAGCTCGGCCACGCGGGACCAGAATTCGGACTTGACTCGCAGTTGCCGGGACTGGGTCTCCAGCTCCACCAGCGACAGGCGCCAGCCGGGGATCGCCTGGTCGAGCAGGCTTTCCCACCAGCCATAGACCGGCAGCAGGACCCAGTCGATCATCGACTGCGGCACGGCGAGGTTGACCCGGTCGCCCAGTTCGGAGCACCAGCCGTCGTCGTCCTGCGCCGCGCAGAGGAGAATCTGCCGCACCTCTTCGCGCCCCAGCGCCAGGCCGCGCGCCAGGCGCTGCTGCAACCACTCGCAGCGGAACAGTTGCTCCAGCCGCAGGCGCGGCAGCATCCGCTGCAGCAACGCCAGTTGCCGCGCACTGATGATTCCGGACTCACGATACAAACTGCTCGATGCGTAACCCGGCACCCGACCCCGCGAGCGGGCGTCCGAGCCCACCACGGATACCCGCCTGCCAGCGAACACCGCTTCTCGGGAGTACTGCTTATCGTCTTCCTGCTCCATTCTCTGCCTTGGCTTCCTCACTACATTGCGCGCTCGTCAGAGCCTGCAATTTGGGCCGATTCTACTCATGCAGCCGCTACCGGGCTTTCAAAAAACGTCAGTTATTTTTAGCCCGGCATTCGTCCTTCCCCTGCCGCGAGCGGCTCGGTGTGCAGCCGAAACGGCGGCGATAGCTCTGGGTGAAATAGGACTGACTGGAAAAGCCCGCCTCCATGGCGATGTCGACGATGCTCATGTCGCTGTTGAGCAGCAACTGATGGGCATAGAGGATTCTCCGCTCGCTGATCCAGGCGCGCGGCGAAACCCCATAGACACTGCCGAACAGCTCCTTGAAGGTGGTCAGCCCCATGCCGAACTCGCGGGAGAAGTCGGACAGCTTCCACTCGTTGAGGTAGTGCTTCTCCATGAATAGCTGCAGACGCTCGACATGCCGGTTGCTCAGTTGCCGCAGGACCGACATCAGCAGCGGCCCCTGCGGACTGAACGCGAAGAGCATCAGCAACTCCTCGATCTTCAGGCAGGCGAGCATCGGCGGATGCTCATGCACAAGCAATTCCTTCAACCCCTTGACGCAACCGGCCAGCAGAGGCGTGGCAGCGAACGCGATGATGCCCGGCACGGGCTCGTCGCAACGCTCGACTTCACTCAACAGCGCGCCGAAGCGCTGGACGAAGCCTTGTAGAAACTGGGCAGATAATGGAATCCAGAGTATTCGGCTGTCCTTTCCCTTGGTACTTACGACATAGCTTCCGCGGCGGACGAAAAGCAACTCGCCAGGCGCCAGGCAAAAAGTGGAATCGATGTCCTGGACGGTCAGTTCGCCCTCGAGCAGAACATATACGCCCTCTTCCTTGTTTACCCTGTATTCGAAAGTTGGAATGTTCCAATGACAAGACGTTATCTGCTTTCGGCCAAGAGATTTGGCTCCTTGCATATTATAAGAACCCCAACACTTCCCGTCGTACCTTGAATGCCCCGCCGAGCGGAGAGGCATGAATACGCTCCGTTTTATTGATTTTCAAAGCCATGAGCACGGAGTCGATTTTATAATAATCAGGATTATCCGACGTGCGCTGATTCGCAGAGCGAGTCGGCTTCCGCCAATTAATCCAGCCTTCTTTAGAAGCGGAACAAAAGTACCAGTTTTATTATTCGAGGCCTTCCCTGAAAACGAACGAGACTTGCACTTCTTTAATCTCCATACGCACTTTCCGAAACAGCAGGCAATGTATCAATCGTTGCCAGATCTTTCTTCCGGGCGAGCGGCCGTACAACTCGGAAAACAGTCGCGCCGAACCAGCCGGACCCGCTCATCGACGCCCGCCGCCACCTGTTGCCAGGCACTCGCCTGGACCGCCGCGACGCCCACCCAGGAAAGCTCGGTACGCAGGTACAATGCCTCGCCCTCCAACCTGTCGATCTCCAGATCGAAGGCATAGCGCAACGGCAACCCGGACACCCGGTAGCGCCGCTCGGCAATCGTTTGCATCCTTCCCTGAACGACGGCATACAGGCGCAGCCTGAGTTGCGCCTGGCGCGCCTGCAGGGAAACGCCGCCCACCGAACCACCCACCGTCACCTTCGGCGACATCGGCGCGGGCTGGCTGACGCAACCGCCGAGCAGCAACGCCAGCGGCAACAGCATCCAGCACCTCACCTGCGCCGGACCGTGCGCGCCTCCAGCGGCGTGCCGTCACCGTCGGCGAGACGCTGCAAGGCCTGCTCACTACGCGGATCGCCAGCCACGTTGCGCGCCAGCCAGCGCGCCAGCCCGGCCACGCTGGAACGGTCCTCGCCGCGAACGGCCGCGCGAGTCACCGAACGCCCCTCGAAATGCCCCACCGCCTCAGCTCCAGCGTCTTGGGACGGCTGCACCGGCGAAATCGATTCGATTTTCATGGGGCCGCTCAAACCCTCATGCCGACCGCAGCGACCGCCTCGCGATCACTGTCGCACGGCAGCAGGCGCTGCCAGAACTCGGCGTGATCGAGCAGGTTGGCCAAGGTCGCCTCGAAGCATTCGAGGGTCAGTTGCGCTGCGAGAATCTGCGCATACAACTGGACCTTGCCGGTCAGCTCGTCGAAGCCGAAATGCAGATCGAAACGGTGCCAATGGCGGTTGAAGCTGGCGAGCTGGCGAAAGATCCCCTCGCCCAGCACATCGATGCCCGCCACATCGGCCTCCAGCAACAGACGCTCGCGCTCGGCGAGCAGCAACAGGGTGACGCCCACCTGTTCGTCGAACAGGAGGCTCGCCATGCCCTCCTCGTCGAGGGACAGGGAAGGCAAACCGATACGGCCTGCGAACTCGGCAAGCAGTCGGTTGACCTTGCTCGTTAAATCCATGGGGGCGCCTCCTAAAGCTCAGCGCATGCTAGCACCGGGCTATGCATCGCTTTTGTCACTGAGAGACTTTTCTTTTAAGAAAAAAGCCACATCGCTGTGGCCTTTTCCTCCCGCGCGGAGACGGCTCAGACCACTCCGGCCGCCGCACGCCAGGCCTGGTTATGGCTCTGGGTGTACTGCTGGATGAGCTGCAGGACGTCCTTCATGAAGCCGGCATCGAAGCTCATCTGGTCCTCGACCTTCTGCTTCTGGCTCTGCCCGATGGTGGCGTTGACCTCTCCTTCCCGGGCGCTCGCCTGCGATTCGCCCTGGCGCACCTGGACCGAGGCGTTGGCCATCTGGACGAAGGACTGGATCACCGTGTTGGCCACCTGCAGGGCGCCGTTGCGGCTCTCGAAGGCACGGCCCGCCGCACGCAACGCCACACTGTCCTGCACCTGGTCCGCCGCCCAGACCTTGCCGACGATCTTGCGATCCTCGTCGGAGGTCTTGCCAAGCGCCTGCATCTTCGCGTCGATCAGTTCGTTGCGCCCATCGATGTTCTTCTGCAGGGTCTTCTCCTGACTGATGGCCTTGCCGTTCTTCAACGCGCCGAGGCTGCCGACCACCGCCGAGGCCAATGCGCCGACGCCAGCGATCACCGCCATGGCGATCATCAGCGTGGCGCCGCTGCGCATCTCGTCCACCTGCGCCTTCTGCGCGTGGATGATCGACTGGTTCTCGTTGTCGCGCTGGAGCACGCCCAGCTCGCGCGCTTTCTGCGCGATGCGGAAGAGAATCAGCAGAAGCTCGACGCTGCTGTCCAGCTCGCTGCCGGCCGCTTCCATGCGCACCGGGTCGAGCACCTGGCGCGGAGCGTTCAGTTCGACCCGATCGGCCCGCGCGGCCGGCACCTGCGGCAGGTCCGCAGCCGCTTGCGGCGTGCCGACGGAACGCCCGGCGGCGCCGGGAGCGATCGGCTCGGAGGGGATCGCGGCCTGGGTAGCCGCCAGGGAATATTGCGTGTCGATCATGTGACGTCTCCTCAGATCGCTGCCGGTCGGCTGGACAGGTTGTGCAGGGTTTCACCCTTGGCCTGGAGCATGGCGAAGATCCGCTCCATGATTTCCTGGAATGCTTCCAGCATGCGGCTCAGCTCTTCCTTCAGGCGCTCGATCACGCCCTGCAGGGTGGTCAGGTCGGCACGCGATTCCTGCACGTCGGCCTGGCGGTTCGCGGCCTTCGCCTGGAATCCCGAATGAGTGGCCTGGGCCGCGCCGTTGGCGACGTCCAGGGTCAGGTCGGAAACCTGCACGCCGAGTTTCAGCGAGTGCGACAGCGATTGGCCGGCCAAACTGCCGAACTTGCCGCCCAGGTCGGCGACCTTGCTCGCCAGGCTGGCGGTCATCTCGGCCGCCTTGCCGCCGATCTTCGCGCCCAGTCTGGCCAGCCCGCCGACCGCTGAGCCGCCGAAGCTGACCACCGCCGCCAGCAGCGCGACGGCGATCTCGATACCCATCAGTGCCGGGCCGAGCTTTTCCATCACTTCCTTGCTGATCAATCCGTCCGCGGCTGCCTGCTGTACCGACTGGGAGACCACTCCCATGACACCGCCCGCGATCATCAGTGCACCCGCGGCCGCGCCGACGCCGGTTGCCACCATGATTGCGCCGACGATGATCGAAGCTATTGCACTGATCCAACCAAAGATTTTGGCTGCCAGACCGGACTTCTGGGCTTCTTTCGCGGCTTCTTCCGATTCCCTGATCTTCTGCTGGTTGTCCTCCATCTTCTGCAGGTTCTGCTTTCGCGCCTGCTCGATTTCGGTCAGCTTGAGTTTCTTCTGCTGGTTCTCGACTTCGCCGGTGATTTTCGCCAGCTCGATCTCGAACGCCTGCGGCGACATCAGGCCGGCGGACAACAGCGTCGAAGCGCCGGCCAGCACAACCTGCCGCGCCAGTCCGGCATCCTCGCCCACTGCTTGCACCAGGCTGGCGATCTCCGCACGATTGGCGACCTCCAGGCGCTGCTGGCTGGCTGCGGACGGCGGCGTCAGCGCCACCCCCGTGCCGCTCGCGGAAGCCGCAGCCGGCGCCGCCAGGCGCTCCACCCGCAGACTCTCGACATCCCTCGCGACCGGCCTGCCGAGCGCCGGGATATCCCCGGCGTCGGCCACCCCGTAGGGCAGTCCAGCGCGTTCAAGCGTTATCGGATTCATATGCTCGATCCTTTCTCGCGGTTACGGCTTCCAACATGGCGCCGGCACGCGCGGCCAGGGCCTCGTGCGCCGGCTGTGCCGCGGCCAGGGCCCGGGCCGAGTAGAAGCCACTCTCGGCTCCGTCGAGATCACCCAGTTGCAGGTGGCACTCGGCGGCATGGAAGGGAAAGCGCGGCTCGTTGATGTCCATCAGCGCGCCGTAGCTGTAGCTCTGCAGGGCCTGTTCATAGAGACCGAGGGACTGGCGGCAGGCGCCCAGGCCGAGAAAGTAGCGGGCGTCGTAGTGGTCGAGCATGCACAGTGCCTGGAAGATCTTCTGCGCGTCGTCCCACTTGCCCGCCTGGTACTGGTTGAAGCCCAGCGCATAGAGCTGCTCCAGGGTGTCCTCGCTGAGTCCGCGAAGCATCGCCAGGGTGCCGCCGTCGCGCAGGAAGGCCTCCAGCGCCTGTTGCTGGTCGGTGTCAGAAGGGGTCGCTTGCTGGTTCATGGATACCTCTAGATCGCGCTGAGAATGTCGCGCAGGACGCTGTCGTATTTCTGGATGAAGCGGTTGAGCGCCTCGACCGCCGAGTTGTAGCGGGAGCTGGTGTCGTTGAGCAGGGTGGTCTTCTCGTTGACCTTGTCGTTCAGCGGACGCGAGCGGTCGCTCACCGTGGTGGCGAAATTGCCGACCGGGTTGTTGTCCTTCTCGAAGGGGTACTCATCCCTGAGGCCCTTGAGTTCCCCGCTCTGCTTCGGCGAGCCGCTGAGAAAATCCTTGATCGACAGCTTGCCGCTGAAGGTATCCAGATTGCTCAGCAGCGCATACTCGGGGCTGTCCTTCCACCTGGGATCGCCGACGGCATAGCCATAGAGCGTGGGGTCGACCAGATCGATACCGCCAGCGTCGATCCTGATGCCCTGCTTGGCCGACAGCGCGGCGTTGATCTGCGACTGGATCACGCTGTAGACCTTCAACTCCGCGGTCAGCGCCTTGAGCTCGTCGAGCAGCGCCTTGCGCTTGCCGTCCTGGGTCTGCAGGACATCCTTGTAGACACCGATGACATCCTCGTCGAGACGGCCGTGCAGGCTGAAATAGGCCGACACCAGGAACTCGCGCAGATCCCACTGCGCACCGGGCTGCCGACGTGCCTGCAGGACTTCGCGGAGTACCTCGAGGCCCTGCCCCGGAGGCGCGGACGGATTGGCCGCGAGCAACCAGGCGAGCGCCTTGAGCACTTGCGCCTCGCTCAGCGGCTGGCCGGCGTGGGCCAGCACGATCCGCTCGCTGCGCAACAGGGCCAGCAGTTCCTCCTGCTCGGCACTGGCAGGCGCCGCCGGCGCGGCCAGGAGTTCGTCCAGGAACAGCTCGCGACCGGCATTAAAGTTTCTGACTTCCATCGTGATTCCTCAGATCAACAAGCCACGCATCGGCGTCGGACGCCGCGGCCGGGTACCCTGCTCGCCCTGCGTCGGCTGGGAACTGCGCATGCGCCGCAGTTCGGCCAGCAGCTCCTCTTCGGCGGCTCGCGCCAGCTCTCGCTCCGGCGCCTGGAACAGCAGCTCGCCGGCGTCCGCGGCAAGCCCCAGGCCTTGCCACATTTCCGCCAGCAGGCGGCCGCGTTCCTCGCTGTCGCGAATCGCCAGTTCGGCGGCCTGGACGGTCGCCCGCAGGGTGTCTTCGGTGTATTCGTTCATGTCGCCCATGGTAGGGATCGACGTCGCCGGAGCCTGTCAGGCACGGTCGGGTTTTTGTCGTTTTCGCAGGCTTCGCTGCGTCACCACCCGCCCGGCCTCCAGCTCGAACCAGCCGTCGGCGGGCTCGGCGGCGCCGGTCCAGCGGCGATAGAAGCGCGCCATGCGCTCGCCAGGCAGCGGGCTGCCGGCCAGCGCCAGGACCTTGCCGTAGAGACGCTGGCGCGGCCCCAGCGTATCGAGCGTGGCCTCCGCCAGCAGGTACAGCGCGGCGAATGGATTGGCCAATCCGCTGCGCGCCTGCCGCCGACGCAACATCACGATCCAGACCCGCTCGCCGTCGCAGCGCCAGGCCAGTTCGCAGCCATGGGCCAGGACCTGCCAACCGAGCGCGATCGAGGTGTCGCGCAGGCAATGCGGACGCACCGCCAGGCCGCGGGCGAGAAACCAGGGAATCAGCGGATCGGCGCTCACAACACGATCCTGCCAAGCGGCTGGATGTTGATCTGCTGGGTCAGCTCCTGGTAGGACAGCACCGGCAGCCCGGCATAGTCGCACTCCACCAGCTTGCGCACGTAGCGGCGGATATCCATGGAAACGATCAGCACCGGCCGGTTCTGCACCTGCGCGAGATCGCCGACGGTCTGCCGCACGCGCTCGAGGAAGGCCTGGGTTATCGCCGGGTCGAGGGCCAGGTAGCTGCCGGCGCTGGTCTGGCGGATGCCACCGCGGATCTGCTCCTCCACCGCCTGGTCCAGCAGATAGGCGGGAAGGATATTGTTGCCGCTGGAGTACTTGTAGCAGATGTAGCGCTTGAGGCTGCTGCGGATGTACTCGGTGAGCTGCACCACGTCCTTCTCCTTCTGCCCCCACTCCACCATCGCCTCGAGGATCGCCCGCATGTTGCGGATCGAGATGTCCTCGCCGACCAGGCGCTGGAGAATCTCGGTCATCCGCTGCAGGGGAACGATCCGCTGCGCCTCCTTCACCAGCTCGCCGTAACCCTGCTCCATCTGCTCCAGCAGGTAGCGCGTCTCCTGGATGCCGATGAAATCCTCGGCGTACTCCCGCAGCACATGGGACAGGTGCCAGGTGAGCACCTGCTCCAGGCCCAGGCAGGCACAGCCGGAACGCTCCAGGCGATCCTGATGCGCCTGCTCCACCCAGCTCGCCTCTTCTCCCGGCACCTGCAGCTCTGCCGGCTCGTGGGGGACCGCGAGCAATTCCAGCTGCGCGGCGCGTTCGCGCACCAGCAACCAGCCCGGCCGCAGGCATCCGCGCGCGACCGGGACCTCCTGTAGCTGCACCAGGTATTCGCCATCGCCCATCGCTTCGTTGAAGCGCAAGTGGATACCCGGGAACGGCACGCCGAAATCCAGGTACAGCGCGCGTCGTACCCGCACCAGCTCTTCGTTCAGCGACATCGCCTCGAGACGTTCCTGGAGGCTGGCATCGACGTCGATCAGCAACGGCACGGTGAGGGCGAATTCTTCCTGCTCGGCGAGACGCCCGGCCTTCGGCTTGCCGCCGCCAGCCTTGCCACGCGCCTTGGCCGATGGCGCTCCGGCGCCCTGCGCGAGCAACGCCGGCAGGTCGCGGGAACCGGCGCTGGCCTGGGCCCGCTGGCGCCAGAGCATGAAGTAGCCGCCGCCGCCGACCAGCAGCGCGAGAGCCAGGAAGGTCAGGGTCGGGAAACCGGGAATCAGGCCGAACAGCACCAGCAACAGGCCGCCGATCAGCAGCGCCTTGGGCTGCGCCACCACCTGTTCGCCGATGTCGCTGCCGAGGTCCGCCGATTCGTCGGAAGACACCCGGGTGACGATGATCCCGGCGGTGATGGCGATCAGCAACGCCGGCACCTGCGAGACCATGCCATCGCCGACGGTCAGCACCGCGTACAGTTGCAGCGCGTCGGCGGTGCTCAGGCCCTTCTGCGTGACGCCGATGGCGATGCCGCCGAGGATGTTGACGACGATGATGATCAGCCCGGCGATGGCGTCGCCCTTGACGAACTTCATCGCGCCGTCCATGGAGCCGAACATCTGGCTTTCCTTTTCGATCACCGCGCGCCGCGCCCGCGCCTCGTTGACATCGATCACGCCAGCACGCATGTCGCCGTCGATGCTCATCTGCTTGCCCGGCATGGCATCCAGGGAAAAGCGCGCGCTGACCTCGGCGACCCGCTCGGCACCCTTGGTGATCACCAGGAACTGCACGATGGTGATGATCAGGAAGATGATGATGCCCACCACCAGGTTGCCGCCGACCACGAAGCTGCCGAAGGTGTTGACGATCTGCCCCGCGTCGGCCTGCAGCAGGATCATCCGCGTGGTGCTCACCGACAGCGCCAGGCGGAACAGCGTGGTGATCAGCAGCACCGCCGGGAACACCGAGAACTGCAACGGCGAGCCGATGTACACCGACATCATCAGCAGGACCACGGAGATGGTGATGTTGACGGCGATGAGGATGTCCAGCAGCAGCGGTGGCAGCGGCAGCACCATCATGAACACCACCGCCAGCAGCAACACCACCAGCAGGATGTCCTTGCGCTCGCCGACCCGGCCGAGAAGCCCGCTCAGGTCGTTCATTCCCGCGCCTCCAGCTCCAGCGCCCGGGCGTGCGCGGCACGCGCCGCGTCGAGACGCCCGGCGAGCTGTTCGGCACGGCTCAGGCAACGCCACAGACCGGGCTCCTCCTCGCCATCCTCCTGCAACTGTCGGCACAGGCGCACGGCGGGCTCGCCGAGGCCTTGCTGGAGCAACGCCAGGAGCAAGGCGCGGCGCCCGTCGCGGCGCTCCGGCGCAACGCTCAGCAAGGCCTCCAGCAACACCTGGGCGCGTCGCGGCTGGCCGCATTGCAGGTGCAACCAGCCCAGCATCAGCAACAGGCGCTGTTGCGTCGGTTTCAACGTCATCGATTCATACCTTGTGCAACAGGTTCAGGGCCATTTGCAGCAGTCGCTCGTCTTCATCGCGCTCGCCGAGCAGGCAGGCCGCGGCCTGCAGGGCCGGCTGGCGGGGCAGCGTGAGGGCCAGGCGGAGATCGCGCAGCGCCTGGCGGAAGTCGCCGGGGCGCAGCAGGCCGTGGAACTCCAGCTGGGGCCGGGCGTAGTCGAACAGGCGCTGTTGCGCCTGCTGCGCGGGATACAGGCTGGCGACGTGGGTCTCCACCGGCCGGCCGTCGGGCGCCAGCAGATGGCGCTCCGGCAGGGGCGGCGCGAACGGCTCGGCATGCGCCAGGTCGAGCCGTTCGATGCCGATGTGCCAGGCACCGACCCGGCTCATGCGGCGAGCACTTCGCTGCGCGCCGAGCGCAGCGCCTGCAAGGCCTGGTGCAGCGTCGGGATGCCGACCTGCCGGGCTTCCAGGGTGATGCACAGCAGCAGGCGCGATTCGCCGCTCCAGGCGCAACGCAGCGGCAGGCTCCCGGCCGCGCGCGCATGGCACAGGCGCAACGCCCGCAGCGTTCCGCGATAGGCCTGGTGCCAGGCCAGGTCACAGGCCAGCCAGAGCGACAACTGTTCGCCATGGCGTTCCAGCTGCAAGGTGCCGCTGTCCTCGAAATCCAGTTGCACCACGCGCGCCAGCGGCGCCGGTACGCTCACCCGCAGGTCCTGGCAGAACTGCGCGACGGCCAGCTCAACCCAGTCCATGCTGCTGCTCCTCTTCGCGCTCGATCGCCAGGTCGAGTGCCATCTGGCAGGCATTCAAAAGATTCTGGCGCTGCTCGTCGTCGCCGAACACTTCGACCGGCAACAGGCGGTAGAGACGCTTCAGTTCGCGGAAGAAATGGATCTGCCGGGCGACGTCGGCCAGCGGCAACGGCTCGAGCAACGCCTGCACCTCGGCGACGCCGACCCAGCGCTTCTCGAGCAAGGCGATGACTGCGCCGGTCAATTCAGAAGGCCCGTATGCCATGGCCCCGCTCCCCTGTCACCAGCACCTGCCAGAGCGCCCCCACCTGCTCCGCCAGGCCGCCGAGCACGCGCAGCTTGTGCATGTCGCTCATGACCCGCTCCAGCTTCACCGGATCGAGCCGGCTCGACTGACTGTCCAGGTCGGCGCTCAGGGCTTTCTGCAGGAAGGCCACGACCCGCTCCAGCGGCGTCGCGGCGAAGCGCGCCTGGATGTCCTGCCAGGCCGCCGACAGGCCCCGGTAGTCGAGTACCGCGTCACGGTAGGTATCGCGCAGCGCCTGGATATCGCCGACACCGGCGGCGGAAGCCTCGGCGGCCAGCGGCTCGATGCGCAGGCCGAGTTCGATCTCCAGGCCCTGCTCGTCGGCCATCCGCAGCAACGCCTGGTCGACCAGCGCCAGCATCGCCCGCGCCTCCGGCCGCCCGGCCAGGACGTCGCGTGCCCGCGACAGCGCCAGGAAGCGCTGGCTGATCTCGCTGGAGAAGCCCTCCAGGTAAGCACTGAGCTGCGCCAGGCTGCTCAGTTGGCCGCTGCCCAGGTGGGCGATCAGCGCCTCGAGCTTCTGCTGGCTTTCCAGGTCCGGAATGCGCTTCCAGTACTCCTGCAGCATGGCCTGGACTTCGCTCAGGCGCGCATGGGCGTCGCTCAGGCGGCGCTTGGCCAGGGATTTCTCGGCGCGCTCGGAAAAGGCGAAGGTCAGCTCTTCCGCGGCATCGGCCAGCGACTGCGAAACGGAAACGTAGTGGACGCGCTCGCCCTGAAAGCTGCCGCCAGCCTGCTGCGCGGGGGCGTTGGCCGCTTCCCGCGGCGCGAGGGGCGCGGCGGAGGAACTCTGGAGGATGTCCATCGTGGCTGTGGCTCCTGGTCTGCAAAGGCGGCGCAGTATAGGAACCGGCCCGGTGCCGCCGATGCCAATATCGGCCGGTTTTTTTTAGCCTCGGCGGCAACCGATTTCTAAAAACTCCCGGCTGGCACTGAAATTCGTCGCGCGAGGCTTTCTCTATAGTGCGCGCCGACTCCAGCCGAACCGACCCGCCATGCCCGCGCCTCTTTCTCCTCTCATCGTCCGGATGCGCCACGCCATCGAAGGCTGCCGGCCGATCCAGATCCGCGGGCGGGTCACCCAGGTCACCGGAACCCTGCTCAAGGCCGTGGTGCCCGGCGTGCGCATCGGCGAACTCTGCCAGTTGCGCAATCCCGACCAGAGCCTGGCGCTGCTCGCCGAGGTCATCGGCTTCCAGCAGCACCAGGCGCTGCTCACCCCGCTCGGCGAGATGCTCGGGGTTTCCTCCAACACCGAAGTCAGCCCTACCGGCGGCATGCATCGCGTGGCGGTCGGCGAGCACCTGCTCGGGCAGGTGCTCGACGGCCTCGGCCGCCCCTTCGACGGCAGCCCGCCGGCCGAGCCGGCGGCCTGGTATCCGGTCTACCGGGATGCCCCGCCGCCGATGAGCCGGCGCCTGATAGAGCGGCCGCTATCGCTGGGTGTGCGCGCCATCGACGGCCTGCTGACCTGCGGCGAAGGCCAGCGCATGGGCATTTTCGCTGCCGCCGGCGGCGGCAAGAGCACCCTGCTGGCCAGCCTGGTGCGCAATGCCGAGGTGGATGTGACGGTACTCGCCCTGGTCGGCGAACGCGGTCGCGAAGTCCGCGAGTTCATCGAAAGCGACCTCGGCGAACAGGGGCTGCGCCGCTCGGTGCTGGTGGTCGCCACCTCCGACCGACCGGCGATGGAGCGCGCCAAGGCCGGTTTCGTCGCCACCAGCATCGCCGAGTATTTCCGCGATCAGGGTCGCCGCGTCCTGCTGCTGATGGACTCGCTGACCCGCTTCGCCAGGGCCCAGCGCGAAATCGGCCTGGCGGCCGGTGAACCACCCACCCGCCGCGGCTACCCGCCCTCGGTGTTCGCCGCGCTGCCACGCCTGATGGAGCGTGCCGGGCAATCCGAGCGGGGCTCGATCACCGCGCTCTACACCGTACTGGTGGAAGGCGACGACATGAGCGAGCCGGTGGCCGACGAGACCCGCTCGATTCTCGACGGGCACATCGTGCTGTCGCGCAAGCTGGCCGCCGCCAACCACTATCCGGCCATCGACGTGCTGCACTCGGTGAGCCGGGTCATGAACCAGATCGTCGACGACGATCAGCGCCATGCGGCCGGACGCTTGCGCGAATGGCTGGCGAAGTACGAGGAAGTCGAGTTGCTGCTGAAGATCGGCGAATACCAGAAAGGCCAGGACAGTGAAGCCGACCGGGCCATCGAGAAGATCGCGGCGATCCGCCAGTGGCTGCGCCAGGGTACCCACGAAACCAGCGATTACGCACAGGCCTGCGCGCAGTTGCGGAGCCTCTGCGCATGAGCCTGGCGCTGCTGTTGCGCGTCCGACGCCTGCGCCTGGACCGGGCCGAGCGCGCCCAGGGCCGCCAATTGCTACGGGTTCGCGCCGCGGCGCAGGAACACACCGAGCGCCAGGCGGCGCAACGGGACTACCGCGACTGGCGACTGGCCGAAGAGCAACGGCTGTTTCTCGCCTGCCAGGCGGCCATGCTCGACCGCCGGCGCCTGGAAGCCTGGCAGCAGCAGGTAGGGCTGCTGCGGGAAAAGGAAGCCGGCCTGGAACAGGACTGCGCCGAGGCCGCGCAGCGCCTCGAAGGGGAGCGCGAGCGCCTGCGGCAGTGCCGGCGAGAACTGCTGGAACGCCAGCGGCAACTGGAGAAGTTCGCCGAACTGGAGCGCCACGTCGACGCCGAGCGCCAGGGGCTGCGCGAACGCAGCGAGGAAGGCGAACTGGAAGAATTCACCCGCCACGAGACCTGGCCATGCTCAAGCTGAACGCCGTGGATACGGCTCCGCTCGTGTCGTCCGACACCCCTGCCCCCCTTCCGCCGCTGCGCGCGCAGCAGATCGCCTTCGAACAGGCCCTGCCCGCGCACCGACCGCCGGCGCCCAGGCCACCGTTCGACAAGGGCGACGAAACGACAGAGGCCGAAGAGCCCGCCGCGACAGCCGACGCGCCGACCTCGACGCCTCTCGCCGACCAGCCCGCGGCGCCTGCCGCCGACCGGCCGCCGACCACTCGGCAAGCCCCCGTGCCAGTTGCCGCGGACGCAACGCCAACGCCAACGCCAACGCCAACGCCAACGCCAACGCCAACAGTGTCGCCGTCCGGATCGGTAGCACGGCAAGCGCCGGCGGTCTCCGCGCGCGTCGCGGCGTCCACGCAAGCCCGGGAGCCGGCCAGCGTTTCGGCGCCTCCGGTCGACGAACCGCCGCTGGTGCCGGTGTCCTCCCACCCGCAAATCGCAGGTCGGACGCATGAGCGGCCACAGCCCGGCCCCGGCTTCCCGGCGAAAACCGCAGCCGAGGTCGCGTCCACGGCGCAGGCCAGTGTCCAGGCTTCGCCGCCCGCGCCGACAGCGGGCGGCGAAGGCCGCGGAGAGGAGCGTCGGCAACCCGGAGAAACCGATCCATCCGCACTGCCCCCCGACGACCAAGCGCCTGTGCCACTGCCTGCCATGCAAACCCCCGGCGACCGCCTGCTGGCACGCCTGCTGGCATCGAGCGGGAGCCGGCCACTGCCGCTGGCCGATCTCGCGCGCCTGCTCGATGCCGTGCAGGGGCGCATCCAGGTCGCCAGCGCAGCCGAAAGCCATGCGGCGCGCCTGCAGGTGCGACTGCCCCAGCTCGGCGCCGTGGAGGTGCAGGTCCTGCATGGCCATGGCCAGTTGCAGGTCGAGATCAGTGCCAGCCCCGGCAGCCTGGCGTTTCTCCAGCAAGCCCGTGGCGAGTTGCTCGAACGCCTGCAACGGCTGCATCCGGAACAACCGGTGCAACTCACCTTCAACCAGCAGCAGGACAGCGGCCAGCGCTCGCGGCAACGTCGCTACCTGCATGAAGAGTGGCAAGCCGAATGAACGGTACGGACCTCGACCTGCCGCTCGCCAGCCGCGCCGAACTGGATCTCCAGCGACGTCTCGCGCGTTGCCGTCGCCACTATGCCGGCAACGCTTTGCAAGCGCGCCTGGACATCGCCCAGGCCGCCCCCGACGTCGATCTCGAACTGAGCCTGGCGTGGGACGGCCTGCCCCTGCGCTTTCTCTGCCAGGCTCCGGCGCTCGCCCACTGGCTCGCGCCGAACCTGCAGGAGGCAGCCTTCGCCAGCCTGCCGGCGGCCCTGCAACTGGCCTTGCTGGAGCGCGAAGGCAACGTCTTTCCCGGCCTGGTCTGGTACGGCCTGAGCCCGGCGCAACCACGCGCTGCGATGGGCCTGCGTTTGAGCCTGGAACGCGACGACCAGCGCCTGGCGCTCTGGCTCGACGGCGATCCCGCGACGCTGCTGGCACGCCTGCCGCCGCGCCCCTCGGCGCAACGCCTGGCCATACCGCTGCGCCTGTCGCTGCAATGGCCCGGCCTGCCGCTGGACGCCAGCGAGCTGCGCACCCTGGAGCCCGGCGACCTGTTGCTGCTGCCTGCCGGTCATCGCCCCGACGCAGCGCTGCTGGGGGTTCTCGAAGGACGCCCCTGGGCGCGCTGCCAACTCCACTCCACGCAACTGGAACTGCTCGACATGCACGACACCCCCTCCCTCGCCGACGGCGAGGACCTGCACGAACTCGACCAACTGCCGATCCCGGTCAGCTTCGAGGTCGGCCGCCGCACCCTGGACCTGCATACCCTCTCCACCCTGCAGCCAGGCTCGCTGCTCGATCTCGACAGTGCCCTGGACGGCGAAGTGCGCATCCTCGCCAACCAGCGCTGCCTCGGTATCGGCGAACTGGTCAGGCTCCAGGATCGGCTCGGGGTGCGCGTAACCCGCCTGTTCGGACACGACGAAGCATGATCCAATTGCCCGACGAGCTCGGCCTGATCCTCGGCCTGGCCCTGCTCGCGCTGGTCCCGTTCATCGCGGTGATGGCGACCTCCTTCATCAAGATGACCGTGGTCTTCTCGCTGCTGCGCAACGCCCTGGGCGTCCAGCAGATTCCGCCGAACATGGCGATGTACGGGCTGGCGATCATCCTCAGCCTGTACGTGATGGCACCGGTCGGCTTCGCCACCCGCGACTACCTGCGCAACCACGACGTCAGCCTGAGCGACTCGGCATCGGTGGAACGCTTTCTCGACGAGGGCATGGCGCCCTACCGGAACTTCCTCAAGCGGCAGATCCAGGAGCGCGAACACACCTTCTTCATGGAAAGCACCCGCCAGGTCTGGCCCAGCGAATACGCCGAGCGGCTCGACCCGGACAGCCTGCTGATCCTGCTGCCGGCCTTCACAGTCAGCGAACTGACCCGTGCCTTCGAGATCGGCTTCCTGATCTACCTGCCCTTCATCGCCATCGACCTGATCATCTCCAACATCCTCCTGGCGATGGGCATGATGATGGTGTCGCCGATGACCATTTCCCTGCCGTTCAAGCTGCTCCTGTTCGTCCTCCTCGACGGCTGGGCGCGGCTGACCCACGGCCTGGTCATCAGCTACGGAGGCTGACCATGAGCAGCGCCGACATCCTCCACTTCACCAACCAGACCCTGTGGCTGGTGCTGGTCCTGTCGCTGCCGCCGGTACTGGTCGCGGCCCTGATCGGCACCCTGGTATCGCTGGTCCAGGCGCTCACCCAGATCCAGGAGCAGACCCTCGGCTTCGTCGCCAAGCTGGTGGCCGTGGTGGTGGTACTGTTCGCCACCAGCGGCTGGCTGGGCGGCGAGCTGTACCGTTTCGCCGAAATGACCCTGCTGAAGGTGCCGCTGGTGCGATGAGCGTCCAGGACCTGCAGCAACTGCTGCTGACCTACAGCCTGCTGCTGCCGCGGATCATCAGTTGCTTCGTGGTCCTACCGGTGCTGGCCAAGCAAACCCTGGGCGGCGGCCTGGTGCGCAACGGCGTGGCCTGCTCGCTGGCGCTGTTCGCCTACCCGATCGTCGCCGGCAGCCTGCCGCCGGCCCTCGACGCGCTGGACATCGCCCTGCTGATCGGCAAGGAAGTGCTGCTCGGCCTGCTCATCGGCTTCGTCGCCACCATTCCCTTCTGGGCCATGGAAGCGACCGGCTTCATCATCGACAACCAGCGTGGCGCGGCACTCGCCTCGACCTTCAACCCCAGCCTGGGCAGCCAGACCAGCCCCACCGGGCTGTTGCTGACGCAGACGCTGATCACCCTGTTCTTCTCCGGCGGCGCCTTCCTCGCGCTGGTCGGCTCGCTGTTCAGGAGCTATGCCAGTTGGCCGGTGAGCAGTTTCTTCCCGCAGCTCGGCAGCCAATGGGTGGCATTCTTCTACGCGCAGTTCTCGCAGATGCTGATGCTCTGCGCGCTGTTCGCCGCGCCGCTGCTGATCGCCATGTTCCTCGCCGAGTTCGGCCTGGCGCTGGTCAGCCGCTTCGCCCCGTCGCTGAACGTGTTCATCCTCGCCATGCCGATCAAGAGCCTGGTGGCCAGCCTGCTGCTGGTGCTCTACCTGGGCATCCTCATGGAGCACGCCTACGATGCCCTGCTGCTCGCCGTCGACCCGCTGCGCCTGCTGCGTCCCGTGCTGGAGACGCCATGAGCGCCGAGAAGACCGAGCAGCCCACGGCGAAGAAGCTGCGCGACGCCCGCCGGCAAGGCCAGGTGGTGAAGAGCAAGGAAATTGTCTCCAGCGCGTTGATCCTGTCGCTGGTGGCGCTGCTGATGGGCTTTTCCGACTACTACCTGGAGCATCTCGGCAAGCTGCTCCTGCTGCCCGCCGAGTACATCGACCTGCCGTTTCGCCAGGCGCTGGAGACCATCCTGGAGAACCTTCTCCAGGAGCTCCTCTACCTGCTGGCGCCGGTCCTGCTGGTCGCGGCGCTGGTGGTGGTGCTCAGCCATGTCGGCCAGTACGGTTTCCTGCTCAGCCTCGACAGCGTCAAGCCGGACCTGAAGAAGATCAACCCGGTGGAGGGCGCGAAGAAGATCTTCTCGATCCGGAGCCTGGTGGAGTTCCTCAAGTCGACCCTGAAGGTCGCCCTGCTCTCCCTGCTGGTCTGGTTGACCTTGCAGGGCAACCTGGCCAGCCTCCTGCGGATTCCCGCCTGCGGGCTGGACTGCGTGGCACCGGTGAGCGGGCTGATGCTCAGGCAGCTGATGCTGGTCTGCGCGGTCGGCTTCCTGGCGATTGCCGTCGCCGACTACGCCTTCGAACGCCACCAGCACTACAAGCAGTTGCGCATGAGCAAGGACGAGGTGAAGCGCGAGTACAAGGAGATGGAGGGCAGTCCGGAGATCAAGAGCAAGCGCCGGCAATTCCATCAGGAACTGCAATCGAGCAACCTGCGCGCGGATGTCCGGCGCTCCTCGGTGATCGTCGCCAACCCGACCCACGTCGCCATCGGCATACGCTATCGACGCGGCGAAACGCCCCTGCCGCTGGTCACCCTGAAGCACACCGACGCCCTGGCCCTGCGGGTCCGGCGCATCGCCGAGGAAGAAGGAATCCCGGTGCTGCAACGAATTCCGCTGGCACGGGCGCTGCTGCGCGACGGCAATGTCGACCAGTACATACCGGCGGACCTGATCCAGGCCACCGCCGAAGTCCTGCGCTGGCTGGAAAGCCAGCAGACGGATACGCCCTGATCGCTATCGGACAGGGCGGCCGCCGCGGCACCGGCGACGAAAGACGCTGCGACCTGGCGCCGAAAAAAAGGGGCCCGAAGGCCCCTTTCACATGCTTGCTACGGGTCAGTCCTTGTCCGGGATCCCGTGTACCACGCCCGCGGTATTCTCCAGCAGGCTCTTGGTCGCGGTCTGGATGAACGACTCCAGCTTCTTCTGCAGCTCGGCCTGGTCCGGCACTTCCTTGGTGATCACCGCCTTGGCATCGCCGCCCAGCTGGTAATCGTAGACGCGCACGTCACCGTCCTTCGGCCGCACCAGGATGCGGTTGCCGGAGACGATGGCGACGTTCTGCTCGCTGCCCGACGGCTTGATCACGCCGAAGCCCTTGTCGCCTTCCGGCAGGTTCAGCAGGTCGCGGCCCCAGCACTGGTGGACGGTCTCGCCGCCGAGCAGGCCCATGATGGTCGGCACGATGTCGACCTGGGTACCGACGGTCGGCAGGTGGGTACCGAACTTCTCCTGGATGCCGGGGGCGATCAGCAGCAGCGGCACGTTGAAGCGGTGCAGGTCCATCTCGGTGAGCTGCTCGGGGCTGCCGAAGCCATGGTCGCCGACCACCACGAAAAGGGTGTCCTTGTAGTACGGCGACTTCTTCGCCTTCTCGAAGAACTGGCCCAGCGCCCAGTCGGAATAGCGCATGGCGGTCAGGTGCTCGTCGAGCGAACCGTAGCCGGTCACGCGCTCCACCGGCAGGTCCTTCGGCAACGCATAGGGCACGTGGTTGGAGAGGCTCTGCAACAGCGCATAGAACGGCTTGCCGGTGCTCGCCAGCTTGTCCAGTTCCTCGTTGCCACGGGCGAACATGTCCTGGTCGGAGACGCCCCAGGTCGGATCGGAGAACACCGGGTCGACATAGTCGTTGCGGCCGATGAAGGTGGTCATGCCCTGGTTGCTGAAGAAGCCGGACTGGTTGTCCCAGGCGAAATCGCCGTTGTAGACGTAGACGTCCTCGTACTGGCGGGCGCTGAGCAACTGCGGCAGGCCGGAGAACTTGTGGCCGCCCTCCGGGGTTTGCATCAGGTATTCGAAGCCCGGCAGGTTGGGGAAGCAGGCCATGGTGGCGAACATGCCCTGGTGGGTATGGGTGCCGTTGGAGAAGAACTGGGTGAACAGCAGGCCTTCCTTCGACAGCTTGTCGAAATACGGCGTGATGTTGCCCGGCGCGCCCAGGGCGCCGACATAGTGGCCGGCGAAGCTTTCCAGCAGGACCACCACCACGTTGCGGATCGGCAGGGTATTCGCCGCCGGCGGGGTGAACTCGCGGCGCACCGCGGCCTCATCGGCGTCCACCAGCTTGTCGTTGGGGGTCAGCAACATCTGCCGGGTGGTCTCCAGGGCGACCTTGTCGTCCAGGGTGGCCTTCCAGATGTTCGCGCGGTCTTCGGAGAAGCGCTCCTTGGCCGCCTTGACCAGGGTCAGGGTGCCGTTCAGGCCCAACTGGTTGGCGAACATGGACTCGGTGGTGAAGGCATCGCCCCAGCGCAGCGGCGGGCCCTGGCGCAGGGTGCCGCGGGCGGCGAGGACGCAGACCAGCACGCAGAGGAACAGCACCACGCCGCGCACGTACCAGGGCGCGGCAGCGCTCGGCCGGGCGATCACGCTGTCTTCGCGCGGCTTGCGCTGGCTCGGGCGGGTCGCCAGGTCGATGGCCTTGAACACCCGGTACAGCACCCAGGTGGCGAAGGCCCAGGCCAGCAGGTAGCGGACCACCGGGAAGCCGTACCAGAGCATGCTCATGACGGTCTTCGGGTCTTCCGACATGTACTGGAAGACCAGGCTGTTCAGGCGCTGGTGGAACTCGCGGTAGAAGTCCAGTTCGAGTACGCCGAGGAACAGGGTGATGCTGGCGAACAGCGTCAACCATGTACGGAACAGGCCGCGAGCGGCCATCGCGCGTACCGCGAACAACGACAGCACCAGCGGCGCCACGGCATAGACGACGACCCGCAGGTCGAAACGCACGCCGTTGCCGAACGCCTCGAGGAAGGTGCTCGCCGGGGTCGCGCCGATCAGTTCGCGGTTGTAGATCAGCAAGGCCAGGCGCAGCAGGCTGAACATGACCAGCAGCACCAGCGCGCTGAGCGCGGTGAACGCCAGGTGGCTGCGGATGGTGGGCTGGAACAGCCGTGGGGGCGATTGGGTGGTTCGGACTTCCGTTTGGTCCATGTTTACAATTCGCTCTTCTGTCGTTCGATTTCGAGAATGCGGTCCCGCCCCTGCTCGGCCAGCAGGTAGCGGCCGGGCCCGATGGGCAGTAGGGACTGTGCGGAACGCAGGCGCCGTGCGATCACCTGCAGCGGCCCGTCGGGCGGCAGCAGCAAGGCTCGCGCGTTATGCGTCGAGTCCTCGGTGATCCACAGGCCTTCGCTGTCGCACAGCAAAAAGCTCGGTGCATTCAGTCCGTTCAGCACCACCTCGTCCTCGGCCCCCTCATGCAGACGCATGACGTGGCCACGTTTCTTTTCCGTGTAGAAGACGCTTCCGTCCGGGCAGGCGGCCACCCCTTCGGAGCGCTGCAATCCCTCGCGCAGTACCGTCAGTCCGCCGGTCTCCGGGTCGTAGCGGAGAATCCGCCCGTCCAGGTCGCGATCCTCGGCGGCGTACAGGTAGCGGCCGTCGCTGGCGACGCCCTCCACCTGGATGCCGTCGAACAGCGGCCGGGCCTGCTGGGCATGCCACCAGAACACCGGCGAGGCGCCCTGCTCCTGGCTGATCGCGATGCCGTTGCGGAAGCTGGCCATGCCGTCGGGCTTGGACAGCCCGTCGAGCACCGTATCGCGGCTGCCATCGGCGGCGATGCGGAACACCAGGCCCTTGCCGTCCTGCAACTCCTGGCTCACGTAGAGCAGGCCGTCCGGGTCGCGGGCCAGGGCGCTGACGTGGGGAATGTCCTCGAGCACTACCCGGTAGGTCCAGCCGGATACGGTGGCTGCCGGGGCGAAACGCTGCCAGCCGAGGAAGGCCAGGGCGATGAAGAGGACGCTACCGAGCAGGCAGGAGACTACTACGCCGCTCTGGCGCAATCGTTTGGTCAGCATTCGATGCACTCAAGGACAAAACTGCCATTTATAGCCATGGCAACGGAAAAAAGCGCGCAGATTTTCCCGGATCGATTGTGAAAAAAATGTTAGCTGGCAGTAACAGGGGATGTCGGAGCGACGCATGAAAAAGGGCCTTGCGGCCCTTCTTGGTGAAGCGTCAGTCGTTGTCCTGCTTGCCGATGGCCTGCAGCACGTACTGCGGCAGAGCAAACGCGCCCAGGTGGATATCGGCGTTGTAGTAGCGGGTGGCGATGCCGCTGTCGCGGAAGCGCTGGCGCAGCGTTTCCAGCGGAAGGCGACGCAGGCCTTCGCGGGTCGAACCCCAGGCGAAGGTCATGGCGCCGCCGATATAGGTCGGCACCGCCGCCTGGTAGAAATGCCAGTCGGCGAACAGCCCGTCGGTACGTGCGGCGGTGGTGCGCACTTCCTCCAGTTGCATGAACGGCGTGCCGTTCTGGGTGACCAGGATGCCACCCTCGTTCAGGCAGCGCCGGCAGGCCTGGTAGAAGTTCTCGGAGAACAGCACCTCGCCAGGGCCGATCGGGTCGGTGGAGTCGGAGATGATCACGTCGAAGCGTTCTTCCGTGGTAGCCACGAAGCGCATGCCGTCGTCGATCACCAGGTTCAGCCGCGGGTCGTCGAAGGCGCCCTGGGAGTGGTTGGGCAGGAACGCCTTGCACATGTCGACCACGGTGCCGTCGATCTCGACCATGGTGATCCGCTCGACGCTCTTGTGCTTGGCCACCTCGCGCAGCATGCCACCGTCGCCGCCGCCGATGATCAGCACGCGCCGGGCCGCGCCGTGGGCGAGGATCGGCACGTGGGTGAGCATCTCGTGGTAGATGAACTCGTCGGCCTCGGTGGTCTGGATCACTCCATCGAGCGCCATCACCCGGCCCATCCGGGCGTTTTCGAAAATCACCAGGTGCTGGTGCTCGGTGCGCACCTCATGCAGCATGTTGTCGATGCTGAAGCGCTGGCCGTAGCCCTGGTACAGAGTTTCCTGATAATCGCTCATGGGCCGGGATCTCCCTGGTAAGGCTGCAATCTGGCAGCGGGACTTGCCCGCGCCGCGAAGAAAGGCGCGCATTCTACGCTGGCGGCAATGACAGGTCGAACCCCGCCGGCGGATGGCGCCGGCTGCGCCGGACAGGTATCGTCTGCCCATGAGCCAGCCTACCTCTCCCCTCGTCCTGCACCTGCCCTACCAGTCACCCTGGGAATGGCGCCAGTTCCACCAGCATTTCGCCCTGCGCCTGCTCGCCGGTGTCGAAAGCCTGGGTGACGACCACTATGCCCGCAGCTTCCGGGCCAACGGTCGCCCGGCCTGGTTCGAGGTGCGACCGCTGGCGGAACGCCAGGTCCTGGCGCTGAGCCTCAGCCCGTCCGCCCATGCCCTGGCCGCCGAACTCGAGGCACGGGTCCGCCGGATGTTCGACCTGGACAGCGACCCGGCCGCCATCGCCCGGCATTTCGCCGGGGATCCCCTGCTCGGCCCGCTGGTGGCCGCCAATCCGGGACTGCGCCTGCCGGTGGCCTTCGATCCCTTCGAACAGGCGGTGCGCGCCATCGTCGGCCAGCAGGTCACGGTGAAGGCCGCGGTGACCATCACCGGGCGCCTGATCCAGCGCCTCGGCGAGCCGCTGGAAGATCTCGGCTACGACGGCATCAGCCACCTGTTCCCGACGCCCGCCGCGCTGGCGCAAGCCAACCTCGACGGCATCGGCATGCCCGGCAAGCGGGTACAGACGCTGCAACGCTTCGCCGCGGCGATCGCCTCGGGAGAGCTGAGCCTGGACCTGGCGGACGGCCCCGAGGCCCTGGTGGAGCGCCTCTGCGCGTTGCCCGGCATCGGCCCCTGGACCGCCGAATACATAGCCCTGCGTGCCATGGGCGAAGCCGACGCCTTCCCCGCCGCCGACCTCGGCCTGCTGAAATCCACGGTCTGGGGGCCGCAAGGCATCGATGCGCGCAGCCTGAAGGCCCGCGCCGAGGCCTGGCGGCCTTGGCGCGCCTACGCCGCGATCCACCTGTGGAACCACTACGCCGCAGGCGGCTAACGCCGCGGCGGGAGGCTACAGCCTGACGTTGCCGCGCGGGCCGGCGATGGCCCAGATGATCAGGCCGAGCACCGGCAGGACGATGATCACCAGGACCCAGATGATCTTCATCCCGGTTTCCGCAGCGCTTTTCAGGATGTTGACGATGGCCCAGATATCCAGGGCCAGGATGACCAGGCTGATCAGCCCGCTGAGGGTGGAACCCATGGCGCGATGCTCCCGAGCAAGAGTGTTCCCTCAGGATAGCCGGCGCGTTCACTCCACGAGGATGTCGGCGAAGCTGGCCACCGTCGGATGGCCGTCCAGGCTGCCGCCTTCGCGGGCCAGGCCGAGCGTGCGCATGCCCGCGTCGCGCGCGGCATCCAGTTCCTGCACCACGTCGGAAAGGAAAAGGATTTCCGCGGCCGGCAGGCCGATGGCCCCGGCGATCCGCGCATAGGAGGCGCTTTCCCGCTTCGGCCCGCTGGTAGTGTCGAAGTAGCCGGAAAACAGCGAGCCCAGGTCGCCGGCCTCGGAACAGCCGAAGATCAGCTTCTGCGCCTGGATCGAGCCGGAGGAATAGACGTACAGGTCCAGCCCACGGGCCTTCCACTCGCGCAGCGCCTGCACCGCGTCCGGGTAGACGTGGCCCTTCAACTGACCGTCGCGGTAGCCCTGGGCCCAGACCATGCCTTGCAGGGCCTTCAGCGGCGTCACCTTGCGGTCCTCGGCGATCCATTGCAGGAGGATCGCGATCACCCGCTCGACATCGGCGTCCGCCTCACCGCTCTCGGCACGCACCGCCGCCAACTGTGCGGCTACCTCGGTCTCTCCGGCGTGTTCGCGGACGAAGTCCGGCAGGTGCCGGGCGGCATAGGGAAACAGCACGTCGAAAACGAAGCTGACCGCGCTGGTGGTGCCTTCGATGTCGGTGAGGATGGCTTTGATGGTCATGCGGACTCCGGATGAAACCGCCCCCGGCAGGACCGGGGGCGCGGATGGTGACGGATGGGACGGTGCCTCGCTCAGTCTTCCAGCAGGGGGAAGCGGCTGGCGATGTCGTCGCCGGTGAACTGGGCGACCCAGCCCTCCGGGTTGTTGAACAGGCGCACGGCGACGAAATGCGGGTGCTCGCCCATGTCGAACCAGTGGCGGGTGCCGGCCGGCACAGAGATCAGGTCGTTGCGCTCGCAGAGCACGGCGTAGACATGCTCCTCGATATGCAGGACGAACAGGCCGCGCCCGGCGACGAAGAAGCGCACCTCGTCTTCGCCATGGCGGTGCTCGTCGAGGAACTTGGCGCGCAATTCGGCCTTCTGCGGGTGGTCGCTGTTCAGGCTGACCACGTCCACGGTGATGTAGCCGCGCTCGCGCTTGAGCCGCTCGATCTCGTGGGCGTAGGCGGCGATCACCTCGTCCTGGCTGGCGCCGGCGGCGATCGGCGCGGCGGCTTCCCAGCGTTCGAAACGGACGCCGACCTCGGCCAGGGTCGAAGCGATGTCCTCGGCATGGGTCAGCAGCTTCAGCGGCTGCTCCGGCTGGTTCTCGTGATAGACGGTAAGGCTGCTCATCGGCTCAGACTCAGTACTTTCAGTTCACACTCGAACAGAAACTCGAAAGCTTCCACCTGACGCAGGGCATCGCTCATGCGCGCGCCCCAAGTGTACAGCCCGTGGCCGCGGATCAAATACCCCGGGCAGTGCGGATGCGCCTCCAGCCAGGGCTGCACGCGGCTGGCCAGGCGGGCGATGTCCTGGTCGTTGTCGAAGATCGGCACCTCGACCTGGCCTTCGTGGGTGGTGACCCCGGCGAAGGCCTTCTGCAGTTCGTAGTCCTGCAGCACCAGGCGGTCGCCGCGGACCAGGCGGGAAAGCACGGTGGCATTCACCGAGTGGGTATGCAGCACCGCGCCGATCGCCGGGTTCCAGGCATACAGCTGGGTGTGCAGGAGGGTCTCCGCCGAGGGTTTCTTGCCCGGTTCCAGGCTGTTGCCGGCCAGGTCGGTGGCCAGCACGTCGTCGAAGCCCAACTGGCCCTTGTGCTTGCCCGAGACGGTGAGCAGCGCGCGCTGTTCGTCCAGGCGCGCGGAGTAGTTGCTGCTGGTTGCCGGCGACCAGCCGCGGCCGTAGAGGAACCGGCCGGCGTCGATGATCTGCTGGGTCAGCTGTTCACGGTTGTCGTTCATGCCCGCACCTCTTGCAAACGGGTACTGATGATAGCGGCTGCCAGCAAGGCTGCCAGGCTGGCGATGGCGAAGGTCCAGGCAGGGCCCAGGCTGTTCCAGCTATAGCCGGAATACAGCGCGCCCAGGGCTCCGCCGGTACCGGCCAGCGCAGCATACAGGGCCTGGCCCTGGCCCTGCTGGCGCGGGCCGAAGCTACGCTGCACGAAATGGATGGCAGCCGCATGAAAACTGCCGAAGGTGGCGGCATGCAGCGTCTGGGCAAAGACCAGCAGCGCCAGGCTGTCGGCCAGGTTGCCGAGAAGCAGCCAGCGCAACGACGCCAGCAGGAAGCTCGCGGCCAGCACCTGGCGCAGGCTGAAGCGTTGCAGCAGGCGTGGCATGGCGAGGAACAACATGACCTCGGCGACCACCCCCAGCGCCCAGAGCAGACCGATCAGCGCCCGGCTGTAGCCCAGCGATTCCAGGTGCAGGGTCAGGAAGGTGTAGTACGGCCCATGGGACAGCTGCATCAGGCACACGCACAGGTAGAACGCCAGCACGCCCGGCTGGCGCAACTGGGCGAGGAAGCCGCCCTCGCCTTCGCGCGGTTCGCGATGGGCCGGCTGGGCATTGGGCACCCACCAGCTGCACAGCACGATGCCGAGCATGATACCCAGCAGCGTCGCCGGGTAGACATCCAGGCTCAGGCGCTCGAACAGCGCGCCGAGACCGACCACGGTGCAGATGAAACCGATCGAGCCCCACAGGCGAATCCGGCTGTAGCTGGCGCTGCGCTCGCGCAGGTGGGCCAGGGTGATGACCTCGAACTGCGGCAGCACGGCGTGCCAGAAGAACGCGTGCAACGCCATCACCAAGGCCAGCCAGGCGTAGCTGTGGCTGACGAAGATCAGCGAGAAGCCCAGCGCCGTGCATACCGCGCCGAAGCGCACGATAGCCAGGCGCTGGCCGCTGCGGTCGCCCAGCCAGCCCCACAGGTTGGGCGCGACGCAACGCATCAGCATGGGAATCGCCACCAGCTCGCCGATGCGCGGGCTGGGGAAGCCCAGGTGATGGAAATACAGGGCGAGGAACGGCGCCGTGGCGCCGAGCAGGCTGAAATAGAAGAAATAGAAGCTGGACAGGCGCCAGTAGGGAACCGCGCTGGTCACGATCCGCCGTTCACCCGTCCCGCACCGCGGCCTGCCACAGCCCTCACAGCTGCGGCAGGACCGGCGTGTCGACGCGCACGTCGGCGTTCTGCCCACGCTGGCGCAGCAACTGGTCGAGCAGGACGATGGCCATCATCGCCTCGGCGATCGGCGTGGCGCGGATGCCGACGCACGGGTCGTGACGGCCCTTGGTGATCATGTCCACCGGCTCGCCGGCGGTATCGATCGAACGGCCGGGAGTGGTGATGCTGGAGGTCGGCTTCAGCGCCAGGTGGGCGACGATCGGCTGGCCGGAGGAGATCCCGCCGAGGATGCCGCCGGCATTGTTCGACAGGAAGCCTTGCGGGGTCAGTTCGTCGCGGTGCTCGGTGCCGCGCTGGGCGATGCTGGCGAAGCCGGCGCCGATCTCCACGCCCTTCACCGCGTTGATGCTCATCAGCGCATGCGCCAGTTCGGCGTCCAGGCGGTCGAAGATCGGCTCGCCCAGGCCCGGCGGCACGCCTTCGGCAACCACGGTGATCTTCGCCCCGACCGAATCCTGGTCGCGGCGCAATTGGTCCATGTAGGCCTCCAGCTCCGGCACCTTGTCCGGGTCGGGGCTGAAGAAGGCATTCTGCTCGACGCTGTCCCAGCTCCTGAACGGAATCTCGATCGGCCCGAGCTGGCTCATGTAGCCGCGCACCTGGATGCCCAGGCCCGCCAGGTATTTCTTGGCGATAGCCCCGGCGGCCACGCGCATGGCGGTCTCGCGCGCCGAGGAACGGCCGCCGCCGCGGTAGTCGCGCACGCCGTACTTGTGGTGGTAGGTGTAGTCGGCATGGGCCGGGCGGAACAGGTCCTTGATCGCCGAGTAGTCCTTGGACTTCTGGTCGGTGTTGCGGATCAGCAGGCCGATCGGCGTGCCGGTGGTCTTGCCCTCGAACACCCCGGAAAGAATCTCCACCTCGTCGGCTTCCTGGCGCTGGGTGGTGTGCCGGCTGGTGCCGGGCTTGCGCCGGTCGAGGTCGCGTTGCAGGTCCCGGGCGGACAGTTCCAGCCCCGGGGGGCACCCATCGACGATGGCGACCAGCGCCGGGCCGTGGCTTTCGCCTGCGGTGGTGACGGTGAAGAGCTTGCCGTAGGTGTTGCCGGACATGCGAGGCTCCGCGTGAGAACGAGAGGGAAAGACATCGGAGTATACCCGTCAAGGACGGGCCTGCGAACCTTCCCCGGAGGACGCGATCAAAGCGCTATCATCGGCCCATGAAGACCTCCATGCCGCGCGCCCTCCTCGCCCTGTTCTGCCTGCTCGCCAGCCTGGCCCACGCCGCTCCCAACAGCATCCTGCACCGCCCCTACGACCTGGACACCGGGCACGGCGTGCTGCGCGGCTCCTTGCTGCTGCCGCGCAGCGCCGTGCCGCCGCCGGTGGTCCTGCTGGTCGCCGGCTCCGGTCCCACCGACCGCGACGGCAACAACCCCTTCGGCGGCAACAACCGCTACCTACTGCGTCTCGCCGAGGCCCTGGCCGAACGCGGAATCGCCAGCGTGCGCTACGACAAGCGGGGAGTCGCCCGCAGCCTGGCGGCGGCGCCGCGCGAGGAAGACCTCAGCGTCGGCGTCTATGTCGACGACGTGGTCGCCTGGAGCGAGCGGCTGGCCCGCGACCCGCGCTTCTCCCGGCTGATCCTGGTCGGCCATAGCGAAGGCGCGCTGATCGCCAGCCTGGCGGCGCCTCGCACGCCGGCCGAGGAATTGATCGCCATCGCCGGCAGCGGCCAACCCATCGACCGGGTGTTGCGCGAGCAACTGCGCGGTCGCCTGCCGCCGGCGCAACTGCGCCAGGCCGACTCGGTGCTGGCTTCGCTGAAGGCCGGCGAGACCCGCAGCGATATCCCGCCGGCGCTCGCCAGCCTGCTCCGACCCAGCGTGCAGCCGTACCTGATCTCGCTGTTCCGCGAAGACCCGGCCCGCGCGTTCGGCCGCCTGCGCATCCCGACCCTGATCGTCCAGGGCCGCAATGACATCCAGGTCGGCGTCGCCGACGCCGAGGCGCTCCAGCGAGCCAAGCCCGACTCGCAACTGGTGCTCATCGACGGCATGAACCACATCCTGCGGATCGCCCCGAGCACCGGTCTCCAGCAGCTTTCCGCCTACAACGACCCGAACCTGCCGCTGGCCCGGCAACTGGTCGAGGCGGTCAGCCGCTTCATCCTGCGCGGCGCAGAGGCGGAAAAAGGCCGCTGAGCCGCTACAGAAATCGCTTCCCGCGCCGACAAGTTCTGAAAGCCGGCCCGTGAAGGCGGCCGGCCAGAGGATGTCCGATGATCGATAGCGATACCCAACCGGCCGCAGAAGAAGCCGAGAAGAAACCGCCGCACCCCTGGGCCGAACTGGCGCCGGAGCATTTCCGCCTGCTCCGCCTGGCGCCGCTGCCCACCGACCGCGCGACCGGCGCCCGCCCCCTGCGCTTCGTCCAGCTCGGCAGGGTCGAACGGCACAGCGCGGACCAGAGCCTGCTGCGCCTGAGCATCCAGGTGCCAGGCCTGATGCTGCGCAAGGAGCAGAACCTGCTGGAGGTCTGGGCCGATCATCGCAACAAGGAAGTGCGTTTCGGCTCGGACGCCGGGCTCAGCCTTGAACCCTTGAACCGCGGGCTGGGCCGTTTCCTGCTGGCCCAGGCGATCGCCTGGGCGCAACGACGCTGGGCCCACTACAAGGTGGAAGGCGGCGCACTGGCGCTGAAGGATGGCCTGACCGAAGACGCACGCCTGCGCCGCGACCATTTCATCCGCGCCCAGGGCTTCGACGTCAGCTATGAGGACCAGCGGTTGCTCAAGGCCCGCTACAGCGCCGGCCGGGTCAGCGAGCTGCACAGCGATTGGCACAAGGACAAGGTGCAGATCGTGCCGCTGCTGGACGCCGCGGCGATGCTGGAACAGGCCGAGCAGACCCTGCAGGCCCAGGATGCGGAGATCCGCCAACTGGAACAGCGCATCAACCACTACCGCCGCGACGACACCAGCTTGCGCTTCACCATCGCCTGCCTGACCGCCTTCGCGGTGTTCCAGGCCGGCCTGCTGATCTGGATCGCCACTCACTGAACCGGCGGCACCAGCCGCCTCCGATCACTTTTCCAAGCGCGAACGGAACAGTTCCCGGTGCTCGCGGCACTGCGCGGCGGACAGCATGAACACCCCGTGGCCGCCGTGCTCGAACTCCAGCCAGGTGAAGTCCACTTCCGGATACAGCGCCTGCACATGGACCTCGCTGTTGCCCACCTCGACGATCAGCAGGCCTTTCTCGCTGAGGTGGTCGGCCGCCTCGGCGAGCATCCGTCGCACCAGGTCCAGGCCGTCGTCGCCGCAGGCCAGGCCGAGTTCAGGCTCATGATGGAACTCCGCCGGCATGTCGGCGAAATCCTCGGCATCCACGTAGGGCGGATTGGACACGATCAGGTCGAAGCGCTGGCCGGGCAGCCCGGCGAAACCGTCGCCCTGGACGGTGTAGACCCGCTCGCCGAGGTCGTGGCGCTCGATATTGACGTTGGCCACCTCCAGCGCATCGAAGGACAGGTCGGCGAGCACCACCTCCGCCTGCTCGAACGCATAGGCGCAGGCGATGCCGATGCAGCCGGAACCGGTGCAGAGGTCGAGGATTCGCGCCGGCTCGGCCGGCAGCCAGGGCGCGAAGCGCTGTTCGATAAGTTCGGCGATAGGCGAGCGCGGCACCAGCACGCGTTCGTCGACGCTGAAGGGAATCCCGCAGAACCAGGCTTCGCCCAGCAGGTAGGCCGCCGGAATCCGTTCCTCGATGCGCCGCCGGAGGATCTCCGCCAGCTCGGCGCGTTCATCGTCTTCCAGGCGACAATCCAGGTAGCTGTCAGAAATTTCCCAGGGAAGGTGCAGGGAGCCCAGAACCAGGTGGCGCGCCTCGTCCCAGGCATTGTCGGTGCCGTGACCGAAGAACAGGCCGGCGGCGTGGAAACGGCTGACAGCCCAGCGGATGTAGTCGCGCAGGGTGAGCAGACGGGACTCGGACATGACGGAATTGCTCCTCGCAACGCACAAAAGGGCGACATTCTAGCCGATCGCGCCGGAGCTGGCCTCCAGCGCGGGAAGTCCATACCACTTTAGTGCGCATGCGGCAAAGGTTCACAGGCTCGCCGATAGGGGCCAGAATGAAAGGCATGTGCCTTCTCAGGAGTAGTGACATGCCTCATCCGCTCACCCTTTTGCAGATCAGCGGACGCGGCTACCCGCCAGCCCCCCTTCGGCAGAGCACCTTGCTGATCATCGATGCCCAGGAAGAGTACCGCAGCGGCGCCCTGCGCCTGCCAGGCCTCGACGCCGCCGCCGCGGAGATCGGCGTGCTGGTGCAGGCGGCCCGCGCCAGCGGTACGCCCATCGTGCATGTACGCCACCTGGGTATCCAGGGCGGCCTGTTCGATCCGCAAGGGCCGCGCGGCCAGTTCCTCCCGGAACTGCAACCGGAAGCCGGGGAAAAAGTCGTGGAGAAACGCCTGCCCAATGCCTTCTCCGGCACCGAGCTGCACGACCTGCTGCAGAACCACGGCCGTCTCGACCTGATCGTCTGCGGCTTCATGACCCATTCCAGCGTCAGCACCACCGTGCGCGCGGCCAAGGACTACGGCTACCGCTGCACCCTCGCCGATAGCGCCTGCGCCACCCGCGACATACCCACCCTGAACGGCGGGGTCCTGAGCGCCGCGGACCTGCAACGCGCCGAGATCGCCGCCCTCGGCGACAACTTCGCGGCGATCGTCGCCCAGGCCCGGGAACTGCTCTGACCGCCCATCCAGCCGCCCTCCCGTCCCGCCCTGCGGAGGACTAGTCTGCCTGCAGGGCCATGGCTTGCGGCGAGAAGACGAGTGGCGCACGGTTTGCCCACGGCTCCCGGGAATCCGGGAACCCGGCCGGAAGGTTCCGGTCCTAGCCCCGATGACACACGAGGAAGTCGGGATGAAGTTGTCCGATAGTTTCGATGCGCGCCGGCTGCGCCCGCGCCGGCCGAGAGTCTGGCGCTGGCGCCTGGCGGCGGCGTTCGCGGCCCTGGTGGCGAGCCTGGGCGTGCTGCTGTCGCTGGCCGGCACCTCGGCCTTGATCGGCCGCCAGCCGGCTGTCGGCATGCTGCATATCGAACCCGCCGCTGGCGGCGTCTTGCTGGCCCTTGGCCTGCTGTCGCTCTGCCTCGGCGTGTTCTTCTGGCGTTTCAGCCGCCGCCGCAGCCGCCGCAACAGCGACCTGAGCCTGTCGCCGAACCTGATGAAAAAGCGCGACTGAGCGGGCTGCCGGCGTCCGGCCGATCCGGTAAACTGCGCCGCTTCGCGGAGGCTCCCATGCAAGACGACGACTTTTCCCTGTTCAAGAGCGAGATGCGCGGCGTCAAGCGCATCTCGGTCGATCGAGCCGATACCGGCAAACCTCGCAACGACCGCCAGCAACTCAAGCAGCGCCAGCTCAATGCCAGCGTGCGCAACGACGAAATCCGCGTCGATGGCCTGTCCGACCAGTTCGTCATCGACGTCGGCCCCGAGGACGAGCTGTCCTGGGCCCGCGACGGCGTCCAGGAAAGCCAGTTGCGCAAGCTCAAGCAGGGCCTGGTGCCCTTCGACGGTAGCCTCGACCTGCACGGCATGAGCGTGGAGAAGGCCCGGCAGACGCTATGGGACTTCCTTGCCGAGGCCACCCGCCTGGAAATCCGCTGCGTGCGCGTGACCCATGGCAAGGCCGCGCGCAAGGACGGACGCAGCCCGCTGGTGAAAAGCCACGTCAATACCTGGTTGCGCCAGCACCCGCAGGTGCTCGGTTTCACCTCCTGCCTGCCACGCCACGGCGGCACCGGCTCGGTCTACGTGATGCTGCGCAGGACCATGCTCGAAGGCCGCGACGAGTAGCCGGCAAGCGCCGAGTCTTGCCAGCGGCCCGGCGACGTCCTACCCTCCGCGCTGGTAATCGTCTGACTGGAACGCCCATGTCCCTGGAACAACACTACTCCTCGATCCTCACCCAGCTCGGCGAGGACGTTAACCGCGAAGGTCTGCTGGACACGCCCAAGCGTGCCGCCAAGGCCATGAAGTACCTGTGCCGCGGCTACCAACAGAGCCTGGAAGAAGTCGTCAACGGTGCCCTGTTCAGCTCCGACAACAGCGAAATGGTATTGGTCAAGGACATCGAGCTGTACTCGCTCTGCGAGCACCACCTGCTGCCCTTCATCGGCAAGGCCCACGTGGCCTATATCCCGAACGGCAAGGTGCTCGGCCTGTCGAAGGTCGCGCGGATCGTCGACATGTACGCCCGCCGCCTGCAGATCCAGGAGAACATGAGCCGGCAGATCGCCGAGGCGGTCCAGCAGGTCACCGGCGCCCTCGGCGTCGCGGTGGTGATCCAGGCCCAGCACATGTGCATGATGATGCGCGGCGTGGAAAAGCAGAACTCGTCCATGGTCACTTCGGTGATGCTCGGCGAATTCCGCGACAACGCAGCCACCCGCAGCGAATTCCTCAGCCTGATCCGCTGAGGCCAGGTCCGCTGGCGAAAGAACCGGCCCCACTGGGCCGGTTTTGCGTTTCCCTCCCCGGCGATCAGCCGAAGAAGCGCTTCATCGAGCGCGACAACCAACCGCCCTCGCTCTTGTCCTTGACCAGTTCGGACATGCTGTGGCGTACCGCATCCACATATCCGGCGTCGTCGTTGCGGATGTGGTTGAACAGCCAGCGCGAGAGCAAGCCCTTGAGTTCGTCGCCGACATCCTCGCCGGCCTGGAAGCGCACCCGGTATTCGGAGACCCGGCGGATGAACAGCTCGTGGATCTTCTTGTGCGCCCGGGAAAACTGGTAGCCGGCGTCCTCCATCAGGGTTTCCTCGAAGGCGAAGTGCGACAGCGTGTAGTCCACCAGCTCCTCGATCACCTCGGCGATCGCCGCGTGTTCCTTGCCTTGCTGGGCGTCGTGCAGGTGATTGATCATCTCGACGATGCGTTTGTGTTGATTGTCGATGACCTGAATACCGGTATTCAGGTCATCCTGCCAGACCAGATGCGCCATGATGACTTCCCCCAAGCGAACAGCGAACGGCCTTTCCGAACGGCCTGGGGCCAGGGTATTTTTGTGACGCAGTACGGGTATTGACGCCGGTCAAGCGGGACAAGATGTTAATGAATTTCGCATGAATTCATTCGCCCCCCTCGCGGCGGCATGCTCGCTCGATCCGCTCGGTTTCGCGCGGCTGAACATCCGCCATCGTCGCCGGAAAGCGGCGTCACCAGTGGTCCCGACAGGACAGGAAGGAAATGAACCTGATCGCGCACGTGGAAATACCGGTGTCCGACCTGGGGAGGGCGATGCGTTTCTACGCCTCGGTGTTCGGAGTGGCGTTCGGCGAGGTAGCCACCCTGCACGGAAGCAGAATGGCGCATTTCCCCTTCGAGGAAGGCCGTGACGGTGCCAGCGGCGCACTCGCCGAGGGCGACGTCTACGTGCCTACGCTACATGGGGCGATCATCTACCTGAATGTCGCGGACCTGGATGCCGTCATTGCCCGGGCCCTCGGCGAAGGCAGCGAAATCCTCTTCCCGAAGACGCCGCTTGGCGACGGCGTGTTCATCGCCGAGATCAGGGACAGCGAAGGCAATCGTATCGCCCTGCGGAGCGCTTGCGGAGAGCGGCCGTAGAGGTCCTGCAAACCGAGCGCCGCCGGCTCAACGGGCAAGAACGCCGGCCAGCCAGGAACGCCGCGCGCCCAGCGCTTCCTGCAATTCGCGGACGCCGATGCAGCGCCGTTCGGGGTCGAGGCTCAGGGCGGTACGCAGCGCCGGCCAGCAGCGCCGAGGCAGGTGTCCGGGCGCGCGCAGCTGGCGCTCCAGCCCCTGCTCCCGGGCCTGGTTCGAGGGCAGGCGGCGGAACGGATGGCGACCGTCGGCCAGTTCGTAGAGGACGCAGGCCAGCGCATACAGGTCGGCCGCCGGCGACAATGGCGCGCCCTCGAGCAGTTCGGGAGCGGCGTAGCCCGGAGTCCAGGCGTCGATGCGGCCCCGGCTGAGCTGCGGCAGGCCATCCAGGATGCCTGCCTGCGCCTGGCCGAGGCCGAAGTCGAAGAGCCGCACGCCCTCTTCGCCGAGCATCACGTTGCTCGGCTTCAGGTCGCCATGCAGTACTCCTTGTTCGTGGACGTAGGCCAGAACATCCAGCAACGGCCGGGCGATCGCGCTCAGCTCGGACCAGGGCAGGCCTTCGGGACGCTCGCAGAGCAGGCGGTCGAGCGGCAGGCCAGGCATGAGTTCCATGACGATGTAGGCGCGCTGGCATGCGGTGTCGACGTCGAAGGTGAACAGACGCACGACGTTCGGATGGCGCAAGCGCCGGGTCAGGGCGAACTCGCTATAGAGCAAGGCGCTGGCGTCGGGTGACTCGGCGACCGACTCGTTGAGCAGCTTCAGCGCTACCAGCGGCGCCGGGTCGCCGAACTGCTCATGGAGCAGGTCCCGGGCACGGTAGACCGCCCCCATGCCGCCGGCGCCGAGCATCCGCTCCAGACGGTAGCGCCCGGAAAGAACGTCCGGCAGCGGACCGGGCAACACCGCCGGCAGGTCCGGCGCCGAGGCGGTCGGGGCGGCGAAGGCGAAATAGGTCAGGTTCGCGCCGCCCTCCTCCTCCGGCAGCAGCTCCAGCGACGACAGCGGTTCGTTCATTGGCGGATCACCACGGCCGTCAGGTTGTCCCGTGCGGCGCCGCTCAGGGCACCGTCGAACAGCCGCTCCACCGCCACCTGCGGCGATGCCAGGCTCAACGCGCGACCCAGCGCATCGGCGCTCAGCTCTTCGTAGAGCCCGTCGCTGCAGAGCAGGAAGACATCACCGGGATGCACCTCCAGTTCCAACACGTCCAGCACCAGTTGTTCGCTAGCGCCGACGGCACGGGTCAGCGCGCGCGCCGAGGGATAGGCGCGGGCCTGCTCGATATCCATCCGCCGTTCGTCGACCAGTCGCTGCAACAGCGAGTGGTCGCGGGACAGCTGGTACAGCCGCTGGCCGCGCCACAGGTAGCAACGGCTGTCGCCGACCCACACGCAGGCCGCCCGCGACCCCTCCACGACCAGCGCCACCACCGTACTGCCGATGATCCTGTCGCCGCGTTCGGCGCTGAGGGTGAGTTCCTCGCCCAGGCGCCGGTTGAGCCAGTGCAGGCACTGGCGCATCGCGTTCAGGCGCTCGTCGAATCCCGCCCGGGCCGGCAGTTCCGCCAGGCTGGTGACGATCATCCGGCTGGCCAGGTCGCCGGCCTGGTGCCCGCCCATGCCATCGGCGACCGCCCAGAGCCCGCGATCCGGGCAGTCCAGGAAGGCATCCTCGTTGCGCGCGCGGACCTTGCCGCGATCCGTGCGCGCCGCGCTGCGCCAGGGCTCGGTGCGTTGCATCAGAGCTGCACCGGCATGCGGAAGCTGCGCAGGACCGCGAGATCGAACGGATTCGGCGTGCGCTGGGCGAGCAGCAGGTAGTTGGCGCGCAGGCCGCCCAGGTCGGCCTTGAGCACCATCACGTCACGCCCGCTGAGGTACTCGGTCTGCATCAGGTCGAACAGCCTGAACAGCGACCAGGGCCCGGTATTGCGTTCGATTCCCACCGGTCGTCCGGCCATCTTCTCCAGCACCAGGCTGGTGCGGCCGCCGTCGGCGTCGCTGGGCCACTTGAACGACATCGGCACGATCGGGCCGTGGCGGTACTCCATGGACTGACCGTCGAAACGGAACTCGGCGCGGCTGACGCCAGGATCGAGGGTATAGGGCTCCAGGCGGAAGCGCACCTGTGGCTCGGCCGGGTTCTCGGCGAAGAAGCTCTGGCGGATCACCTGGGCCGTGCCCATCTGGTCGAGATAGACCTTGGACATCGGCAGGCTGTAACCGTCCACGCTGCGCAGGCGGTAACTGCCCGGGTCGCCGCTGACGAAGGGCCGCATGTAGGTTTCGAAGAAGCGTTCGGCGACGCCCTGCGCCTTGAAGAACTCGCGGAAATCGCTGACCGCGACATCGCTGGCGCTGTGCGCGTTGAACGGGTAGCGCTTGTTGATCGCCTTGCTGTAGAAACCGTACAGCTCGCTCTGGTAGCGCTGGTTGAGGTACAGGTAGGTATCGCCGAGGACCAGCCGCCAGGCGTCTTCGGCCAGCACGCTGAACCATCCGCCGAGCGGTCGCGGCAGTCGCGCGGAGGCGTTGCGCAGGTTGCTCAGGGCATCGCGCTGGCCGCCCATGCGGCTCTTCGCCATGTCGAAAGCCGCCTGCTCCGGCTGGCTGGCGCGCGCCAGTCCGGCGAGTTGCAACTGCAACTCGTTGAGCGCCTGCAACAGCGGGGTGAGGTCGGCCGCCGGGCCGTTGTTATCGTCGAGCAGGCGATGCAGGGGCTCGAAGCGGCGTTGCAGGGACTTCTTCGCGGTATCCGGCAGGTTCTTCGCCAACGCGTCCCTGGCCTTGCCGGCCGCCGCGGCGGCCGCCTTGCCCAGCTTGCCGCCCTTTTCCGCGGCCTTGTCGCTGGCCTCTGCCAGCGCCTCGGCGCTCTCCGCCAGGACCGGGAAACGGGTGTTCTCACGGACCTCCAGCAACAACTGGAGGAGCGGCGAGTTGGCGGCGAGCAGCCCGGAAACCTGGTCGGCGCCCTCGCCGGCATCGTTGAACGGCAGCAGGCCCAGGCGTCCGACCGCCTCGCTCCAGAAGTTCGCGTAGTCGCGGAAATACAACTGCTCGAGTTCGACCATCAGGCGCCGCAGGTCCATGTCGCTGATCCCGCTGCCCTCGCCCAGGACCCAGTTGTCGCGAAGGATGTCGTTGACCAGGCTGGCGCCCTGGACCACGAAGTATTGCTGGTAGCCCTGCTGGGTGTAGAACCCCGGGATCACGTAGTCGGTGCCGACGAACAGACCGGCCTGCGGCCCCAGGTGCTGGCCGAAGCGATACTCGGGCAGGCTTCGCGCCTGTTCGCGCAGCACCCGGTAGACCACGTTGGCCAGGGACTCGCTGCGCAGCACCTGGCGTGCCTGGGCCACCAGGGTCTCGTTCAGCGGATAGCTGAACGGTTGCTCGAGCAGACGGGCGAAATGCGTGTTCAGGCCATTCTGCACGGTGCCGTTGCCGGCATAGCGCTGCGACCAGTCGGTAGCCACCCAGTCCTTGAGCCATCCGTTCTCGCGGCGCTCGCGCAGATTCAGCATCAGGTAGGCCCGCAGGCTGTTGAGCAGGCGTTCGCGATTCTGCATGTTGCCGCGGATCTGCGCTTCGAGCATCCGCGCCACGCGCGGCAGCAGTTGCGTCTCCAGCTCGCGGCGATAGGCAGCGGCCAGCGGCGGGTTGACCTCGTTGCCCTGGTACAGCCCGGCGCGCTCGTGCAGCGAGACTTCCCCTTTGGGCGGAAACACGGTGGTCGCCGCATAGCTGCTATCCAGCGTCTTCAGCGCCGCCATGGCGTCGTCGCGCTCGCCAAGCGCCTGGCGCTGCTGGGCCCATTGCTGCGCCAGCTCGCGGACCCGCTCCAGGCGCTCGTGGTTGGCCGAGAAACCGCCAGCCCAGAGCAGGCCGAATAGCAGAAGGAGCGCCAGCGAACCGACGTACAGGGCGCGCTGGCCCCAGTGGATGCGCGTGCGTTCGCGGCGATCGAGACCTGCCAGGTTGGCCTCGGGGAAGATCACCTGGCTCAGCAGGTGATGGATGAAGCGCGAGCGCCCGTTGCGCAGGGTCGGCAGCAGGCCGCTGGCGATCCCCAGGTTGGCGCCGATGCCGGCGGTGTCCTCGTCCAGCTGCTGGGCCAGGTGCGGCGCGCTGGTCAGGTAGAAGCCGCGCAGGCGGCTGGCGCGCTGGTAGCGGTTGCCGGTGAAGGCGAGTTCGACGAACAGGCACAACCGCTCGCCGATCTGGCCAAGCTGGTGCGGGAAGTCCAGGATGCGACCGCGACGCAGGGTATCGCGCTCCTGGTGGATGCGCATGATCACCTGGCTGTTCAGGCGTCGCAGAAGGTCCTCGAACGCCTGGCGCAGGACCGTCACATCGGTGCCGTTCTGCTCCTTGCCGAAGCTGGTGCCCAGAACCTGGTCGCTCTCCTCGCGGCTCAACTGGTCGAAGAACTCGTCGAAGCCGAGCAACTGGTCGGCCTTGCTCAGCACCAGGTAGACCGGCAGATCGAGGTGCAGGGTCTGCTGGATTTCCTGCAGGCGCGCACGCACCTGGCGAGCCAGCGTATCCAGCGCCATCTCGTCGTCACTGAGCAACGTTTCCACCGGAATCGACACCATCACGCCATTCAGCGGCCGTGCGCGGCGGCGCTTGCGCAACAGGCCGAGCAGGGTCGCCCAGGCGCCCCCGTCGACCTCGCCGTCGGCTTGGGTCAGGTAGCGCCCGGCGGTGTCGATCAGGACGCCGTGGTCGGCGAAGTACCAGTCGCAGTAGCGCGTGCCGGCGGTGTCGCGGGTCAGCTTGCGGTCGATCCGGTTGATCGGGAATTCCAGTCCGGAAAAGTCCAGCAGGCTGGTCTTGCCGCTTCCCTGCGGGCCGATCAGCAGGTACCAGGGCAGCTCGTTGCGCCAGCGCTCGCTGCGACCGCGGTACAGGCTGGAGGTCTTCAGGGTGCGCAAGGCGTCCTTGAAGCGGCTGCGCAATTCCTTCTGTTCGTCTTCGATCAGACCGTCGCGGCGCAGGCGCTCCTGGCCCTCGTCGCTGTCCTCGACGGCCTTGCGCCGCACTCCGGCGCGCCAGCTGACGAAGACCATCGCCAGCCCCCAGACCAGGAACATCAGGCTGATGCTCAGCAACCGCGAGGTCGGGCTTTCCCAGAACTTGTAGTCGGCGACCGCCAGCAGCGGCCCGACGAACCACACCAGCAATGCCGCCAGGAGTACCAGCAACAGCGTCCAGACCCACGTCTTGCGCAGGAAGGCGCCGACTTTCTTGAAGAAGTTTTTCATTTCGCGTCCCTGTGTTTACGAACCGGGCTGTCCTGCCGCCGCATCGAGCGACTGGTAAGGCTGCAGCACCGTGTCGCGTTGTTCGCCGAGAACCCAGGCGAATCCCGAATACATCACCACCAGGCAGACCAGGGTGAACAGCGCCACCATCCACCAGGGCACGATCCGCACCAGGCCGCGACGCTGGTCGCTGAGCCCCTGCCAGTGCGGCGACAGTTCGCGCGGCACGTCGCCGCGCAACTGGCGGATCTGCCGGTAGAGCGCATCGGAAATACCGTCCAGGTCGAGCACGCCGCGAGCCATCACCCGGTACTTGCCCTCGAAGCCGAGGGCCAGGCAGAGGTACATCAGCTCCAGCATCGGCAGGTGCTTGACCGGGTTCTTCGACAGCCGGTCGAGCAACTGGAAGAACTTCTCGCCGCCGAAGGTCTCGTTATGGAAGCTGCTCAGCAGGCTGATCTTCGACCATTCGCTTTCGTTGCCCCACGGGGTGGTCACCACCGCCTCGTCGACCACCGTGCACAGCACGTAGCGCGCCGCCATGACCTGGCTGTTTTCCACGCTATCCTGCACGGCGCGGAATTCGAAGAGCTTCATGGCGGAGGTCAACCGCTCCTTGAGCGCCGCAAGGTTCTCCAGCACGGTGCTGTGCTTGAGCCGGACCACTTCCGAAAGCAGTTCGGAAGCCGCCGCCACCAGCGGGTTCAGGCTGACGTTGAAGGCCTCGCCCGGACGCAGGCGCGCCGCGTAGATCATCCGCTCCTCGAGCTGCTCGAAGCGCGGCGGTTCGGCGAAATCGGTCAGCGGCCCCTGGGCCGGTACCTGTCCCTGGTGATCGAGGAGGACGGTCTTCTCGTCCTCGTGGTATTCCCTTTCCTTGATCATGTTCAGTTCCTGATGGCCCAGAATTTCAGTTCAAGCTCGGAGAACTCGCCGGATACGTGGAACGCGAAACCGCCGGAGCGCTCCAGCTGGGCCATGTCCTCGGCGTTGGGTTCGAGAATGAAATAGGTCTTGTTGGAGTGGAACGGGATCTGCCGCGGCGCCACCGGCAGCGGCTTGACCCGGATCCCCGGCAGGTGCAGGTTGACCAGTTGGCGAATGTGCTCGACCGCACCCACCTTGAGATGCGCGGGCAGCCGCTGGCGCAGTTCCTCCGACTCGCAATTGGCACTGGCGGCGAGCACGAACGAGGCGCTGCCGAGCAGCTTGTGGTCGTGCAGGGGCGAGACCAGGATGCCGTACTGGCGGGCCTGGAGAGGCAGTTCGATGGCATGCTGCTCGAGCACCATCGACAGGACCTGGCGGATCGCCTCCATCAGCCTGCGGAAGCTGGCGCCCTGGTCGCTGTGCTGGTAACGGCTGTCCAGGCGCGGACGCTTGCTCTCGCTGCCGAAGGTGGCGAGGTCGCCGAGCATGGTCAGCAGCACCCGGTACAACTGCTCCGGATGCACCTGCTCCAATCCCAGGTAGTGGCGCAGCAGCAACTCGGTGCGATTGATCAGTTGCAGCATCATGAAATCGCCGACCTCCGCGCCGCCGACCTTGCCATTGGACCGGATACGCTCGGCGATGGTGTCGCCGCGATGGCCGAGCATGCTGATCACCTCCTTCAGGCAGGACAGCAGGTAGGCGGATGCGTGGGCGTGGAGGTAGCTCGGCACGAAGTCGGGGTCGAGGCTGATCACCCCGTCCGGCGTGGTATCCAGCACCACCGCCACCTTCAGTTTGACGTAGGCCTGGTCGCTCTGCTGCTCGCCGAGCAGCAGGCGAAAATCCGGCCGCGCGCAGCTGACCTGCACCATGGAATCCTCGCCGGCGTTGGAGTCCGCCACCTCCAGGTCATAGGCGGTATAGCGCGCCAGGACCTCGGCCTGCTCCGGCCGGCGCGCCTCGATGTGGTTGCCGGTGACCAGCGGCAGGGCCAGGTAGATCGGCACGTTCGAGGTATTGGGCGGCACGTCGAGGGCGAGCGGCTCGGTGTTGCCGCCGAGTTCGAACAGGCTGCCGTCGGGCAATACGCCGGAGGCCTGGCTGATCACCAGCTTGCCCATGTTGAGGAACTGGCGGTCCAGCTCCAGGGCGAGGAAGCCCCAGTTGTAGCTGCCCAGCAACTGGGTCCGGGCCTTCATCTGGTTGTCGTAGTAGCGGTCGTTGTGTTGCAGGTGCTGCGGGCGCAGCAGCATGCCTTCCTGCCAGACGATCTTGTGCACGTTCATCGCGCGTCACCCGCCTTGCCGAGCAATTCGCCGGCATTCAGGATGCCCTTCTGGCCCAGCTTCAGCTCTACCCGGGTCAGCTCTTTCGCCGTGACCGGCACCACGTAGCGCCAGCTTGCCTCGCCGAGATCGCGGTAGGCGGCGAGCACGCCCACGTAGCGGCTCCCCTCCTCCACGCTGAGCTTGAGTTCGACCCGCTCGCCGGGACGCAGCTCCAGCTCCTCGCTGGTCACCAGGTCGGGGTCCAGGGTCTCCTTGGGACGTTCGTAGAGGCTGAAGAAGTCGGCGTTCTCGAACGCCACCGGGTGTTTCAGCTCGAACAGCCGCACTACCACCGGCGACGGCCGGCCATTGAGGTCGGGATTGACCCGCTCGCCGGCGCTCAGGGCGAGGTCGAGCTTGGTCAGTCTGGAATACGGCGACAGCGTGGAACAGCCGGCCAGCAGCGCCAGGACGGCGAGCATGGCCAGCGCCCTGGCTGGCGGGATCGGGCGACGAGACATGGCGATCATCCTTGGTGCTCGGTGTAGAGGGTGGAAATCAGGCGAACCTGCTCTTCGTAGGCCTGGGCGAAATCACGCGCCAACAGACGCTCGCTCCAATCGTCGTCCTGGCATAGCGACTGGTGGTAGCGACCATAGGCACGCCAGCGGCTGCCCGAGGTGGCCAGCAACGGCCGGCGACCGTCGCGCTCGAAACGCAGGGCCAGCTGCTGCGGCGAGAAATGCTCGAGGGTCGCGCGCACCGCCGCCCGGCTGGCGCCGAGCAGCGCCACCTGGTGTGCCTGGAGGTCGCGGAAACTGCGTGCGACGGCCTGTTCGCCACTCAACTGGCCAGGCTTGCCATCCCGTAGCAGATGACCCAGCGCCTCGCCGGCATCGGCGCTGAAGCGCAAGGGATTCTTGCCGGTATCGCGCAACGTGCTCAGCGACAGGCGCAGTTCGTTCTTCAGTTCGCTGCGGGTCCGCAGGCTCTGCTGCAAGCCGCCGATGCACTGCCGCAGCAAACCGGCGGCGTCGATCGCCAGCGCTTCGCGCGCAGCGCCGTCGAGGCCTTCGAGGTCCATTCCCAGGGCCTGGCCGAAACGCTGCCAGAAGGCTTCGTCGCGACCCGGACGCGGACTTTCCACGGGTTCCTGCGGGGCCGCCGGGGCGGGCACCAGCTCCGGTACGACCAGGCTTTCCATGTCGATCCGCGCGTAGTCCGCACGCGCCCCGGCCTCCTGGCTGGGCTGGGCGATCGCGCTCAGGTCGTCGAGTTCGTAGGCATCTGCACCGTCCTGGTCGAGCGCCTGCAACGGATCGAGGGCCAGGAAGGCATCGTCCGGAATGATGCTGCCCGCCGGCTGCGGCCGCCCGACGTCCATGGCGAGCTCGTCGGGCTCGCGCAGCAACCGCGCGCGGATCTCGAAGTCGCCGAGCAGGAAGACGCTGTCCTGCTCGATGCGCTGCGGCTCGCCATGCGGCAGGCGGCTGCCGTTGCCGGCGCGGATGCCGTTGCTGCTGGTGTCGGTCAGGTAGAACGCGCCGTTGCGATAGCTGACCCGCGCATGCTGCTTGGACAGGTGCCGCTTGCGATCGGGAATCGCCCAATCGCACTCACCGCCGCGGCCGATGAGGCCGCCGTTCCTGCCGAAGGTCTTGCTGCATAGCTCCGTCGGTACGAATTGCTTGGCGCTGAGCATTTCCAATACCAGTTCCATGAGATCGCTCCTTGCGGTCACTTGCCGCGATTGACCGCCTGCGGATCGCCAAGCGGGCGATAGTCGCCGTCGTTGAATTTGTAGTTGCCGCTGCAACCGGCGAGGCCGCAGAGGACGGCCAGGGCCAGAAGCACGGCGGGCCAGTGACGAACAGGCATCAGGGAGTCTCCATGGAAGGGCCGCGGACGCCGCGCTCCAGGCGCGCGCCCGGCTGGGCTGGTTGGAAGGAAATCTCGATCATGGGCTTCAGGTCCGGGGATCGCCGAAATGAATGTTCAGGCGTCCCATGCGATAGATCAGGGTTCGTCGCGGCAGACCCAGTTCGCGCGCGGCGAGGGTCTGGTTGCCAGCGTTCCTGCGCAGGCAGGCGAGCAGCAGGTCCCGTTCGATCTGCTCCAGATGCTCGCGCAGCTTGAGCGGCGCCTCCGCTTCCGGGGGCGCGCGCAGGGAAAAGTGTTCGGCCAGCAGCACATCGCCTTCGCAGAGCAGTACCGCGCATTCCACCAGTCCCTTCAGCTCCCGAACGTTGCCGGGAAAGCCATAGCCGTCGAGCAGTTCCAGCGCTTCCGCGGACCAGCCCAACGGCGTGCGGCGCAGGAACACGCAGGCGCGCTCGGCGAAATGCCGGGCCAGTTCGAGGGCGTCGCCCTCGCGCTGGCGCAACGGCGGCAACTCGATGGGAAACTGCGCCAGCCGGTAGTAGAGGTCTTCGCGGAACTTGCCATCGCGTACCAGCAGGGCGAGGTCACGGTGGGTAGCGGCGATGATGCGTACATCGACCTTGTGCGTGTCGTTGCCGCCGAGCGGGCGAATCTCGCCTTCCTGCAACACGCGCAACAGCTTGGCCTGGAGCGAGAGGGGCATGTCGCCGATTTCGTCGAGCAACAGGGTTCCGCCATCCGCGGCATCGAACAACCCGGGGCGATCGCGCTCTGCACCGGTAAAGGCGCCCTTGCGGTAGCCGAACAGCTCGCTTTCCAGCAGGTTTTCCGGAAACGCCGCGCAGTTCTGCACCACGAACGCCTGTGCACGCCGCGGGCCGTACTCGTGGATCGCCCGTGCGACCACCTCCTTGCCGGTGCCGGTCTCGCCCTGCAGCAACACGGTATAGGGGTTGTGCAGGACCTTGCTGATCAGGCGGCAGGTCTCACGCATCGCCGCGCTCCTGCCGATCAGCCCGTAGCCGCTGACCACCGGTGCGCTGGACGGTCCCTGCGGCTCGCCGGAGGGTTGCGAGAGGCGTTGCAGCAGATGCAGCTGGGCCAGCACGAACGAGCCCAGCTGGCCCAGTGGATGGGCGAATCCCTGCAGGTCCAGTGGGCGCCGGGTAGCGCAGACCACCATGCCCTCGACCGTTTTCTCCGGGCTCACCAGCGGAACGCAGAGCAGGGACAGCCAGGGCTGCTCCGCTGCCGGCAGGAAGCCGGTCTCGTGCAGCCGCGACGGCAGGTCGACGAGACTGACCACGCGGTTCTGGCACAGGGCGAACTGCAGCAACTGCTCGCCGGTGTAGTCCGCCGGCAGGCTCGACGGCTCCAGCGCCTGCAACAGGCCGTCCCGGCATTCGGCGTTGAGGGTGAGCGCGGTATGGGTCTGGTCGAGCAGATACAACTGGCTCAGCTCGCAGCCGCTGAGTTCGCCGACTGCGCGTGCGAAACCGCCCAGCAGGGCCGCGGCGTCGGTTTCCCGCGACAGCGCGCCGAACTGAGCGAGCAGGGCTTCGGCGAAGGCCAGGGGTTGCGGTACGCGGCTGAACATCGCACCCACCTCAGGCGAACTCGCAGAGCACGCGGCCGTGCTCGCCCAGCGTCGCATGGACCCGCTCGAGACGCTCGTCGCGCGCCATCGCTTCCAGCAAACGGTCGGCCACCAGCGGCAGCAGGTGCGTGTCCAGCAGGTGGTCGATCAACCGTGCGCCGCTGTCGCTCTGGGTGCAACGCTCGGCCAGGTGGCCCACCAGCGCCCGGCTGTAGTCGAAAGCCAGTTGACGGCGCGCCAGGCGCTCGCCGAGGCGTTGCAGCTTGATCTCGATCAGCTCGCGCAGTACCGGGCCGCCCACCGGGTAGTAAGGCACCACGCGCATGCGCGCCAGCAGCGCCGGCTTGAAATGCCGGCTGAGCGCCGGCCGGATGGTTTCCTCCAGGAGTTCGGCGGAAGGCCGCGCGCCGTCCTGGCAAAGCGCGGCGATGTGCTCGCTGGCGAGGTTGGAGGTCATCAGGATCAAGGTATTGCGGAAATCGATCTCGCGCCCTTCGCCATCGTTGGCCACGCCCTTGTCGAAGATCTGGTAGAACAGGTTGAGCACGTCCGGATCGGCCTTCTCCACCTCGTCCAGCAATATCACCGAATAGGGCTTCTGGCGTACCGCCTCGGTGAGCATGCCACCCTCGCCATAGCCGACATAGCCGGGCGGCGCGCCGATCAGGCGCGAGACGGTGTGCTTCTCCTGGAACTCGGACATGTTGATGGTGGTGATGAAACGCTCGCCGCCATACAGCAGGTCGGCCAGCGCCAGCGCGGTCTCGGTCTTGCCCACCCCGCTCGGGCCCACCAGCAGGAACACGCCGACCGGCGCATCGGGCTTGTTCAGCCCGGCCGCGGTGGCGCGCATCGCGCGGTCCAGGGCGCTGACCGCCTGTTCCTGGCCACGGATCCGCGCCCGCAGGTCGTCGGCGAACCCCATCACCTTGGCGTTGTGTTCCCGCGCCAGTTGTTCCACCGGTACGCCGGTCCAGGCGCCGATCACCTCGGCAACCAGGCGCGGGCAGACCTCGAAGCTGACCAGCCGCCCCTGGGCCTGGGCATCGACGAGCGCCTGGCGGGTTTCGTGAAGGGCCTTTTCCAGGGCTTCGACACCGCCATGCTCGTCGGCCGGGAAAGTCTCCGCGTCCGCCTCGCCGCCCTGCTCTTCCCGGTTCGCCTCGCGGGCCCTGGCCAATTGCTGGCGCAGGGCGAGCAGGCGCTCGGCGAGTTCGCGCTGGCGGCTCCACTGGTCCTCCTGTACGTGCCGCTCGCTTTCCGCCTGGGCCAGGCGCTCCTCCAGCGCCTGCAGGGTATCGTGGTCGATCGGCAGGCCTGCCTCGGCATCGCGGCGCAGGGCCTGGCGCTGGCGCTCGCCTTCGGCCAGCTCGCCGCGCAGGCGCTCGAGGCTCTCCGGCGCCGCCGCCAGGCTGATGCGCACCCGCGCACAGGCGGTGTCGAGGACGTCGACGGCCTTGTCCGGCAACTGGCGACCCGCCAGGTAGCGGGCGGACAGTTCGGCGGCGGCCACCACCGCGTCGTCGCGCAGGTAGATACCGTGGCTTTCCTCGTAAACCCGGGCCAGGCCACGCAGGATCGTCACCGCCTCGGCAACGCTCGGCTCATGCAACTGCACGGGCTGGAAGCGCCGGGCCAGCGCCGGGTCCTTCTCGAAATACTTCTTGTATTCGGCCCAGGTCGTCGCCGCGATGGTGCGCAACTCGCCACGTGCCAGGGCCGGCTTTAGCAGGTTGGCGGCATCCGAGCCGCCGGCCTGACCGCCCGCGCCGATAAGCGTATGGGCCTCGTCGATGAACAGGATGGTCGGCCTGAGCGCTGCCTTCACTTCGTCGATGACGCCTTTCAGGCGCCGCTCGAACTCGCCCTTCACGCTGGCACCGGCCTGCAACAGGCCCATGTCGAGGGACAACAGCTCGACGTCCCTCAGCGCCGGCGGCACTTCCCCTGCGGCGATCCGCGAGGCCAGGCCTTCGACGATGGCGGTCTTGCCGACGCCGGCCTCGCCGACCACGATGGGGTTGTTTTTCCGCCGACGGGCCAGGATGTCGACCATCTGGCGAATAGCCCCGTCGCGACAGAGCACCGGATCGAGCTTGCCGTCGCGCGCCTGCTGGGTAAGGTTGTGGGTGAAACGCTGCAACAGGGACTCGCCGCCGCCCGGCTTGCCGCTGGGCGCGCCCTCCAGCGGCTGCGAGAGCGCGAAATCCTTCAACCGCTCGATGTCGAGCCGCGCCAGCAGCGGCTGGTAGCGGCTGCCGGCATAGCGCAACGGGTTGCGTAGCAGGGCCAGGATCAATGCCGCCTGGTCGATCTGGCTACGGCCCAGTTCGAGGTTGGCCAGCAACAGCGCATCCTGCAGCCACTGCACCAGCTCGGGCGCGAACACCGGATTGCGCGAGGCACTATGCTCGCCCCGCGCTTGCAACGCGGCGTTGAGTTCGCCGGCGTCCACCGCGGCATCCTGCAGGGCGCGCGCCAGCAGTCCCTGGGGACGCTCCAGCAGGCCCAGCAACAGGTCCTCCACCAGTACCTTGCTGCCGCCACGGGCTACGCAGCGCTCGGCCGAGCCTTCGAGGTCGCGCCGGGTGTCGGCATCCAGCGCCTGAATCAGTTGTTGCAGGTCTACGTTGATCATGCTCATCCATCCTTAATGAATCTTGCTGCCCAGCGTCACCACGCCATCCGCACGCTCCCGGCCCAGCCAGCTGGTCCAGCCAAGGCGGCAGGCGTTCTGCGCGCCGATGCGGAACTCACGGATTTCCTCGTGGCGCAAGACCAGCCGGATGTCGTAGTCGAGCGGGTCGCGCAGGGTGAAGCGAACCAGCGCGCAAAGCGGCTGGTAGCCGGGACCGATCGGCAGGAACTCGTGGAAGCGCTGCCAGTCGAGCTGGCGGATATGAATGCGGAACTTGCCGCTGCGGTCGCGGACCCGTTCGCCCAGCACCGCGTCTTCGCCAAGCTGGCTGTTGAACAGGCCGAGCCGGTTGCGCTGCTCTTCGAGGATCGCGACGCGCCGTTCGATACACTGCTCGGCGACCAGTTCGGCATGCTTGAAGTAGTAGCGCAGCACCGACTCGATCAAGGCCGCCGAGTGCGCCCGCAGGCTGAGCAGGCCCAGGTAGGGCAGCAGGCGTTTCCAGTTCAGTTCCCTGGCCTTGCGGATCTCTTCCCCGCCCAATCCGACGAGGGCGAACAACTGAGCGGAGAACGCATCGCTCGCGCCGCTCTGGAAGCTCACCCGGTAGCGGTACTTGCGCCAGATCGGCAACAGCAGCCGATGCAGGCGGTGATGGAAGAGATCGAGGAAGTTCCGCGTAGGATTGCCCTCCTCGCTGTCGCCCAGAGCCTGCTCGCTGTAGAACGCCGGCAACGGCGAACTGGCACCGAACAAGCCGATCAGGTTGAAACGCAGCCGCGCCCGCAGCATGCCGCGCTCTTCGAAGAACTCCACCCGATCGACATCGCTGCCCGGGAAACCGAGGCTAGGATTGGCCTGGAATTCCAACTGATCGTAGAGCGCCTCGTCTCCCAGGCCGGGATATTCCTGACGCAGGCGATCCATGACCAGCAGGACCGCCTGGAACAGCGAGTACTCGCGAATGCCCCGGGCCAGCGCGCTTACAGCAGGGGCTGCAAACCCATGCGCGGTTTCCATTGGTACACGTCTCCCTGTGTGCTCCTCACCCGCAACTCGTGGTAGGAGTTGATGCTGGCGTAAAGCGCGAAAAATTCGTTCAGAACCGAAGCGAACACGAACAGGTCGCCCTCGCCGATGTAGCCTTCCGGATCGATCGTCAGCTCGGTACGCAAGCCGCGCAGCGGCAGGCCCCGATGCAGGCGGTCGACATGCTCGTGGCGGACCGACTTGAGCCCGCCCAGCAGGCGCTTGCTGACCTTCGCCGCATGCTGGTCGTAGTAGCGCGGCAGGTCGTAGGTTTCGAGGATCACCTTGAGCGCGTCGACGTTGGCCAGCGACAGGTAGTTGAGCGACATGTTGCTGATCAGTTTCCAGAGGAAATCGCGGTTCAGCGGCGGCGCGTAGCTCGGCGTCGCCGGGGTGATATTGCGGAAACCGAGGAACTCCGGCGTGCCTTCGCAGGCGACGCAGATATCGCCCAGGCGCAGCCGTTGGGGCAGGTTCTGGTTGGTGCAGGTCAGTTCCACCGACAGCGTCTCGATCTGCTCGGGATGGCGGATGCCGAAGCTCAGGTAGGTGTCCAGGCCATCGTGCAGCAACGAGGTCCGTTGCCGGACGCTGTAGTGGGGCCGTGCTTCCGGGACGTCGAAGCTGGGATCGTGCTCGAAGGACTCGAACGGCACATAGGCCTGGTAGCCGAGCCCGCCCGGCCGCCAGCCGGTGACGCCCTCTACCGAGAACACCCCGCAGTCCTCCAGGCTGTATTCGGCCGGCATCAGCAGGTATTCGTCCTGCTTGCCGTCTAGGCGGATCGGCAGCGCATCGTGGCGGAACAGGTTGGCCACCGGCGTACAGTACAGCTTGACGTTCTCCAGCGTCGGGTGCAGGCGCTGGATGCCGCTCTTGCGGATATCGAAGCGCAACTCGAGGCCGCGGACCTGCTTGAGGGTTTCCTCGGGCAGAGCGCCGAGCAGGTCAAGGCCATCCACGTCGACGAACAGGAACTTGTCCTGGAACGCGAAGTATTCCTGCAGGTAGCGATAGCCACGGAAGGTATTCAGCGGATAGGGAATCAACGCCTCGTCTTCGGCGAACCCCACCGGCTGCACCCGCTCGCCCGTCAGGCGGAACGACATCGGCTTGCCGGCCACGCCATCCAGCGGCCGCCCATGGGCGTCCAGCGGAATCAGCTGGATGCTCTCCAGGTTGCGCAGCAGGCACAGGTAGAGCATCTGGCTGATGTAGCGCTCGCCGGCCAGGTGCAGGCGCAGCCGACTCAGGCCCAGCTCGCCGAGATGCCCGTCGCAGTTCATCGCCAGGCGCAGGCCGAGCAGCGCACCCTCGCCGGTCACCGAATAGTTGAGCGCCTCCAGCACCAGCGGCAGGACCTCGGTGGCGTAGCAGGTACGGAAGCGACAGGCGACCTCGCCCACCGGCCGGCTCTCGACCGGCGTATCGCGCTCCACGCGCAGCGCCCCGCCCGGGCGGGTCAGGGGGTCGAACTGGAGAATGCTGAAAGCCGGCAGCGGGCGCATATAGTTCGGCCACAGCAGGTGCATCATCGAGTGGCTGAGTTCCGGCAACTCGTCGTCCAGCTTCTGCCGCAACCGCCCGGTCAGGAAGGCAAAGCCCTCGAGCAGGCGCTCGACATCCGGATCGCGTCCGACCTGCCCGAGAAACGGGGCCAGGGCCGGGCTACGCTCGGCGAAACGGCGCCCCAGCTGGCGCAGTGCGGTGAGTTCGCTCTGGTAGTAATGATTGAAGGACACGGCCTACCTGCTGGATATCGTTTCACTGATGGCAGTCGTCTGACCGCTGCCGCCAAAACCGCAATGACATTTCTGGCCTGAAGATCGGAAACCCACGGTGTCCGTTGTCTTTCCGTAATCGACCCGATTCGCGCCCATCTCAGAAGACCTCATGGACGAACCAGGCATCGAAGCGCGCCAGGCCGAGGCGTCACCCTGGCGGGCCGCCGCGAGGCCGTCGAAGAACACGTCGGCGGAACCGACGACGATTGGATTGCTGCCGTGCCCGGGGAGCGGACAAGCGGTTGGATCGGAAACGCGGGCTGCGGGTTTGCCGGACATCGAAACCTCCTTAGCTGACCTTCACCTGGCCGCTGCCATCCAGGCATGCGGAAAAACTCACCTGGCGCTTGAAACCTTCCACCTCCAGCAACCCTTCGATGCTGAAGGCCAGGCGGAGCTGGTCGTTGTCGCGCGGCAGGGAAACGACACGCACGTCGCTCAAGCGCGGTTCGTAAGCCTCGATGAAACCTTCGATGGCCGAGCGGGCCTGGCTCAGGGAGTCGTGCAGGCTCAGGCGCATGTCGTTGAGATCGGGCAACCCGTAGTCGGACAGCGTCTGCACGCTGCCCGCCCGGGTGCTGAGCATCTTGCCCAGATGGGCAGCCACCGACGCCATGGCGGAAACCTCGCGGCTCCAGCCGACGCGCTTATCCGCGTCGCCGTTCAGGCGCTCGAACAGGCTGCCGTATCCGGTCATGGAAAGCTCCGCTTACTCTTTGTCCAGCTTACCGACCAGCGACAGGGTGAAGTCCGCCCCCATGTACTTGAAGTGCGGGCGCACGTTCAGGCTGACGCGGTACCAGCCCGGCTCGCCCTCGACGTCACTGACGATGATCTGTGCAGCGCGCAGCGGGCGACGGCCGCGCACTTCGGCGCTGGGGTTTTCCTGGTCGGCGACGTACTGGCGGATCCACTTGTTCAGCTCCAGCTCGAGGTCGGTACGCTCCTTCCACGACCCCAGCTGTTCGCGTTGCAGGACCTTCAGGTAATGGGCCAGGCGGTTGACGATCATCATGTACGGCAACTGGGTGCCGAGCTTGTAGTTCAGCTCCGCGGCCTTGCCTTCGGCGCTGATGCCGAAGAACTTCGGCTTCTGCACCGAGCTGGCGGAGAAGAACGCGGCGTTGTCGCTGCCCTTGCGCATGGTCAGGGAAATGAAGCCTTCCTCGGCCAGTTCGTACTCGCGGCGATCGGACACCAGCACCTCGGTGGGGATCTTGGTCTCGATCTCGCCCATGCTCTCGAAGTGGTGCAACGGCAGGTCCTCTACCGCACCGCCGCTCTGCGGCCCGATGATGTTCGGGCACCAGCGATACTTGGCGAAGCTGTCGGTCAGCTTGGTGCCGAAGGCATAGGCGGTGTTGCCCCACAGGTAATGCTCGTGGCTGTTGGCCACGGTCTCCTTGTAGGCGAACGACTTGACCGGATTCTCTTCCGGATCGTAGGGCGTGCGCAGCAGGAAGCGCGGTACGGTCAGCGCCACGTAGCGGGAATCCTCGGACTGGCGGAAGCTCTGCCACTTGGCGAACTGCGGGCCTTCGAAATGATCCTTCAGGTCCTTCAGGTCCGGCAGGCCGGTGAAGCTTTCCAGGCCGAAGAACTTCGGACCGGCGGCCGCCACGAATGGCGCATGGGCCATGCAGGCCACGCTGGAGACGTATTGCATCAGCTTGACGTCGGGCGAACTGGGCGACATGTAGTAGTTGGCGATGATGGCGCCGACCGGCTGGCCACCGAACTGGCCGTATTCGGCGGTGTAGATGTGCTTGTACAGGCCGGACTGCATCACCTCGGGCGAGTCCTCGAAATCGTCCAGCAGGTCCTGCTTGGAAACGCTGAGAATCTCGATCTTGATGTTCTCGCGGAAGTTGGTGCGGTCGACCAGCAGTTGCAGGCCGCGCCAGGCCGACTCCAGCGCCTGGAAATCGGGATGATGGAGAATCTCGTCCATCTGCGTGCTGAGCTTGGCGTCGATCTCGGCGATCATCCGGTCGACCATCGCCTTCTTCACCGGCTCGCCGTCGTTCTGCGGCTTGAGCAATTCCTCGATGAAGGCGGAGACGCCGCGCTTGGCGATGTCGTAGGCCTCGTCGTCCGGGCTCAGGCGGGTCTCGGCGATGATGCTGTCGAGAATGTTGTATTCGCCGTTCTGGTTCCGGCCTTGCTGTGCGGCACTGGTGCTCATGTATCTGCTTCCTTGGCTAGGGGGTGGCTCAGGCGTCCTGGGAGGGGGCGGCGCTCAGCCCCAGCTCGCCCAGCACACGGCTACGGGACTCGTCGTCGGCGAGTACGCTTTCGATGGCCTTGCGGAACGCCGGGGCGTTGCCCAGCGGGCCCTTGAGGGCCACCAACGCATCGCGCAACTCCATCAGCTTCTTCAGCTCGGGCACCTGCTCGACGATGCTGGCCGGGTTGAAGTCCTTCATCGAGTTGATCTGCAGCCCCACCGCCAGCTCGTCGCTGCCGCCCTCCTCCTGGAGACGATTGGGTACGCTCAGCGTCAGCCCCAGCTCCTGCTTGGCCAGGACCTCGTCGAAGGTCATCTTGTCGATGCCGATCGGCTTGCGGTCCTCCACCTTGCGCTCATCCGTGCGCTGGGTGTAATCGCCGATCGCCAGTAGCTTCAACGGCAGTTCGATTTCCTCCTGGGCACCGCCGGTGGCGGGCTTGAAGGTGACGTTGATGCGTTCCTTTGGGGCTACCGAGCCTTCTTTGGCCATGGCTTTTTCTCCTTGAGAATTGAGGGCGCGAAGCCCTATTCGAGCACCACCTCGAGATCGAGGTGGCACAGCCTGCGATAAATGTCTTCCTTGCGTTCTCGCACGGCGTGGTTCTGCGGCAACAGCTCGCAGCAGCTATGCAGCAGGTGCAGTACATCCAGCGCCAGATCGGGCTCCCAGGCGTGCAATCCCAATTCGTGCAACTGATGGTCGAGGCTCTCCAGCTGGGTCTTGGCCAGCTCGTACTTCTTCGCCAGGAAGCACAGTCGCGCGAGGCTCAGTTGCCAGAAGAACCGGGCGCGCCCGCCGTGGGCGCGCTTCATGCCCTGCTTCAACACCTGTACCGCCGCCTTCAGGCCGTCCTTGCGCAACACCGGCTGGACCTCGTCCAGGGCGACGTCCCATTCGGCCTGCAGGGCCACGGTCTCGACCTTGCGCGGCGCACTGTCGTTCTGGAGATGGGGCATGACATGGGCGCTGATCCAGCCGCGGGTGGCCGCATCGGCGAATGCGCTGCCATCGTGGAAACGCAGCTCCACCAGCCCCGGCAGACGCTGCAGGAGCAAGGCGAAATGCATTTCGACTTCCCGCATCGCCTGCTCGGCGTTGAGCCCTTGCAGGCACTCCCAGACCAGGCGCTGGCCGTCGAACCAGAACGGCGCCCGTGCCAGGCTCGCCTCCAGCTCCACCAGGAGATCGGCGTACAGGCCCTGGGCGAAACGCTCCTGGTAGCTTTTCAGCTTGTCCGCCGGCACTCCCCTTAGCGCGGTGACCTGTTCGGCATTGCGCTCGGGCATGGACTCGATGGGCAGCCAGAGCATCGTTCGGTTGAGGCGCAGCGCGCGCAGATCGGTGGCCTTCTGCTTCAGCCACCAGGCGCACAGGGGGCGTGCGGCCTCCTGCTGGGCGCGCATGGCCTTGTGGGCGTCGCGCTCGTTGTCGATGGGCGCACCCGGCGCCAGCAACTGGCTGGCCGCCTGCTTGACCTGGGCCACCACGGCGCCGACCACGCCAGGTTCGGGCTGGTTGTCGGCGGCGCGCTGGAGCATGCCCGAAAGGCGTCGGCTGATCGGCAGCAACAAGGGCGCGTCGTCGCCCAGTTGCGCGGTCAGCGCGGTATCGAGTTTTTCCAGGTGCTCGGCGAGACGCCGGAACAGGGGGAGTTGCTCCTTGATCGGTACGTTCTCGTTCAGCGCCTGCTCCAGCCGGGGCACCAGCCAGGCAATGGCCGCGGCGCGAGTGCGCGCCTTGAGCGGATGGATCTCGACCCAGTGCCGGCTGCACAGACGTTCCAGCAATCCCAGTCCGGCCAGCAAACCGGGAAAGGATTCCCGTTGGTAGAGGGCCCAGGTCAACCAGGCTGCAACACGCAGGTCCTTGGATTGGGCACGAAGCAGCGCTTCGCTGTTTTCCAGGATTTTCAACCAGTCGGTCTGGCCGTTCTCATGGAGCGAGAGCGCCTTGCCCAGCTCATTTTCCAGCGCCTCGTATTCGCTGGAAAAACGCACATCCTCACCCGCAAAGACATCCTTTGAAATCGGCTGTTCCGCGAGTTCCAGATAATGCGAGGAGAGCTTGCTCGAATAGGTCATCCTAACCCTTCAATGCACACCATGTGCGCCAATGAATATCTTAACAATTCAACTAGTTGGCATAAAAACCGAACGAAAATCCCAATAGTCTGAAGAGCTCTTTGCCTTTTCCATGAAAACAACATAAAAACTGGCAAGCAACAGGACATTCCCTCTTTGGGAATTTTCCTATTCATTGATACGAATCAATGAAAGATTTTCAGCCAAACGTCAGGCGTCTGCGTCCATGCCCTTTACGGCTTGGCTATAGCCATCATAACGACATTGATGGCCATTTGGAAAACCCTACCAAAACAGGTAGTTAACAATTTATAAAAAATAAGGCAGGCAGTATGGATTTCTCCGGAGAGCCTCGAAACATAGGCCTTCCAAGCGGACCAACAGCTGATTTAGAGCGTAATAGCGATTGTGCAAGAAGTTGCACAATGAAAACCAAGAAACATCCCCAATAACAGTCCACAGCCCTTGAAAATACTGGCCTGAACACTACTGCGCAAAAAGTTGCACAACACTGCGCAACTTCTTGCTCAATTCACTTGTTATATTTCTTTTCAGAATGAGACATGGATAACAATCAGCCATTGAATGAGATTGATTAAAAGAGCCATGAAAGACTGGCACGGGAATTGTTATTAATCGAGATGGGCGGTCCCATGGCCACCGGCGAGGAAGTTGCGCCGTGACCGACTGCAGGCGGGACGCACCGCTGCGTTTACCCTGGACACGCCCGTACCGCACCGGCTGGACGGAAATCGATAGCGACCCGAGCAGTCAGGAAAGCAGGATTCGATGACCGCCGCAGCGCCTATCGCCAAGCCCTCGATGACCAACTTATGCGGTAGGCCGCGTACGGCGACGACAGAGAATTGCGCACCGCTTACCCGCTCGACAGTGCTGTGCGCCTACTGGCGAGAAAGCTGCCCGACAGTAGTCGGGTCGGCTAGCGCGGCCAGTCGGTCGTTGCCCTCCTGGGCATCGACCTCAACGGCCAGCAACTGACCCGCCACCAGCGCAGCGCCGGGTACCAACAGCAGCGCCAGGAAAGCGAGCTACGAATAATCAGGAAAAACGCGCATCCAGCCCGATGCATAAAAATTTCGCTCTACCCGAAACTCCCGCTCATGACAGAAATCACTGCCTCGCCAACCGCTGATCGAAGCTCCCCTCAATCCAGCATCCCCACATACCCCGGCACCTCCCCCACTCGCTTGATCCACGCGCGGATCGCCGGGTAGGCCGTCAGGTCGAAGCCGCCTTCATGGGCGACATGGGTGTAGGCGTAGAGGGTGATATCGGCGATGGAGAACTGTTCGCCGACCAGGAATGGCGTGCGCGACAGCTGTTTCTCCATGACGTCGAGGGCCTTGTAGCCGCCGATCTTCTTCTCTTCGAACTCGGCGCGGCGGGCTTCCGGGAGGCCGAGGTAGAGCTTGATGAAGCGCGCCACGGCCACATAGGGCTCATGGCTGTATTGCTCGAAGAATTGCCATTGCAGCACCTGGGTGCGCAGGCGCGGTTCGCTGGGCAACAGGGCGCTGCCGTCGGCGAGGAAGTTGAGGATGGCGTTGGACTCCCACAGGCAACTGCCGTCCTCCAGCTCCAGCACCGGTATCTTGCCGTTGGGGTTCTTCGCCAGGAACTCCGGGGTCTGGGTCTCGCCCTTGAGAATGTCCACCGGTACCCACTGGTAGTCGATGCCGAGCAGCGACATGGCCAGCTTGATCTTGTAGCAGTTGCCCGAACGGTAATCACCGTAGACCTTGTACATCGTGTCGCTCCTCGGATCGGATGGCCGGCGCCCCGGAAGGAGCGCCGATGAGGGTTCAGGCCGCTTCGGCGGCCTGGGCGTCGCGGACGACCTTGGCCAGGCGCCGCAGGCCTTCGTGCAGGCGCTCCGGGGCGACGTGGCTGAAGTTCAGCCGCAGACGCCCGAGGTTCTGCTCCGGCTCGGCGAAGAAAGGTTCGCCGGGCATGAATGCGACATCGGCGGCCAGCGCCGGCTGGAGCAGGGTGCGGGTATCCAGCGGCTGCCTGAGGGTCAGCCAGAAGAACAGCCCGCCCTCCGGGATATTCCATTCGGCCAGCTCACCGAAGTGCTCCAGCAGCGCCTCCTGCATGGCGTCGCGGCGGCCCCGGTAGAACTCGCGCAGTTCGGCCAGGTGCTGGCGGTAGGCCTCGCTGCCGAACCATTGCAGCGCCTGCCACTGCCCTACCCGGTTGGTATGCAGGTCGGCCGACTGTTTCAGCCGCAGCAGGTGGGGGAACAGGTCCGGGGTGGCGATCAGGAAACCGACGCGCAGGCCCGGCAGCAGGGTCTTCGACACCGTGCCGGTATAGATCCAGCTGGACTTGCGCAGGCGGCTGACCAGCGGGGTTGCGCGGCCCTCGTCGAACACCAGTTCGCGATAGGGTTCGTCTTCGATCAGGGTCACGCCGAATTCGTCTAGCAGCGCCGCCACCGCGTCGCGGCGTTCCTCGCTGTAGCGCACGCCGGACGGATTCTGGAAAGTCGGGATCAGGTAGGCGAAGGCCGGCTTGTGTCGCTCCAGGCGCTGCCGCAGGGCAACCAGGTCGGGGCCCTCGGCACCCAGCGGCACGGTCACGCAATCGGCGCCGAACAATTGGAAGGCCTGTAGCGCGGCGAGGTAGGTCGGCGCCTCGAGCAGCACCTCGGTGCCCGGATCGATGAACAGCTTGCTGGCCAGGTCGAGGGTCTGCTGCGAACCGCTGACGATCAGCACCTGGCTCGCCTCGCAGGGGACGCCGAGGGCACGCGCTTCGGCGGCGATGGCTTCGCGCAGGGCAGGCTCGCCTTCGCTCATGCCGTACTGGCCCATGGAGGCCGGCATCTGCTCCCACTGCACCTTCGGCAGCATCGGCTCGGCCGGCAGCCCGCCGGCGAACGACATCACCTCCGGACGCTGCGCCGCGGCAAGGATTTCGCGGATCAAGGAGCTTTTCAGGCGGGAGATGCGTTCAGAGAAGGCCATGGGATCACCGGTAGCGTAGGCGGGGAAAAATGAGTCAAACTGCTTGACCGAAACTACGATGCCGCACCCGGAAGCGTCAATATGCCTGACCTGAAAAACCACGCCGTCCAGCAGCAGGCCATGATGGAAGCCTTCTTCTTCGCGTACCAGGCCTTCACCACCAAGCCTGACGAGATGCTCGCCCGCCGCGGCCTGGGTCGCGTGCACCACCGCGTGCTGTTCTTCATCGCCCGCTATCCGGGCCTCAGCGTGAAGGAACTGCTGGCCCTGCTCGGCGTGACCAAGCAGGCGCTGAACATCCCGCTGCGCCAGTTGCTGGAGATGAACTTGATCGGCAGCGCCACCGCCGACGACGACAAGCGCAAACGCCTCCTCGGCCTCACCGCCGAGGGCGTGCGGTTGGAAAAGGCGCTGCGTCGCGAGCAGTCGCGGCTGCTCCAACGCTGCTTCGAGGAAGCCGGCGGCGAAGCGGTCTCCGGCTGGCTGGCGGTCAATCGCACCCTGGCTCGGGCGCATGCAGGCAGCCGCGGCGAAGCGGCGACGGAGGCCGCCGACTGACGCCCCATGGGCCTGGCGCATGGACGCTCGACAAGCCGACCGGCTGCCCGCTAGCTCCGCTCCAACTCCCGCGCCGCGCGCCAGCAGGCCAGCGCCATGGCCACGGTGGCTGCCAGCAGCGGCAGTACCGCCAGCACCAGCAACAGCACCGAAGCCAGCATCGCGCCGCCGGCGATGTCCAGCCAGGCCATGATCCGCAGCGACGGATAGAGGTTTTCCTGCTTGAGCAGACGCAGGCCCAGCCAGAGGGTGGTAGCGCCGATCAGCGCAAGCAGCGCGAAGTACACCAGCGCCTGCCAGTTCCAGCCCTGCAGCGCATCGTCGGTAACCGCCAGCAGGCTCCAGCCCTCGCCCAGCAGGGTCAGGAGAATCGACAACCATACCGGCCAGGCCAGCGAGGGGCCGCGAAAGCGCGACTCGACCAGGTGCTTGAGCCGCAGCAGCAGGTAGGCGCCGAGCAGGCTGAGGAGCAGGCCCAGCCAGTCGGCGTAGACCCTGAACGCGGCGCCGTCGCCGAATGCCTCCAGCAGGCTGAGCACCATCAGCACCACGCCGCCGGCTATCGAGGCCAGGCAGAGCCAGGCGAGGATGCGCAGTTGCGCGGGCGTCCAGCGCCGGCGGAAAGCATCCGGTATGCCCTGCTCGACCAATTCGACACGCGGCGTGGCGTAGGGGTTTGCATCCATGGCGAAGCTCCTCGGCAAATGCCGGGAAGTTACCAGCTCCGCCAGCTTCCGGCAGCTGCGACTGTATGGCCAACTATGTCCGCGGCTGTACCGGGACAGCCCCTGGCCGGCTGTTTAGGCTGCGCAAAACAGAAAAAGATGATCGGCACTCCGCGCCTCGCGCAACCTGCCCCGTGGCTCCGCCCACCGCCGTGCCCGGTCGTCCCGCACACTCCATGGAAGTACCCGGCATGACCGAAACCACCCAGCCCCAGCCTCGTCTGCGTCCGTTCGCCGACTCCTCTCCCGCCGCCGTGGTGGCCGGCTTCGTCGCCATGCTCACCGGCTACACCAGCTCGCTGGTACTGATGTTCCAGGCCGGGCAGAACGCCGGTCTCAGCAGCGCGCAGATTTCCTCGTGGATCTGGGCCCTGTCGATCGGCATGGGCCTGGCGACCATCGGCCTGACCCTGCGCTACCGGGTGCCGATCGTGATCGCCTGGTCCACCCCCGGCGCGGCGCTGCTGATCAGCAGCCTGCCCGGAGTGCCGTACAGCGAGGCGATCGGCGCCTTCATCGTCTGCGCCCTCCTGATCACCCTGTGCGGCGTCACCGGCAGCTTCGAACGCCTGATGCGCCAGGTTCCCTCCTCGCTGGCCTCGGCGCTGCTGGCCGGGGTGCTGTTCCGCATCGGCATCGAGATCTGCAACGCCGCCGAGCAACAGACCCTGCTGGTGCTGGCGATGTTCTTCAGCTATCTGCTGTGCAAACGCTTCTCGCCGCGCTATGCGGTGTTCGCTGCGCTACTGGTGGGGGTGCTGCTGGCCGGGATACTGGGCCAACTGGACTTCAGCAGGTTCCGCCTGGAACTGGCGGTACCGGAGTGGACCACGCCGAGCTTCTCCCTGGCCGCCACCATCAGCATCGGCATCCCGCTGTTCATCGTCGCCATGGCTTCGCAGAACATGCCCGGCATCGCCGTGCTGCGCGCCGACGGCTACCAGGTGCCAGCCTCGCCGCTGATCTCGAGTACCGGCATCGCCTCGATCCTGCTGGCACCGTTCGGCTCCCACGGGATCAACCTGGCGGCGATCAGCGCGGCGATCTGCACCGGACCCTCGGCCCACGAGGACCCGCACAAGCGCTATACCGCGGCGCTCTGGTGCGGCTTCTTCAACTGCGTCGCAGGAACCTTCGGCGCCACCCTGGCAGCGTTGTTCGCGGCGTTCCCCAAGGCACTGGTACTGTCCATCGCCGCCATCGCACTGCTCGGCTCGATCATGAACGGCCTGGCCAACTCGATGGCCGACGAGCGCCAGCGCGAGGCCGCGCTGGTGACCTTCATGGTCACCGCCTCCGGCTTCACCCTGCTGTCCATCGGCTCGGCGTTCTGGGGCCTGGTGGCCGGCCTGCTGACTCAGTTCGTGCTCAACTGGCGGCGCGGCTGACCGACCTCAGTCCGGCGCCGTCACGGGCGCCGGCGCGGCCTGGTGGCCACGGCTGACCCACCAGCCGAAGGCCGCCGCGGTGAAGAACATCAGCACTCCGTAGATCGCCGGCGGAATCGCCATGGTGCTGTTGTTCAGCAGGCTCGGACTCAGCGCCAGGGCGATCGCCAGGGTACCGTTGTGGATGCCGATCTCCATGCCGATGGCCACCGCCTGGGCCTTCGGCAGGCGCAGCAGGCGCGGCACCCAGTAGCCCACCGCCAGGCTCAGCAGGTTGAAGGCCAGCGCGGCCAGCCCGACCACCGGCGCGTAGGTGACGAAGGTCTGCCAGTCCTTGGCCAGCGCCAGCAGGATGATCACCAGCAACAGCAGCGCGGAAAGGATCTTCACCGGCTTCTGCAGGCGATCCGCCACGGCCGGCAGGCGGTTGCGCACCAGCATGCCGATGGCCACCGGGCCGAGGACGATGACGAAGACCTGCACGACCTTGCCGAACTGCAAGGGAATCGCCTGCCCGTCGCCCATGAAGTATTGCAGCGACAGATTGACGATCAGCGGCATGGTGAGGATGGCGATCACCGAGTTCACCGCGGTCAGGGTGATGTTCAGTGCCACGTCGCCATGCGCCAGGTGGCTGTAGAGGTTGGCGGTGGTGCCGCCGGGCGAGGCCGCCAGCAACATCATGCCGACCGCCAGGGCCGCCTCCAGGGCGAAGCCCTGGACGATCAGGAAACAGGCCAGGGGCAGCAGGACGATCTGGCACACCAGGCCGACCAGCACCGGCTTCGGGTAGCGCACCACGCGGAGGAAGTCGGCCGGGGTCAGGGACAGTCCGAGACCGAGCATGATGATGCCCAGGGCGATGGGGAGGAACAGGGTCAGGATGGGATCGGCGGTCATTATTGTTATTGCTCCGATGCGATGGAGACGGGCTCAGGCCCCGAATTCTCGACCCAGGTTAGTCCCCCGGCAGTGGCCTGGCGCGCCAAACCGCGCGCCGACCTGTAACAGAATGCGAATGCCCCGCGCCGGGGCATCCCGGTTGTATCGCCGCCCGCTCAGATCGCCGTCGCCCCGCCGTCCACCGGCAAGGCGATACCGGTGGTGAAGCCTGCGTTGTCGCTGCACAGATAGAGCACCGCGGCGGCGATTTCTTCGACCCGCCCGACCCGACCCAGCGGATGCATCGCGGCGGCGAACTCGGCCTTGCGCGGATCGGCCTCGTAGGCGCGGCGGAACATGTCGGTGTCGATCACCGCCGGACACACGGCGTTGACGCGGATGCCCTTCTTCGCGTACTCGATCGCCGCCGATTTGGTCAGGCCGATCACCGCGTGCTTGGAAGCAGCGTAGATGCTCATCTTCGGCGCCGCGCCGAGCCCGGCGACCGAGGCGGTGTTGACGATCGCGCCACCGCCCTGGGCCAGCATCAGCGGGATCTGGTGCTTCATGCACAACCAGACGCCCTTCACGTTGACAGCCATGATGGCGTCGAACTCGGCTTCGTTGCCGTCGGCCAGCTTGCCCTGCTCGATCTCGATACCGGCGTTGTTGAAGGCGTAGTCGAGACGGCCGTAGGCCGCCGCGCAACCCTCTACCAGCGCCTTGACCTCGGCGTCGCGGGTGACGTCGCAGCGAATGAAGAGGGCTTCGCCACCTGCCTGGCGGATCGCTTCGACCGTGCCCTCGCCGCCGGCGCTGTCCAGATCGGCGACCACCACCTTGACCCCGGCGGCGGCGAAGGCCAGCGCGGTAGCGCGGCCGATGCCCGCCGCACCGCCAGTGACCAGTGCGACCTGGCCGGAAAGAAGTTTGCTCATCTGCTGCTCCTCGGAAAATCGCCTTCCGCCAACCGCGACGGAACCGGGCCGCGCCAGTCTAGCCAGGGCCGGCGCAAGGCATAGCACTATCAGGGGACTGGAGGATGGGCCATCCAGCCCGCTGATAAGACTGATGGCGGCGAATCATCGACATAGATGACCGGTCATTTCCGCACTCGCCTTCGCTTGCCGCCGGCGCCGGCGCCGGCTATCCCTAGGGGCCTGTTTCCCGACATTCGAGTGCCCTGCCATGACCTCCCAGATCAATCGGCAATACCAGTTGGCCCAGCGTCCCAGCGGGCTGCCCGGCCGCGACACCTTCAGTTTCGTCGAGACCCCGCTCGGCGAACCGGCCGAGGGCCAGATCCTGGTGAAGAACGAGTACCTGTCGCTGGACCCGGCGATGCGCGGCTGGATGAACGACGCCCGCTCCTACATCCCGCCGGTGGGGATCGGCGAGGTGATGCGCGCGCTCGGCGTCGGCAAGGTGCTGGTTTCGAAGCACCCCGGCTTCCAGGCCGGCGACTACGTTAACGGCGCCCTCGGCGTGCAGGACTATTTCATCGGCGAGCCCAAGGGTTTCTACAAGGTCGACCCGTCCCGCGCGCCGCTGCCACGCTATCTCTCGGCGCTGGGCATGACCGGCATGACCGCCTACTTCGCGTTGCTCGACGTCGGCCAGCCGAAGAACGGCGAGACCGTGGTGATCTCCGGCGCCGCCGGTGCGGTGGGCAGCGTTGCCGGGCAGATCGCCAGGCTCAAGGGCTGCCGGGTGGTGGGCATCGCCGGCGGCGCCGAGAAATGTCGCTTCCTGGTCGAAGAACTGGGCTTCGACGGCGCCATCGACTACAAGAACGAAGACCTCGCCGCCGGACTCAAGCGCGAATGCCCGAAGGGTATCGATGTGTTCTTCGACAACGTCGGCGGCGAAATCCTCGACACAGTGCTCACCCGTATCGCCTTCAAGGCACGCATCGTCCTCTGCGGGGCGATCAGCCAGTACAACAACAAGGAAGCGGTGCGCGGCCCGGCCAACTACCTGTCGCTGCTGGTCAATCGGGCGCGCATGGAAGGCATGGTGGTGATGGACTATGCCCAGCGCTTCCCAGAAGGCCTGAAGGAGATGGCCACCTGGCTGGCGGAAGGCAAGCTGCAATCGCGCGAGGACATCGTCGAAGGCCTGGAGACCTTCCCCGAAACGCTGCTCAAGCTGTTCAGCGGGGAAAACTTCGGCAAGTTGGTGTTGAAGGTCTGAGGTCCGCCGCCGGCGCGAAGAAGCGGCGGATAGCGCCTCGCCTCGAAGAGCGTGTGCACTGAAGAAATAATGATTCCCGGCAATCCTGCCGCCTGTCCTTCGGGCTAAGCTGCGGCATCCGCGCCTGCAAGGAATCAGCCGCATGCCACTCGCCCGCTGGGTACCCGGACTCGATAGCCTGCTCCACTACCGCCGCGCCTGGTTCCGTCCGGATGTCCAGGCCGGGCTGTCGGTAGCGGCGATCCAGATCCCCACCGCCATCGCCTACGCCCAGATCGCCGGCTTCCCGCCCCAGGTAGGCCTCTATGCGTGCATCCTGCCGATGCTGATCTACGCCCTGATCGGCAGCTCGCGGCAGTTGATGGTAGGCCCCGACGCGGCGACCGCGGCGATGGTCGCCGCCGCCATCACCCCGCTGGCGGCGGGCGATCCGCAGCGCCTGGTGGACCTGTCGATGATCGTCGCGATCATGGTCGGGCTGTTCTCCATCGTCGCCGGCCTGGCCCGCGCCGGGTTCATCGCCAGCTTCCTCTCGCGACCGATCCTGGTCGGCTACCTCAACGGCATCGGCCTGAGCCTGCTGGTCGGGCAACTGGGCAAGCTGTTCGGCTACGAGGCGGCGACCAGCGGCTTCGTCGCCGGCATCCTCGCGCTGCTGGAGAACCTGCTGCACATCCATTGGCCGACGCTGATCCTCGGCAGCCTCTCGCTCTTGCTGATGGTGCTGCTGCCGCGGCGCTTCCCGCAGTTGCCCGGGGCGCTCTGCGGCGTCCTCCTGGCCAGCCTCGCCGCGGCACTGCTGGGCCTGGATCGCTACGGCGTGGAACTGCTTGGCGAGGTACCGGCCGGGCTGCCGCAACTGAGCTGGCCGCAGACCAGCCTGGAGGAACTGAAAAGCCTGCTGCGCGACGCCACCGGCATTACCGTGGTCAGCTTCTGCAGCGCCATGCTCACCGCGCGCAGCTTCGCCGCCCGCCACGGCTACAGCATCAACGCCAACCACGAATTCGTCGCCCTCGGCCTGGCCAACATCGGCGCCGGGGTCTCCCAGGGCTTCGCCATCAGCGGCGCCGACTCACGCACCGCGGTGAACGACATGGTCGGCGGCAAGACCCAACTGGTCGGCGTGGTCGCCGCGCTGGTGATCGCCGCCACCCTGTTGCTGCTGAACAAGCCCCTGGGCTGGGTGCCGATGCCGGCGCTCGGCGCGGTCCTGTTGCTGGCCGGCTGGGGCCTGATCGACGTGCAGGCGCTGAAAGGCTTCTGGAAGCTCAGCCGCTTCGAGTTCAGCCTCTGCCTGCTGACCACCGTCGGCGTGCTCAGCGTCGGCGTGCTGCCGGGAATCTTCGTCGCCGTCAGCATCGCCGTACTGCGCCTGCTCTACTACACCTATCGCCCGAGCGACGCGGTGCTCGGCTGGATGCACGGCATCGACGGCCAGGTCGAGCTGGCCAAGTACCCGCAGGCCACCACTCTTCCCGGCCTGGTGATCTACCGCTTCGACGCCCCCCTGCTGTTCTTCAACGCCGACTACTTCAAGCAGCGGGTGCTTGCCGTGGTGGACGGCAGCGAGCGGCCGAATGCGGTGCTGCTCAACGCCGAAGCCATGACCAACCTCGACATCAGCGGCCTGGCCACCCTCCACGAGGTGCAACAGATCCTCAAGGCCCAGGGCGTGCACCTGTCGCTGGCGCGGGTGACCGGGCAGACGCTGGACCTGCTGCAACGCTCGAGCATGCTCGGCGAGATCAAGCCGCCGCTGGTGTTCAGCTCGGTGCGCTCGGGGGTCAGTGCTTATCGCTACTGGCTGCGCCAGCAGGAAAGACTCGCCGCCCAGGCCGCGGCTACAAGCGGAAATGCCTGACCATGCCCTGTAGTTCGCGCCCCAGCTCCGCCAGTTGTTCGCTGGACGAAGCCGTCGACTGCATGGCCTGGGCCGACTGATCGGCCACCTCGCGGATCGCCGTGACGCTGCGGTTGATCTCCTCGGCGACCGCGCTCTGCTGCTCGGAGGCCGCGGCGATCTGCTGGTTCATCTGCTGGATCAGCGCCACCGCCGTAGCGATGTTGCCCAGCGCCGCCTCGGTCTGCAACGCGTCGTCGACGCTCTGGTCCACCAACTGGTGGCTGCGCTGCATACGCTGCACCGCCTGCTGCGTGCCATTCTGCAAGGCACCGATCAGGGTCTCGATCTCGGCCGTGGACTGTTGGGTGCGCCGCGCCAGCGCCCGCACCTCGTCGGCGACCACGGCGAAGCCTCGACCCTGGTCGCCGGCCCGCGCCGCCTCGATGGCGGCGTTCAGCGCCAGCAGGTTGGTCTGCTCGGCCACGCTCTTGATCACGTCCAGCACGCTGCCGATGCGCTGGCTGTCGGCGCTCAGCGCCTCGACGCTGGCGGTGGCCGCGCGCACCGCCTCGGCCAGTCGCTCGATCCGATCCAGGGTCTGGCGTACCACCTCCTGGCCGACGCTGACCTTGCCGTCGGCGCTTTCCGCCGACCCCGCGGCTTCCTCGGCGTTGTGCGCCACTTCGTGGACGGTGGCGGCCATCTGGTTCATCGCCGTGGCCACCTGTTCGGTTTCCGCCCGCTGGCTGTCGATTCCCAGGCGGGTGCGCGTGGTAACGCCGGACAGCGCCTCGGAAGCGCCGGCAATCCGCCCGACGCCGTCCTGCAACTGGCTGACGATACCGCGCAGGCTGCCGGTCATGGCGCGCATCGCGGCCATCAGTTGGCCAACCTCGTCGCGCCGCTCGCTGTCGACCCGTACCGCAAGGTCGCCTTCGGCGATCCGCTGCGCCACACCCATCGCCTGGCGCAGCGGACGGACGATCAGCAGGCTGATGCCGAAGGCCGCGCCCAGGCCCACCAGCAGCGCCAGCACGGCGGCGCCGACGATCAGCAGGGAGTTTGTCCGCAGGCTGTGGAGCATGGCCTGCTGCTGCGCCTCCCAGCTACGGTCGACACGCGCCATCACCTGCCCGGCGCGCTCGCCCATGGCGGCGTACATCTGCCGCTCCTGGAGCTGACTGGCGCGGTACTCGGCGAGCTTGTCGGCGAAACCGCGGATATTGGTCAGCACGTCCTTGACCACCGACACGTAGGCATCGTCGGTGATCGCCTGCTCCAGCCGGGCTGCCAGCTCCAGCGCCTCGCGCAGCGATTTCGGCGGCCCCTCCTGCGCATCCGCGGCGCGCGCTTCGAGACGCGAGCGGGCCTCGTCCAGCCCCTGAAGGACCAGGCGATTGACCTGGGCGACCTGGGCCGCCTGCTGCAACAGCGGCTCGCCGTCGTGCCCCTGGCTCTCCTTCAGCGCATAGGCGCCATCCTCGGCCAGGCTGGACTGGAGGATATCGAGGCTGTTGGCGGCGCCGTTCAGCGACCAACTGGCGCTTTCCCAAGCCAATTGGCGTCCCTGGATGGACTGCTCGAAGCGGCCGAACGCTTCTAGGTATGCCGCCAGCACCTGCTCCACCTCGGCCATGCCAAGCGCCTGATCGGCGTCGCCGTCGGCCTTGAGCCGGCCCACCCGTTCAAGGGTCGCGGCCAGGCGCTGGCGCAAGCGCTCGGCGTCGCTCTTTTCCCCGTGCAGGGCAAAGTCCTTCTCGGCCTGGCGAACCTCCAGCACGTCGCGATTGATCGCGCTCATCTCCTGCAGGCGCGCGAAGCGCTGCCCCAGCGCATGCAGCGAGAGCACCGCGAGCGCGGCCACCAGCGCGGTCAATAGCAGGACCAGGGTAAAACCGATGGCCAGTTTCTTCGCCGTGCCGAGATCGGCCAGACGCCTGCGCAGCAACCCCAGCATGACTCCCCTCCCCCGTGACGCGCCGTCTGCGTGCGCATTTCCCGCTGTGTCGCGCGTTTTTCGCCGAACCTGAGCGGCCGGGCAAGGTAGTGGCACGATAATGGCCAGGAGAGATATGCGCAGGTCGTTTCCAGGATATCCGGGCTGACGTCGGTCGAGCGCGGAGCCATACTGGGCGCCCCATGGAAAAAGGAGCTTGCCATGCGTCCCGTATTGCCGCTGTTGCTGTCGCTGAGTCTGTGCGCCCCCACCCTGGCCGACTGGAGCGGCCCGATCGAGCAGCCGCTCTGGTCGTTGCCGGCGGCGCCGGGCCTGTCGCGCTGGCTGATCGTGCACAACCTGTCGAGCGCGGCGGCCGACGGCCTGTACCACGTCGAGGTCCTGGAGCGCCGCCAGGGCCAGCAGCCCTGGCAGTTCCAGCGCCTGGCCGCGCACCTGGCGCTGACCGAACAGGCGCTGCGCGCGAGTATCGTGGCGCCGCTGAAGCGCGGCGGGGTGTATCCGGAAAGCTACCAGTTCGCCTATCGCCAGTGGCAGGAACGCCAGGCCGCGGGCCAGGCGCCGGTGTGCCGGCGCACGGTCGACGAGTGCCTGCGGGCGCCGGACTGAGCCCGGCTACCTGGGCCGGATCATGCTGAACGTGTCGCGGGTATGGCTGTAGTGGCTGCCGCCCAGGCGACCGACCAGGTCGAGCCGGGCGCTATCCACATGGCGCTCGTCGGCCAGCACGGCATCGTCGACATGGGCCAGCAGCACGCGGGCGAAGATCAGGTGGCAATTGGGGTTCTCCGCCGGATACGGCTTGATCTCCGCCACCTCGCACTCGAAGGCCACCGCCGCCGCGGCGATCCGCGGCGGCGCCACGCGTACGCTGGACACGGTAGGGATGCCGACCGTCTCGATCTCGCTCACACCATGGGGCAGCCAGGCGGAGGTGGCGTTCATGGTTTCGGCCTGGGCGGCGCCGACCAGGTGGATCACCAACTGCCCGGTGGCCTGGACGTTGCGCAGGGTGTCCTTGAGGCTGCCGTCGTCGCGCAGGCTGACGTTGACCATCAGGGTCGGCGGCTCGTCGCTGATCACCTGGAAGAAGCTGAACGGGGCCAGGTTGCTGGCGCCCTCGGCGGACAGGGTCGAGACCCAGGCAATCGGTCGCGGGGTGACGGTGGAAGCCAACCAGCGATAGGCCTCGGCGGGAGCGATGGTGGTGAAGTCCAGTTGCATGGCGGTCTCGCGGAAATCGACGGAGGGGACGCCGATTATGCCGCAGCCCCGCAGCTCTCGCGACCGTCTGCGCCGCAGCCCTGCGCCACCTGGAGGCAGCGGCTAGACTTGCCCTACCCTCACCCAGGAGCCCTGCCATGAACTATCGAGGAAGCTGCCACTGCGGAACCATCGCCTACGAAGTCGAAGGCGACCTCGACCAGGTGATCCAGTGCAACTGTTCACTGTGCAGCCGGCGCGGCTGGCTGCTGTGGTTCGTCCCGCGCGACCGTCTGGCGCTGAAGACGCCGGCCAGCGCGATGCACACCTACACCTTCAACACCCACCGCCTGCAGCATCACTTCTGCCCCACCTGCGGCTGCGCGCCGTTCAGCGAAGGCATAGGTCCGGACGGCCAGGCGATGGCCGCGGTCAACGCGCGCTGCCTGGAGGACATCGACGCCAACGCGCTCCCGGTACAGCACTACGATGGCCGCAACGCCTGACGCTGGCGCAGGTAGCCGATCACCTCGGCCTGGTTGCCGCGGAACTCGACGCGGTCTTCCTTGCTCTGCCGCTGGAAGGCGTACATCGGGTCGTAGTACTCCTTGAGCAGCCCCTCGATCCAGCCGCGATGGGTATCCACCGAGCCGTCGCGGCGCTGCTCTTCCAGCGCCTGCACGAGGATCGCCGCCAGCCGCTGGTAGCGCTCGCCGCCGAGGCGCTTGACGATGCCGGCGAGGCTCTTCTGCAGGTAGGCGGAGAAGGCGGCGAAGCCCTCCTCCACGCCCACCACGCGCTCGAACTCGCTGCGCAGATCGATCACGTAGTCCCTGAGGATACGCTCGACACGCTGCTCGAAGGCATCCTCCAGCCAGACCAGCGGGTAGCCCTGCATACCCTGGTACAGCTCCAGCGGCAAGGAGCAGCTGCCGACGATCCGCCCCTCGTCCTCGAGGACGAACTGGCCGACGCCACGATGACGCTTCTTCAGGATGTCGATGGCCAGGCGGTTCTCGAAGTCTATCTGCGCCGGCTGCGGCGTGGCTCGCCGGCCAAAGCTGGAGCCGCGATGGTTGGCGTGGCCTTCGAGATCGAGGCTGTTGTCCAGCGCCGCGATCACCTCGGTCTTGCCGCAACCAGTAAGGCCGCCGACCAGCACGAAATCGCACTCGTCGATCGCCGCGCGGGTGGTTTCGAAAAGGAAGTTGCGCAACGCCTTGTAGCCGCCGATCACCCGTGGGTAGTCGATGCCGGCGTCCTGCTTCAGCCACTGCTGGACGATCTGCGAGCGCAGGCCGCCGCGGAAGCAATACAGGTAGCCGTTCGGGTTGGCTTCGGCGAAGGCTTTCCAGGCCGCCAGCCGTTCGGCCTTGAGCGCCCCGCAGACCAGTTCGTGGCCAAGGGCGATGGCGGCCTGCTGGCCGTGCTGCTTGTAGCTGGTGCCGACCTTCTGCCGCTCGATGTCGTTCATCAGCGGCCGGTTGACAGTGTTGGGAAAGGCGCCCTTGTGGTACTCCACCGGGGCGCGCACATCCATCAGGGGGATATCGTCGAGAAACAGTTCGCGGTAGTGCTGGGTGTTGTCGCGCATTACAGCACCTGTACCGCGAGACTCTGTCGCTCGACCAGCTCGCCGATCGGCGCCAGTTGCAGGCCGAGTTCCGCCGCCACGGCGAGGAACTCCGCCTCGCCTTCCGGAGCCACCGCCACCAGCAGGCCGCCGCTGGTCTGCGGATCGCAAAGCAACAGCTTCTGCACTTCCGGCAGTGGCGCGATGCGCTCGCCATAGCTGTCGAAGTTGCGCAGGGTGCCGCCAGGCACGCAGCCCTGCTCCAGGTAATATTCGGCACTGGCCAGGCGCGGTACCGCGGCGTACTCCACGCGTGCGGTGAGCTTGCTGCCGTCGGCCATTTCCACCAGGTGGCCGAGCAGGCCGAAACCGGTGACGTCGGTCATCGCCTTGACCCCCGCCAACCGGCCGAAGCGCGCGCCGGGCCTGTTCAGGGTGCACATCCAGTCACGCGCCACGCCGACGTCCTCGGCGCGCAGCCTGGCCTTCTTCTCGGCAGTGGTGAGGATGCCGATGCCCAGCGGCTTGGTCAGGTACAGCCTGCAGCCGGCCTCGGCGGTGTCGTTGCGTTTCATGAAGCGCTTCTCCACCACGCCGGTCACGGCCAGGCCGAAGATCGGCTCGGGGGCGTCGATGGAGTGTCCGCCGGCCAGCGGGATGCCGGCTTCCTCGCAGACCTTGCGGCCGCCGGCGATCACCTCGCGGGCGACTTCCGCGGCCAGCACGTTGACCGGCCAGCCGAGGATGGCGATGGCCATCAGCGGGTCGCCGCCCATGGCGTAGATATCGCTGATGGCGTTGGTCGCGGCGATACGGCCGAAATCGAAGGGGTCGTCGACGATCGGCATGAAGAAATCGGTGGTGGAGACCACCCCGCGCTCCTCGTCGAGGGCGTAGACAGCCGCGTCGTCGCGCGAGGCGTTGCCGACCCAGAGCTTCGGATCGAGGTTCTGCGCGCCGCTGCCGGCGAGGATCACCTCCAGTACCTTGGGCGAAATCTTGCAGCCGCAGCCGGCGCCGTGGCTGTACTGGGTCAGGCGGATCGCCTCGCTCATCGGTGTACTCCCGTGGATGTCGGAAAAGTGCCCATTCTAGCAAAGCCGGCGCCGCCGCCAGAGGACCGATCGCCGCGCCCGGCTCAGCGCCCGGCGCGCGACTCGCGGATATAGAAGCGCGCCTTCTCGGCCTTGCTGGTGCAGCCCTCGTAGGCCTCGAACTGCTGCTGGGTCTTGGCCCCGGTGAGCAGGGTCAGGGCCTTCGAGTAGCTGACGGTGCCGGCGAAGCCTTCGGCCTTGGCCAGGTCGAGTTCCTTCCAGGCCGCGTCCAGCTGGTCGGCGCAGTTCTCCCGGTAGGCGGTCTTGCCGGCGCAGCCGGCCAGGGTCAGGGCAAGGACGGGCAGAACGATCCAGGTTTTCATCGAACGATCTCCGGACAGGGAAAGGGCCGCGCATCGCCGCGACGCACTTGGCGGCGGCCGGGCGACACGCGTATCGTTTTCGCTTCGTCACGCAGTATTGGCAAGGGGTTGCAGATGAGCAAACAGGTCGCCCTGGTATTGGGCTCCGGCGGTGCGCGCGGCTACGCGCACATCGGCGTGATCGAGGAACTCGAGGCACGCGGCTATGAGATCACCTGCATCGCCGGTTGTTCCATGGGCTCGGTGATCGGCGGCATCTACGCCGCCGGCAAGCTGCGCGAGTACCGCGAGTGGGTGGAAAGCCTGGATTACCTCGACGTGCTGCGCCTGCTCGACGTCAGCTTCCGCCTCGGCGCGATCCGCGGCGAGCGGGTGTTCGGCAAGATCCACGAGATCCTCGGCGAGGTAAACATCGAGGACCTGTCGATTCCCTACACGGCGGTTGCCACCGACCTCACCAACCAGCAGGAAATCTGGTTCCAGGAAGGCTGCCTGCACCAGGCCATGCGCGCCTCGGCGGCAATCCCCAGCCTGTTCACACCGGTCATGCAGGGCAGCCGCATGCTGGTCGACGGCGGCCTGCTCAACCCGTTGCCGATCGTGCCGGTGGTGTCGGCCCACAGCGACCTGATCATCGCGGTCAATCTCAACGCCACCAACCAGAAGCAGTACCACCTGCCGGTGATCGAGCGTCCGGCCGCGCTCAAGGGGCGCTTCGACAGCATGATCGAGAGCCTCGGCCACAAACTCTCATTCTTCCGCCGCCACGGCGACGACAATACCCCGCCGGAGCTGAGCGCCGACGCCCTGCTCCATCCGGTTCCGGCGGAATCCGAGGAGCCCGCCGAGCCGCAACTGCAACAGCCGGCCGCGGCGCCGCAAGGCAAGGACTCGCCGAAGTCGGCCAGCGGCACCACGGTGGTGGAAAGCAGCGGTCCGGCATCGCTGCTGGAACTGGTCAACCAGAGCTTCGAGGTGATGCAGACCTCGCTGGCGCAGTACAAGATCGCCGGCTACCCGCCGGACATCCTGATCAACGTGCCGAAGCGGGTCTGCCGCTTCTTCGAGTTCTACAAGGCGCCGGAACTGATCGCCCTCGGCCGGCAGATCGCCAGCGACACCCTGGACCGCTACGAGGAAGACAACGCCTGAGCCTCAGCGGCTGAACTCGAGGACCTCGTAGCCGCCGCGCCGTTCCGGGAACAGCAGGAGGAAGCCACCGGCGTGCGGGCGCAGCAGCGCGACCACGTCGGACTCAGCCGGCGCGCCGTGGGCCAGGCCACTGAAGGCCACCTGGGGCTCGTCGTTGACCGTGGCGCCGCCGAGGAACACGTAGCGCTGCGTGCCTTCGCGGAACAGGTAGCCGCTGACCCGCTGCGAACCGCTGGTCTTCTCCAGGAACAGGCCGCGGTCGGTACGCCGGATGCGGCACTGGAAGTTCGGATAGCGATAGATGCCGTACTGGTCGGCCTGGGTCGAGCGGCACTTCCAGTCGCCCAGCAGGCCTTTCTCGTCGACGGCGACGACGGGCTGCGCCAGGCTGAGTTCCAGTTGCTCCAGTTCCGGCAGGAATTCCTCGAAGGCACTGTCGTAGTAGCGCTTGTTGATGGCCTCGGCGTCCTGCTCGACGGCCAGCACGCTGCGCTGCTGCTGTTCGCTGGTGTAGCCACGCCAGTCCGGTTCGGCGGCGCCGGCATGCGCGCAGGCGGCGAGAACGGTGAGGCAGGCGAAGACACGGGAAACGGGGATCGGACGGGACATGGCGACCTTCCTGGCGAGTGGACCGGCGCATCCGGCGCCGGCAAGCGGTAGCCGCAGAACATAGCGCAGCGGCGCCGGGAATTCGAGCGCCGCCACGACGGGCGGCGGTTTCAGAAGATCGACCAGCCGATCCGCTCGCTGAGTTTCTCCAGCGCGGCGATACCCGCCAGCGAATTGCCCGCGGCGTTCAGTTCCGGCGACCAGACACAGACCGTGAAGCGCCCCGGCACTACCGCGATGATGCCGCCGCCGACACCGCTCTTGCCCGGCAGGCCGACCCGATAGGCAAAGTTGCCGGCCTCGTCGTAGAGCCCGCTGGTGGCCATGATCGCGTTGACCTGCTTGGTCTGCCGCTCGTTGAGTACCTGCTCGCCGCTGTGCTTGCAGAAGCCCTTGTCGGCGAGGAAGCAGAACGCCCGCGCCAGGTCGACGCAGCTCATGCGCAGCGCGCAATGATGGAAATAGCTGAGCAGCACCGCCTCGACGTCGTTGTGGAAGTTACCGAACGATTTCATCAGGTAGGCCGCCGCCGCGTTGCGCGAGCGGTGCTGGTACTCGGAACGCGCCACCACCGAGTCCGACACCACTTCCGGGTTGCCGCACAGGCGCCGGACGAAATCGCGCATCGATTGCGCCGGCGCGGCGAAACGCGACTGGTTGATGTCGCAGATCACCAGGGCGCCGGCATTGATGAACGGGTTGCGCGGCTTGCCGCGCTCGAACTCCAGCTGCACCAGGGAGTTGAAAGGCTGGCCGGAGGGCTCGTGGCCAAGGCGTTGCCAGATGTCCTCGCCGGAATGCTGGATCGCCTGGACCAGGCTGAACACCTTGGAAATGCTCTGGATGGAAAACGGCCGCAGGGCGTCGCCGGCATGGAACAGCTCGCCGTCGCGGCTGTACACGGCGATCCCCAGCTGGTTCGGCTCGACGCCGGCGAGCGCGGGGATGTAGTCGGCGACCTTGCCGCGCCCGATCAGCGGGCGGACTTCATCGAGAATCTCGTTCAACAGTTGCTGCATGATGACCTTCGTCGTGACACCGGGGCACCGACCCGGGCGCATCCGGGCCAGCGCGAATGCGCGGCATCATAGGCGATGAACGCACGGGAGGCATGCCCCTCGCGCAGAATTGCGCTGCGCGTCAGCTGTCGCGCAGGCGATAACCGACACCCGCCTCGGTCACCAGGAAGCGCGGGCTGGCCGGATCGTCGCCGAGTTTCTGCCGCAGGTGGCCGACCACGACCCGCAGGTAATGGGTGTCTTCGACATGGGTCGGACCCCAGATATCCTTGAGCAGTTGCTGCTGGGTCACTACCCGTCCGAGATGGCGTGCCAGCGCGGCGAGCACCGCATACTCCTTGCGCGTCAGCGCCACTTCCGCACCCTCCAGGGTGACTCGGCGATAGGCGAAGTCCACCTGCAACGGGCCGACCGCCACCGACGCCTCCGGGCTTTCGCCCTGCGCCGCCTGGCGCAGCAGGACGCGCACGCGGGCGAGGAACTCCTGGATGCCGAACGGCTTGGTCACGTAGTCGTTGGCGCCGCCGTCCAGGGCCAGTACCTTCTCGCCCTCGCTGGCGCGCACCGACAGCACCAGCACCGGCACCTGCGACCATTCGCGCAGGTCGCGAAGGATGTCCTGGCCGTCGCGGTCCGGCAGGCCGAGGTCGAGCACCACCAGGTCCGGTCGGTTCAGCGCGGCCTGGGCCAGCCCCTCTTCGCCGGTGCCGGCCTCGAGCACCCGGTAGCCCTGGGCATTGAGGCTGATACGGAGGAACTTGCGGATCTGCGGTTCGTCGTCGATCAGCAGGATGCTGTTCTGCAATTGGGTCATGGCACTCGGCACGGCAGGTGAACACGGCGACAGGCCAGCAGCGGCGTCGCGGAACCGGCAGGAATAGCGCGAGCGCGGGCGCCAGGCAAGTGCGCCGGGCTCATTCGTCGCCCTCCAGTTGCCCGAGGTCCGGCTGCGGATGCAGCGGCAGGTGCAGGACCAGCGTGGTGCCGCGACCGTCGAGGCCTTCGCCGACGCTGATGCGCCCGCCGTGGGCGCCGATCATGCCCTGGCAGATCGCCAGGCCCAGGCCGGTGCCCTGGCCACCGCGGTCGCCACGGGCAGCGGTGTAGAACATGTCGAAGATCTTCTCCCGCTCGGCCTCGGGAATCCCCGGCCCCTCGTCGCTCACCGCGAAACGCAGCTCGGCGGCATCCTGGCTGACCTCGATGCGCAACCGGCCGTGGTTCGGCGAGAAGCGCGCGGCATTTTCCAGCACGTTGATCAGCGCCTGCTCGATCAGCGCCGCATGCACGTAGAGCAACGGCAGGTCGTTGGCCACGATCGCCTGCACCCGGTACGGCGCCAGCACCGCGCGCAGGCGGTTCAGCGCGCTGCCGACGATGTCGCCCGGCGCCACCCAGTCGCGCGCCAGCTTCAGGCCACCGTGGCCGAGACGGGTCATGTCGAGCAGGTTCTGGATATAGCGGTCCAGTCGCTCGGCCTCGTCGCGGGTGCTTTCCAGCAGTTCGCGACGATCCGCCGGCGGGATCGCCTCGCCCAGCGCCAGCAGGCTGTCGATGGAACCGCGCATGGCCGTCAGCGGCGTGCGCAGGTCGTGGGACACCGAGGCGAGCAAGGCGCTGCGCAGTTGCTCGGTTTCGCCGTGCAGGCGCGCGGCCTCCAGGTCCTCGGCCAGGCGAGCCCGCGCCAGGGCCTGGGCCAGGGGCTGGCCGAGGGCGGCGAGCAGGCGCCGGCGCTGCGGGCTCAGCGGCTGGCCGTCCAGCGGCGCGACGCCGAGCAGTGCCAGCGGCCCCTCTTCCGCCGACAGCGGCCACCACCACCAGCGTCCTCCGGGCAGCGTGCCAGTACCGAGGCCGGCCGGCTGGTCGTGGGCCCAGGCCCAGTCGGCGGCGACCCGTTCCTGGTCGGCGAGTTGCCGCTGCACGCCGGCCTCGGTCTTCCACTCGCCATTGACCTGACCGAGCAGGCAGACCTCGACGTCCTTCCAGTCGTCGAACTGCTGGGCGGCGGCGGCCAGCACCGCCTGGCGGTCGGTGGCGGCGGTGAGCTTGCGCGACAGCTCCAGCAGCAGGCTGGTTTCCTCCTGGGTATCGCGCAGCGCCTCCAGCTGGCGCCGCTGGCGTGCCGCCAGGTTGCCGGTGAGGCCGGCCATGAACAGGAAGAACGCCAGGCTCAGCAGGTCTTCGTGGCGATGGATGGCGAAGGAAAAATGCGGCGGGATGAACAGGAAGTCATAGGCCAGGAACGACGCCACCGCGCATAGCAGTGCCGGCATCAGGCTGCTGCGCACTGCCACCAGCAGCACCGCCATCAGGAACACCAGGGAGATGTTCGGCAGTTCCAGCAGGTGCGCCACGATCCAGGCCAGGCCGCTGGCCAGGGCGGTCGCCAGCAGCGCCAGCAGATAGTCGTTCCACACCACCGGATAGCGTGGCCGCGGTTCCGCCGGGCGCAGGTCGGCCTCGCTGTCCAGGGCACTGATCTCCAGGCCCTGGCCGTCGCGCAGCAGACGCCCGGCGAGACCACCGCCGAAGGCCCGGCGGTACCAGCGGCGCCGCGACTGGCCAACCAGGACCAGGCTGGCGCGGCGCTCGCGGGCATGTTGCAGGAGGGTCCGCGCCACCTCGCCGGCGCGCAGCACGACGATCTCGCCGCCGAGCCGCTCGGCCAGTTGCTGCGCACCCTGCAGGCGCATCCGCGCCTGCTCGCCGCGCAAGCCGCCGGTATCGACGTGTACCACGCTCCAGGGCAGGTGCCGACGCTCGGCAACCCGGCAGGCGTGGCGCACCAGGCGTTCGGCCTGTTCGTCACCGTCGATGCCCACCAGCAGCCGCCCGCGCAACGCCGGCGCTTCCTCGCCGCGCTGGCGGTAGCGGTGGTTGAGGTCGGCGTCGACCCGCGCGGCGGCGGTCTGCATCGCCAGTTCACGCAGCGCGGTGAGGTTGGTCTGCGAGAAGAACGCATCGATCGCCGCCCGCGCCTGTTCCGGCACGTAGACCTTGCCCTCGCGCAGGCGCTCCAGCAGCTCGCGCGGCGGCAGGTCGATGAGGACGATCTCGTAGGCCTCCTGCAACACCCAGTCCGGCACCGTCTCGCGGACCTGCACGCCGGTGATGTCGCGGACCTGGTCGTTGAGGCTCTCCAGGTGCTGGACGTTGACCGTTGTGTAGACGTCGATTCCCGCCGCCAGCAACTCCTGGATGTCCTGCCAGCGCTTGGCGTGGCGGCTGCCGGGAACGTTGCTGTGGGCCAGTTCGTCGACCAGGGCCAGCGCCGGCGGGTCGGCGAGGAGACCGTCGAGGTCCATTTCCTGCAGTTTCATCCCTCGATACTCGAGGCTGCGCAGCGGCTGCTGCGGCACGCCTGCGAGGAGGGACTCGGTTTCCGCCCGCGAGTGGGTCTCGACCACCCCGGCGCGCAGTTTCACGCCCTGGCGCAACTGGGCCTGGGCGGCCTGCAGCATGGCGAAGGTCTTGCCCACCCCCGGCGCCGCGCCGAGAAAGACTTTCAGGCGGCCGCGCCCGTCAGCGGGCAGGTCGGCCAGCAGCGCGTCGGCGCGTGCGGTGTCGGTCATGGATCGGTCGTACTCCGTTGCTCTGCGCCGCGCAGGGCGGACGATCGCCGGCGATCATCCGCCGATGCGGCGATATTGCAAGCCCTTGCGTGGGTCTCTGGGGAAACCTAGCGCTTCAACCCCGCCAGCGCCATGTTCAGCGCCAGCACGTTGACCACCGCCGGCCCCACCAGCGGCCGCTCGGTGTGGCTTTCCACCAGGTCTTCCACCAGCCGCAGCGGCAGCCCGCGCGCCGTGGCCACCCGCAGCGCCTGGTAACGCGCGGCCTGCGGCGGCAGCTGCGGATCGAGTCCGCTACCGGAGGTAGTGACCAGCGCCAGCGGCACCGGCCCCTGGTCGGCGATACGCTCCTGGGCGGCGTCCCTGGCGATGCGCTCGGCCAGTGCCGGGTTGCTCGGCGCCAGGTTGCTCGCGGCACTGGAAACGGTGGCGTAGTCGCCCGCCGAAGGCCGCGAATGGAACCACTCCTCGCCGTCGAACTTCTGCGCGATCAGCCGCGAGCCGAGCACCTTGCCCTCGGCGTCGCGCAGCAGGCTGCCATTGGCCTGCTCGGGGAACGCCAGTTGGGCGATACCGGTGACCAGCAGCGGATAGGCCACGCCGGTGACCATGCTCAGCACCAGCAGTGACGCCAGTGCCGGACGGAGTTGCTTGAACATGTGCAGATCCTCTCTTCAGTCCCAGGCCCTCGCCCGACGGCGAGGGCCGTTGTTCATGCCAGGCCGACGGCGGTCAGCAGCAGGTCGATCGCCTTGATCCCGAGGAACGGCGCCACCAGGCCGCCGACGCCATAGATCAGCAGGTTGCGCTGCAGCAGTTGCGAAGCGTCCGCCGCCTGAACCCGCACGCCGCGCAAGGCCAATGGGATCAACGCGACGATGATCAGCGCGTTGAACACGATGGCCGACAGGATCGCGCTCTGCGGGCTTTGCAGGCGCATCACGTTGAGCACGTCGAGCTGCGGGTAGATGCCGACGAACAGCGCCGGCAGGATGGCGAAGTACTTGGCCACGTCGTTGGCGATGGAAAAGGTGGTCAGCGCGCCGCGGGTGACCAGCAACTCCTTGCCCACCTGGACCACGTCGAGCAGCTTGGTCGGGTCGCTGTCCAGGTCGACCAGGTTGGCCGCCTCGCGGGCGGCCTGGGTGCCGTCGTTCATGGCCATGCCGACGTCGGCCTGAGCCAGCGCCGGGGCGTCGTTGGCACCGTCACCGCACATCGCCACCAGGCGACCTTCGCCCTGCTCCTGGCGAATCCGCGCCAATTTCTTCTCCGGGGTAGCCTCGGCGATCACGTCGTCGACCCCAGCCTCGGCGGCGATGGCAGCGGCGGTCAGCGGGTTGTCGCCGGTCACCATTACGGTGCGGATGCCCAGCCGGCGCAGTTCGGCGAAGCGCTCGCGAATGCCCGGCTTGACCACGTCCTTCAGGTGAATGGCGCCGAGCAGCCGGCCGTTGGCTACCACCAGCAGCGGGGTGCCGCCGCTCTGGGCGATCTTGTCCACCTCCCGCGAAAGCACCTCGGGCATCTTCTCCCGCGGCAGGTCGATGAAGCGCAGCGCCGCATCCACCGCCCCCTTGCGGTACACCTGGCCGTTCCAGTCGACCCCGGACAAGCGGGTTTCCGCGCTGAAGGCGATCGGCGTCAGCTCCTCGCGGCGCGGCTCCTCGATCGGATGCAGGATGCGCAGGTATTCGACGATCGACTTGCCTTCCGGGGTGTCGTCGGCCAGCGAGGCCAGCAACGCGCCCTCGGCCAGTTCCTTGCCGCTCACCCCCGGCGCGGCGTACAGCGCGCTGCAGCGGCGGTTGCCGAAGGTGATGGTGCCGGTCTTGTCGAGCAGCAGCACGTGGACGTCGCCGGCCGCCTCCACCGCGCGACCGGACTTGGCGATCACGTTCAGGCGCACCAGGCGGTCCATGCCGGCGATGCCGATGGCCGAGAGCAGGCCGCCGATGGTGGTCGGGATCAGCGTCACCAGCAGCGCCACGAGGAACACCAGCGGCAGGTTGCCGCCGGCGAACAGGGCGAACGGCTTGAGGGTCACCACCACCAGCAGGAAGATCAGGGTCAGGCCGATCAGCAGGATGTCCAGCGCCACTTCGTTGGGGGTCTTCTGCCGCTTGGCGCCTTCCACCAGGGCGATCATCCGGTCCAGGGTCGACTCGCCCGGGTTGGCGCCGATCCGTACCAGCAGCCAGTCGGACACCACCTGGGTGTTGCCGGTCACCGCCGAGCGATCGCCGCCGGACTCGCGGATCACCGGCGCCGATTCGCCGGTGATGGCGGCCTCGTTGACCGCCGCCACGCCTTCGATGACTTCGCCGTCGCCGGGAATCATCTCGCCGGCCTGGACCCGTACCACATCGCCCTTGCGCAGGCTGCTGGCAACGACGCTCTCGAAACTGCCGTCGGCGCGCCGCTTATTGGCGGAGAGGCCCTGGCTGCCGGCCTTGAGACTGTCCGCGCGGGCCTTGCCACGTCCCTCGGCGAGCGCTTCGGCGAAATTGGCGAAGAGCACGGTGAACCACAGCCAGAGGGCGATCTGCAGCGCCACCGAGGTCGGCACCGCCTGGTCGGGGACGAAGCACAGCAAGGTGGTGAGCACGGCGGTCAGTTCGACCACCAGCATCACCGGCGAGCGCAGCAACTGGCGCGGGTCGAGCTTGACGAAGGCTTGCAGCAGCGCCGGCCGCCACAAGGCGGCGAGGCTGGTGGACGCGTTGTGGCGACGTTCGAGCGATTTGTGCAAGGCGTTCTTGGACGCCTGGGTCTGAGCGTTCATGTGCGATTCCTTCAGAAGCCGAGGCTCAGTTGTTCAGCGATCGGGCCGAGGGCCAGGGTCGGCAGGAAAGTCAGGCCGCCGACCAGCAGGATGGTCACGGTGAGCAGGCTGACGAACAGCGGACCATGGGTCGGGAAACTGTTCGGCCCCACCGGGCTGGCCTTCTTCGCCGCCAGGCTGCCGGCGATGGCGAGGATCGGCAGGATGTAGCCGAAGCGGCCGATGAGCATGGCCAGGCCGATCATCAGGTTGTGGAACGGCGTGTTGGCACCGAAACCGGCAAACGCCGAGCCGTTGTTGGCGCTCCCCGAGGTGTAGGCGTAGAGCAGTTGGCTGAAGCCGTGCGGGCCGGGATTGGTCACCGCCGAGGCCGGCCCCGGCAGGCTGGCGGCGATGGCGCCGAGCACCAGCACGCCGACAGGCATCACCAGCAGGGTGAAGACCAGCAGGCGGACCTCCTTCGCCTCGAGTTTCTTGCCCAGGTACTCCGGCGTCCGCCCGACCATCAGGCCGGCGAGGAACACCGCGATCAGGACGAACAGCAGCATGCCGTAGAGGCCGGCGCCGACGCCGCCGAAGATCACCTCGCCGAGCATCATGTTCAGCAGCGGCAGCATGCCACCCAGGGGGCTCAGGCTGTCGTGCATGGCGTTCACCGAGCCGTTCGAGGCGGCGGTGGTGGTGATCGCCCAGAGCATGCTGGCGGCGGTGCCGAAGCGACTCTCCTTGCCCTCCATCGGCGCGCCCTGCTCGATCGGCAACTGCGCCAGCGCCGGGTTCGGCTGGTATTCGGCCCACAGCGACAGGCCCAGGCCGAGGCAGAACAGCAGCAGCATGCAGCCGAGGATCGCGCGGCTCTGGCGCAGGTCCTTCACGTAATGGCCGAAGGTGAATACCAGCGCCGCCGGGATCAGGATGATCGAGGCCACTTCGAACAGGTTGCTCCAGGCGCTCGGGTTCTCGAACGGATGGGTCGAGTTGACGCCGAAGAAGCCGCCGCCATTGGTGCCCAGCTGCTTGATGGCGATCTGGCTGGCCGCCGGGCCGAGCGGGATGGTCTGCTCGGCGCCTTGCAAGGTGGTGGCATGGACATAGTCGAAGAAGGTCTGCGGCACGCCCTGCCAGACCAGCAGCAACGCCAGCAGCAGGCACAGCGGCAGCAGCACGTAGAGGGTGCCGCGGGTCAGGTCGACCCAGAAGTTGCCCAGCTGTCGTGTGGAGCGGCGGCTGATGCCGCGCGCCAGGGCCACCAGCACGCAGAGGCCGACCGCCGCGCTGACGAAGTTCTGCACCGTGAGGCCGACCATCTGGCTGAAGTAGCTCAGCGAGGCCTCGCCGCTGTAGGCCTGCCAGTTGGTGTTGGTGACGAAACTGACCGCGGTGTTGAACGCCAGTGTCCATTCCAGGCCCGGCAGGTGCTGCGGGTTCAGCGGCAGGCTGCCCTGCAGCATGAGGATCGAGAACAGCAGGACCAGGCCGGCCAGGTTGAATGCCAGCAGCGCCAGGGTGTAGGTCTTCCAGTCCTGCTCGCTCGCCGGATCGACGCCGAACAGGCGATAGCAGACGCGCTCCAGTGGCGCCAGCGGCGCGCTGAGGAGATTGCGTTGGCCTTCCATCACCTTGAAGCAGTAGCGCCCGAGGAACGGTGCAGGCACCAGGACCAGGGCGAAAAAGGCCAGGATCAAGAGAATCTCGTGGCTGTTCATGTGCCCTCCCCTAGGCACGGTCGGCGCGTAGCAGCGCCACCAGCAAATAGACGAACAGTCCCGTGGCCAGGGCCAGGGACAACCAATCCAGAACGGTCATGTGTGCGATCTCTCCTTCGAGCGGCCTCTGCCGCTTGAGGGAAAGTCTCCGCAAAGGGGGCGTAAAGAAGCGATTCAGGGCCGCGTCGGACGGCATAAAGAAAGCGTAAAGAGTGGCGCGGACAGCGCCTGGGAGAGCAACCGGCCGGGGACTGCGCCACGGCCGGTGACAAGGCGAAGGATCGACGCTAGCCCTGGGCGGCGCGGATCATGTTGCGGGCGATCAGCAGTTGCTGGATCTGCGTGGTGCCCTCGTAGATGCGGAACAGCCGCACGTCGCGATAGAAGCGCTCGATCCCGTAGTCGCCGATATAGCCGGCGCCGCCGAATATCTGCACCGCGCGGTCGGCGACGCGGCCGCACATTTCCGAGGCGAACAGCTTGGCGCAGGACGCCTCGGTACCGACATCGCGGCCTTCGTCGCGCTGCCGCGCGGCGTCGATGACCATGCAGCGCGCCGCGTAGGCTTCGGCCTTGCTGTCGGCAAGCATCGCCTGGATCAACTGGAACTCGGCGATCGGCTGGCCGAACTGCTTGCGTTCCAGGGCATAGCGCAACGCATCCTCAAGCATCCGCTCGGCGACCCCCACACAGACTGCGGCGATGTGCAGGCGGCCCTTGTCGAGCACCTTCATCGCGGTCTTGAAGCCGACGCCCTCGACCCCGCCGATCAACTGACTGGCAGGCACCCGGCAGTCGTCGAAGATCACGTCACAGGTATGCGCGCCCTTCTGTCCCATCTTGCGATCCGGCTTGCCCAGGGACAGCCCGGGCGTACCGCGCTCGACGACGAAAGCGGAGATTCCGCCGGCGCCACGGATCGCCGGGTCGGTGCGCGCCATCACGGTGTAGATGCCGGCCTGCGGGGCGTTGGTGATGAAGCGCTTGGTACCGTTGAGCACGTAGTGCTCGCCGTCACGCACCGCCGTGGTCTTCAGCGAGGCGGCGTCGGAACCGGAGTCCGGTTCGGTGAGGCAGAACGAACTGAGCAGTTCGCCCGACGCCAGGCGCGGCAGGTAGCGCCGCTTCTGTTCTTCGGTGCCGTCGATGACGATGCCCTGGGAGCCGATGCCGTTGTTGGTGCCCAGCAGCGAACGGAACGCCGGCGAGGTCCGCCCCAGCTCGAAGGCGATGCTCACCTCTTCCTCCATGGTCACCCCGAGGCCGCCGTAGGCCTCCGGGATCGACAGGCCGAACAGGCCCATCTCGCGCATGCGGGCGATGATCGCCTCGGGGATGCGGTCGGTTTCCGCCACTTCCTGCTCATGAGGCACCAGGCTTTCGCGGACGAACTGGCGGATGCTGTCCAGCAGCAGGTTCAGGGTTTCCGGATCACGAATCATGCTCACTCCAATAGGCCCCTAGGCCGGTTGCCATGATTCCGTCACCGGCCTCGGTCAGCGGGTGGCGGCCTCGATGTTGTGGACCATGTGCAGCAGGCGCGGGCCGATGTCGTCCTCCAGTTTCTCGCGCTTGAGATGGAAACTCGGCCCGCCGCAATTGAACGCCAGCAGCCCATGGCTCTCATGGTGCAAGGCCACGCCCACCGCGTTGACGTCGCGTTGCCACTCGCCGAGCGACAGGCAGAAGCCGTAGTCGGCATAGTCGCGGAAGGCCCGCTCCAGCCCCTTGCGCACTTCCGGCCAGTCTTCCGGGTGGCGCTTGCGAATGTGCCCGAGGATGAATTCCCGCTCGTCCTCCGGCATCGCCGCCAGGCAGGCCCGGCCGATCGCGCTGCGGTGCAGCGAGAGGTGGCTGCCGACCTGGCGACGCATGGTCAGGTTGGCCTCGCCATGCACCACGTCGAGGTAGACCATGCTCAGCCGGTCGCGGGCCGCCATGGCCACCGCGGCCTTGGCGTAGCCGGCCATCTCTTCCATCAACGGGCGGGCGAGCGCGCGAATCGACAGGTTCGAGAGCATCGCGTAGCCGAACGACATCACCCCCACTTCCAATTGATACTTGCCGCTATGCGGCAGGTGACGCAGATAGCCCAGCCGGGTCAGGGTGTGGGTCAGACGCGACACCGTCGGCTTCGGCAGGCCGGTCTTCTTCGCCAGTTCCTGGTTGCCCAGCAGGCTTTCCCGTGGCGTGAAACAGCGCAGCAATTCCAACCCGCGGGCCAGCGCGGTGACGAACTGGCGGTCCTTGAGATCCTCGTCTTTCTCCTGCATCGGGTCGATCAGCACAGCTTCGAAGGCGGACACTTCCGCTTCCGTACTGGCACCTTCCGCCGGACTCCGGCGCTCGTCGTTGCCGCGCATAGTAGGGACCTCTTTTTCAAAAAATCAATAAAACAAAATCATATTTCGCATAGCGAAACTAATAGAAGAACCCATGCACTTGCAACAACGAAAATAAAATCCTTTTAAAACAGTAAATTGTATAAGTAGATCATCCGAGATCCGACGCGTGTATTTACAACGCCACGGCTGGCGCTGATTATTTTCGATAAATCATGAAACCATATTTCGCATAGCGAAATATCAATTCATCGGAGCTTCCATGTCCGCCGATCCTTCGCCCGTGGTCCTGCTCGAATTTCCCGCAGCCGATATAGCCCTGCTTCGCCTCAATCGTCCGCAAGCCAGGAACGCGCTGAACGACCAAGTGCGCCAGCGCCTCGCCAGCCACTTCCAGACGCTCGGCGCGGATCCGGCGATCCGCGTCATCGTGCTCACCGGCGACTCGCGCTGCTTTGCAGCTGGCGCCGATCTCCGCGATCTCTCGACGAGCACGGCGATCGGCCTGTACGGCCGCCACGGCGAGCGCTACTGGGAAGCCATCGCGCGCTGCCCGAAGCCGGTGATCGCCGCGGTCAACGGCTTCGCCCTGGGCGGCGGCTGCGAACTGGCGATGCACTGCGACCTGATCGTCGCCGGCGAGTCGGCACAGTTCGCCCAGCCGGAGATCAAGGTCGGGGTGATGCCGGGTGCCGGCGGCACCCAGCGCCTGGTGCGGGCGGTGGGCAAGTTCCAGGCGCTGCGCATGCTGTTCACCGGCTGCCTGGTGAAGGCTCCGCAAGCGCTGGCCATGGGCCTGGTCAGCGAAGTGGTGGCGGACGAGTCGACGCTGGCGCGCGCCCTGGAACTGGCCATGGAGATCGCCCGCCTGCCCCCTCTGGCGCTGGCGCAGATCAAGGAGGTGGTCCTGGCCGGTGCCGACCTGCCGCTGGACAGTGCCCTGGCCCTGGAACGCAAGGCGTTCCAGTTGCTGTTCGACTCGCAGGACCAGAAGGAAGGCATGCAGGCCTTCCTGGAGAAACGCCCGCCGAACTACCAGGGGAAATAGACGATGCCCGATATTCGTTGTATCGCCGTGGTCGGTACCGGTGCGATGGGCACCGGGATCGCCCAGATCGCCGCCCAGGCCGGCCTGACTGTGTGGCTGTTCGACAGCCGCGCCGAGGCCGCCGCCGAGGCACGCCAGCGCCTGCGGCAGACCTTCGAGAGTCTATGCGGCAAAGGCAAGCTGAGCGCCGCCGACGCCGAGGCCGCGCAAAACCGGCTGCGGGTGGCGGAACGCCTGGAACAACTGGGCGACTGCGAACTGGTGGTGGAGGCCATCGTCGAGCGCCTGGAGGCCAAGCAGGAATTGCTGCGCCGGCTGGAAGCCATAGTCGCGCCGGAGAGCATCCTCGCCAGCAATACCTCGTCGCTGTCGATCACCGCCATCGCCGCCGCCTGCGAGCGGCCGCAGCGGGTCGCCGGCTTTCACTTCTTCAACCCGGTGCCGCTGATGCGCGTGGTCGAGGTGGTCGACGGCCTGGCCAGCGCTCCGGAAGTCGGCGACGCCCTGCTCGCCCTCGCCGCGCGCCTGGGCCACCGCGGTGTACGGACCAAGGACAGCCCCGGCTTCATCGTCAACCATGCCGGCCGCGCCTATGGCACCGAGGCCCTGCGCATCCTCGGCGAAGGCGTCGCCGAATGCGCCGAGATCGACCGTGTGCTGCGCGAGTGCGCCGGCTTCCGCATGGGGCCGTTCGAACTGCTCGATCTTACCGGCCTCGACGTGTCGCACCCGGTAATGGAATCGATCTACCAGCAGTACTACCAGGAACCGCGCTACCGCCCACACCCGCTGACCCGCCAGTTGCTCGCCGCCGGCCGTCTCGGGCGCAAGAGCGGCCAGGGCTTCTATCGCTACGTCGACGGCCAGCCGCAGGACAAGCCCGGTCCGCAACCGGTGCCGCAGGCCGCCATCCGGCCCCCGGTGTGGCTGGGCTGCGAAAACGAGGACGACCGCCGCACGCTCGCCGAACTGCTGCATCGCCTCGGCGTCGAGCCGGAAACCGGCGAACGCCCTTCCGCCGCAGCGCTCTGCCTGCTGGCCGCCTGGGGCGAGGACCTGAGCAGCGCCGTGCAGCGCTTCGCCTGTCCCGCCGAGCGCAGCGTCGGCATCGACCTGCTCTGCGACCTCGAGCGCCGGCGCTGCCTGATGCTCTCGCCGCTGACTACCCCGGCCATGCGCGACGCCGCCCACGCGCTACTGGCTGGCGACGGCGCCGGGGTCACGGTGCTGCGCGACAGTCCCGGCTTCGTCGTCCAGCGGGTACTGGCGATGATCGTCAACCTCGCCTGCGACATCGCCCAGCAGGGCATTGCCAGCGTCGAGGATATCGACCAGGCGGTGCACCTCGGCCTCGGCTATCCCCACGGCCCGCTGGAATGGGGCGACCGCCTCGGCCCGCGGCGCCTGCTGAGCATTCTCCAGCGCCTGCAGGCGCTTACCGGTGACCCGCGCTACCGGCCCAGTCCCTGGCTGCGCCGACGAGCGCAACTGGGCATGTCCCTGCGCGCCGGCGAAACCGCCGCGGTAGGCTGACGCATCGGCGACCTGGCGACGCAGCGCCATGCGTCTCGCCGCCAGGCCAACGCTTTTTCCCCGAGCGACGCTTTCCGGGCTTGCAGCTGCCGAGGTATCCTGCGCGCAAATTCATCCGATGATTGGATGTTTCTTCCGTGACCATTCCCCTCAAGCGCTCCCTGGTGGACATCGCCCTGGAGCAGATCCGCCAGCGCATCGACGCCGGCCATTGGCCGCTCGGCCAGCGCCTGCCGCCGGAGCCGGAACTCGCCGAGCTGCTCGGCATGAGCCGCAACACCGTGCGCGAAGCGGTGCGGGTGCTGACCTTCTCCGGCGTGCTGGAAGTCCGCCAGGGCGACGGCACCTACGTGCGCGCCTGCGCCGATCCGCTGGAAACCATGCTGGTGCTGGCGCGCAGCGCGGTGCAGCACTCCCTGGAGGCACGCGGGATGATCGAGATCGAGGCGGCGCGCCTGGCAGCCGTTCGCCGCGACGACAGCGACCTGAGCGCATTGCGCGAACATCTCGACGCTTCGCGCCAGCGCTACGGCAGCGCCGACCTGCAGGACTACATAGAGCACGACGTCCGCTTCCACCAACGGATGGTCGATGCCGCCCACAATCCGGTGCTCAGCGAACTCTACCGCTATTTCTCGCAGGTCATCCGGACCTCGCTGGAACGCACCATGGCCGACCCACAAAGGGCCCAGCCCTGCTTCGAGCTGCACCAGCAACTGCTCGACGCCATAGAACGCGGAGACCCGGACGCTGCCGCCGCGGCCAACCGCGCACTGCTGATCTGAACCCGGGACAGACCCATGACTCACGCCTTGAATGCCCGGCCGGGAGCGCATCCCGGCCATCCTCCGGAAGAACTGCTGATCGATGCCGAAGTCGACGACGAACCAGTTCCGCCGGCGCCGCCACTACGCCCCTGGCTGCTCCTGCTGGGCCTGGTGCTGGTGGCGCTGAACCTGCGCCCGGCGCTGTCCAGCCTCGCCCCCCTGCTCAACCAGGTGCGCGACGATACCGGCCTCTCGGCCGCTGCCGCCGGCCTGCTGACCACCGCGCCGGTACTCTGCCTGGGGTTGTTCGCGCCGCTCGCGCCGCGCCTGGCCCGGCGTATCGGCGCCGAGCGCAGTGTGCTGCTGATCCTCTTCTGCCTGGCCGGCGGCATCGTCCTGCGCAGCCTGTTCCCGGTGTTCGGCCTGTTCGCCGGCAGCGTCCTGGCCGGCGCCAGCATCGGCATCATCGGCGTGCTCCTGCCGGGCATCGTCAAACGCGACTTCCCGCGCCAGGCCGGGGTGATGACCGGGGTCTACACCATGGCCCTGTGCCTGGGCGCAGCGCTCGCCGCCGGCGCTACCGCGCCGCTGGAGAAGCTCTTCGGCAACTGGGAACTGGCGCTGGCGTTCTGGTCGCTGCCGGCGATCCTCGCCGCCGCCTTCTGGCTGCCGCAGACCCGCCAGGGCCAGCACGCCCATCGCCAGGCTTTCCGTGTCATCGGCCTGTGGCGCGACCCGCTGGCCTGGCAGGTCACGCTGTACATGGGCCTGCAATCGTCCCTGGCCTACATCGTCTTCGGTTGGCTGCCGTCGATCCTGATCGACCGCGGCATGACTGCGGTGGAAGCCGGCCTGGTGCTGTCCGGCTCGGTGATGCTGCAACTGATCACCGCCCTGCTCGCGCCCTGGCTCGCCGCTCGCGCCAGGGACCAGCGCCTGGCGGTGGTGCTGGTGATGGCGACCACCCTCGCCGGCCTGCTCGGCTTCCTCTATGCGCCGCTGCAGACCATCTGGGGCTGGGCGGTCCTGCTCGGCCTCGGCCAGGGCGGTACCTTCAGCATCGCCCTGGCGCTGATCGTCCTGCGCTCGCGCGACGCCCACGTCGCCTCGCATCTGTCGGGCATGGCCCAGGGCGTCGGCTACACCCTGGCGGCCATGGGGCCGTTCATGGTCGGCGTGGTCCACGACCTGACCGGCGGCTGGAACGCGGTCGGCTATATCTTCATCGGCGTCGCCATCGCCGCCACCCTGTTCGGCCTCGGCGCCGGGCGCAGCCAGTACGTGGGGGCCCGCAGCGAACACCTGTAGCCCCGCAGACGCAAAAAGCCCCGCATCGCGGGGCTTTTTCTCCTTCGTCACTCAGGCATCCGGGCCGCGCCCTTCGGCGGGCGGCGTCCGCGGCGTGCTGGCGATCCAGTCGCTGAGCAGGTTGTAGGCCACTGCCAGCAGGATCGGGCCGAGGAACAGGCCCATGAAGCCGAACGCCAGCAGGCCGCCGAATACCCCGAGCAGCACCACCACCAGCGGCAGGTTGCCGCCACGGCTGATCAGGTAGGGTTTGAGGATGTTGTCCACCCCGCTGATGATGAAGAAGCCCCACAGGCCGAGGAACACCCCGTGGCCATAGTCGCCCTTGAAGAACAGCCAGGCGGTGGCCGGACCCCAGACCAGCGGCGGGACCATCAGTAGGCTGCAGGCGAAGGTCAGCAGGCCGAGCAGCATGGCTCCCGGTACGCCGGCGATCATGAAGCCGATCCAGGCCAGCAGGGCTTGCGCCGCGGCGGTACCGATCACCCCGTTGACCACCCGCTGTACGGTGCCGGCGACAAGGTCGCGATAGTGCTCCGCGCGGTTGCCGATCAGGCGTTCCAGGGCACGGTGGACGATGGACTCCAGGCGCGGCCCGTCGCGGTAGAAGAAGAAGATCAGGATCAGGCTGAGGACCAGTTCCAGGATCCCTCCGCCGATCTTCGCGCTGCGCGCCAGCAGCCAGTTGCCGACCTCGCCGACATAGGGCTTGAGCACGTAGAAGAACGCCACGCCCTGTTGGTCGATGGAGTCCCACCAGCCGATCAGGCGGTCGCCGATCAGCGGTACGCCGGCCATCCACGAAGGCGGCGGCGGCAGGCCCTCGACCTGGAGATTCTTCAGCAGCTCCATCAGCGAGCGAACGTTGTCCGCCAGGCCGAAGCCGAGCCAGATCAGCGGCAATGCCACCAGGACGATCCAGCCCAGGGTCAGCAGGCCCGCCGCCAGCGACTCGCGGCCACCGAGCAGGCGCGTGAGCATGCGCATCAGCGGCCAACTGGCGAAAGCCAGCACCGCGGCCCAGAACAGCGCCGACCAGAATGGCGCCAGCACCCAGAGACTGGCACCGAGCAGACCGAACAGCAGCACGCGAAGCAACAGCCGATCGTTATCGAACATCAAGGCAGGCCTTCCTCAAAGGGGGATACACCGATAGACAGCGCTCGGCGTGCGCCGTTTCCAGCCGGAGCGTGGGGCGCGGGGGAAAGGCAGTCTACTCTGGCGGGCGGCCTTGCCGAAGGCATTTTCGCCATCGCCCGGGCCCGCAGGCCCGGGCGAACGCGTTCAACGCAGCCAGTTGAGGTGCAGGCCCTCGACCTCCGACTGGCCCAGCTCCATGCGGCTGTTCAGCACGCCCTGCCCGCGCAGGGCGTCGCGCCACTCCTGGGCGTGCTTGCCGGACAGCTCGACCCGCACCCCGGTATCCAGGCGCAGGGTCCGCACCAGCAGCTCCAACCAGGAGCCGGCCGGCTCCGCCGGCACATGGCTGAGGGTCAGTTCGCCGTTGGCCTTGAGCAGGCGCAGCAGGGTCGCCGGGCTCGGCAGCAGTTCCGCCAGCGGCGCATCGGCCTTGAGTTCCTCGGCCTGCAGGTAGGCGCGGCGATTGCCACGGGTGATCGAGTAGACCGCCACCAGGCTGTTCTCCTGCGGCGCCGCCAGACGCACCAGCAGGTAGGCCTGCTGCTCGTCCGGGCCGTACAGCTTGGCATTGCCGAACACGGCGTTGGCCAGCAGGCTGCTGGAGCCGCAGTCGCGTCGCTCGCACCAGAACAACGGCGTGGCGTCGGCCTTGAGCAGCGCGGTGCGCGCCGCGGCGAACGCCTCCTGGCTGCTGTGCTCGGGCGGCAAGCGGTAGGTCAGTGCGGTCAGCTCGCCTTCGGCGCGCACCTCGCCCTCCATGCGCAGGCGACCGCTGATGCGACTGATCGCCCCTAGCGGGTAGATCCGTTCCTCACTCGGCGCCTGACGGAAGTCGACGATCTCGGCGCGCGGGAAGCGCGGCAGGATGTCCAGGTCATGGCTGCCGGGAAGGTCGGCGGCCAGCGCCGAAAAGCTGAAAACGCCCAGGGATAGCAACAGGAACCCTCGCATACCGGCCCTCAACGGGTCAGCATCGACTGGGCGGTACGGATGGCGTCGTCGCCCTCCTTCTCCCGCCGCGGCACCAGCAGTCCGCGCTGCACCGCGGGACGCGCCTCGATGGCGGCGATCCAGCGCTGCAGGTTGTCCAGCCCGTCGACGGCGACACCGGACCAGTCGTGGATGCGCACCCAGGGATAGGTGGCGATATCGGCAATGCTGTAGTCGCCGGCGAGGTACTCGGCCTCGCCCAGGCGACCGTCGAGAACTTCGTAGAGGCGCCGGGTCTCATGCTGGTAGCGGTCGATGGCGCCCTGCAACTTCTCCGGGAAATAACGGAAGAACACGTTGGCCTGCCCCTGCATCGGGCCGACCCCGCCCATCTGGAACATCAGCCACTGGATCACCCGCGAGCGGCCCTTGACGTCGGTGGGCATCAGTTGCCCGGTCTTCTCGGCGAGGTAGATGAGGATCGCGCCCGACTCGAAGACGGCGAAGTCGTCGTTGTCGCGGTCGACGATGGCCGGGATGCGGCCGTTGGGATTGATCCTGAGGAATTCCGGAGCCTTCTGCTCCTTCTTGTCGAACGACAGCGCGTGCACCCTGTAGGGCAGGCCCATTTCCTCGAGGGCGATGGAAACCTTGTGGCCGTTCGGCGTGGCGGCGGTGTAGAGATCGATCATGCGGTGACTCTCCGTAACGATCCGTCCAGCCTTACGGCTGGACCCGGAATAGTCAAGGAAACAACGGCAAGCCGGTGTTTCAGCGCGCGAAGAAGGCCGCGAAGACCCTGGCCACCGCCTGCGCCCCGGCCTCATCGTCCAGATGCAGGTGATGCCCGCCCGGCAGGTGGTGCCGCTCGAACGGCAGGGTCTCCAGCAGCGCCCGCATGCGCGGCTCCACCGCCAGCATGCCCTGTTCGGCCAGCACCAGGCTGACCGGGCATTCCACGCTGCGCACGAAGTTCAGCGCGTGGGCCTGGGTCAGGCGCAGCGGCGACGGTAGGGTCAGGCGCGCGTCGGTGCGCCAGGTATAGCCACCGGGCACCGGTTCCAGGCCGCGCTGGGCGAGCAGTTCGGCGGCCTCCCGGGAGATCTCGCCAACCCCGCGCATCCGCGCTTCCACGGCTTTTTCCAGCTCGGCATAGACCGGCTTGCGCTTGTGGCGTAGCGCCAGTTGCGCCTTCAGCGCTTCGCCGAGCTTCTGCGGCGCCTTGTCGGCTTCGCCAGTGTAGGGAATCAGGCCATCGATCAACGCCAGCCGCTCGATGCGCTCGGGCAAGGCCCCGGCGAGCAGCACCGAGACGATGGCGCCCATCGAGTGCCCCAACAGGGAAAAACGCTCCCAGCCCAGTTGCTCGGCCACCATCAGCACGTCCAGCGCGTAGTCCCAGAGCAGGTAGCTGGCGCCCTCGGCACGATGCGCGGAATGCCCGTGGCCGGCGAAGTCGAGGGCGACGATACGCAGCCCGGCGAGCTTCGGCGCCAGGCGCGAGAAGCTCATGGCGTTGTCCAGCCAGCCATGCAGGGCGATCACCGGCTTGCCGTCCGGCGGACCGAACAGATGCGCGGCCAGTTCGATGTGCGGCAGGCTGATGCGTACTTCCTCGACCTGCAGGCTCATGCCGAACGCTCCTCGGTCGCCCGCGACCAGCGATCGAACACGCCTTTCAGCAGTTCGGCGGTTTCCCGCGGGCGCTCCAGCGGGAACATGTGGCCGCCGGGCAGCGACATGAACTCGCCGCGCGGCATCGCCCGGATCAGCCGGGTGTGGTGCGGCAACACCACCTTGCTGTGCCGCCCGCGCACCATCGCCAGCGGCACCTGCAACTGTCGTGGACGCCCTGGGCTGCTGTGCGGCACGCTACGGTAGATGCTGATCTCGGTGGCCGGATCGAAGCGCAGGCGCAGGCCGGAACCGCCGCCGCTGTCGGCCAGCCCGTGGCGTACGTAGGCCTCCAGGCAATCGGGGTCGAAGCGGCGGAACAGCGCCTTGCCGGAGAAGTACGCCCGCGCCTCTTCCAGGTCGGGGAACGCCTCGCGACGCCCCAGGGTGCGCCCGGCCGGAGTGATCCGGTCGATGAAGCCGAAGCGCTTGGCGGCACGGATCACCAGGCGGTCGGCGAGGGTCAGCACCGGCGAATCGAGCATCACCACGCCGCGGTAGAGTTCCGGCCGGCGCAGCGCCGCGTGGTAGTGCAGCACGCCGCCGAGGGAATGGCCGACGCCCCAGACCGGCTGTTCCAGGCTGGCGAGGTGGTGCAGCAGTTCGTCCACCAGGTTGTCCCAGTTGTCGTTCACCGGAAAACGCGGGTCGTGCCCGTGCATTTCCAGGTGATCCACCCGATACTCCGGCGCCAACGCCTCGAACAGCTTGGCGTAGGTAGCCGACGGGAAGCCGTTGGCGTGGGCGAAGAAAACCGATTGCGACATGCGCGACGTCTCGACAGGGCTGATGCCAGGGATTCTCCGGCAGCCTCGCCGAGGCGGCAATGGCTTTGCCGGCTGCCTTGCACGGCGAAGCGGCCAAAACCTCAGGCAGAGCGGACGAGATGCTCGAGGATCGCCGCCGCCACCAGCAGGAACACCACCCCGCAGGCCGCGTCCAGCCAGGGCACCGCGCGCAACAGGCGGGTCTGCAGGGCCGGGCGGGTAAGGGTCAGGCTGAGCAGGCCGAACCAGCAGGCGCCCATGCCGAACAGCAGCGCCGCCACCGCCAGTTTGCCGCCGAGCGACATCTGCGCGGGAATCAGGCTGCCGAGCAAGGCGATGAAGAACACCAGCGCCTTGGGATTGAACAGATTGGTCGCCACTCCGCGCAGCCAGGGCCCCAGGGGCGACGGCGGCAGTGCCCCGTCGAGCCGGCCCGGCTGGCCGTCGCCGCGCCGCAGCCAGGCGCGCAGCGCGCCGACGCCGAGCCAGGCCAGGTACAGCGCGCCGAGCGCCTGCAGGATGGCGAACAGCACAGGCGTACGGCTGAGCAGCAGCGACACGCCGGTCAGCACCAGGGTGGTATGCAGGAGAATCCCGCAGGCCAGCCCCAGCGCGCTGGCCAGGCCGGCCCGCCGCCCCTGGTGCAGGGACGTGCGCACCACCAGGGCGACATCGGGACCGGGGCTGACCAGGGCTATGGCGAACACCGCCGCCAGGGTCAGCAAGACAGACAATTCCTGCATGGCTACTCCACGAAAAAGGGATCGGAAAGGAAAACGCGAATCAGCGCTGGCGCAGGCGCGCCGGCGGTAACCCATAGGTGCGCCGGAACAGACGGCTGAAGTGCGCCTGGTCGTAGAAACCGAACTGCTGGGCCACCTGGCTCAATGGCTGCTCGCCGCGCAGAACCAGCGGCAAGGCGCGCTCCAGGCGCAGTTGGGTCAGCCACTGGTGGGGCGGCAGGCCGCAGTGACGGCGGAAGCGCCGCAGCACCTGCCAGGGGCTCAGGCCGCAGAAGGCGGCCAGTTCCTCCAGGTTCGGCGGGTACTCCAGGCGCGACTCCAGCCAGTCGCGCAGCCGCGTCCAGTCGCGCTGGCCGAAGCCTTCCCGGTCGCCCTCCTCCAGGCGCAGGCTGCTGCCCAGGCTGAGCAGGCAGGCCAGCGCCTGCCAGAGGTGCTCTTCCAGGGCCAGACGGTTCTCCAGCGCCGCCGCTCCGCCGAGCATGCCCAGGTGCAACTGACGCAGGCGCTGCTGCAGACGCTCGTCGCGGACCAGGCTACTGGTCAGACGCGGCGCCCCCCGACGGCCGTCGCTGAAGTCACGGCTGGCGCGCTCCAGCCAGTCGGCATCGAGCGCCAGGACGCGGATACGGTAGCCCTCCTCGCCGGCGCTGCTGCCGTCGTGGATGCTTTCCGGCGCCATCAGCAACGCGTCGCCGGCCCCGGCCAGGCGCCGTTCGCCGCCGGCGGCATAGCGATGCCGGCCCTGCAACAGCAAGCCGATGTGGTACTCCAGGTGGAAGTGCCGGGGAAAGGAAAAGCGGTTGTGCTCGGCGTCTATCAGGCGTACGCCGGGAATCCCGCTGCTGAGATGGGTGATCTGTTCCATCCCGCTACTCTACCGCCCGCGGGACGGAACGATCTTGGACAAAATTGCGGACCGCGCTCAGCCCGCCCTGCCCGCCAATGGCACCACCGCCATGGTCAGGCGGGCGATGCAGCTCGGCTTGCCGTCGTCGCCACTGAGGCGGATGTCCCAGACATGGGTGGTGCGCCCCAGGTGGATCGCCCTGGCCACCGCGGTGACCCGGCCGCTGCGCAGGCCACGCAGGTGGTTGGCGTTCACTTCCAGGCCGACGCAGTAGTACTGGCTGGTATCGACGCACAGGTAGCTGGCCATCGAGCCCAGGCTTTCCGCGAGGACCACCGAGGCGCCGCCATGCAGCAGGCCGAACGGCTGGTGGGTACGCGAGTCGACCGGCATGCTGGCGGTCAGCGACTCGTCGTCGAAGGCTTCGAAGCGGATGCCAAGCAGGTCGCCGATGCTGTTCTTCTGCGAGGCGTTCAGTTGCTCCAGGTCGGGCGTTTGTCGCCAGAGGCTCATGGGAATTCCTTGCGCAAGGGGGAAGCCAAGGGCTTCCCGTCGGTGGGAGTCATTCGTGCCAGAGCACGGCCTCGCGGCGTTCCACCCATTCGTGGAAGCGCGAGCCATAGGCACCTTCCACCATATTGCGCTTGATCTTCAAGGTCGGCGTGAGGAAACCGTTGTCCACCGCCCAGGTTTCCTGCACCAGGACCAGGCCGACCAGGCGCTCGTGCTTGTCGAGCGCACCGTTGACCTGTTCCAGGTGCGCCCGCAGGCTGCTTTCCAGCGCCCCGCGGGTACCGTTGAGGGCCTCCCGGCGACCGACCTCGGAGAGCACGCAGAGCCCCAGCGGCGCGCTGAGGCCCTCGCCGACCACGCAGACCTGCTCGATGCGATCGTGCACCGCCAGGCGGTTCTCGATCGGCGCCGGCGCCACGTACTTGCCCTTGCTGGTCTTGAAGATTTCCTTCATCCGCCCGGTCAGGCGCAGGTTGCCTTCGGCGTCCTGCTCGCCCTTGTCGCCGGTGCGCAGGAAACCATCGGCGGTGAGCACCTCTGCGGTCTTCTCCGGCTCCTTGTAGTAGCCGACCATGGTCGCGCCGCTACGCACCTGCACCTCGCCCTCGTCGCTGATGCGTACCTCGACGCCGGGGCTGTTCTGGCCGATCCAGCCGGTCTTCTGCCTGCCGGGCCGGCAGACGTGGGAGTAACCGCTGTTCTCGGTCATCCCGTAGACCTCGAGCACATCCAGGCCCAGGCGGCGATACCAGAGCAGCAGCGCCTCGGGTACCGGCGCCGCGCCGCAGAGCGCGTAGCGCACCGCGTCCAGGCCTAGCCCGGCGAGCACCTTGCGACCGACGATGCGGCCGAGGATCGGCAGCTTCAGCAGGCGGTCGAGCTTCTGCGCCGGCATCTTCGAATACACCCCCATCTGGAACTTGGTCCAGATGCGCGGCACGCCGAACAGCAGGGTCGGCCGCGCACGCTTCATGTCCTCGACGAAGGTGTCCAGGCTTTCGGCGAAGAACACCGTGGTTCCCCCGTAGAGCGACCCCATCTCGACGAACATCCGCTCCGCCACGTGGCACAGCGGCAGGTAGGAGAGCATCCGGTCGTCTTCGCGGGTGCCGAACAGTTCCACGCCGCGGCTGGCGGCGAAGGCGAAACTGCTGAAGTTGTGCATCACCCCCTTGGGCACGCCGGTGGTTCCGGAGGTGTAGATCAGGGTGGCGAGTTGCTCGGCAGCGGTCGGCGTGTCGCCTTCGAGCGGCGCGCAGGCCTGTAGGTCGCTCCACTGGCGGTCGAAACGCCCTTCCGGGTGCAACGGCATGGCCACGGTCGGTATGCCCTCGGGGACTCCGGGCGCCATCGCCGGCCAGTCGTCGAGCTTGCCGACGAAGACCACCGCCGACTCGGAATGCTCCAGCACCTGGCGCGCCGACTCGGCGGTGAGATTGGGATAGAGGGGGACGGAAACGTGCCCGGCCATCCAGATCGCCAGGTCAATGACGATCCAGTGCGCACAGTTCTTCGAGATGATCGCGATACGGCTGCCGGCGGGGAGATCCAGGCTGCGCAACCAGGCGGCTGCACGCCGCGCCTGGTCGCCCACCTCGCCCCAGCTCAGCTCCTCGACCCGGCCGCCACCGATGGGCTGCACCAGGTAACGCCGTTGCGGATGACGCTTTTCGCGCTCGAAGAAGACTTCGAGCGGCAGACGATTTGCAGTGACCACGTACCGCCTCCGTTGTTGTTGTTCTGGGAGATCGACCAAGCACTTGCTTGGTCGAATATTCCATCACAGCCAACCGCAGGCAAGCCGGGAAATGTTTCGGTTTGTAGTCGTTGTGCCAGGCGCTTCCTAGCCGTGCCGCGGGTGATGCAGCGAGACCAGGGTCATCAGCCCGGCGGCGGCGAAGTCGCCTTCCAGCTCGGCCAGCGAGGCAGTGCTCATCGGCAACGGATCGCGCCGGTTGCCATGCACCAGCAGACCGCCCAGCGCCCCGACCAGGGGCTGGTGGCTGACCAGCAGGAGATTGCGCTCGCTGCGCTCGTCGAGGAAACCGAGCACCTCGCGCGGATCGTCGTCGGGGGTCAACCAGGGCGCGGTGCCGACCGGCTCGACCAGGCCCAGTGCCTCGCGCACCAGCTCGGCGGTCTGCTGGGCGCGCACGTAGGGGCTGGCGAGAATCCCGTCCAGCGGCAACCCGGCCAGCCGCGCGGCGCTCTGCAGCACCTCCTTGCGGCCATGGGCGGTCAGGCGCCGCTCGGAATCCCGGCTGGCGTGCGGTTCGGCCTCGCCGTGGCGCAACAGCCAGAGTTTCACAACTTCGGCTCTTCGTCGCGCGCCGGGTGCGCGGCGGGCGGCACGCTGTGGGCGGCCTCGCCCTTGGCGGCACGGGCGCTCGGCCAGTCGGCGAACGGCCAGGGTTTCTCGTCGCTGTGGAAGGTACCGAAACGGCCGATCTGCGCCAGGTACTGGCTGAGGCTGTCGCCGAAAGCCATCAGGCTGCCGTTCGGTGCGCCGTAGATCAGTCGGTAGACCAGTTGGATCACCACCACCGCCCCGAGGAGCAGTTCGGCGACCTGCCAGACCAGGACGAACAGCAGCATCCAGAGGATGCGGATGGCGATCGATTCGCGTGCTTGCGGGTCTGCGGACATGGCGGTCTCCTCGTCAGAAGCCGGTGGTGGGAATGAAATCGACGTCGGTCTTCGGCTCGCCGCGCATCAGCAGCTGGATGACCTGCGCCAGGGTGCGGCCTTCGAAGAGGATCGCATGGAGACCGGCGACCAGCGGCATGTACACCTGCATCTCGTCGGACTTTTCCTTGAGTACCTTGAGAGTGTTCACACCCTCCGCGGTCTCGCCCATGCGCGATACCGCCTCCTCCAGGCTGAGCCCCTCGCCGAGGGCGTGGCCGACCTGGTAGTTGCGGCTCTTCGGCGAGGAACAGGTGACGATCAGGTCGCCGACGCCGGCGAGGCCGAGAAAGGTCATCGGGTTGGCACCGAGCTTGACGGCGAACCGGGTCATTTCCGCCAGCGCGCGGGTAATCAGCATGCTGCGGGTGTTCTCGCCCATATCCATCGCCGCGGCCAGGCCGGCCATGATCGCGTAGACGTTCTTCAGCGCACCGCCGAGTTCCACTCCGAAGCGGTCGCGGCTGGCGTAGACGCGGAAGGTGCGGCCGTGCAGGGCCGCCTGGACGCGGGCGCACAGCTCGTCGTCCTCGCTGGCGACCACCGTGGCGGTCAGCTCGTGCTCTGCGATCTCGCGCGCCAGGTTCGGGCCGGAAATCACCCCGATGCGGGCTTGCGGGGCGATTTCCTCGAGGATCTCACTCATCAGCTTGAAGGTGTGCGCCTCGATGCCCTTGGTCAGGCTCACCAGCAGCTTGTCCGTCAATGCCGCCTGGTGTGGTTGCAGCACCTTGCGCAGGGCGCTGGAGGGCAATGCGACGAAGATCAGTTGGCAATCGGCCAGGGTGCGCTCCAGGTCGGTGACCGGCTCGACCCCGGGATGCACCTTGACCCCTTTCAGGTAGCGCGGGTTCTCGCGTCGGCTGCGGATCGCCTCGGCCTGCTCCGGGTCGCGCATCCACTGGCGGACCGCCTGGCCGTTCTCGGCCAGCAGGTTGGCGATAGCGGTGCCGAAACTGCCGCCGCCGAGCACGGCAATCGGTTGCTGCTCTGTCATGATTCATCCATTTCTGGCCGCCACGCGGCAATCACGCCATTATACGGTCGGCCAGCCGGCCGACCAGTCTTGACGCCGGCGCTGGCAAAAGCCCGCGCCTCGTTTACCATGCCCGGGCCAGACAATACCTATCGAGAACAAGGTCGTTCCGTGCCCATCGCTTCACGTGCTCCCGCCTCCCTGACCCTGCTGGCCCTGCTGTTCGGCGGCAAGCTCGCGGCCGCCGACCTGTTCAACGATCCCAGCGGCGTTCCCGAAGTATTGACCGCGACACGCCTGAAACAATCCCCGGCGGAAGTTCCCGGCAGCATCAGCGTGCTCGACCGCGAGCTGATCGTCGCCAGCGGCGCCCGCGACATTCCCGAACTGATGCGCCTGGTCCCGGGCATGATGGTCGGCTACCTGTCCGGCAACCAGCCCACGGTCAACTACCACGGCACCAGCATGTCGGGGGCGCGGCGCCTGCAGGTGCTGATCGACGGCCGCTCGGTGTACCGCCCGGGCCTTGCCAGCGTCGACTGGAGCGACCTGCCGCTGGCCCTCGAGGATGTCGAGCGGATCGAAGTGTTCCGTGGGCCGAATACCGTCAGCTACGGCGCCAACGCATTGATGGGGGTGATCAACATCATCACCCGCGCCCCCGGCGAGTCGCCCGGCACGCGCCTGAAGTACACGGCGGGCCAGCGCGGCATCCGCGACTGGTACGCCAGCCAGAGCATCGCCCTGGAAGACAGCGACTTCCGCCTGTCGCTGTCCGGCCAGGAAGACGACGGCTTCGACCGCGACCACGACGGTCACGCCCTGCGCGACGGCCGCCGGCTCAGCCGCTTCAACCTCAACGCCAGCCACAGCCTGGCGCCGAACCAGAGCCTGGAGTGGCAACTGGCGGCCAAGGAAGGCTCGAACCAGCACCCCTACGCCTACCGCTCGCCGTTTCCCCAGGTTCCCGACGACATCGACAACTCCGATACGCTCGCCCACGACTATGCCGGTTCGCTGCGCTGGAACGTCGACCTCGACCCACGCCACAGCTTCTATATACAAGGCTACGCACAGCACTGGGAGCGCCGGCAGGAATGGAACGCCTGCGAGGCGGCCATTGCCTTCAGCCCGCAACTGGCGCAGCTCTGGGAACTGAACCCGGACTACCTGCGCAGGTTCGCCGACGATCCGACCCGGCTGCCGCCCGGCAGCGCCCAGGAGTTGCAACTGGCGACCCAGGTCCTCGACCAGCTACGCAATGGCGGACTGCGTCCGGTCTGCGGACGGGTCGACCGCAACATCCGGGAAAGCCGCTACGACCTGGAGATGCAGGACACCCTCAGCCTGGGCGACAACCTGCGCCTGCTGAACGGCCTGAGCTACCGCTACGACCAGGCAAACTCCGAGACCTTCTACGGCGGCAGGGTCAGCAGCCAGATCTGGCGGCTGTTCAGCCAATTGGAGTGGCATGCCGGCGAACACTGGCTGCTGCAGGGCGGGGGGATGCTCGAAGACGTCGAGGGCTCCGGCAGTTCGTTCAGCCCGCGGCTGGCGGTGAACTACCTGTTCAACCCCCAGCACAGCCTGCGCGCGGTCTATTCGGAGGCAGTGCGGTCACCGGGCATGTACGAAAACGACGTCGACTGGCGCTACCGGGTCCGCCACCTGACACCGACGCCCTATGGGCAGAGCGAAGCCTACTACTTCGCCAGCGCCCACGGCCCCGGCGACCTGGGCAAGGAACACACCCGTTCGCGCGAGATCGGCTACAACGGTTTTTTCCGCGAGACCGGACTGGCCGTGGATGTACGCCTGTTCCACGAGGAAATCACCGGACTGATCAGCGATCCGCTCAGCGTCGTCGACTTCAGTCCGGACAACGGCGATCGCATCCGCTTCTCCGGCGCGGAAGGCCAGCTCGACTGGCGCCTGGGCCTACGCGACCGCCTGCGCGCCACCTACGCCTATCTCGACTACGACGCCACCAGTCGCTACGACCGGCGCCTGACCGCCCGCCACGGCGGCTCGGCCGGCTGGATGCACGACTGGGGCCAAGGCTGGTCCAGCGCCCTCTTCTATTATGGCGACGACTCGCTCAATGGACATCGTTTCGAACGCGTCGACCTGCGCCTGGCCAAGCGCATTCCCCTGGGCAAGGCCGCCCTGGAACTGGCCGGCGTGCTCCAGCAGCGTCTCGACGACGAACCGCTGACGTTTCCCGACAACCGCTACGACAGCCGCCACCTGCTCTACTTCAGCGCCGAGGTGACGTTCTAGATGCGTCGCTTGCGCCCCGCCCGCCGGGCTTTCCAGGCGCTGCTCGCGCTCGTCTTCTGCTGTCTCCCGCATGTCGGCGAGGCCGCGCAACTGGTCCTGGTCAGCGCCAACCAGGGGGCCGCGGTGAACGCCTTTCGCGATGCCCTGGCGCAGCGACGGCCGCAGGACCAGGTGGAACTGCGCACGCCCGCGGCCCTGGCGGAGGGGATGGTCTTCGCCGACGACACCCGCCTGCTCCTGCTCGGCCCCGAGGCCCTGGCCTGGCGCCTGCGCCAGCACCGGGCGCCGCCGACCCTGGCGCTGCTGCTCAACCGGGTCGATGGCCAGCGCCTGCTGCCAGGCGCCAACGGACATGGCGGACACGGCGTCGGAGGTCTCTGCGTACTCTGGAGCGACCCGCCGGCGTCCCGCCAGCTCCGCCTGGCGCGCCTGATCCTGCCGGGCATCCAGCGCATCGGCGTGCTCTACGGCAAGGACAGCGAATTCCTCCTCGACGAGCTTCGCCGCGAGGCCCGCAGCCAGGGGCTCCAGCTGTTCGTCGCCAGCAGCAGCGGCAACGACGACCCGCGCCCGCTGCAGTTCCTGCTCGGCAATAGTGACCTGCTGCTCGGCATCGACGACAAACAGCTGTACAACTCGCAGAGCATCAAGAGCCTGCTGCTCGGCAGCTACGCCAAGAACCGCGCGCTGCTCGGCCCCACCGCAGCCTTCGTCAAGGCCGGCAGCCTGGCGAGCAGCTACAGCGACCAGGAGGATTGGCTGGACACCCTCGACGAATTGCTCGGCCAGGCGCCCAGGCACTGGCCCCTCAGCCTCTATCCAGGGCATTTCAAGGTGCTCGGCAATCGGCAGGTAGCCCGTTCCCTGGGTATCGACCTGGCCAGCGACGCCGACCTCGGCCGGCGCCTCGCCGAAGGAGAAGAACCATGAGCCAGCGCCACGGCTGGGACATCCGTACCCGCATGCTGGCAATCAGCCTGGGCCCGGCGCTGCTGCTGACCCTGTTGCTCACCGCCTACTTCACCTACTCGCGCCTGCAGGACCTGCGCCAGGAACTGACCCATACCGGCCAGTTGATCGCCGACCAGCTGGCGCCGGCCGCCGAATACGGCGTGATCGCCGGCAACACGCCCGTGCTGCAGAAGCTGCTGCAGGCCACCCTCGACACCCCGCATGTGCGCTTCATCGAGGTACGCGACCGCAACGACAATATCCTGGTGTACGTCGAACAGTTGCCCGGCGCGTTGCAGAACGCCGCGCCGATCGACATCTTCCACTCCACCATCCAGCGCCAGCGTATCGCCCTGGCCAGCGACCCGCTGCTGGATGGCGCCAGCGAAGGCGACGGCCAGTCCGGCGAGGACTACCTCGGCCGGGTGGTGGTCGGCATGTCCAACGACGCCTTCAGCCAGCGGCAACAGGAAATCCTCCTGAAGGCCGCCCTGCTGGCCGCCTTCGCCCTGATCCTCACCTTCCTCGTCGCGCGCCGCCTGGCGCAGCGCCTGTCGGCGCCGATCAGCACCATGGGCCAGGCGGTCGAGGCGATCCAGAGCGGCGACTACAAGACCAGCCTGCCGATCCTCGACGACGGCGAGATCGGCGACCTGGCCCGTCACATCAACAATCTCGCCAGCGGGCTGGACCGCGCGAGCCGGGAACAGGAACAGGCGATCAGCCAATTGATCAGCGCCCGCGAGGAAGCGGAGCAGGCGAACCGGGCGAAGTCCGACTTCCTGGCGATGATGAGCCACGAGCTTCGCACCCCGATGAATGGCGTGCTGGGCATGCTGCAACTGCTGGAAACCACCGAGCAGACCCGCGAACAGGCCGAGTACACGGCGCTGGCCACCGAGTCCACCGAACACCTGCTGAAGGTCATCAACGACATTCTCGATTTCTCAAGGATCGAACGCGGCGCGCTGGAACTGGAGTGCATTCCCTTCAACCTGCTGGAACTGGTGCAAGGCTCCGCCCTGGTGTTCCAGCACAGCGCCCAGCAACGCGGACTGGCGCTGGAATTGCAGATCCAGGCCGGCCTGGAGAATATCGAGGTCTGCGGCGATCCGACGCGGATCCGACAGATCCTGGTGAATCTGCTGGGTAATGCGCTGAAGTTCACCGAGGAAGGCGCCATCCATCTCAGCCTGGAGTGGCAGGCTCTCGATCACGACGTACTGTGGCTGACCTGCGCGGTGCACGACAGCGGCATCGGCATCTCGCCGGAACGCCTGGAACATATGTTCGACGCCTTCCAGCAGGCGGATTCGTCGATTTCCCGACGCTACGGCGGCACCGGGCTCGGCCTGGCGATCGCCAGGACCCTGGCGGAACGGATGGGCGGCACCCTGCAGGCAGAGAGCAAGGAAGGCTCGGGATCGACCTTCACCCTGGAGATTCCGCTGCCCTTCCAGCAGTCGCCGGCGCACCGGCAGCAGGCCGCCGGCGACGCCGCCCCGGTCGCCGCCGGTCAGGAAATCCTCCTGGTCGAGGACAATCCGGTGAACCAGACAGTCATAGAAGCCATGTTGCGCAGCCTCGGCTATCGCGTCACCCTGGTCGCCGACGGTATCCAGGCGGTACGCAGCGCCGAGCGCCAGCGCTACGACGCGATCCTGATGGACTGCCGCCTGCCGGTGCTCGACGGCTACTCGGCGACACGGGAAATCAGGGCCCAGGAGAACGGCCGGCAGGTACCGATCATCGCCCTGACCGCCAACGCCCTGCAGGGCGATCGGGAGAACTGCCTGCAGGCGGGAATGAACGATTACCTGGCCAAGCCATTCAAACGGGCGGAATTGCAACGCATACTGCAACGCTGGATCGGCTCGCAGCCGGAACTCCCCGTGACATCGAACGAAACCGGACGAGGGGAGCCGGAATGATCTACGACAAGGGCGGCAAGCGGACGCGGGAATAAAGTGAACATCTGTTCGCCGGACACTGTGACTTTCACCGCAACGCAACAGTCTATGACTAGGCTGCCGCTGCGACGCCGATACAATAACCCGGCGCGACGGCCGCTGGACGAACCGCCACAACCCTGCAGTTCAGGGATTTTTGAGGAGCTCGCATGACCAAACAACACGCCTTCACCCGAGAAGACCTGCTGCGCTGCAGTCGCGGCGAGCTGTTCGGCCCGGGTAACGCGCAACTTCCCGCCCCCAACATGCTGATGATCGATCGCATCGTTCACATCAGCGATGTCGGCGGCAAGTATGGCAAGGGCGAGCTGGTCGCCGAGCTGGATATCAACCCGGACCTGTGGTTCTTCGCCTGTCACTTCGAAGGCGATCCGGTCATGCCCGGTTGCCTGGGCCTGGATGCCATGTGGCAGCTGGTCGGTTTCTACCTCGGCTGGCAGGGCAACCCCGGCCGCGGCCGCGCCCTGGGTTCGGGCGAAGTGAAGTTCTTCGGTCAGGTTCTGCCGACAGCGAAGAAGGTCACGTATAACATTCATATCAAGCGCACGATCAATCGTTCGCTGGTCCTGGCCATCGCCGACGGCACCGTCAGCGTCGATGGCCGCGAAATCTACAGTGCCGAAGGCCTCCGCGTCGGCCTGTTCACCTCCACTGACAGCTTCTAAGGGTTATCCGCATGCGTCGCGTCGTTATCACCGGTCTGGGCATCGTTTCCTGCCTCGGCAATGACAAAGACACCGTTTCCGCCAACCTCCGTGCGGGTCGGCCCGGCATTCGCTTCAATCCGTCCTACGCCGAGATGGGCCTGCGCAGCCACGTTTCCGGTTCGGTCGACCTGAACCTCGAAGAGCTGATCGATCGCAAGGTCTTCCGCTTCATGGGCGATGCCGCCGCCTACGCCTACCTGGCGATGGAGCAGGCGATCAAGGACTCCGGCCTGACTCCGGAACAGATTTCCAACCCCCGCACCGGCCTGATCGCCGGCTCCGGCGGCGCTTCCACCCTGAACCAGATGGAAGCCATCGACACCCTGCGCGAGAAAGGCGTCAAGCGCATCGGCCCATACCGCGTGACCCGCACCATGGGCAGCACCGTATCGGCCTGCCTGGCCACACCGTTCCAGATCAAGGGCGTCAACTACTCGATCTCCTCCGCCTGCGCCACCAGCGCCCATTGCATCGGCCAAGCCATGGAACAGATCCAGTTGGGCAAGCAGGACGTGGTCTTCGCCGGCGGCGGCGAAGAGGAACACTGGAGCCAGAGCTGCCTGTTCGACGCCATGGGCGCCCTCTCCACCCAGTACAACGACACTCCGGAAAAGGCCTCCCGCGCCTACGACGCCAAGCGTGACGGCTTCGTCATCGCCGGCGGCGGCGGCATGGTGGTGGTCGAGGAGCTGGAGCATGCGCTCAAGCGCGGCGCCAAGATCTACGCCGAGATCGTCGGCTACGGCGCCACCTCCGACGGCTACGACATGGTCGCCCCGAGCGGCGAAGGCGCGATCCGCTGCATGCAGCAGGCGCTGGCCACCGTCGACGCGCCGATCGACTACCTGAACACCCACGGCACCTCCACCCCGGTCGGCGACGTCGCCGAGATCCGAGGCGTGCGCGAAGTGTTCGGTGACAAGGCGCCGGCCATCAGCTCGACGAAGAGCCTGTCCGGCCACTCGCTGGGCGCCGCCGGCGTGCACGAGGCGATCTATTGCCTGCTGATGATGGAGGGCGGCTTCATCGCCGGCTCCGCCAACATCGACGAACTCGACCCGGAAGTGGCCGACCTGCCGATTCTCCGCGAGACCCGCGAGAACGCCAAGCTCGATACCGTCATGAGCAACAGCTTCGGCTTCGGCGGCACCAACGCCACCCTGGTCCTCAAGCGCTGGCAGGGTTGATTCCCTCCATCGCCGCATGAAGCGCCCTCCGGGGCGCTTTTTTGTACCCAGCGTTTCTTTACCCGGACTGCATGAACGGGCTAAACCTCCCGCCCTGCCTGCCGATAGTACTGGTCAGCCCCGTCCCTCTTCCTGCCCCCTGGAATCCGCCATCATGTCTTTGCGCAGTATGCCCATCGCGACCCGTGCCGCCCTGAGTTTCGCCCTGATCACCGCTCTGCTGGTCATCACCGGCATCTTTTCCCTGAACCGGATGGGTTCGCTCAACGAAGCCTCTTCGGACATCAGCGACAACTGGCTGCCTAGCGTCCGCGAAAGCGCCGAGTTGAACGTTCTGCTCGCCGAACTGCGGCAGGTGCAACTGGCCCATGTGCTGGCGGCGGACGATAGCAGCAAGCGCTTCCTGGAAAGCCGCATGACGGAAATCGGCAAGGAACTGACCGATCGCGAGGGCGCCTACCAACGGCTGATCAGTGGTGCCGACGAGCGCTCGATCTACGAGCGCTACCTGGCTACCCGGCAGACGCTCCTGCAAAGCCAGCAGACCCTGGTGCAGATGTCGCGCAGCAAGCCGCTGGAAGAGACCCGCCAGTACACCGAAAGCACCTTGCTCGACCAGTACCGCGCCACCCAGCAGCAACTGCAGGCGCTGATCGACTTCAACGTCAAGGGCGCCAGCCAGGCCAGCCACACGGCCGATGAGGTCTATGACAGCGCCTTCGCCGCAGTGATCGGCGTACTGCTGGTCGCCGGCCTCGCTACCGTGGTACTGGCCTGGCTGTTCACCCGCAGCATCACCCAACCGATCGGCGAGGCGCTGCGAGTGGCCGAGGTGATCGCTTCCGGTGACCTCACCAGCCGCATCGACACCTCTGGCCGCGACGAACCGGCCAAGCTGCTGGTCGCCCTCCAGGGCATGCAGGCACAACTGCGCCAGACCATCCAGCAGATCGGCAGCTCGGCGACCCAACTGGCCTCCGCCGCGGAGGAACTCAGCGCCGTCACCGAGCAGGGCAACCGCTCGCTGACCCAGCAGAACGACGAAATCCAGATGGCCGCCACCGCGGTCAACGAGATGACCGCCGCCGTCGAGGAAGTGGCGCGCAACGCCAGCTCCACCTCGGACGCCTCGTCCGCCTCCGAGCAATCGGCGCAGAACGGACGCCAGCGGGTACTGGAGACGGTCCAGGCGATCCGCCTGATGAGCGAAGAAGTGGACAATACCTCGGCGCTGGTCGGCGGCCTGGCGGAAAAGGCCCAGGACATTTCCAAGGTCCTCGACGTGATCCGCGGTATCGCCGAACAGACCAATCTCCTGGCGCTCAACGCGGCCATCGAGGCGGCTCGCGCCGGCGAGCAGGGCCGCGGTTTCGCCGTGGTCGCCGACGAGGTTCGCGCCCTCGCCCATCGCACCCAGGAATCCACCCGCGAGATCGAGCAGATGATCGCCAACATCCAGGAAGGCACCGGCGCCGCGGTCGGCGCCATGGACAGCAGCAGCGTACGCGCCCGCAACATGCTGGAGATCGCCGAAGCCGCCGGCCTGGCGCTGAACGAGATCGCGGAGCGGGTCGGCCAGATCAACGAGCGTACACTGGTGATCGCCAGCGCCTCCGAGCAGCAGGCCCAGGTGGCCCGCGAGGTCGACCGCAACCTGGTGAACATCCGCGACATCTCGCTGCAGACGTCCGCCGGCTCCAACCAGACCGCCGCCGCCAGCCAGGAACTGTCGCAACTGGCCATCGACCTGAACAACATGGTCACCCGCTTCGTCGTCTGACCATGCCGTGCGCCGTCTCACGGCGGCGCACTTCCTCCGGTTGCCCAGCGTGAAGCCCGGGTTTTACCATGAAACCCGATCCTCTCCCCCTCCGGAGCCGCCCAGATGGTCAAGCGCACCAGCCACAAGCAAGCCAGTTGTCCAGTCGCCCGCCCGCTGGACGTGATCGGCGACGGCTGGTCGATGCTCATCGTGCGCGATGCCTTCGAAGGACTGACGCGCTTCGGCGAATTCCAGAAGAGCCTCGGCCTGGCCAAGAACATCCTGGCGGCGCGCCTGCGCAACCTGGTGGAGCACGGCGTGATGGTGGCGGTCCCGGCCGAAAGCGGCAGTCACCAGGAATACCGCCTGACTGACAAGGGACGCGCGCTCTTCCCCCTGCTGGTGGCGATTCGGCAGTGGGGCGAGGACTATTTCTTCGCCCCGGACGAATCCCATGTCCGCCTGGTCGAGCGCGACAGCGGCCAGCCGGTGCCGCGCCTGCAGGTACGCGCCGGCGACGGCAGTCCGCTCGCCGCGGAAGATACCCGGGTCAGCAGGGACTGATCGAAGGACGAACAGGCTACCGTCGGCATCCGTTCGTACGCCGCCCTACCGCACGCAGGCAACCCTTGCCCGGTAGAGCGAATGGCGCCCCCGCGTTATCCACGCCACACAAGAAAACCAGCGCTTTGCATGGCTCGCGCTCAGCGCACGTCGAAGGATTTCTCCGCCAGCAGGCGATCGCCCTGGAACACCATCAACCGCCATTCGCCCTTCACCACTTCGTGCGGCTCGGTGAATTCGTAGGCCATGACATCGGTCGGCGCGCCCGGCACCAGCTTCTGCACCACTTCGAACTTGTCATGCCGCTGACCATCCGGAGTGACCACGCCCGGGGTGAGGTAGAGCAGCGTCAAAGGCGTATCGCCTTCCTGCTTGCCGCTGAGTTGATAACGCATGCCGAACTTGGTGCCGAGCTTGGCCGGGACTTCGGTGGTCTGCTGGATGTTCTGCTCGCTACGGGTCAATACCCGTTCGCCGGGCTGGAAATCCTGGTAGCGGCTTTCGAACACGCCATATTCGATGGGGCCGTCGATACGCACCTCGGCCTGCGCCGCCACGGCGACGCCGGCGCCGAGCAGGAAGACGGAACGACTGATGCAAGAACGGATGAAGGACATGACTCACTCCTGGATGGGACTGGCGCGAGCCTATGACGCCGGCATGACAGACTGATGACGAATCCGGGTTATTCGCCTCGCGGATCGGCGGGCTGGCGCGGCAGCACCGCCAGAAAGTTGTCCCGCGCCACCTGGCGAGCGACCTGCTCGGGCAAGGCGTCGAGGAACGGATCGAAGCTCGCCATCAACTCGGGCAGGCTGTCGAACTGGCCGACCACATCGGAACCGAGCATGAAGCGTTGCGGAAACCGCTCGACCAGTGCCAGCCACTGCGGATCGGGCTTGCCCTGCTCGTCCAGCAGGTACGGGCGCAACACCGACCAGGACAGGTCGATGTAGAGGTTCGGGTAGCGCTGTAGCAGACGCCGAAGGGTCGGCAGGAGGAAGTCCAGTTTCTTCTGGTGGCGATGGATCTCCATGCTGGTCCCGGCATGGGCCCAGATGAACCGCACATGCGGGTGATTGCGCAGGGGCTCCTCGATTTCCGCCAGGTACAGCGGGTTACGTTCGCGCTTGGAAGTGACGTTGGCGTGCAGCAACACCGGCAGGTCGAATTCGGCGGCCAGGTGATAGACCCGCGCCAGCGCCTCGTTGTTGGCCCTCGGCACGTCGCCGTAGGTCAGCGCGGTGAGGTCGTCGTGACGGGTAAAGATCTCGCCGATGCCCTGCCAGAGTCCCGGGTCCAGCTCCAGCATGCGACGGATGTGCGCGTCGGCGTTCTTGTCGGTCGGGTTGAAACCGGTCAGGAACGGATGCACGCGCCGCCGCTGCTCGGCTGGCAGGGATTTCACCGCCGCCGCCACGATCACGTCGGTGGCGCTGTACCAATAGGCTCCGGCATCGTCGCCAGCGTAGTAGCGCGGCCGCTTCGGCTCGTCCTCGTGCCATTTCTTGGCGACCGCGACGCCGCTGAGCATCACATGGTCGACCCGGCCTTTGTCCATCGCCTCCAGCAGCCGCGGCATGCCTTCGCTTTCCTGGAAAAAATCCACATAGTGCACGTGAGCGTCGCTGTAGCGATAATCCCTGGCATGGGTCAAGGATGTCACCAGGGACAGGGCGAACAATGTCGAAAACAGGGCACGCGTACGGGGGCCAGCCATGGCATTCCTCCTGATAGGCCTGAGTGAACATAGACCGCTGCCGCTCGGCCAGGGTTCGCCGCTCCGCTGGCTGGCCCTGCTGTTCGGCCTGCTGGCCTGGCATGCCGGGGCTGGCGAACGGGTGATCTATCCGCGCCACTCCGAAGGGCGCAACCCCGAACCCTACGTCGTCGAGCTGCTGCAACTGGCGCTGGCCAGGAGCGGCGGCGACTACCGCCTGGAGCCCAGCGCGCAGCCCATGCCGCAGTCCCGTGCGCAACTGCGCCTGGAGCAGGACGATCCGGGCCTGCAGGTGATGTGGGCGCAGTCCCGCGACGACCTGGAAGAGACCCTGCTGCCGATCCGCATTCCGATCTATCGCGGCCTGATCGGCTGGCGCATCCCCCTGGTCAGCGCCGCCAACAAGGATCTCCTGGCCTCGGCGCGGACCCTCGACGATCTCCGCCGCCTGCGCTTCGGCCAGCGCCAGGACTGGGCCGACACACCGATCCTGCGCGCCAACGGCCTGGAGGTGAAGACCAGCCAGAACTACGAGAGCCTGTTCCGCATGCTCGATGCCGGCCGCTTCGAGGTCTTCCCCCGCGAGGTCGTAGTGATCGACGGAGAACTGGAGGACGCCTCCCGCGCCGGGCTGCACCTGGCGATCGACCAGCACGTGGCCCTGCACTACCCCGCGGCCTTCTATTTCTTCGTTTCGCGTCAACGCCCGGAACTGGCCGAGGCCATTCGCCAGGGCCTGGAGAAGGCGATTGCCGACGGTAGCTTCGAACGGCTGTTCGAGCGACATTTCAAGACGCGGCTGGGCAAGCTTGCCCTTCGGCAGCGGAGAATAATCGAGCTGAAAAACCCCTATCTTCCAGGAAAAACTCCTTTTCAGCGCGAGGCGCTCTGGTACCGGCCGTGAGCTAGAATGAAGCCCTCACGCCACCACCGATGTCCAGCATGTCCCGTAACGCCCCGTACCGCCTCGACGACCAGATCGGCTTCATCCTGCGCCAAGCCAACCAGCGCTATGCGGCGTTGTTCGCCAATGGCATCGGCAACGGCCTGACCCCCACCCAGTGGGCCGCCCTGGTCCGCCTCGGCGAGACCGGACCCTGCCCGCAGAACCAGCTCGGCCGACTCACCGCCATGGACGCCGCGACCATCAAGGGCGTCGTCGAGCGCCTGGACAAACGGGGACTGATCCAGCGCAGCGCCGATCCGGACGACGGCCGGCGCCTGCTGGTCAGCCTCAGTCCTGCCGGACGCGCCGAACTCGAGGCCGGCCTGGCGGCCGCCCGCGAGATCAACCGGCAGGCCTTGGCCCCCCTCTCCCCGCAAGAACAGGAAACCCTGCGCGGGTTGCTCGCTCGCCTGACCTGAGGCCATTGCGGTCTATCCTTTTGTCCGCGTTGCGTCGCCCGGAGCTGCGCCTTTCGTCGTAGCGGCCTGCCATTGACAGTTCGCCGCAGGCGTTCATAACATGTTTGTATACAAACAAATTCCCGCATAGCCGCATGCTACCAGGCACGGCTGACGGGATATCCGCCTGATGAACAGCCATGCCGCCGGCATGGGGAGAAACCGCCATGAGCGATGCCCTTGCCCTGACCGTCAACGGTCAGTCCCTGCGCCTCGATGTCGCCCCCGATACCCCCCTGCTCTATGTCCTGCGCAACGACCTGCAACTGAACGGTCCCAAGTTCGGCTGCGGCCTCGGCGAGTGCGGCGCCTGCACCGTGCTGATGGATGGCGTCGCCACCCGCTCCTGCATCACCCCGGTGGAGGCCGCCGTAGGCCGCCGGGTGGTTACCCTCGAAGGACTCGGCGATGCCGCCCATCCCCATCCGCTGCAACAGGCCTTCATCGACGAACAGGCCGCCCAATGCGGCTACTGCATCAACGGCATGGTGATGACCGCCAAGGCGTTGCTGGATCGCAACCCGAACCCCAGCGACGGCGAGATCCGCCAGGAACTGGCCTACAACCTGTGTCGCTGCGGCACCCATGTGGAGATTCTCAAGGCCGTGCGGCGTGCCGCCGAGAGCCTGAAGGAGCATCAGGAGGAGCACCCGGCATGAGCCTGGCCAATCCCTCGCGACGCGGCTTCCTCAAGGCCGGCGGCCTGCTGCTGGTCACCGTCAACCTGCCCGCCCCGCTGCTCGCCCTTGCCGAGCAGGGCGCCACCGACCTGCCGCTGGACCAGGTCGACTCGTTCATCGCCATTGCCGCGGACGGCAAGGTCACCGCCTTCTGCGGCCACGTCGACCTTGGTACCGGCATCCGCACGGCACTGGCGCAGATCGTCGCCGAAGAGTTGGACGTCGCGTTCGAGCAGGTCGAGATGATCCTCGGCGACACCCGTCGCACACCGGACCAGGGGCCGACCATCGCCAGCGCCAGCATCCAGGTCAGCGCCGTGCCGCTGCGCCAGGCCGCCGCCGAAGCCCGGCGCTTCCTCCTGCGCCAGGCCGGAAGCCATTTCCCGGTGCATCCGGACAGCCTGCGCAGCGAAAACGGCCAGGTCTTCGCCGCCGCCAATCCGCAGCGACGGATCGGCTACGGCGAGTTGCTGCGAGGCCAGCGCTTCAACCTGAACATCGACGGCAAGGCGCCGCTCAAGCCGCGCAGCGAGTACCGTCTGGTCGGCAAGCCGGTGCGTCGGGTGGACATCCCGGCGAAGCTGACCGGTCAACTGACCTATGTCCACGACATGCGCTTGCCCGGCATGCTGCATGGGCGAGTGGTACGCCCGCCCTATACCGGCGCGGATGTCAGCGCCCCGCTCGGCAGCGGCCTGCTGGCGGTGGACGAAAGCTCGGTCGCCGGGCTGCCGGGGCTGGTCAAGGTGGTCGTGATCGGCGACTTCGTCGGCGTGGTCTGCGAACGCGAGGAGCAGGCGATCCGCGCCGCGCGCCAGCTCAAGGTGCGCTGGAAGGACTGGCAGGGCCTGCCGCCGCTGGAACCCGACCGGCTCGAGGACACGCTTCGCCGGCATCCGAAGAAGCCACGCACGCTGCACGACTCACCCGGTCTCGAGCAGCACCTCGCGGGCATCGCCCGGCCGCTGTCGGCCACCTATGTCTGGCCCTACCAGTTGCACGCCTCCATCGGCCCTTCCTGCGCCCTCGCCGAGGTCGATGCGCAGCGCGCTCGCGTCTGGTCCGGCACGCAGAACCCGCACGACCTGCGCAACGACCTGGCCAGGCTGCTGCAGCGCGAGACCGGGGACATCGAGGTGATCCGCATGGAAGCCGCCGGCTGCTACGGACGCAACGGCGCCGACGACGTCAGCGCCGACGCCGTGCTCCTGGCGCAGGCAGTGGGCCGGCCGGTGCGGGTACAACTGATGCGCGAACAGGAACATGGCTGGGAACCGAAAGGCACCGCGCAACTGATCGAGGTCCGCGGCGGTCTCGACGAGCAAGGCCGGGTGGCGGCCTACGACTTCGCCACCTGCTACCCCTCCAACGGCGCGCCGACCCTGGCCCTGCTCCTCACCGGGCGGATCCCGGCCACCCCGCAGGTGGCCGACATGGGCGACCGCACCGCGATCCCGCAATACCGCTACCCGCGGATGCGGGTGGTGGCCAACGACGCCGCCCCTATCGTCCGCGCGTCCTGGATGCGCGGCGTCTCGGCGCTGCCGAACGTGTTCGCCCATGAGTCCTACATCGACGAACTGGCGCACCTGGCCGGCATCGACCCCATCGCCTTCCGCCGCCGCTACCTGGACGACCAGCGCGCCCTGGCGCTGATCGACGCCCTGGTCGCCCGCGCCGGCTGGCAGCCACGCACCTCCCCCAACCCAGAGGCGCGCCGGGACGGCTTGCTGAAGGGACGCGGCTTCGCCTATGCGCGCTACTTCCACAGCAAGTTTCCCGGTTTCGGCGCCGCCTGGGCCGCCTGGATCGTCGACGTCGAGGTGAACCCGGAGAACGGCGCGGTGCGCGTCGCCAAGGTCTGGGTCGCCCATGACTGCGGGCAGATGGTCAATCCCGATGGGGTCAGGCACCAGGTCCACGGCAACGTCATCCAGTCCACCAGCCGGGTACTCAAGGAGTTCGCCACCTTCGACCGCCGTGGCGTCACTAGCCTGGAATGGGGCGGCTACCCGATCCTCGGCTTCCCCGAACTGCCGGAGATCGACGTACTGCTGCTCGACCGCCCCGAGCAGCCACCGATGGGCGCTGGCGAGTCAGCCTCGGTGCCCAGCGCCGCGGCCATCGCCAATGCGATCTTCGACGCTACCGGGGCGCGCCTGCGACAGGTGCCGTTCACTCCGGAACGCGTACTCGCGGCGCTGCGCAGCGCGCAGGCCTGATCCTTTTCCCCGGGGCGCCGCGGCGCCCCGCGCAGTGGATGACTGACAGATGAAGAAGGCAACACGCATCGGCCTCTGGGCCTCCGGCAGCCTCGTCGCGCTCGCCGCCATCGCCCTCGGCTACGCCTGGCAACCGGCCATCGGGCCACTGGAAGGCACACCCGGTCCCTTCAGCGCCGAGCAGATCGCCCGCGGCGAACGCCTCGCCGCCCTCGGCGACTGCGCGGTCTGCCACACTCGCGAAGGCGGCCCGCGCAACGCCGGCGGACGGGCCTTGCCGACGCCGTTCGGGACGATCTACAGCAGCAACCTCACGCCGGATCGCGCGAGCGGCATCGGTGGCTGGTCCTACCCCGCCTTCGAGCGGGCCATGCGGCATGGCGTGGCCCGCGACGGCAGCTACCTGTATCCGGCGTTCCCTTACACCGCCTTCACCAGGACTCGCGACGAAGACCTGAAGGCCCTGTACGCCTACCTGATGAGCCAGCCGGCGGTGCACAGCGAAACGCCTGCCAACCAGCTGCCGTTCCCCTTCGACCAACGCCAGCTGATGGCCGGCTGGAACCTGCTGTTCCTGGAGCCCGGCGCCTACCGCGACGAGCCGACGCGCAACCAGCAATGGAACCGCGGCGCCTATCTCGCCGAAGGCCTCGGCCATTGCAGCGCCTGCCACTCGCCGCGCAATGCGCTCGGCGCGGAAAAGTCCGGCAGCGCGCACTTCGCCGGCGGCGAGGCGGAGGGCTGGACCGCGCCAGCCTTGAACGCCAGTTCGCCGGCGCCCATCGCCTGGAGCGAGGAGGCCCTCTACGCCTACCTCCGCCACGGCTATTCGGCCTACCACGGGGTCGCCAGCGGGCCGATGGCGCCAGTGGTCGGCGAAGGCCTGGCCAAGCAGTCGGACGAGGACCTGCGGGCCCTGGCCCATTACCTTGCGTCCTACGCCGCTGCCCCGGCCGGGGAAACCGATCAGCAACAGGCGCAACGCCTCGACCGGCAGGGCTACGGCCGCGTGCAACCGCCCAGCGGCAGCGGCGCGCGCCTGTTCGCCGGGGCCTGCCTGGCCTGCCACCATGACGGCGACGGACCGCGCTTCTTCGGCGTGCGTCCATCCCTGGCGCTGAACAGCAATGTGCATGCGGACAGCCCGGACAACCTGCTGCGGATCATCCTCGACGGCATCCACAGCCCGGCCACCGGCGACCTCGGCTATATGCCCGGCTTCCGCCACAGCCTCGACGACCGGCAAGTCGCCGCCCTGGCCAACTACCTGCGCGAGCGTTTCGCCGGCAAGCCCGCCTGGCCGGACCTCGCGGCCAAGGCGGCAAGCCTGCGCCGACAGGCGGCGCCCTGAAGCATGCGGCTCAGTTGGGCAAGCGCAGGGAGCGGGCGAAGCAACCGGGGGTCTGGCCGAAATGACGCTGGAACAGGCTGATGAACGCCGAGGTGGAGTCGTAGCCAAGGTCGCTGGCCACCCGCGTCACGCTGGCGCCCTCCTCCAGCGCGGCGACCGCGTTGAGCAGACGCAGGCGCTGGCGCCACTCGCGAAACGACAACTGGGTCTGCTCGCGGAACAACCGCGCCAGGGTCCGTCGGGACGCCCCCACCAGTCCCGCCCAATCCGAGATGCCGCGCGGATCGGCGGGATCCGCCTGTAGCGCGTCGGTGATCCGGCGCAAGCGCGGGTCGCCAGGCAACGGCAGGTTCAGCGGCGCCTCGCGAAGGCGCCCGACCTCATCGGCGACCACCTGCATGAGACGCTCGGCCTCGCCACCCGGCGGATATTCACGGGGAAACTCCGCCGCCCGCAGCAACAGTTCGCGCAGCAGGCCGGACACCTCCAGTACCCGGCAACCGCCGGGCAGCGAACGATCCAGGTAGAGACTGCGGAACAGCACAGGGTTGCAAGCCTCCGCGGCGTGCCGGACGCCCGGCGGAATCCACAGCGCCCGCTGCGCCGGCACCAGATAGCTGTGCCGCTCGGTGCTGGCGCGCAAGGTGCCGCTGGCGGCGTACATCAGTTGGCCCCAGGGGTGCTCGTGCATCTCCACCCGGTGCCCGGCGGGCATCTCGAAGGCGCGCAGGTACACCGCGCAGGGCAGGCTGCGGAATCGCGGCAGGTCGCGTTCTTGTCCCGTTTGCGGCATCGGTTGTCCCCATCCGTCGAGTGAGCGGTACGCGGCCGATGGTAGCGTGTGGCTCCCCATAGACAAACCGGAGCCACGCCATGAGCAGTCATCGCCCGCAACATCGCCTGTCCGTTCCCGATATCCAGCGCCGCAAGGGTGCCGGCAGCCTGGTGGCGCTGACCGCCTACAGCACGCCCATGGCCCGCCTCCTCGATCCGCATGCCGACCTGCTGCTGGTCGGCGATTCGCTGGGCATGGTGCTCTATGGCATGCCCAGCACCCTGGGAGTGAGCCTGGAGATGATGGTCGCCCACACCCTGGCGGTGATGCGCGGCAGTCGGCGCGCCTGCGTGGTGGCCGACTTGCCGTTCGCCAGCTACCAGGAATCGCCCCGACAGGCGTTCCGCAACGCCGCACGCCTGCTGGCCGACAGCGGCGCCCAGGCGGTGAAGCTGGAAGGCGGTGAGGAAATGGAAGAAACCGTGGACTTCCTGGTACGCCGTGGCATACCGGTGCTCGCCCATATCGGCCTGATGCCGCAGCAGGTCAACGCCATGGGCGGCTTCAAGGCCCAGGGGCGTGACCCGGAAAGCGCCGAACGGGTACGCCGCGACGGCCTCGCCATGCAGCGCGGCGGCGCCTTCGCGGTGGTCATCGAAGGCGTAGGCGAGCCGCTGGCCCGTCGCCTTAGCGAAGAACTGGCGATCCCCTGCATCGGTATCGGCGCCTCGCCGGCCTGCGACGGCCAGGTACTGGTCAGCGAGGACCTGCTCGGGCTAAGCGGCGAACAGGTACCGCGCTTCGTCGAACGCTACGCGCGCCTCGACCGGGAAATCGACGAGGCGGCCCGGCGCTTCGCCGAGGACGTGCGCGAACGGCGCTTCCCCGAGGCCAGGCACTGCTTCGCCATGCGCGAGTGAGCCGGCGGTCTCAGGCGAAGACTTCCGCCAGCAGGTCGTCCATCGCCTGGAAGGCACGCCGGGAGGTCCTGGCGTCATAGTGCATCTTGCCCGGCAGCTTGGCGTTCGGATCGGTGAAGGAATGCACCGCGCCGCCGTAGCTGGTGAGCTGCCAGTCGACGCCGGCATCGGTCATCTCCCTGGCGAAGGCCGGCAACTGCTCGCGCGGCACCAGCGGATCGGAGGCGCCGTCGAGGACCAGTACCGCGCCCTTGATATTCCTGGCATGCGCCGGGTCCGGCGTATCCAGGGTGCCATGGAAGGACACGAAGGCCTTCAGCTCGGCGCCGTCGCGAGCCAGCTCCAGCACGCAGCAACCGCCGAAGCAGAAACCGAAGGCGGCCTGGCGGGTCGTATCGACAGCCGCGAGCGCCTGTCCGCGCAAGGCCGCCAGCGCTGCCTGCATGCGCTTGCGCAGCAGGGCCCGGTCGTTCTTCAGCGGCATCATCGCCGCGCCCGCCTCGTCGCCGTTCTGCGGACGCACGTCCCTGCCGTAGAGGTCCGCCACCAGCACCACGTGCCCACGGCCGGCGACCTGCCGGGCGATGTCCAGCGCGGCGGCGCTCACGCCCATCCAGTTCGGCGCCATCAGCAGGCCCGGGCGCGGCCCCGCGTGGCTGGCGTCGTACACCAGTTGACCTTCGTACGGCTGCCCATCGATGTCGTAGGCGACCGGCTCTACACGAATCTCACTCATGGGTACTGCTCCTGCGAGAGTTGGAAAAGACAAAGCCCGCCGAAGCGGGCTTTGTCGGGGCTACTGCTTAAGCGGACAGCTCCACCAGCAGCTTGTTCAGTCGGCGTACGTAGGCGCCCGGATCCTTGAGGCTGTCCCCCGCGGCCAGGGCGGCCTGGTCGAAGAGAATATGCGACAGCTCGCCGAAGCGGTCCTCGTCCGGCTCCGCATCCAGCTTCTCGATCAGCGGATGCTGCGGGTTGATCTCGAAGATCGGCTTCGAGTCCGGCACTTTCTGCCCGCTGGCCTCGAGGATCTGGCGCATCTGCAGGCCAAGGTCCTGTTCGCCGATGGCGAGGATCGCCGGCGAATCGGTCAGGCGGTGGGAAACGCGGACTTCGCTGACCTGCTCGTCGAGCACCTTCTTCAGGCGCTCGATCAGGCCTTCCTTGCTCTTGGCGACTTCTTCCTGGGCCTTCTTGTCCTCTTCCGAGTCCAGGCTGCCCAGGTCCAGGTCGCCGCGGGCGACATCGACAAACTGCTTGCCGTCGAACTCCGGCAGGTAGCTCATCAGCCACTCGTCGATGCGATCGGTGAGCAGCAGCACCTCGATGCCCTTCTTGCGGAAGACTTCCAGGTGCGGGCTGTTCTTCACCTGCGAGTAGCTCTCGCCGGTGAGGTAGTAGATCTTGTCCTGGCCTTCCTTCATCCGACCGATGTAGTCGGCCAGCGCTACGCTCTGCTCGCCCGAATCGTCGCCGGTGGAGGCGAAGCGCAGCAGGCCGGCGATCTTCTCCTTGTTGCCGAAGTCTTCCGCCGGGCCTTCCTTGAGGACCTGGCCGAAGTTCTTCCAGAAGGTCTTGTACTGCTCCGGCTCGTTCTTCGCCAGCTTCTCCAGCATGTCCAGCACGCGCTTGGTCAACGCCGACTTCATCGAGTCGATCACCGGATCCTTCTGCAGGATTTCCCGGGAGACGTTCAGCGACAGGTCGTTGGAGTCGACCACACCCTTGATGAAGCGCAGGTACAGCGGCAGGAACTCGTCGGCCTGGTCCATGATGAACACGCGCTGTACGTACAGCTTCAGGCCCCGCGGCGCTTCGCGATGGTACAGGTCGAACGGCGCGCGGCCCGGCACGTAGAGCAGCGAGGTGTATTCCAGCTTGCCTTCGACCTTGTTGTGGCTCCAGCTCAGCGGGTTCTCGAAGTCATGGGCGACGTGCTTGTAGAACTCCTGGTATTCCTCGTCCTTCACCTCGGCGCGCGGACGGGTCCACAGCGCGCTGGCGCGGTTGACCGTTTCCCATTCCGGCTCGGCCGGCTTGTCGGCCTCTTCGCCGTGGAATTCCTTGGGCAGCTCGATCGGCAAAGCGATGTGATCGGAGTATTTCTTGATCACGTTGCGCAGGCGCCAGCCATCGGCGAACTCCTCCTCGCCCTTTTTCAGGTGGAGGACGATGCGGGTACCGCGCTCGGGCTTGTCGATGGTAGCGACGTCGAACTCGCCCTCGCCCTTCGACGACCAGTGCACCCCTTCGCTGGCCGGCTGGCCGGCGCGACGGGAGTAGACATCGACCTTGTCGGCGACGATGAAGGCGCTGTAGAAACCGACGCCGAACTGGCCGATCAGGTGCGAATCCTTCTTCTGGTCGCCAGACAAGTTCTTCAGGAAGTCGGCGGTCCCGGACTTGGCGATGGTGCCCAGGTGAGTCACCACATCCTCGCGGCTCATGCCGATGCCGTTGTCTTCCAGGGTGACGGTGTTGGCTTCCTTGTCGAAGCTGACGCGGATCTTCAGCTCGGCGCCGCCCTCGAGCAGCTCGGGATTGGCCAGGGCTTCGAAACGCAGCTTGTCGGCGGCGTCCGAGGCGTTGGAAATCAGTTCGCGGAGGAAGATTTCCTTGTTCGAATAGAGAGAATGAATCATCAGGTGAAGCAGTTGCTTCACTTCAGTCTGAAAGCCCAGTGTCTCTTTTTGGGTTTCCACGCTCATCGCTCCAAGCTCCATCAATGACATAAGCCGCGTACCACGGCGGATGTCCCCTAGGTGGGGCCTTCTTCCGGCTTTTCAAGCGCTTATGCGAAAAAACCGCGCACCATCGTGCGACGACTAGCGTTCGAGCAGTTCGAGACGGGCGATCTCCGCCGGGCGCAACAGGTAGCTCGCCTCCCCCGCACCGGGCATTTCCCGGCGGATCACCAGGCGCCCCTCGCTGTCGAGGCCGGTGAAACGGCCCTCGGCGATACGCCCGCGTACCGTAGTGGCCTTGACCAGGCGCTGGCTGTAGCGCTGCGGTTCGACCTGGACCAGCTCCAGGTCGAGGGTGGCGTTACCCGGCGCCGGCAGCGCCTGCGGCTCGGGCGGCGCCGCCGCCGCGGCCACGGTCGCAGGCTCCGCCGGCAAGGCGGGGAACGCGTCGCCGCGCACCGTCCACTCCCGCCGGGCGTTCTTCTCCAGCGTCAGCTCCAGCACCTGAGCCTGGCCGGCCACCAGGGCCTCGATACGCAGCGGCCGCGCATGGCTGGCCGCGCGCCAGGACGGCGCCCGCACGAGGCTGACGTCGCGGCTGGCGAAACGTCGCTGCAGATAATCGCGCAAGACCAGGGCCAGGGTATCGTCGGAGTCGTATCCCAGGTCGACCTTGCCGTGCCGATAGCGTAGCCGGTCGGTATACAGCTCGACGTGGCCGCTGAGGGTGGTCCGGTAGTCGCTCGGCAGGCTCAGGTGGAACTCGCCCTCCAGGCGGTTCGGCGCCTTGGGCCGCAGGTCCAGGTGCAAGGTATAGCCACGCAGGAGACGACGCGCCTCGGGCAGGTCCTGATCCGGTTGCAGCCAGCTCAGCTCGACTTCTGGCAACGCGCCGCCGTCCTCGGGCAGCACATCCAGGCGCAGCGCCCCGAGCGGCTGTGCCGGAAGGCGGATCTGCAGCTCGCGCTGGGCGTAGAAATCGTGCCCCTGGCGCAGGCTCAGCACGCCGCCAATCAACTCGCCGCTCTGCGGCGCGAAAGGCTTGCCGTTGAACTCCCCGCTGAGCGCGATGGACAGTTCCGCCGGCGGCCTGGCCTCCGGTTTCAGCCAGCGCAGGCTGAGGATCGCCTCCAGCCGCGCAGCGTCGTGACTGGCCAGCAGCGCCAGGCCGACCACCAGCGGGATGCAACCCAGCGCGGCCAGCCCGACGCCCTTGCGCGCCGTACGCCAGTGCACGCCGATATAGGCCAGCGCCACCGGCGGGAAAAGGCTGCCGTAACCCCACAGCAGACCGGTACCGAAGGCCAGGACGATGACCCAGATATAGCCGGCGACCATCAGCAGCAGGCCGCCCAGAATCAGCAAGGCATCCATCGCGATATCCTCAGCCCACTTTCCGCAGCGTACGGCTCACGGCTCGTCCACCTTGAAATGCGCCCGCGCAGTGGCGATGGGCTCGCCCTGGGTGGTCTGCCAGGCGTTGATCGCGACGTTCGCCACCCGTCGCCCCTGGCGCCAGACCTGGCATTGCGCGTAGGTATCGCGGAAGTGCCCGGCACGCAGGTAGTCGATGGAGAAATCGATGATCTTCGGCAGGTGCGGAATGCTCATGAAGGTCAGCAGGTGCAACATCGCCGCATGCTCCATGAAGCCGGCGATCACGCCGCCATGGATGGCCGGCAGGGTCGAGTTGCCAATGTTGTCCTTGTTCGCCGGCAGGCGGAAGACCATGTCGTCGCCCAGGCGCAGGCATTCGATGCCGAGCAGCTTGGCGTACGGGATCAGCTCCACCAGCGGGCTGTAGTCGTTGTTCCGACGCGCGTCGCGGACCAGTTGCTCGAGGCTGGTCGGGCTCATGCCGCACCTCCCTGCGCGGCCGGCCTGGCCGCCCCGGCGCGGGCCGAACCGCCCATGCGCATGAAAGCGCCGACGACATGGGCGATGGGCTGGCCCGGATCGTCCTGGTAGGCGAAGCCGCGGGTGAAGATCACGTTCGGCGTGACCCGGTAGCACTCGGCGAAGCCATAGACATCCTTGTGCGGTTCGGCGGGATGCATGTAGTCGATGCGCAGGTCGAGCGTCGGGCAGATCTCGAAGTCCGGCAGCACGCAGACCGTGGAAATACCACAGGTGGTGTCCATCAGGGTGGTGATCGCGCCGCCGTGGACGACCCCGCTTTCCGGGTTGCCGATGATCGCCTGGCTGTAGGGCAGGCGCAGGGTCAGTCCTTTCTCGTCGGCGGCCTCGACCGTCAACCCCAGCACCTGGCAATGACGCAAGGCCGAGAGAAAGCGCCGGGCGCGCTCGAGGAGAGGATTTTCCGACATGACGGCGACCTTGCTGGGAGTTTTCTGGAGGGCGAATCATACCCTGCCGCCAAAGCCCCGGCAGCCGGGGTTTTGGACATAACGATCGAAATAGTCGAAGTGTGTGGAACTTCACGCCAGCGCAAATGTTCAAAGGGCTACAACGAGGAAAGCCGCACATGGAGGCTAAACGATGAAAAAGACCGTAACTCTTGCCCTGCTGCTCGCTGCCAGCCTTGGCCTGGCCGCTTGCGACAAGAAAGAGGAAGACAAGGCAGCGGCCCCGGCAGCTCCGGCTACCGAGACCCAGCCGAGCGCTCCGGCTACTCCCCCTGCCGAGCCCAGCGCCCCGGCGCCGTCGAGCGACACTCCGGCAACCCCGCAGACTCCGGCACCGACTCCGGAGCAACCGCAACAGAACCAGCAATAAGTTCTCGTTGACGTACCCTGAAAGAGCCCGCGCAAGCGGGCTTTTTCATGCCCGGGATTCAGCCCCTGGGCACCTCGCCCTCGCCTTCCCGCGGGCTTTCGGCGATTGCGGTCTCGGTGTAGACCATCACCTCCAGCACGTCCGAATGGAATTCGCGGCGATACAGGACCAGCACCACGCCGGCCGTCACCAGCATGAAGAACCAGGAATTGATGAACCAGGCGAGCATGGCCAGGCCGAAATAGTACGAGCGCAAGCCGAAGTTGAACTGGTTGGCCGCCAGCGAGATGACCCGGGCGGCACGCTCGGCAAAGGATTTGCGCTCCAGCTCGCCGACGTTGCGCTCGCCGATCATCGGTGCCGAGCCGACCAGGATCGCCGCGAAGTTGTATTGGCGCATGCACCAGCTGAAGGTGAAGAAGGCATAGACGAAGACCACTGCCAGGCACAGCAGCTTCAGTTCCGATAGTCCCCGGCTGGCCTCCTCCACGAACGGCAGGTCGGCCAGTACCGAGACGGCGCGATCGGTGGAGCCCAGCAGGGTGAGGATGCCGGCGAGGATGATCAGCGTGCTGGAGGCGAAGAACGACGCGTTACGCTCCAGGTTACCGATCACGCTGGCGTCGGCGATACGGTTGTCGCGCAGCAGCAACCGGCGCATCCAGTCCTCCCGGTAGAGGTGCAGGACGCTGGCCAGGCAGGCGGTGTCGCGACCCTTCCAGGTGGCGTAGCGGGTGTAGCCCACCCAGCAGAACAGGAACCAGAGCGCCGCCAGCAGGTGTTGCAGCAGGTGCCCGTTGAAAATGCCGAGTTCGGCGGTCATGAAAACTCCCTCTTGAGCCGGCCGGGAATCGCCCCGCCGTTGTTTCGCGCCGTTGGGACGCCGCTCGCCGCGGCCAGGACACGACTTTCGTCGGCTCATGAAAAAGGCCGCCCGGAGGCGGCCTTCCTGGGGTTCGCCTGACGTCTCAGGCGACCGCTTCGCGCGGCTTGCCCAGCAGCCGATCGCAAACGACTGCCAGGACCAGCGCAATGGATACCGGCAGCAGCCAGCCAAGGCTCTGATCGGCGAGCGGAAGCTTGGCGAAGACGTCCGGCACCCACCCGTTCAGCTTGGCCGCCCCCAGCCCGTCGACGATGCCGAAGAGCAGCGCGACGATCATCACCGGCACGAACACCCGCGGGGCCGACACCCAGAGCCGGTCGAACAGGCTCAGGGCGATCAGCACGATGGCGAGCGGATAGAGTCCCACCAGAACCGGTACCGAAAGGCTGATCAACTGGGTCAGTCCCTGGTTGGCGACCAGCAGGCTGAACAGCGAGAACACGATCACCACCGTCTTGTACGAAACCGGCAGCAGGTCGCTGAAGAACTCGCCGCACGCCGTGATCAGCCCTACCGCCGTGGTCAGGCAGGCCAGGGTGATGACCACCGCCAGCAACAGGCTGCCGGAAACGCCAAAGGTCTGCTGCACATAGGCGGTGAGGATCTGTACGCCATTCTGGGCGTCGCCGGCGATGCCCTGGCTGGTGGCGCCAAGATAGAACAGCGCCAGGTAGACCAGGGACAGGCCGGTGGCGGCGATGATCCCGGCGATCATGGAATAGCGCGTGACCAGCCGGCTGTCGCTGATGCCGCGGTCGCGAATGGCGGTGGCGATGACGATACCGAAGACCAGGGCACCGAGGGTATCCATGGTCAGGTAGCCCTGCAGGAAACCCTGCACCAGGGGCGCGCTCTGGTACTCGCCGGAACTGCTGCCGATCTCTCCCGCCGGCGCGAAGATCGCCGCGCCGCCAAGGACCAGCAGGGCCGACAGCAGCACCGGCGTGATGACCTTTCCGACCCGGTCGACAAGGCGACCCGGGTTCAGCACCAGGAACAGAACCACGGAGAAGTAAGCGACGGTATAGACGAGCAACGGCACGCCGCCGTCCCCGGTGAAGGGTGCGACGCCCATCTCGAAGGACACCACGGCTGTACGCGGGGTGGCGAACAGCGGGCCGATGGCAAGATAGACGGCGATGGCGAACGCCACTCCCGCGCGCCGCCCGATCGGCTGGGTCAGGCGGCCAATACCGCCTCCGACCCGGGCCAGGGCGACCACCGTCAGCAACGGCAGGCCGACACCGGTAAGGAGGAAGCCGAAAGCCGCGCTCCATACGTGTTCGCCCGCCGCCATGCCGGCACTGGGAGGAAAGATGATGTTACCCGCGCCGAGAAAAAGCGCGAACGTCATGAAGCCAAGGGCGAGCAGGTCGAACCCTTTCAAATGAGTCATAGGAGGATGTACCACTGGCAGAAGTCTCGGTTGTTCGGGGTTTCCCTTTGGGGGTGTTAGGAAACAACGTCCTTCCGGATGAGGAGGACCGGTCAAGCCGCCCGACCCCTTTTGAGGGCCATGTGGCGTTATAGCTGCAGGCGCACTGGCCTGCGGGATGATGCGTGGCGCGCCCGGGGTTTTGTCGGACACGAACCGTTGGCAATGATAGCGCATCGCGGCAACATTCGTTTGACGGATGCGATAGAACGACGAAGGCCACCGCTGTGAGGCGGTGGCCTTCGTCCTGGAACTCAGAAAACCCGGGAAATCAGGCCTTCTTCACTTCCCAACCGGTCAGCTCGGCCAGGGCCTTGCCGATGTCGGCCAGGGAACGCACGGTCTTCACACCGGCGTCCTGCAGGGCGGCGAACTTCTCGTCCGCGGTGCCCTTGCCGCCGGAGATGATGGCGCCGGCGTGGCCCATGCGCTTGCCCGGAGGGGCAGTCACACCAGCGATGTAGGACACCACCGGCTTGGTCACGTTAGCCTTGATGAAGGCCGCGGCTTCTTCTTCGGCGGAACCACCGATCTCGCCGATCATGACGATGGCTTCGGTCTGCGGATCTTCCTGGAACAGCTTCAGGATGTCGATGAAGTTGGAGCCCGGGATCGGGTCGCCGCCGATGCCCACGCAGGTGGACTGGCCGAAGCCGGCGTCGGTGGTCTGCTTCACGGCTTCGTAGGTCAGGGTGCCGGAACGCGACACGATACCTACCTTGCCCGGCAGGTGGATGTGACCCGGCATGATGCCGATCTTGCACTCGCCGGGAGTGATCACGCCCGGGCAGTTCGGGCCGATCAGGCGTACGCCCAGCTCGTCGCACTTGACCTTGGCGTCCAGCATGTCGAGGGTCGGGATGCCTTCGGTGATGCAGACGATCAGCTTGATGCCGCCGAATGCCGCTTCCAGGATCGAGTCCTTGCAGAACGGAGCCGGAACGTAGATGACCGAGGCTTCGGCGCCGGTGGCTTCCACGGCTTCCTTGACGGTGTTGAACACCGGCAGGCCGAGGTGGGTGGTGCCGCCCTTGCCGGGGGTCACGCCGCCGACCATCTTGGTGCCATAGGCGATGGCCTGTTCGGAGTGGAAGGTACCCTGGCTACCGGTGAAGCCTTGGCAGATGACTTTGGTGTCTTTGTTGATCAGGACGCTCATTACTTACCCTCCGCGGCCTTGACGACTTGCTGGGCAGCGTCGGTCAGGCTGGTTGCCGCGATGATGTTCAGGCCGCTTTCGGCCAGGACCTTGGCACCCAGTTCAGCGTTGTTGCCTTCCAGGCGGACGACAACCGGAACCTTCACGCCGACTTCTTTGACGGCGCCGATGATGCCTTCGGCGATCATGTCGCAACGCACGATGCCGCCGAAGATGTTCACCAGGACAGCCTTCACGTTGCTGTCGGACAGGATGATCTTGAACGCTTCGGTCACGCGCTCCTTGGTCGCACCGCCGCCAACGTCGAGGAAGTTGGCCGGCTTGCCGCCGTGCAGGTTGACGATGTCCATGGTACCCATGGCCAGGCCGGCGCCGTTGACCATGCAGCCGATGTTGCCTTCCAGCGCGACGTAGTTCAGCTCCCACTTCTGCGCATGGGCTTCACGGGCGTCGTCCTGGGACGGGTCGTGCATGGCGCGCAGCTTCGGCTGACGGTACAGGGCGTTGCTGTCGATGTTGATCTTGGCATCCAGGCAGTGCAGGTTGCCGTCTTTCTTGATCACCAGCGGGTTCACTTCCAGCAGGGCCAGGTCGTAGTCCTGGAACAGCTTCGCCAGGCCGACGAAGATATGGGTGAATTGCTTGATCTGGTCGCCCTTCAGGCCCAGCTGGAAGGCCAGCTCGCGGCCCTGGTACGGCTGCGCGCCGACCAGCGGGTCGATGGTAGCCTTGAGGATCTTCTCGGGAGTGTCGTGGGCGACCTTCTCGATGTCCACGCCACCTTCGGTGGAAGCCATGAACACGATGCGGCGGCTGGAACGATCGACGACGGCGCCGAGGTACAGCTCCTTGTCGATGTCGGTGCAGGACTCCACCAGGATCTTGCTGACCGGCTGGCCGTTGGCGTCGGTCTGGTAGGTCACCAGGTTCTTGCCCAGCCACTGCTGGGCGAACGCCTTGGCGTCCTCTTTGCTCTTCACCAGCTTCACACCGCCCGCTTTACCGCGGCCGCCGGCGTGCACCTGAGCTTTGACGACCCACTCGCTGCCGCCGATCTTGTCGCAGGCTTCTGCGGCCTCTTCGGGGGTGTCTACGGCAAAGCCCTTGGATACAGGCAGGCCGTATTCAGCGAACAGCTGCTTACCCTGATATTCGTGGAGATTCATGCTTGTCTACCGTTATTCGTCTAGGTATTGCGCATTTCGGCGGAGCGCTCGTGGCGCCCCACCACCTGTGACCGTCGTTTCGCGAACCACCCGGCTCGCGAAAAAACAGTCCGGCGGCATACGCCCGCGGCCACCTCGCAACGGTCGCCGGCGCTCACCCGCCGTGGTTCTTCTGAAAGTCTGCCGCCTGCGGCATCCCGACGCAGGCGGCAAACCGTGGATTCTACAGAACCCGGACCCGACAAGGCCAGGAACCTGTCCTGGCCTGACGGACGACGCGTCCCGCGTCGCTGTGACGCCCCTGGCGTGAACCGGGGCGTCGGATCACTCAGCGCTTCTTGCGGTTGGCGATGTGGATGGCATGGCCATTCACTGCCAGGGCAGCTTCGTGCAGGGCTTCGGACAGCGTCGGGTGAGAGAAGACCATCATGCCCAGGTCTTCGGCGCTGGTGCCGAATTCCATGCCGATCGCGCCTTGCTGTACCAGCTCGGCGGCGCTCGGGCCGATCACGTGGACGCCCAGGACGCGGTCGGTCTTCGCATCGGCGATGACCTTGACCAGGCCGGTGGTGTCGTTGGCAGCCATCGCGCGACCGCTGGCGGCGAACGGGAAGGTGCCGACGTTGACTTCGACGCCCTCGGCCTTGAGGGTCTGCTCGGTCTTGCCGACCCAGGCGATTTCCGGGTGGGTGTAGATGACCGACGGAATCAGGTCGTAGTTCATCTGCGCCTTGTGGCCGGCGATGCGCTCGGCGACCATCACGCCCTCTTCCGAGGCTTTGTGCGCGAGCATCGCGCCGCGAACCACGTCACCGATGGCGAAGACGCCCGGAACGCTGGTCTTGCAGTGGTCGTCGACGTAGATGAAGCCACGCTCGTCCAGGGTCACGCCGCTGTCGGCGGCCAGCAGGTCGGTGGTCACCGGGCGACGGCCGACCGCGACGATCAGCTTGTCGAAGGTTTCCTTCTGCTCGCCGTTGGCGTCGGTGAAGGTCACGGTGACCTGCTTCTTCTTCACTTCCGAAGCGGTCACGCGGGCACCCAGGCGAATGTTCAGGCCTTGCTTGGTCAGGACCTTCAGGGCTTCCTTGGCGATCTGCTCGTCGGCAGCCGGGAGGAACTTGTCCAGGGCTTCCAGCACGGTCACCTCGGCACCCAGGCGGGCCCATACCGAACCCAGCTCCAGGCCGATGACGCCGGCGCCGATCACACCCAGCTTCTTCGGCACGGCCTGGAATTCCAGGGCGCCGGTGGAGTCGACGATGATGTCGTCGGTCAGCGGGGCCGGCGGGATCTCCACCGGGCGGGAGCCGGAAGCGATGATCACGTTCTCGGCTTCCAGGACCTGGGTCTTGCCGTCCAGACCGGTCACTTCCACCTGCTTGTTGGCCAGCAGCTTGCCGTGGCCTTCGAAGGAGGTCACGCCGTTGGCCTTGAACAGGGTAGCGATGCCGCCGGTCAGGTTCTTGACGATGTTGGCCTTGCGCGCAACCATCGCCGGAACGTCGATGGTGACGCCCTTGGCTTCGATACCATGGACTTTGAAGGCCTCTTTGGCCTCATGGTACTTGTAGGAGCTGTCCAGCAGCGCCTTGGACGGGATGCAGCCAACGTTCAGGCAGGTACCGCCGAGCGCCACCTTGCCTTCCTTGCCGATGTACTTCTCGATGCAGGCGGTCTTCAGGCCCAGCTGGGCAGCGCGGATGGCGGCAACGTAACCGCCGGGGCCGGCACCAATCACTACCACGTCGAATTTCTGGCTCATATCTCAATCCTTATTCGGGTGAAACCGGACGGCCCCACGAGGGGGCCGCCGTGAAGAGAAACGCTAAATCAGACGTCCAGCAGCAGGCGAGCCGGATCTTCCAGCAGGTCCTTGATCGCCACCAGGAAGCTCACCGCTTCCTTGCCGTCGATCAGACGGTGGTCGTAGGACAGCGCCAGGTACATCATCGGCAGGATCACCACCTGGCCGTTCACGGCCATCGGGCGCTCCTGGATCTTGTGCATGCCGAGGATGGCGGTCTGCGGCGGGTTGACGATCGGAGTCGACAGCAGGGAACCGAACACGCCACCGTTGGAGATGGTGAAGGTGCCGCCGGTCATGTCTTCGATGGTCAGCTTGCCTTCCTTCGCCTTCTTGCCGAAGTTGGCGATGCCGCCCTCGATCTCGGCCAGGCTCATGAACTCGGCGTTACGCAGCACCGGAACCACCAGGCCGCGGTCGCTGGAAACGGCAACGCCGATGTCCTGGTAGCCGTGGTAGACGATGTCGTTGCCGTCGATGGAAGCGTTGACCCCCGGGAAGCGCTTCAGCGCCTCGGTGGCGGCCTTGACGAAGAAGGACATGAAGCCCAGGCGCACGCCGTTGTGCTTCTTCTCGAACAGGTCCTTGTACTTCGAACGCAGGTCCATGATCGGCTTCATGTTGACCTCGTTGAAGGTGGTCAGCATGGCCATGGCGGACTGCGCCTCGACCAGGCGCTCGGCGACCTTGGCCCGCAGGCGGGTCATCGGCACGCGCTTCTCGACACGGTCGCCGGCGGCGAAGATCGGCGCCTCGGCAGCCGGGGCGGCAGGCTTGGCCGAGGCGGCCGGGGCGTTCTTCTTCGCTTCGACCGCAGCGACCACGTCTTCCTTGGTCACGCGACCGCCCTTGCCGGTGCCGGCGATGCTGTTCGGATCGATGCCGGCTTCCTCGGCCAGCTTGCGCGCAGCCGGGGACAGGATGGCGTCGTCGCCGCCAGCGGCGGCCGGAGCGGCGGCCTGTGCAGCCGGAGCGGCGGCGGGCGCAGCGGCAGCCGGAGCGGCCGGAGCGGCGGCGCCGCCTTCGTTCAGCTTGCCGAGCAGCTCGTTGCTCAGAACGGTGTCGCCTTCGTTCTTGATGATCTCGGCCAGCACGCCGTCAGCCTCGGCGAGAACCTCGATGACCACCTTGTCGGTCTCGATGTCGACGATCAGTTCGTCGCGCTTGACTGCTTCGCCCGGCTTCTTGTGCCAGGTGGCGACGGTGCCGTCGGCGACCGATTCCGGGAAGGTTGGGGCTTTGATTTCGATAGCCATTGTGTGCGTTTCCTTAAATTCGGTTTCTTCAGCGCGTAGGCGTTAAACAGTAAAGGCGTCTTGCAGCAGTTTTTCCTGCTGCTCGGCGTGCATCGAGGCGTAGCCGCAAGCCGGAGCAGCGGAGCCTTCGCGGCCGGCGTACTCGAGATTGAGGCCCTTCTTGTGCGCGGCGATGACACGACGCATGTGATGCTGGCTGCAGAACCAGGCGCCCTGGTTCATCGGCTCTTCCTGGCACCAGACGATGTGCTTGAGGTTCTTGTACGGAGCCAGAACTTCCGCCAGGTCGTCTTCCGGGAACGGATACAGCTGCTCGATACGGACGATCGCGGTATCTTCGCGGCCTTCCGCGCGACGCTTCTCCAGCAGGTCGTAGTACACCTTGCCGCTGCACAGCACGACGCGGTCGACCTTCTTCGGATCCAGGCTGTCGATTTCCGGGATCACAGTCTGGAAGGAACCGTTGGCCAGATCTTCCAGGGTCGAGATGGCGAGCTTGTGACGCAGCAGGGACTTCGGCGTCATCACCACCAGCGGCTTGCGCAGCGGGCGGATCACCTGACGGCGGAGCATGTGGTAGACCTGAGCCGGGGTGGTCGGCACGCAGACCTGGATGTTCTGCTCGGCACAGAGCTGCAGGTAGCGCTCCAGGCGCGCGGAGGAGTGCTCCGGGCCCTGCCCCTCATAGCCGTGCGGCAGCAGCATGGTCAGGCCGCAGAGTCGGCCCCATTTGCTTTCGCCACTGGTGATGAACTGGTCGATAACCACCTGGGCGCCGTTGGCGAAGTCGCCGAACTGGGCTTCCCAGATCACCAGCGAGTTCGGCGTGGTGGTGGCGAAACCGTATTCGAACGCCAGCACGGCCTCTTCCGAAAGGAAGGAATCGTAGATATCCAGGCGCGGCTGGCCGTCGAACAGATTGGCCAGCGGTACGTAGACCGAGTCATCCTTCTGGTTGTGCAGCACCGCGTGACGGTGCGAGAAGGTGCCACGGCCGACGTCCTGGCCGGTCATCCGTACCGGATGGCCTTCGAACAGCAGGGTCGCGTAGGCCAGGGTCTCGGCGAAGCCCCAGTTGATCGGCAGGCCACCGGCCGCCATCTTCTGGCGATCTTCGTAGATCTTCGAAACCTGGCGCTGAACCACGAAGCCTTCCGGCACTTCCAGCATCTTGCTGGACAGTTCCTGCAGGGTCTTCAGGTCGAAGCGGGTGTCGTGACGCGCGGTCCAGGCATGACCCAGGTACGGACGCCAGTCGACGAACAGTTCCTTGTTGGGTTCCTTGACCAGGCTCTTCACCACGTGCAGGCCGTTGTCCAGGGCGTCGCGGTAGTCGTCGATCTTCGACTGAACCTGCTCGGCGCTGAGCACGCCGGCACTCACCAGGGCATCGGCGTACAGCTCGCGGGTAGTACGCTGCTTGGCGATCTGCTGGTACATCAGCGGCTGGGTGCCGCTCGGCTCGTCCGCCTCGTTGTGGCCGCGGCGACGGTAGCAGACCAGGTCGATGACCACGTCACGCTTGAACTGCATGCGGTAGTCGACGGCCAGCTGGGTGACGAACAGCACGGCTTCGGGATCGTCGCCGTTGACGTGGAAGATCGGCGCCTGAATCATCTTCGCCACGTCGGTGGCGTACTCGGTGGAACGCGCATCGTCCTGGCGGCTGGTGGTGAAACCGACCTGGTTGTTGATCACCAGGTGGATGGTGCCACCGGTCTTGTAGGCGCGGGTCTGCGACATCTGGAAAGTTTCCATGACCACGCCCTGCCCCGCGAAGGCGGCATCGCCGTGGATGGAAATCGGTACCACCTTGTCGCCGGAGCTGTCCTTGCGGCGGTCCTGGCGGGCACGAACGGAACCCTCGACCACCGGGGAAACGATTTCCAGGTGGGACGGGTTGAACGCCAGCGCCAGGTGGACTTCGCCACCGCTGGTCATCACGTTCGAGGAGAAGCCCTGGTGGTACTTCACGTCACCGGAGCCCAGCTCGACGATCTTCTTGCCTTCGAACTCGTCGAACAGGTCGCGCGGGTTCTTGCCCAGGGTGTTGACCAGGACGTTCAGGCGACCGCGGTGAGCCATGCCGATGACGATTTCCTTGGCGCCGTAGGAACCGCAGCGCTGGATGATCTCGTCGACCATCGGGATCAGGCTTTCGCCGCCTTCCAGGCCGAAACGCTTGGTGCCCGGGTACTTGGTGCCCAGGTACTTCTCCAGGCCTTCGGCCGCGGTCAGGCGCTCGAGCAGGTGCGCACGCGCCTCGGCGGAGAAGCCGGGACGGCCACGCACGCTTTCCAGACGCTGGAGGAACCACTTGCGCTGCTCGGAATCGACGATGTGCATGAACTCGGCGCCGAAGGTACCGCAGTAGGTGCTCTTCAGGCTGTCGACGATTTCACGCAGGGTCGCCTCTTCCTTGCCGATGTAAAGCTCACCGGTGCGGAAAGTGGTGTCCAGGTCGGCACCCGTCAGACCGTAGTGGTCAATCGACAGGTCGGCAGGCGCGGGACGCTGCCACAGGCCGAGCGGGTCGAGGGTGGAAGCCTGGTGGCCGCGGAGACGGTAAGCGTGAATGAGACGAAGGACTTCGACCTGCTTCTTCTCGTGCTCGCTGCTCACGCTACCGGCGGAAACCGGCTGGGCACGGCGCTGGTTCTTGGCCAGCAGGACGAAATGATCGCGCACTGTGGAGTGCGAGACGTCGGGGGCGGGATTGCCATCGGCGGGAAGCTTCTGGAAATACGTGCGCCACTCTTCTGGCACAGCGTTAGGGTCGTGCAGGTAGAGCTCGTAGAGCTCTTCGACGTAGGCAGCGTTACCACCGGATAGATGGGCACTGTTCCACATCCGCTGCATTACGCTTTCGTGCATGCTAGGTCACCCTCGGTAAGGGGACAACCACCTGGCGAAACCTTGAAGGCTCCGAAGTCCTCAGGCAGCGACATCGGTATGGCCACTACAGATCCCGCAGATAGTCCGGGTACCAGCCCGGATGCCCCTGCTGGTCATATTTTTCAAATCTGGGCCATGGCTTTGTGAGCTTGGCCCGCTTAGTTGCTGCGACGCCGGAAGAACTCCGGCGCCACAGGTGTTGCTAGGTACAACTCATATAACAACTGCGAGAGGATCAGGTTCCGCTCTGCAGCAGCATATTACGCACGTGGCCGATCGCCTTGGTCGGGTTCAGACCCTTCGGGCAAACGTTCACGCAGTTCATGATTCCGCGGCAGCGGAACACACTGAACGGGTCGTCCAGCGAAGCCAGGCGCTCTTCGGTCTTGGTGTCACGGCTGTCGGCCAGGAAACGATAGGCTTGCAGCAGTGCGGCCGGACCGAGGAACTTGTCGGGGTTCCACCAGAAGGACGGGCAGGAGGTCGAGCAGCAGGCGCACAGGATGCACTCGTACAGACCGTCCAGCTTCTCGCGCTCTTCCGGGGTCTGCAGACGCTCGATGGCCGGGGCCGGCGTATCGTTCTGCAGGAACGGCTTCACCTTCTCGTATTGCTTGTAGAAGATGCTCATGTCCACGACCAGGTCACGAATGACCGGCAGGCCGGGCAGCGGACGGATCACCAGCTTGCCGCCCTTCAGGCCGGCGGCCGACAGCGGGGTGATGCAGGCCAGGCCGTTCTTGCCGTTGATGTTCATGCCATCGGAGCCGCAGACGCCTTCACGGCAGGAACGACGGTAGGAGAAGCCCTCGTCCTGTTCCTTGATCAGCGCCAGCACGTCGAGGACCATCACGTCCTTGCCGTTGGTGTCGACCTGGAAATCCTGCATGTACGGCGCAGCATCTTTGTCGGGGTTGTAACGATAAACACTCACTTGCAACATGGCGGGCACCCTTAGTAAGTCCGAACCTTGGGTTCGAATGCCGGAACGGTCTTCGGCGCGAAGTTGACGGAACGCTTGGATACGCGCTTCTCACCCGGGAAGTACAGGGTGTGGCACAGCCAGTTCTCGTCGTCGCGCTCCTCGAAGTCTTCACGGGCGTGGGCGCCACGGGACTCCTTGCGGTGCTCGGCCGCGATCGCGGTGGCCTCGGCCACCTCGAGGAGGTTTTGCAGTTCCAGCGCTTCGATGCGCGCGGTGTTGAATGCCTGGCTCTTGTCGTTGATCTTGACGTTGGCGATACGCTCGCGCAGGTCGGCCAGCTGGGCGATGCCCTTCTGCATGTACTCGCCGGTGCGGAACACACCGAAGTAGTTCTGCATGCAGCTTTGCAGCTCGCGCTTGAGCGGAGCGACTTCTTCGCCGCTGGTGCGCTCGTTCACGCCGTTCAGGCGCTTGAAGGAGGCTTCCAGGTCGCTCTCGGAAGCGCCGCGGGCGTCGATGCCCTCTTTCAGCGCTTTTTCCAGGTGCAGACCGGCGGCACGGCCGAATACCACCAGGTCGAGCAGCGAGTTGCCGCCCAGGCGGTTGGCGCCGTGTACCGATACGCAGGCCACTTCGCCCACGGCGAACAGGCCTTCGACGATCTGGTCGTTGCCGTTGGCGTCCTGGGTGATGGCCTGGCCATGGATGTTGGTGGCAACGCCACCCATCATGTAGTGGCAGGTCGGGATCACCGGGATCGGCGCAACGACCGGGTCGACGTGGGCGAAGGTCTTGGACAGTTCGCAGATGCCGGGCAGGCGGCTGTGCAGGACTTCCTCGCCGAGGTGGTCGAGCTTCAGCAGCACGTGGTCCTTGTTCGGGCCCACGCCGTTGCCGGCCAGGACTTCCTTGACCATGGAACGGGCGACCACGTCGCGGCCGGCCAGGTCCTTCGCGTTCGGCGCATAACGCTCCATGAAGCGCTCGCCGTGGGCGTTGATCAGGTAACCGCCTTCGCCGCGGCAACCTTCGGTGACCAGTACACCGGCGCCGGCGATGCCGGTCGGGTGGAACTGCCACATCTCGATGTCCTGCACCGGCACGCCGGCACGCAGGGCCATGCCCACGCCGTCACCGGTGTTGATCAGCGCGTTGGTGGTGGAGGCGTAGATACGGCCGGCACCGCCAGTGGCCAGGACCACGGCCTTGGAACGGATGTAGACGGTCTCGCCGGTCTCGATGCAGATGGCGATGATGCCGACCACCGCGCCGTCCTGGTTCTTCACCAGGTCGACCGCGTACCACTCGTTGAGGAACGAGGTGCCATTCTTCAGGTTGGCCTGGTACAGGGTGTGCAACAGCGCGTGGCCGGTACGGTCGGCGGCGGCGCAGGTACGGGCGGCCTGGCCACCCTTGCCGAAGTCCTTGGACTGGCCGCCGAACGGACGCTGGTAGATGCGGCCGGTTTCGGTACGGGAGAACGGCAGGCCCATGTGCTCGAGCTCGAACACGGCCTCGGGGCCGACGGAACACATGTATTCGATCGCGTCCTGGTCACCGATGTAGTCGGAGCCCTTGACGGTGTCGTACATGTGCCAACGCCAATCGTCGTTCGGGTCGGCCGAAGCGATCGCGCAGGTGATGCCACCCTGTGCGGATACGGTGTGGGAACGGGTCGGGAAGACCTTGGTCACCACGGCGGTCTTGTGGCCGCCCTGGGCCAGTTGCAGCGCGGCACGCATGCCGGCGCCACCGCCACCGACGATGATGGCGTCAAAGGAAAGTGTACGAATGCTAGCCATGGATCACATACCCCAAAGAATCTGCACACCCCAGACGAAGAATGCGAACATCGCCATGCCGCAAACCGCCTGGAAGAGGAAACGCACGACTGTCGCCGCCTTGCCGAGAGCCATCGAAGTCAGGTAGTCGGTGGAGATGGTCCACATACCGACCCACGCATGGACGCTCAGGGCAACCAGGGTCAACAGGCTGAAGATGCGCATCCAACCCTGCGAGAACAGGCCGTGCCAGTCCGCGTAGGAAATGTTGGGGTGAGCAATGAGGTAGCCCAGCAGGAAAATGACATAAGCCGCGAGCACGACCGCGGAAACGCGCTGGGCCATCCAGTCGTAGAGGCCGGAGCGCGAGAAGTTTGTGACGTTAGTTACCATACCCATACCCCCGCCAGAACGATCAGCACCACCGCGATGGCGATGACGATTTTGGAGCCACGCTTACCGCCTTCCAGCGTCTCGCCGACGCCAGCGTCCATGACCAGGTGGCGAACACCGGCCACCAGGTGGTACAGCAGCGCAGACAGCAGGCCCCAGATCACCAGCTTGGCCAGGGGACTGGTCAGGCACGCCTTCACCTGCTCGAAGCCTTCTTCCGAACTCAGCGACTTGTCGAGCGCGAACAGCAGCACGGCAATACCGAGGAACAGGATGACGCCAGAGATACGGTGGAGAATGGACGTGTAAGCGGTGACAGGGAGTTTGATGGTCCTTAGGTCTAGGTTTACAGGTCGTTTGCTATTCACGGCTTTTTTCACACTGAGAGCCCTAACGAACAGGGCTAGTTGTCGGGAAGTGCACTTGTCAGGTACCCATCACCAGGGAGTGGCGACCGTCTATGAAAGCGGGCCAGGAATACCCCTTGCGGTCGGACGCCGAGTATAGACAGTTAGGCTACTAATGACAACGAAAACACCCATCGCCAAATGGTTGATTGCGGGCCTTTTATAAAAGGCGTAAATAGCCCCCTTTTTCTGCGAAAACCCCGCCACGGAAGGCTCTACGGCATGGATTCGCGCAAATTGACTTTCGAATTTATCCCTCTATAGTGGTGCGGGCCCTGCGTGGGGGGTACTGATGATTTCAAGCATAAATAGGAGGCCATCATGGCTGACAAAAAAGCGCAGTTGATCATCGAGGGCTCAGCCCCCGTCGAACTGCCCGTCCTATCCGGTACCATGGGTCCCGATGTAGTGGATGTACGGGGCCTCACCGCCACGGGCCACTTCACCTTCGATCCTGGCTTCATGTCGACCGCCTCCTGCGAGTCGAAGATCACCTATATCGACGGCGACAAAGGCGTCCTCCTCCATCGCGGCTACCCCATCGAGCAACTGGCAGAGAAATCCGACTACCTGGAAACCTGCTACCTGCTGCTGAACGGCGAGCTGCCCACCGCCGCGCAGAAGGAACAGTTCGTCGGCACCATCAAGAACCACACCATGGTTCACGAGCAGTTGAAGACCTTCTTCAACGGCTTCCGCCGCGACGCCCACCCGATGGCCGTGATGTGCGGCGTGATCGGCGCCCTCTCGGCCTTCTACCACGACTCCCTGGACATCAATAACCCGAAGCATCGCGAAGTCTCCGCGCATCGCCTGATCGCCAAGATGCCGACCATCGCCGCCATGGTGTACAAGTACTCCAAGGGCGAGCCGATGATGTATCCGCGTAACGACCTGAACTACGCGGAAAACTTCCTCCACATGATGTTCAACACCCCCTGCGAGACCAAGCCGATCAGCCCCGTGCTGGCCAAGGCCATGGACCGCATCTTCATTCTCCACGCCGACCACGAGCAGAACGCCTCCACCTCCACGGTGCGTCTGGCCGGCTCCTCCGGCGCCAATCCGTTCGCCTGCATCGCCTCCGGCATCGCCGCCCTGTGGGGACCGGCCCATGGCGGCGCGAACGAAGCGGTGCTGCGCATGCTCGACGAGATCGGCGACGTGTCCAACATCGACAAGTTCGTCGAGAAGGCCAAGGACAAGAACGATCCGTTCAAGCTGATGGGCTTCGGCCATCGTGTCTACAAGAACTTCGACCCGCGCGCCAAGGTCATGAAGCAGACCTGCGACGAGGTCCTCCAGGAGCTGGGCATCAACGACCCGCAACTGGAACTGGCGATGAAGCTGGAAGAAATCGCCCGCCACGACCCCTACTTCGTGGAACGCAACCTGTACCCGAACGTCGACTTCTACTCGGGGATCATCCTCAAGGCGATCGGCATTCCGACCAGCATGTTCACCGTGATCTTCGCCCTGGCGCGTACCGTCGGCTGGATCTCGCACTGGCAGGAAATGCTCTCCGGCCCCTACAAGATCGGCCGCCCGCGCCAGCTCTATACCGGCCACACCCAGCGCGACTTCACCGCCCTCAAGGATCGCGGCTGAAACCCGTCACGCCCGGCGAGAAAGGCTGCTTCGGCAGCCTTTTTTGTGCCCGCCCCTTTCCGCCGGACACAAAAAAACCGCCCCGGAGGCGGTCTTTTTGCAAGGAAGGCGCGCTCAGCGCTTCTCGGCAGCGCTACGCAGGCCCTTGAGGGTGTTCAGCGGCGCGTCGACCACGAAGCTGTTGGCCAACCAGGAAGGAATGCTGCCACCCGGCTCGGTTTCCACCTGGTAGGTCACTTCCGTCACGCCCTGCCCCTTCGGCTGCAACTTCCACTCGCCGACCAGCTTGGGCACGCGGATCTGGCCCTTTTCCTCGGGGATATAGGTCGGATCGGCCTTAAGGTGACGGATCACGGTGCCATCCGCAGTCTTCTCGGTGGTGACATGGATGACCACGTCGCGACCGGTAACTGGCCAGGGCATGTCGATCTTCGAGTAGGTCCAGGCGTCGGCGCCTTCCTGCTTCAGGAGTTTCATCTCGGCGCAGGCATGGATCCACTTGCAGGAACCCTTGACGTCCTCCTGCAGCGCCTCGATGGTCGCCACGTCGGCCTTGATGTCGGTAACGCCGCGATAAGCCTTGTACTTGGAGCCCTGGACACTGCTGAGGTAGACCTTCACGCCATCCTCGTCCTTGGCCAGCTTCCAGTCTTCGGCCAGCGCATTGCCGGCCACCCCGAACACTGCGGCAGCCAGCACGGTCATACGCAAAATGCCACGCATCGTTCCTGTTCCTCTCTTTATGGTTATTTTCGGTTCGCCGGCCGGGCGGTCGACGCCCTGCAAGCCGCGATCCTGAGCCTTCGGCGCAGGATGCGCAGCAGTATGGCGTGAGACAGCCAGACTTCCAACCCGTTCACGCGGCAGTGATGACTTCCCACTCCGCGATCAGGGCCAGCGCCTGCTCACGGCTGTCGCCGCAGATTTCCGGATCGGCGCCGAACTGGCCGCATACGGCCGGTCGCTCCGGTCGGCCGAACAGCCCGCAGAGATGGTTTTCGTCCAGGTGCAGGCAGCGTACGCCCGCGGGCTTGCCGGCCGGCATGCCCGGCAGCGGAGAGGAAATCGACGGTGCTATGCAGCAGGCGCCGCAGCCGGCTCTACATTGCATGGGAAGGATCTCGCCCGAAAGTTGGCAGAGGAGCGGCCAGGACAGCCGTCCGAAACGGGCGCAAAGAATACGGACCGGCCAGGCCGCCGCCAAGCCCGGCGGATCAGCGGCGCGTTTCCGCCTCGAGACGCGCGCTGCGAAGCTGCCACTGCTCGCGGTTGCCGGCAGCGAACAGCCAGGCCCTGGCCGACTCCGTCGCTGCCCGCCATTGCACGCGGCCCGGCTCGCGCAGGTCGAGGGATTGCGCCGCCGTCGAGTGGCCGAGGAAGGCGTTGCCAGCGGAACTCCAGTAGCCAGCGATCCCGGCCGGCAAGACCCAGGAGCGACCTTCCGCCTCGTCATCGACGATACCGGACAAGCGCTCCCCCGCTCCACGCCGCCAGGACAGGGCGACCCGGTTCAGCTCGCTGTCCGCCAGCGCGACGCGCACCTCCACGCCGCCCTGGCGCGGCTCGAACGACAGCTCGTAGGCGCTGAGCCGGCCATCGGCGCAGCGCAGGTGCCCCTTCAGGGACAAGCGTCGACCGACCAGTTCGAAGCTCTCCAGGCTCTGCTCCTGGCAGCGCAACTGCAGGCGACCGGCGCTTTCCCGCCCGGCCCCGAGAAAACCGCCCTCGCTCTCCCACAACGGCGGCCGAGCGCTACCCGCCACTGACAGGGCGAGGCTCTTGCCGCCCCAGCTCAAGCGGTATTCGCCCAGGTCGAAATCGCGCGGGATGGCAAACGCCGGCGGCACCCGCAGCTCGCTCCACAGAGCCGGCTCCCGCGACGCCTGGCTCGCCCACCAGGCGGCCGCCAGCACGACGGCCAGCCCGCTCAAGGCGAGCCCCCAGACCAGCGAGCGTTTGTGCAACCGCATACCTTTCATCCTTTTCCGAGCACCAGCCCCTACCGGTCGATGCCTGCCCACTTGGATTTATCGCCGCAGCCAATTAGGCTGCGGCGCCGTCCCAATCCCCCGGAGCCCACCCATCATGCCCGTCTGGCTGCAAACCGCCTTGTTGCTAGCCTGTTCCAACCTGTTCATGACCTTCGCCTGGTATGGTCATCTGAAGACTCTCAACAGCAAGCCCTGGATCATCGCCGCCCTGATCAGTTGGGGTATCGCGCTGTTCGAATACCTGCTGCAGGTACCGGCCAATCGCATCGGCTACACCGAACTCTCGGTCGGCCAACTGAAGATCATGCAGGAAGTCATCACCTTGGCGATCTTCGTCCCGTTCAGCGTCTACTTCATGCAGCAGCCGCTGAAACTGGACTACCTCTGGGCCGGCCTGTGCCTGCTCGGCGCGGTGTACTTCATCTTCCGCGCCTGAGCCGCGTCACGAACGCAGCCGGGCGATCAGGCTGGAGGTATCCCAACGACCGCCGCCCATCGCCTGCACTTCGGCGTAGAACTGGTCGACCAGCGCCGTGACCGGCAACTGCGCGCCGTTGCGTCGCGCCTCGGCGAGCAGGATCGACAGGTCCTTGCGCATCCAGTCCACGGCGAAGCCGAAGTCGAACTCTCCGGCCAGCATGCTCTGGTGGCGGTTTTCCAGTTGCCAGGACTGGGCCGCGCCCTTGCCGATCACCTGCATCGCCGCCTCGCCATCGAGACCGGCGCACCGGGCGAAGTGCAGCGCCTCGGCCAGGCCCTGGAGCAGCCCCGCGACGCAGATCTGGTTGACCATCTTGGTCAATTGCCCGCTACCCACGTCGCCCATTCGCCGGACCATCCGCGCATAGCTGCGCAACAGCGGTTCGGCGCGTCGATAGAAGGCCTCCTCGCCACCGACCATCACCGTCAGGGCGCCGTTGACCGCGCCTGCCTGGCCGCCGGAGACCGGCGCGTCGAGAAAGCCCAGCTCACGCTCGGCAGCCAGCAGCGACAGCTCGCGGGCGACTTCCGCCGAAGCGGTGGTGTGGTCGACGAACAGGCTGCCCGGCGCCATTCCGGCGAAGGCGCCCTGCTCGCCCAGCGCCACGGCACGCAGGTCGTCGTCGTTACCGACGCAACAGAACACCAGCTCGGCGCCAGCACAGGCCTCGCGCGGCGTATCGGCGCGCCGTCCGGCGTACTCCTCGACCCAGCGCAGCGCCTTGGCCGACGAGCGATTGTAGACACAGACGTCGTAGCCCTCTCGTTGCAGGTGCCCGGCCATCGGGTAGCCCATCGTGCCCAGGCCGAGAAATGCGACCGCAGTCATTCCGTCATCTCCTCGAAATCCGATCCCGCAGCCTAGCACAGCGGTTTGCCGAGGTCCGGAAGCCCCGCCATACTCAGCGCGGACCCTGGTATGGATAGCTCCGATGCCTCACTGGCTGGTAATCGATCTGGAGGCCACCACCGCGGAAGGCGGCTGGCCCCTGGAGGAAATGGAAATCATCGAGATCGGCGCCACCCTGGTCGCCGCCGCGGACGCCCGCGAACTGGACCACTTCCAGCGTTTCGTACGGCCGGTCAGGCGGCCGCTGCTGACCCACTTCTGCCGCGACCTCACGCATATCAGCCAGGCCAACGTCGATGGCGCAGCCCATCTCAATACGGTCTGGGAAGCCTTCGAGCGCTGGCTCGCCCAGCATCGTCCGCGACTGGCCGGCTGGGCCAGTTGGGGCGACTACGACCGCCGCCAGTTGGAGCAGGAATGGCGCCAGCACGGGCTGACCAGCCAGCTCAGCGAAGTGCCGCACGTCAATCTCAAGCAACGCTTCGGCGAAGTCCGCCAGTTGCCCCGCCCAGTCGGCCTGAACGCGGCCCTGCAACTGGCCGGGATGAGTTTCCAGGGCCAGCAGCACCGCGCCCTGGAGGATGCCCGCAATACCGCACGGCTGCTGCCGCTGGTATTGCCGGTGGAGCATTGAACGAGGCCCGCGCCGCCTAGTGACGCCTTTCCGAGGCTTGGGCATACTGGCGGGCCTTTTCAAACCCGCCTGTTCACCCCTTCAGGAGAAGCCCATGTTCAAGGTCAACGAATACTTCGACGGCACCGTCAAATCCATCGCCTTCGACATGACCGCCGGCCCGGCCACCATCGGCGTGATGGCGGCAGGCGAATACGAGTTCGGCACCAGCCAGCTGGAGATCATGCATGTGGTCGCCGGCGCGCTGACGGTCAAGCTGCCGGGCAGTGACGAGTGGCAGGAATACGCCAGCGGCAGCCAGTTCACCGTCCCGGCGAACAGCAAGTTCCAGCTCAAGGTCGCCCAGGACACCGCCTACCTCTGCGAATATCGCTGAGCCCGGGCAGACAGGAAAACCGGCCGCAGGCCGGTTTTTTCTTGCCCGCCGTCCAGCGGCTGCGGCGGAGGAATCGAGCTGCGCTCATCCGCCGCTGGAACGGCTTGCCCAGCCCATTCAGCCCTGCGGGAAGCGGTAGTGGCCGATGACCTGGTAGCGGAACAGCAGGTCCTCTTCCCGCACGCCGGCACCGATGTTGTGCAACACCAGCGGCCTGCCCTCCAGCCTGCGATCGGAAAGCACGCCGATATGCAGCAGGCCGTTGTCCAGGCGCCAGGCGACTATGTCTCCGGCCCGGTAGGCGGAAGCGTCGCGGCTAGGCGCCAGGGCCAGGCCCTGGCGGCTGAACCAGGTCATCAGGTTCGGTACGCGGCGGTGATCGATGTTGCGGTCGGTACCTTTCATTCCCCATTGCTGCGGGTAGGCCGCGAAGTGGCGACGCATGTCCTCGTGCACCGCCTTCTGTAGATCCAGCCCCTGTCCGCGCAGCGCACGGACCACCACGTCGGTGCAGACCCCGGTCTGCAGCGGCACGTCGCCGCCCGGATAGTCCAGTTGCCGGTAGGCCGGGTCGTAGCCCAGGGTAACGCCCACCTGGGCACGCGCCGCATCCACCAGTCGCTGCGGTTCGACCGCAGCGGCCGCCACCAGCGGCAGTCCGAGCATGGCGAGCAGCAACAGGCGGTGCAGCGCGCCGGATACGTCCTTGTCCATCCTTTTCCTCCTAAGCGCCCGCGGGCGCGTCCTGGTCCTTCGCGTATCCCAGCGGATACAGCAGTTCTTCCTTGTAGCCGGCCCAGACCCGGATGGCGTCCGGGAAGCTGTCGTCCAGCACCGGGTCGCCGCTGTCGACCAGCAACGGCCGGCCCCCGAGGGTCCCCAGCTTGCGCTTGGTGGCGACCACCCGCATGCGCTCCAGGCCGATGGCGCGCAACACCCGGGGACTGATCTGCTGGTTGCCGCGACCGATCACGTGGCCCTGGCCGCCGATGGCGGTGACCAGCAGGTACGCCGGATGACCGTCCACCAGTTCGAACAGCCGCGCCTCGTCGACGTCGCGGGCAATCACCGCGCCATTCTCCAGCACGTCGACGCCCAGCAGGGTGGTTTCCAGGCCGAGGTTGCGCGCCAGGCCATGCAAGGTCGAGCCCGGTCCGAGCACATAGCGCACGCCGTCTTCCCAGTTTTCCGCCAGCCAGTCGGCGAGGTCCACCAGCACCAGCTCCTCGGACTCCATCCCTGCCTGCTTCACGTGCTGCATGAAGTGGCCCTCCTCCGGCACTGTCATCTCGCCGTACCAACGCGCGGCGACGCGGCCGGCGCGCAGTGCCTCTTCGTCGAGGTCGCGCACTTCGCCGCTGGCCAGGCGCACCAGGCCGCCCTCGACCAGGCGCCTGGCCAATTCGCCGGCCGCGCGCGGACTGATGGCATAGACCCCGGAGTGGATCTTCACCCCGGCCGGAATGCCGAGCACCGGCTGTTGCTCGCGCACCACCCCGGCAACATCCCGTGCTGTGCCATCACCACCGGCGAACAGGATCAGGGCGACACCGGCCTCCTGCAGGCGCTCGATCGCCAACCGGGTATCCGCCGCGCTGCTGACCGCTCCCTGCCACTCGCCGAGCAGGCGATGGCGGAAGCCCATGCGCTCGAGCAACTCGCCACCCATGGCCCCGGGAAAGGTCAGGAACTCGATCTTCTCGACCAGCGGCAACAGGCACTCCAGGGCTACCCGGGTGCGCTCCAGCGCACGTGGTTCGGCGCCTCTGGCCAGGGCCTCGGCGGCCACCCCGTCGCTACCCTTCAAGGCGACCGGGCCACCAAGCCCGGCCAGGGGATTGACCACCAACCCCAGGCGAAACATGTCCATACTCATCCTCGGGCGAACTCCAGGACGCCCACACCGGTCGGACCACTATAACCAGAAAAACCCAGCGGTAGCCGGCAAGCTGGCACGCCGACTGCAAGATTGCTATGGTCCATGGCTTTCGCGTTGGAGCGGCACGACATCCGCCGTTTGTCACGGCGGTTTCATCTGCGCTCCCTAGACTGCCGATAAACCTGATGAGGAGACGGGCAATGAATTCGCAACACACCGATACCGCCAAGCGCCGCGTGATCCCCTTCAATACGCAGCAGCACACCGGTGGCGCCATCATCGACGCCCAGGGCCGGGAGATCCCGATCACCGAGGTGATGATCCAGCGCGCCTGCCGCGAACTGGACAGGTCCCTGGAGCAGGAACAGAAGCAGGCCTGAGCGCCCGCCAGCACGACTTCGAAGCCCGGCATCCGCCGGGCTTTTTTTCGCTTGCGCGAAGCCGCGCCCTAGCTCGGCGCCGGCAGGTCCTCGCCGACCAGGTCGAGGAAGGTCTCGACGATCCGCCGCGAACGCTGTTCGCGCAGGCACACCAGGGTCTCGGTCAGGCGTCGCTGGCAATCGACGATGGGTAGCGCATGGACCCGCGTGTCGGCGCCGAACTCCGCGGCCGACACCACCCCCACGCCGATCCCCGCCACCACCGCCTCGCGCGAGGCCTCGCGGCCCTCGACCTGGATCGCCGGACGGATCCGCAGGCCGGCGCGGCTCATCTCCTCCTCCAGGGTCTGGCGGGTCACCGAGCCCTGCTCGCGCAGCACCAGCGGCATGTCGTCGAGATCGGCGAGCCGGATCGACTCGCGCCCGGCCCACGGATGGCTGAGCGAAACGAAGGCGACGATCGGGTCGTTGCGCAGGGTCAGCGAAAGCAACCGCTCGTCGCTGACGTCCCGGCCCAACAGGGCCAGGTCGGCCTGGTAGCTGAACAGTCGCTGCAGAGACTCGTCGGTATTGCCGGTCTCCACCCGCACCGCGATGCCCGGATAGCGCTCGCAGAAACGCGCGATCTGCGGCAATACGTGCACCGGCGCATCCACCGCCAGGGTCAGGGTGCCGGTCTGCAGGGCGCTGGAGGCGGACAACAGCTCCTCCGCCTCGGCCTCGATCGCGAACAGCCGCTGGGTCACCGCGAGCAGGCGCTCGCCCAGTTCGCTCAGGCGCACCGAGCGCTTGTTACGGTGGAACAGCAGCACGCCGTAACGCTCCTCCAGCTTGCGCACCTGGTCGGAAACCGCCGGCTGGGTGAGAAACAGGCGCTCGGCGGCGCGCGTGAAGCTGCCGTACACGGCGACCGCATGGAAAGCCTTCAACTGTGCATGGGATACCGACATGGACCTTCACCATTCCAGGCAGGACAAGGGGTTCCGCGCCATGGGCGGCGCACACGGGAATGACCGTTCGGTCAACTTCCTCGACCCACGCCGCGCCAGGCTTACGGACAAACAAGTAAAACTTATATTTAAAATTTGATAAATCGATTTCATTTATTTATTCGGAATTGTTTCCATCGCTTCACCACAGCGCGCCAGCGCCTCGGCAGCCAGCCCCTGCCAGGGCAGCCGCAACCCTTACCCAGGAGGTGAAGCCGACTCCAGATACCTCTGACCAGGCGCCGCGACATGGCGGTGCGGAAGTGCTCATCAGAACAACAACAAGGCGTGTTCCCCTCACACCTGCCGGCACCGATAACAAGATCGAGGTCAGATCCATGAATCAACGTCCCGGGACGGCGCTGCCGTCCTCTCCCGTGTCCAGCTTCCAGCGCTGGCGCCTGCAGATATTCGCGATCACCTGGCTGGCCTACGCCGCCTTCTATTTCACCCGCAAGGCCTTTTCCGTCGCCAAGCTCGGCATCGCCGAAGATCCGGACTTCCAGTTGGACAAGATGGCGATGGCCGATCTCGACGCCATCTATCTCGCCGCCTATGCCGTCGGCCAGTTCACCTGGGGCGTGCTGGCCGACCGCTTCGGCCCGCGCATCGTGGTGTTCGGCGGCCTGCTGATCTCCGCACTGGCCGCGCTGGTCATGGGCACCTTCGCCACCCTGCCGATCTTCGCCACCTGCATGGTGGTCCAGGGACTGGCGCAGTCCACCGGCTGGTCGGGGCTGTGCAAGAACATCGGCAGTTTCTTCGCCACCCACGAACGCGGTCGGGTGCTCGGCCTGTGGAGCACCTGCTACGCCTTCGGCGGCCTGGTCGCCTCGCCGTTCGCCGGCTGGTGGGCGTACAGCGTGTTCGGTACCTGGCACGCGGCGTTCTACTCCAGCGCCGCGGTGGTCGGCGGCGTGGCCCTGCTGTTCCTGCTGTTGCAGCGCAACCGCCCGGAAGACGTCGGCCATCCTCCCGTCGAACCGCAGGCCGCGAGCGAAGCCGTGCGCTATGCCGGCTTCAGGCCGGAAGGCGGCAACGGCGGCAGCCTGCAGGTGCTCGCCAAGGTGGTGCGCAACCGCACGGTGCTCTGCCTCGGCCTGGCCTACTTCCTGCTCAAGCCGGCGCGCTACGCGATCCTCCTGTGGGGACCGGTGATCGTCTACGAACGCATGCCGGCGCTCGGCAAGGTCGGCGCGGCGATCGTTCCCACCGCCTTCGAGGTAGCCGGCCTGCTCGGCCCGATCCTGATCGGCTTCGCCTCGGACAAGCTGTTCGGCGCACGGCGCATGCCGGCCTGCGTGATCAGCCTGCTGGCGCTGACCGTCTGCCTGGCGCTGTTCGTCCCGGCGATGACCACCGGCAGCATTCCGATAGTGGTCGGCCTGCTGTTCATGATGGGACTGACCCTGTACGGCCCGGACTCGATGATCTGCGGCTCCGCCGCCATCGACTTCGGCACCAGCGAGGCCGCCGGCACCGCCTCCGGCTTCGTCAATGGCTGCGGTTCGGTGGGCGCGATCCTCGGCGGTCTGTTGCCCGGCTATTTCGACACCTACACGGTGTTCATCGGCTTCACCATCGCAGCCCTGATCGCCACCGCGGTGCTCCTTCCGCACTGGAACAGCCGGCCCGGCGGCGCACGGGAAAGCCTGCGGAATATCCCCAGCCTGGCGGACTTCCGTCCCATCCGCTCCTGACCGTCCGCGGCGGGAACCTCCGCCGCGTCCTTCTCCACGAACCGGGAACCCCCTCATGCATATCGAACGTTTCGAAGTCGTCAAGCGTCGGGCCGAGATGGCCCTGCACGGCAACACGGTCTACATCGGCGGCCAGGTCGCAGACGACCCCAGCGGTGACATCCAGGACCAGACCCGCCAGATCCTGGAGAACATCGACCGGCTGCTCCAGAGCGTCGGCAGCGACCGCGGCCAGGTGCTCTCGGTACGCATACTGCTAGCCCACCGGGAGGACTACGCCGGTCTCAACCAGGTCTGGGACCAGTGGTTTCCCGAAGGCCGGGCGCCGACCCGCGCCTGTAGCCTGGCCGAGTTGATCGACCCGCGCTGGCGGGTGGAAATGATCGTCGTCGCCGCCCGCCCGCAGTGAGAGCACAGCCATGACCTTCCGACCCTTCTGGCTGGACCAGGCCCTACGCTCCGAACATGCGGCACCCTGCCCGCCGCTGGCCGGGGATACCCGCGCCGACGTGTGCATCGTCGGCGGCGGCTACACCGGCCTGTGGACCGCCATCATGCTCAAGGAGCACGATCCCGGGCTCGACGTGGTGCTGGTCGAGGCCGATCTCTGCGGCGCCGGCGCCAGCGGCCGCAACGGCGGCTGCGCGCTGTCCTGGTCGGCCAAGTTCTTCACCCTGGAACGGCTGTTCGGACTAACCGAGGCGATCCGCCTGGTCAAGGCCTCCGAGGACAGCATCCGGGCCATCGGCGCCTTCTGCCAGCGCTACGACGTCGAGGCCGACTACCGGCTGGACGGCACCCTCTATACCGCCACCAACCCGGCCCAGGTCGGCAGCACCGACAGCGTGATCGCCGCTCTGGAGCGCCACGGCATCAACTCCTTCGCCAAGCGCCCGCTGGCCGACGTGCAGCGCCTGGCCGGCTCGCGCAGGCACCTGGAGGGTTGGTTCTCGCCGGCTGCCGCGACGGTGCAACCAGGCAAGCTGGTTCGCGGCCTGCGCCGGGTCGCCCTGCAACTGGGGGTACGCCTGTACGAAGGCACGCCGATGCGAGGACTGGAGCACGGCCGCCCGGCGGAAGTGGTCACCCCCCACGGGCGGGTCGTCGCCGGCCGCGTGGTGCTGGCGCTGAACGCCTGGATGGCGAGGGCCTTCCCGCAGTTCGAACGCAGCGTGGCGATCGTCTCCAGCGACATGCTCATCACCGAGCCACGACCAGACCTGTTGCAGGAGATCGGCCTGACCAGCGGGGTCAGCGTGCTCGACTCACGGATCTTCGTGCATTACTACCACAACACCCCGGACGGCCGGCTGATGCTCGGCAAGGGCGGCAACACCTTCGCCTACGGCGGACGCATGCTGCCGGTGTTCGACCGCCCCTCGCCGTATCTCGGACAACTGCGCGGCAGTTTGCGGGAGTTCTTCCCCGAGTTAGCCGAGGTCGCCATCGAGGCCAGCTGGAACGGTCCGTCGGATCGCTCGGTGACCGGCCTGCCGTTCTTCGGCCGGCTCGACGGCCGCGACAATGTGTTCTACGGCTTCGGCTACTCCGGCAGCGGCGTCGGTCCATGCCACATGGGCGGGCAGATCCTTTCTTCGCTGGCGCTCGGCCTGGACAATCCCTGGACCCGTTCGCCGCTGACCCAGGGGCCGCTCGGCCGCTTCCCGCCGGAGCCGATCCGCTATGTCGGTTCGCTGATGGTGCGCAACGCGATCCGTCGCAAGGAGCACGCCGAAGACGCCGGCCGGCGCCCGCGTCATCTCGACGTACGCCTGGCCAGGTTCGCCGCCGCCGCGGGCAAGGCCGACAAGGGTTGAGCCGCTTTCCGGGCGTCTCTTCAGCCCATTCGGGGGCGCCCTTCTTTTTCCTTTGGTTTCGATTTCGCTCAAGCAAAGGTCGTAAAAAGCGCATTTAATTCACCCGTCAGCCTGTGCGAGGCTGTTCCAACCCCTGGCCCAGTTTTCCTTCATGCACCTACCGACGACGCGCACCCTGCCCTACCAGCCTTCCGCCAACCCGGCCGGAACGCCCGCGCGTCTACCCCGCAAGCACAGCCGCTGGCTGGAACTGGAGCCGCTCTCCCTCCCTCTCGAACTGGCCTTCTGGGCGCTCTGGCATTGCCGCCACGCGCGTCCGCCGGACGCTCGTCACGCCTGATATCCCTCCGGCCCCGCGCAACGGCGGGGCCGGCCTGCCGCTTGCATGCCGTTCCGCGACGCTGCCGTCGCCGGAGCGCCGCTGCGAGCGTCGCGACGCTACCGGACAAGACCGACAAGAGAGCCCCATGAACTTCGCCTGCGAACAAGAAGCCCAGGATTTCCTGGCCGCCAACCCCGACATCGAACTCTTCGAACTGTTCATTCTCGACGCCAACGGCGTGCCGCGCGGCAAGCTGCTGCACCGCGACGAGCTGCTGGCCGTCTACCGCAGCGGCCGGCCGCTGCCGAGCACCATCCTCGGGCTGACGATGAACGGCGAGGACGTCGAGGACTCCGGCCTGGTCTGGGACGTCGGCGACATCGACTGCCGCGCCTACCCCCTGTCCGGCAGCCTGGTGCGCCTGCCCTGGCGACAGATCCCGACGGCGGCGGTGCAGGTCAGCATGCACCCGAGCGAGGGCCTGCCCGCCAGCGTCGCCGATCCGCGGCACCTCCTGGTGCGAACCATCGACGCGCTGAAGAGCGAGGGCTATCACCCGGTGATGGCCGCCGAGCTGGAGTTCTACCTGCTCGACCGTGAGCGCGACGCCAACGGCCGCCCGCAACCGGCCCGCGACGCCGATGGCGGCCGCCCACGGGCGACCCAGGTCTACGGCCTGCGCGAACTGGAGCAGATCGAGCCGTTCCTCGCCGACCTCTATGCCGCCTGCAAGGCGCAGGGCCTGCCGGCACGCACGGCGATCTCGGAATATGCCCCGGGCCAGGTGGAAATCACCCTCGACCACGGCGACGCCCTCGCCGCCATGGACCAGGCGATCCGCTACAAGCGCCTGGTCAAGGGCATCGCGCACAAGCACGGGATGCTCGCCTGCTTCATGGCCAAGCCGTTCGACGACCTGGCCGGCACTGGCATGCACCTGCACGTCAGCCTGGCCGACGAACAAGGCCACAACCTGTTCGCCAGCGACGACCCCGCCGGCACGCCGTTGCTGCGCCAGGCGGTCGGCGGCATGCTCGCCAGCCTGCTCGACTCGCTCCTGCTGTTCTGTCCCAACGCCAACTCCTACCGGCGCTTCCAGGCCAACAGCTACGCGCCGCTGGCGCAGACCTGGGGCGTCGACAACCGCACCGTGAGCCTGCGCGTGCCGGGCGGCCCGGCCTCCAGTCGGCATATCGAGCACCGCATCTGCGGCGCCGACGCCAACCCCTACCTGGCCGCCGCGGCGCTCCTCGCCGGGGTCCACCGCGGCATCCGCGAAGGCATCGATCCGGGTGCGCCGGTGGAGGGCAACGGCTACGCCCAGGCCGGCAAGCGCCTGCCCACCGACTGGCTGACCGCCCTCGATACCCTGCAAGGCTCCGAGTGGGCGCGGGAAGCCTTCGGCGAGCCGTTCCTCGGCGTCTACCTGGCGGTGAAGCGCGCGGAATACCGGCAATTCATGGGCGAGGTCGGCGAGCAGGACTGGCGCTGGTACCTGACCCAGGCCTGAGATCCCGGACCCGCCCGCATACGGCGGCGCGCCGGCAGGACGCGCCGCACTGGAACAAGGAATACCCGATGAACGCAGCAATCCATCCCCGTCCGGCCGCGGAACGCGCGCCGTCCTACTACGCCGCCACGCTCAACGAGGAAACCGACTATCCGACCCTGCTGGGCGCGGTGACGGTCGACATCGCCATCATCGGCGGCGGCTTCACCGGCGTCGCCACGGCGGTCGAACTGGCCGAGCGTGGCTACAAGGTAGCCCTGGTCGAGACCCATCGCATCGGCTGGGGCGCCAGCGGGCGCAACGGCGGCCAGGTCACCGGCAGCCTGTCCGGCGACGCGGCGATGCACAAGCAGATGCGCCAATGGCTGGGCGCCGAGGTCGAGGACTTCATCTGGCACCTGCGCTGGCGCGGCCACGAGATCATCCGCCAGCGGGTGGAGAAGTACGGCATCGCCTGCGACCTTCGCCATGGCCACCTGCACGCGGCGATGAAGGCCAGCCACATGGGCGAGCTGCAGGCCTCCTACGAGGAGGCGGTGCGCCGCGGCATGGGCGACCAGGTGGTCCTGCTGGACAAGGCCGGCGTCCAGGCCCACCTGGAGACCGAGCTGTACTGCGGCGCGCTGAAGAACACCCGCAACATGCACCTGCACCCGCTCAACCTGTGCATCGGCGAGGCCAGGGCGGCGGCCGGCCTCGGCGCTCTGATCTTCGAACATTCCGAGGTGCTGGATATCGTCCACGGCCCGCGGCCGGCGGTGATTACCCGCGAGGGAAGGATCGAGGCGCAGCAGATCCTGCTTGCCGGCGATGTCTACCACAAGCTCGAACGCAGGCAGCTCAAGGGGATGATCTTCCCGGCCATGGGCGGAATCGTTACCACCCGGCCGCTGGGCGAGCTGGCACGGGAGATCAACCCGCAGGGGCTAGCGGTCTACGATTGCCGCTTCGTCCTCGATTACTACCGCCCCACCGCCGACGGCCGCCTGCTGTTCGGTGGCGGCGCCAACTACTCGGGCCGCGACTCGCGGGACATCGCCGCCGAGCTGCGGCCATGCATCGAGCGCACCTTCCCGCGCCTGAAGGGCGTGGAGATCGAGTTCCAGTGGAGTTGCGCCATGGGCATCGTGATGAACCGGATCCCCCAGCTCGGCAAGCTCTCCGACAACGTCTGGTACTGCCAGGGCTACTCGGGGCATGGCGTGGCCACCAGCCACATCATGGGCGAGATCATGGCCAAGGCGATGAGCGGGAGCCTGGAGCAGTTCGACACCTTCGCCCGTTGCAAGCACCTCAGGGTGCCGCTGGGCGACCTCTTCGGCAATCCGATGCTGGCCGCCGGGATGTGGTACTACCAGCTCATGGAGAAGCTGCGCTGAAGCGCGAGGGATGGCGGGGTCCGCGGAAGGCCTAGTCGGCCTTCTTGCGGATCCAGTAGAGATAGGTGCCCGCCTCTTCCTGCTGCTCGACCAGCTCGTGGCCGAGGAACACGCAGAACTTGGGGATGTCGCGGCGGGTCGAGGGATCGGTGGCAATCACCTTGAGCAGGCCGCCGGGCGCCAGGTCGCGGACCTTGTTGTGCAGCATCATCACCGGCTCGGGACAGTTCAGGCCGGTGGCGTCGAGAATGGCGTCGACAGAATGGGTCATCGGGAAACTCCGCAACAGAATCCGCGCATTGTCGCGCATGCGGCGCGGCCGGTCACCTGTCCCCGGCCGGAATGCCGCCGCCCCTCAGCGTTCGAGGCGGCGTAGATGGCAGGTCACTTCCTCGCGGTCGTGATACAGCTGCTTGCAGCCGATCGCTACCTTCAGGCCGCGCGCGTCAAAGCTCTCGCGCAGGCGCTGGAGGATCTTGCGCACCTCGGCATAGCGCTGCTTCATCGGCAGCTTGAGGTTGACCACCGCCTCGCGGCAAAGCCCTTCGCCGATCCAGGTCTCGATCAACGCACCGGTGCGTGCCGGCTTCTCGACGATGTCGCAGACCATCCAGTCGACCCGCTGGCGCGGGCGGTACTGGTAGCCGTCGACCTTCTGGTGGTCGACCAGCCCGGAATACATCAGGTTCTCCGCCATCGGCCCGTTGTCCACGGCGGTCACCCGCATCTCCCGGTTAACCAGTTGCCAGGTCCAGCCGCCCGGCGCCGCACCGAGGTCCACGGCGAGCATGTCCGGCGCCAGGCGCTTGTCCCATTCGCTGCGCGGGATGAACTGGTGCCAGGCTTCCTCCAGCTTCAGCGTCGAACGGCTCGGCGCCTCGCGGGGAAACTTCAGGCGCGGGATGCCCATCGGCCAGAGCGCGCTGTTGCGCGGCTCGGCGAAGCCGACGAAGACTTCCCGGCCGGAGCGGAAGGTCAGCAGCAGGCGCGGCAGCGCCGGGTCCTCCTGCAACCGCCCGGCCTTCACCAGCGCCGCGCGCAGCGGTTTCTCGAACTTGCGGCAGAAGGTCGACACCTCCTTGCCGGCATTGGTGTCCAGCACCTCCAGCCAGAGGCTGCCGCAAACCGGATAACTCGCCAGTTCCGCCAGCAGTACCTCGATGCGCTGGCTTTCCGGCAATTCGATGAAGCCGGGCCCGCGCGCCCACTGGCGCGGGAAGATCAAGTCGGCGAAACGCAGGCGGCGCATCAGGCGCTCGGCGCCGTCGGCGTCCTGGCAGACGAACTCGACGTGGGCGCTGGCCGGCTTGCTCTTGGCATAGCCGGGAATCTCGAGAGTGGCTGCATGCTCGGCGATTTCGGCGCAGACTTCACCTTCGAAGCCTGGCCGGCAGTGCATCAACAGGGTATTCATGGGGTTGTCTCCTTGGCCGCGCACTATAGTGCCGGGCATGCCTCAAGGGAACTGCAGCGACCGTTCGTCGGTCCAGTGTATATGGCAGGAGCCCTCGAGCCGGTCTAGCTTGAAGGTTTCGAACAACGCTATCCCAAAGTCTGACTCTCGCCAGCGGCCGGTACCGATGGGATCGGGCCACCGCGCATTACCGAGGTAACGGCACCCTGGCGTCCGCGGACGCCGCGGGTCCCGGGCGAAGCCAGGCACTATCGGCTCGACGACGGGCCTGGCGTCAGGACGAGGCCAGGCCCGCCGCCCCCGGGCCCGCCGTGAGGAAATCAGAAATGCCTGCTTTGGACAGCCTGAAAACCCTTCGCAGTCTCGCTGTGGACGGCAAGACCTACCACTACTACAGCCTCCCGGAAGCCGCCCGGACCCTGGGCGATCTCGGCAAGCTGCCGATGTCGCTGAAGGTCCTGCTGGAAAACCTCCTGCGCTGGGAGGACGGCAGCACCGTCACCGGCGACGACCTCAAGGCCCTCGCCGGCTGGCTCAGGGAGCGCCGTTCCGACCGCGAGATCCAGTACCGCCCGGCGCGGGTCCTGATGCAGGACTTCACCGGGGTGCCCGCGGTGGTCGACCTGGCCGCCATGCGCGCGGCCATGGCCAAGGCCGGCGGCGACCCGCAGAAGATCAACCCGCTGTCGCCGGTGGACCTGGTCATCGACCACTCGGTGATGGTCGACAAGTTCGCCAGCGAATCGGCCTTCGAACAGAACGTCGAGATCGAGATGCAGCGCAACGGCGAACGCTACGCCTTCCTGCGCTGGGGCCAGAACGCCTTCGACAACTTCAGCGTGGTACCGCCGGGCACCGGCATCTGCCACCAGGTCAACCTGGAGTACCTGGGCCGCACGGTCTGGACCAAGGACGAGGATGGCAGGACCTACGCCTTCCCCGACACCCTGGTCGGCACCGACTCCCACACCACCATGATCAACGGCCTCGGCGTGCTCGGCTGGGGCGTCGGCGGCATCGAGGCGGAAGCCGCCATGCTCGGCCAGCCGGTATCGATGCTGATCCCCGAGGTCATCGGCTTCAAGCTCACCGGCAAGCTGCGCGAGGGCATCACCGCCACCGACCTGGTGCTGACCGTCACGCAGATGCTGCGCAAGAAGGGCGTGGTGGGGAAATTCGTCGAGTTCTACGGCGACGGCCTGGCCGACCTGCCCCTGGCGGACCGCGCCACCATCGCCAACATGGCACCGGAATACGGCGCCACCTGCGGCTTCTTCCCGGTGGACGAGATCACCCTCGGCTACCTGCGCCTGTCCGGACGTCCGGAAAGCACGGTCAAGCTGGTCGAGGCCTACAGCAAGGAACAGGGCCTGTGGCGCGAGAAGGGCCACGAGCCGGTGTTCACCGACACCCTGCACCTGGACATGGGCGAAGTCGAGGCCAGCCTGGCCGGACCGAAGCGCCCGCAGGACCGCGTGGCCCTGCAGAACGTCGCCAGCGCCTTCAACGAGTTCCTCGGCCTGCAGTTGCATCCCTCCAGCACCGAAGAAGGCCGCCTGCTCAGCGAGGGCGGCGGCGGCACCGCGGTCGGCGCCAACGCCGCCTTCGGCGAGATCGACTACCAGCACGACGGCCAGACCCACCGCCTGAAGAACGGCGCGGTGGTGATCGCCGCCATCACCTCCTGCACCAACACCTCCAACCCCAGCGTGATGATGGCCGCCGGCCTGCTGGCGAAGAAGGCGGTGGAAAAAGGCCTGCAACGCAAGCCCTGGGTGAAGAGTTCGCTGGCGCCGGGCTCCAAGGTGGTCACCGACTACTTCAAGGCTGCCGGCCTGACCCGCTACCTCGACGAACTCGGCTTCGACCTGGTCGGCTACGGCTGCACCACCTGCATCGGCAACTCCGGCCCGCTGCTGGAGCCGATCGAGAAAGCCATCCAGCAGGCCGACCTGACCGTCGCCTCGGTACTCTCCGGCAACCGCAACTTCGAAGGCCGCGTGCACCCGTTGGTGAAGACCAACTGGCTGGCCTCGCCGCCGCTGGTGGTGGCCTACGCCCTGGCCGGCAGCGTGCGGATCAACCTCAGCGAGGAACCGCTGGGCACCGGCAAGGACGGCCAGCCGGTCTACCTGAAGGACATCTGGCCGAGCCAGAAGGAAATCGCCGAGGCGATCCAGAAGGTCGACACCGAGATGTTCCACAAGGAGTACGCCGAGGTCTTCGCCGGCGACGAGAAATGGCAGGCGATCCAGGTGCCGCAGTCGGACACCTACGAGTGGCAGGCCGACTCCACCTACATCCAGCATCCACCCTTCTTCGAACACATCGCCGAGGCGCCGCCGGCCATCGCCGACGTCGAGCAGGCGCGGGTGCTGGCGGTGCTGGGCGACTCGGTGACCACCGACCACATCTCCCCTGCCGGCAACATCAAGGCCGACAGCCCGGCCGGCCGCTACCTGCGCGAGCACGGCGTGGAACCGAAGGACTTCAACTCCTACGGCTCCCGTCGCGGCAACCATGAGGTGATGATGCGCGGCACCTTCGCCAACATCCGCATCAAGAACGAGATGCTCGGCGGCGAGGAAGGCGGCAATACCCTGTACGTGCCCAGCGGCGAGAAACTGGCGATCTACGACGCGGCCATGCGTTACCAGGAGGACGGCACCCCGCTGGTGATCGTCGCCGGCAAGGAATACGGCACCGGCTCGTCGCGCGACTGGGCGGCCAAGGGTACCAACCTGCTGGGCGTGAAGGCGGTGATCGCGGAGAGCTTCGAGCGCATCCACCGCTCCAACCTGGTCGGCATGGGCGTGCTGCCGTTGCAGTTCGAGAACGGCCAGGACCGCAAGAGCCTGAAGCTGACCGGCAAGGAGGTGCTGAACATCCGCGGCCTCGGCGGCGAACTCAAGCCGCACATGCCGCTCAGCGTGGAAGTGACCCGCGAGGACGGCAGCCAGGACAGCTTCAAGGTCCTCTGCCGCATCGACACCCTCAACGAGGTCGAGTACTTCAAGGCCGGCGGCATCCTCCACTACGTGCTGCGCAGCATGCTCTGAGGCAGCGGCGGTACGCGCGGAGGGGTGGCTTCGGCCACCCCTTTTTCATTCCGGCGCCCGGGGCCGCGAGCGCTTCGCAGGGCGAACGACGCCCCGGCGTCATCCGCCGATACCCCGCAGGACCGGCGGATGGCCGCCTCGCGCTTATCCGCCAGGCCCCTCCCCAGCCCATGCGCGCCGCCGGGAACGACACGAAACCGTAACGCATTGACCTCCATCAGCGAATCCGCCATCTATCCGACCACGTGGTCGGTTCTCATGCTTTGGGTCAATAGCTATCTGTTTTTCCTCGTGAAAGCATTCACAAATCCCTCATGTGAAAGGCGTTTTCGCCGATGTAGAGGTAAATGCTTCACTTGTTTTGGAAGGCCCATGCGCAACAATCAGCCCATCACCCAGCACGAGCGCGTCTATCCGGCGGAACAACGCCTGATCACCACCACCAATCTCAAAGGCATCATCACCTACTGCAACGAAGCCTTCATCGACATCAGCGGCTTCAGCCGCGAGGAGCTGATGTCCGCGCCGCACAACCTGATCCGTCACCCCGACGTCCCGCCGGCGGTGTTCGCCCACATGTGGACCACCCTCAAAGCCGGCCGCCCGTGGATGGGGATCGTCAAGAACCGCTGCAAGAACGGCGACCACTACTGGGTCAGCGCCTATGTCACGCCGATCTACGACCAGGGCGCGGTGGTCGGCTACGAGTCGGTGCGGGTCAAGCCGACCGCCGAACAGATCCAGCGCGCCGAGGCCCTCTACCGTCGCCTCGGCGCCGGCAAGCCGGCGATCCCCCGGCGCGACCGCTGGCTGCCGGTACTGCTCGACTGGCTGCCGTTCATCCTGATCAGCCAGATCGGCTTCCTCATCGGTATCTGGCTGAACTCCTGGTGGGGCTTCATCCTCGCCGGCCTGCTCGCCGTTCCGCTCGGCCTGGCCGGACTGCGCTGGCAGAAGCGCGGGCTGAAGCGCCTGATGCGGCTCGCCGAACAGACCACCTCCGACCCGCTGATCGCGCAGATGTACACCGACAGCCGCGGCGACCAGGCGCGCCTGGAAATGGCCATCCTCAGCCAGGACGCGCGCCTGAAGACCTGCCTGACGCGCCTGCAGGACACCGCCGAATACCTCACCGAACAGGCGCGCCAGGCCGACACCCTGGCCCACCACAGCTCCGCCGGTCTGGAACAGCAGCGCGCAGAGACCGAACAGGTGGCCACCGCGGTCAACGAGATGGCCGCCACCACCCAGGAAGTGGCGAACAATGTCCAGTTGACCGCCGACGCGACACAGAAGGCCAACGAACTGACCTCGCGCGGCCGCGACATCGCCGCGGAGACGCGCAACGCCATCCAGCGCCTGTCGGAGTCGGTGGGCGAGACCGGGGCCGCGGTGAGTCGCCTGGCCCAGGACAGCAACGAGATCGGCGGCGTGGTCGATGTGATCAAGGGCATCGCCGACCAGACCAACCTGCTCGCCCTCAACGCCGCCATCGAGGCGGCGCGGGCCGGCGACCAGGGACGCGGCTTCGCCGTGGTGGCCGACGAAGTGCGCTCGCTGGCGCAACGCACCGCGGCCTCCACCGAGCAGATCCACCACCTGATCGCCAAGTTGCAGAACACCGCCAACGATGCGGTACATACCATGGAGAGCGGCCTGCAGCAGGCCGAAGCCGGGGTCCAGCGGGTGCTGGAAGCCGACAGCGCGCTGGTCGGCATCAGCGAGGCGGTCAGCAACATCACCGAGATGACCACCCAGATCGCCGCCGCCGCGGAGGAACAGAGCGCGGTGGCCGAGGAAATCAACCGCAACATCAGCACCATCGCCGCCCTGGCCGAGCAGACCTCCGACGAGGCGCTGCGCACGGCGAAACTGAGCGAGGAACTGACCACCACCGCGCAGAGCCAGTATTCCCTGGTCGAGCGCTTCAACCGCTGAGATCAGGCCGCGGGGAGGAAGCTCCCCGCACCTGCCGTCACTTGAAGTCCCATTGCATCTGCGCCGGGATGCTTACCGCGCTTGACGACTGCACGCAGACGTCGAGGTAGTCGGTGAAGCGCGGCGGCGCGGAGATCCCCTCCTCCAGCAGACGGCTGTTGTCGAACAGGTAGTTGAGGTCGGCAAAGCCGCTGTACAAGCGCAACGCGCGCAGGACCAGACGCGGATTGGCCGGGCCGATGCGCGACTCGAAGCTCTTCGCCAGTTCCTTGAGGTCGTCCACCTCCACCTTGCGGTAGCGCTCGCCTACCGGCGCCGCCCCGTTGGCGCGGGCGAAGGCCTCGTCGATCTCGCCGAAGGTGCAGGCCGCGCGATGGCCGGCGGAGATATGATAGAGGCTGTGCCCCAGGCACGGCTTCAGCGCCAGGCCGATCAGCGCCTCGGCGCAGTAGTCGACCGGAATCACGTCGATCTGCTCGTCCAGGCCGCAGGTGAAGCTTTCCAGGGCGAAGCCCATGCGGAAGACCCAGAAGATGCTGCCGGAGGCCTGGCAGCCAAGGGTACGGTGGCCCACCACGATGGATGGCCGCGCCACCACCAGGGGCAGGCCCGGCAGTTCCTCGCGCATGCGCCGCTCGATTTCCGCCTTGGACGCGGTGTAGTCCACCAGTTGCTGCTCCGCCGCCGGGAATTCCCAGGACTCGCTGATCGGCGACTCTCGCTGCGGTCCGCAGCACATCGCGGTACCGACGTGGAGGAAACGCTTCAGTCGCTTCGAACGGCTCAGCACGTCGGCGAAGGCGAAAGTGCCGTCGACGTTGACCGGCCAGATGGTCGGGTTCTTCGAGAACGACGCCACGGCGGCGCAATTGATCACCCGCTCCACCTGCATCAGGCGCGGCGTCTCGCGGGCCAGCCAGGAGGTGTCGAGGAAATCGCCGCAGAGGATCTGCTCCGCCCGCAGTGCCAGGCAGTCGGCTTCGTCGACGCCATGCATCAGCAGGTTGCCGCGCAGGCGTTCGAGCCCCTGCTGGCGGGATTCGGCGCGGACCAGGAAGGACAGGTTGGCGCCGTGCCCGGCGGCGATCAGCTGGGCGGCGACCGAACCGCCGAGAAAGCCGGTGGCCCCCGTCAGCAGGATGCGTTCGCGGGTATCGATAGCGGTGATCTGCTCACCGTCGGCATGCATGTTCATGTCTTCCCCCCTCAGAGAAGTCAGTCGCCCACGCCTCGATGCGAGGGTGGTTGCGCCGCAGCTTATGAGGGGATGCCTTAAGGAACCGTTAATGGCCCTGGAGCCCGCGAAGGAAGCCGGCCACCTCCCGCGCCGTTGCCACCAGGTGCTGCTCGTGGGTCAGGCCGGAGGCCTTCAGCGGCTTGAGGTCGTGGTCCGCCGCGGCCAGCCAGTGCAGGCGGATCGTCGGCGCCAGCGCATAGCCCGCCACCGCCTCGCGGTTGCCCAGGGCGTCGCGCTCGCCCTGGACGATCAGGGTCGGCGTGCGCAGCCCGGCGAGGTGCGCGACCCGCGGCTTCTCCGGCTTGCCGGCGGCGTAGAACGGGTAGCCGAGGCAGACCAGGGCATCCGCGCCCAGCTCGTCGGCCAGCAGGCTGGCCATGCGCCCGCCCATCGACTTGCCGCCCAGGGCCAAGGGCCCGTCCAGGGTCTCGCGGACCTGCGCATGGACTCGCCGCCAGCAGTCGAGCAACTGCGCCTGCGGATTCGGCGGACGCTTGCGACCGTCCTCGCGGCGCTGGGCCATGTAGGGAAACTCGAAGCGCGCGACGGCGATGCCCTGGGCGGCGAGCAGTTCGGCGATGCGCTCCATGAACGGGCTGTCCATCGGCGCCCCGGCGCCATGGGCGAGAATCAGGGTGGCCGACAGCGAGCCGGCCGGGCGGTTCCATTTCAGCGACAACTTGCCACACCTCGTATGCAGTGGGGGTCGGGAAGCCAATTGATCCCGATCAATATTTCATAACGCCCCATTATCCATGCTTCCTCTCGCTAATTACGCCAATTAGACCAGCCCCAATGGGGGGACGCCCGGCATCCCAACTGCCGGAAAAAGCCATAGCGTATAACCGTGGATGGAAGCCCATAGCATGAGCACCACTAACCCAGAGTCCGCCTATAACTACAAGGTGGTCCGCCAATTCGCCATCATGACCGTGGTCTGGGGCATCGTCGGCATGACCGTCGGTGTCCTGATCGCCGCCCAGCTGGTATGGCCCGACCTGAACTTCGGCTTGCCGTGGACGAGCTTCGGCCGCCTGCGCCCGCTGCACACCAACGCGGTGATCTTCGCCTTCGGCGGTTGCGCACTGTTCGCCACCAGCTACTACGCGGTGCAGCGCACCTGCCAGGTGCGACTGTTCTCCGACACCCTCGCCTCCTTCACCTTCTGGGGCTGGCAACTGGTGATCCTGCTGGCCGCCATCAGCCTGCCGCTGGGCTACACCTCGTCCAAGGAGTACGCCGAGCTGGAATGGCCGATCGACATCCTGATCACGGTGGTCTGGGTCGCCTACGCGGTGGTGTTCTTCGGCACCCTGGTCAAGCGCAAGGTCAAGCACATCTATGTGGGCAACTGGTTCTTCGGCGGGTTCATCCTCACCGTCGCCATGCTCCACGTGGTGAACAACCTCGAGCTGCCGGTGACCTTCACCAAGTCCTACTCGCTGTACGCCGGCGCCACCGACGCCATGGTCCAGTGGTGGTACGGGCACAACGCCGTGGGCTTCTTCCTCACCGCCGGCTTCCTCGGCATGATGTACTACTTCGTGCCCAAGCAGGCCGAGCGTCCGGTCTACTCCTACCGCCTGTCCATCGTCCACTTCTGGGCGCTGATCGCGGTGTACATCTGGGCCGGCCCGCACCACCTGCACTACACCGCGCTGCCGGACTGGGCGCAGTCGCTGGGCATGGTGATGTCGCTGATCCTCCTGGCGCCGAGCTGGGGCGGCATGATCAACGGCATGATGACCCTCTCGGGCGCCTGGCATAAGCTGCGCAGCGACCCGATCCTGCGCTTCCTGGTGGTGTCCCTGGCGTTCTACGGCATGTCCACCTTCGAAGGCCCGATGATGGCGATCAAGACCGTCAACGCCCTCTCCCACTACACCGACTGGACCATCGGCCACGTACACGCCGGCGCCCTCGGCTGGGTCGCGATGGTTTCCATCGGCTCGCTCTACCACCTGATCCCGAAGGTCTTCGGCCGCGAGAAGATGTACAGCCTGGGCCTGATCAACGCGCACTTCTGGCTGGCCACCATCGGTACCGTGCTTTACATCGCCTCGATGTGGGTCAACGGCATCACCCAGGGCCTGATGTGGCGCGCGGTCAACGAGGACGGCACCCTGACCTACTCCTTCGTCGAAGCGCTGGCCGCCGGCCACCCCGGCTTCATCGTGCGCATGCTCGGCGGTTTCATCTTCCTGCTCGGCATGTTCCTGATGGCCTACAACACCTGGCGCACCGTCAGTGCCGCCAAGCCGGCCGAATACGAAGCCGCCGCACAGATCGCCTGAGGAGCCGAGCATGAAACACGAAATACTCGAGAAGAACGTCGGCCTGCTGGCGCTATGCATGGCCGTGGCCGTGAGCATCGGCGGCCTGACCCAGATCGTGCCGCTGTTCTTCCAGGACGTGACCAACACCCCGGTCGAAGGCATGAAGCCCTATACCGCGCTGCAACTGGAAGGCCGCGACATCTATATCCGCGAAGGCTGCGTCGGCTGCCACTCGCAGATGATCCGTCCGTTCCGCGCCGAAACCGAACGCTACGGCCACTACTCGGTGGCCGGCGAGAGCGTCTGGGACCACCCCTTCCTGTGGGGTTCCAAGCGTACCGGTCCGGACCTGGCCCGCGTCGGTAGCCGCTACTCCGACGACTGGCACCGCGCACACCTGTTCAACCCGCGCAACGTGGTGCCCGAGTCGAAGATGCCGGCCTACCCGTGGCTGGTGGAGAACAAGCTCGACGGCAAGGACATCGAGAAGAAGCTCGAAGTGATGCGCACCCTCGGCGTGCCCTATACCGACGAAGACATCAAGGGCGCCAAGGACTCGCTGAAAGGCAAGACCGAGATGGACGCCGTGGTCGCCTACCTGCAGGTGCTCGGCACCTCGATCAAGAACAAACGGTGACGGCAATGGATATCGGGACGCTGCGAGGACTCGGCACGCTGCTGATCATGGTCGCCTTCATCGGTCTGGTGATCTGGGCCTACAGCGGCAAACGCAAGAAGAGCTTCGACGAAGCGACGATGCTGCCCTTCGCAGACGATCCCGAAGCCAAAAAGCACGTCGAGCAAGCTTCTAGGAGTAACAAAGAATGACCACCTTCTGGAGTCTGTACATCACAGCTCTTACCGTCGGTACCTTGATCGCCCTGCTCTGGCTGGTCTTCGCCACCCGCAAGGGCGAGGCCAAGGGTACTACCGAAAAGACCATGGGCCACTCCTACGACGGCATCGAGGAGTACGACAATCCGCTGCCGAAGTGGTGGTTCATGCTGTACATCGGCACCATCGTCTTCTCCGTCGGCTACCTGGTCCTGTACCCGGGCCTGGGTAACTGGAAAGGCGTGCTGCCGGGCTACGAGGGCGGCTGGACCCAGGACAAGCAGTGGGAACGCGAGATGAACATCGCCCAGGAGAAGTACGGGCCGATCTTCGCCAAGTACGCCGCCATGCCCATCGAGGAAGTGGCCAAGGACGAGCACGCCATGAAGATGGGCAGCCGCATGTTCGCCACCTACTGCTCGATCTGCCACGGTTCCGACGCCAAGGGCGCCCTCGGCTTCCCCAACCTGGCCGACAACGAGTGGCGCTGGGGCGGTGACCCGCAGAGCATCGAGACCACCATCCTCGGCGGTCGCCACGCGATCATGGCGGCCTGGGGCGACATCCTCGGCGAAGACGGGGTGAAGAACGTCGCCGCCTACGTCCGCACCGAACTCGCCGGGCTGAAGCTGCCGGAAGGCACCAAGGCCGACGTCGAGGCCGGCAAGCAGATCTTCTCGGTCAACTGCGTCGCCTGCCACGGCCCGGAAGGCAAGGGTACCGCCCTGGTCGGCGCGCCGAACCTGACCAACCCCGGCGCGTTCATCTACGGCTCCAGCTACGCCCAGCTCCAACAAACCATCCGCCATGGCCGCCAGGGCCAGATGCCGGCCCAGGAGCCCTACCTGGGCAAGGAAAAGGTGCACATCCTGGCCGCCTACATCTACAACCTGTCGCACAACCAGGGCAGCAACTGACCCCTCCCCCCACCCGCGCCCTCCCGGGCGCGGGTCCTTCCCCCGGTCTCAGACCTTAGTCCCAGGCGGCGCGACGAAGTGTCGCACCAGCGGACGCCTTTCCTACCCTTCCTTTTCAATCGCGTCTAAGCTGCTCTGCATTCGTCCCTCTCCGGCAGAGCGACGGGACACCTAACTTCACCGGCCGAACCCACTCGCCCGGATAGCGCCAAAAAGCCATACGGCCGCCTTGGAAAGCGCTCTGAAGCAGGCATCAAACTGGCGTCGCCCCTGGCCTGGCGCGTTGCAATGCCCACCCGCTTTCTCCATACTTGCCGCCGATTTTTTGTCCCTAAAAAAGTCCATTAACCGTGGAACCCCTAGCATGAGCACAGCAATCAGTCAGACTGCTTATAACTATAAGGTGGTCCGCCAGTTCGCCGTTATGACGGTGGTCTGGGGGGTCATTGGAATGGGTCTCGGTGTCCTGATCGCCGCCCAACTGGTATGGCCCGAATTGAACTTCGACCTGCCGTGGACGAGCTTCGGCCGCCTTCGCCCCCTGCACACCAACGCGGTGATCTTCGCCTTCGGTGGGTGCGCCCTCTTCGCCACCTCGTACTACGTGGTGCAACGTACCTCGCAAGCCCGACTGATTTCAGACACGCTGGCGGCCTTCACCTTCTGGGGTTGGCAGGCCGTGATCGTGGGCGCCGTGCTGACCCTGCCGCAGGGTTTCACCACCTCCAAGGAATACGCCGAACTGGAATGGCCGCTGGCCATCCTCCTGGCGATCGTCTGGATCACCTACGCGATCGTGTTCTTCGGCACCATCGTCAAGCGCAAGGTCAAGCACATCTATGTGGGCAACTGGTTCTACGGTGCCTTCATCCTGGTGACGGCGATGCTGCACATCGTCAACCACATGTCGCTGCCGGTGAGCTGGTTCAAGTCCTACTCCGCCTACTCCGGCGCCACCGATGCGATGGTCCAGTGGTGGTACGGCCACAACGCCGTGGGCTTCTTCCTGACCACCGGCTTCCTCGGCATGATGTACTACTTCGTGCCCAAGCAGGCCGAGCGTCCGGTCTATTCCTATCGCCTGTCCATCGTCCACTTCTGGGCGCTGATCTCCCTGTACATCTGGGCCGGCCCGCACCACCTGCACTACACCGCGCTGCCGGACTGGGCGCAGTCGCTGGGCATGGTGATGTCGCTGATCCTCCTGGCACCGAGCTGGGGCGGCATGATCAACGGCATGATGACCCTCTCCGGCGCCTGGCATAAGCTGCGCACCGACCCGATCCTGCGCTTCCTGGTGGTGTCCCTGGCCTTCTACGGCATGTCCACCTTCGAAGGCCCGATGATGGCGATCAAGACCGTCAACGCCCTCTCCCACTACACCGACTGGACCATCGGCCACGTGCACGCCGGCGCCCTCGGCTGGGTGGCGATGATCTCCATCGGCTCGCTCTACCACCTGATCCCGAAAGTCTTCGGTCGCCCGCAGATGCACAGCATCGGCCTGATCAACGCGCACTTCTGGCTGGCCACCATCGGCACCGTGCTGTACATCGCCTCGATGTGGGTCAACGGCATCACCCAGGGCCTGATGTGGCGCGCGGTCAACGAGGACGGCACCCTGACCTACTCCTTCGTTGAAGCACTGGTCGCAAGCCACCCGGGCTTCATCGTGCGCATGATCGGCGGTGGTTTCTTCCTCACCGGCATGCTGCTGATGGCCTACAACACCTGGCGCACCGTGCGTGCTGCCAAGCCGGCCGAATACGAAGCCGCCGCGCAGATCGCCTGAGGAGCCCGACGTAAATGAAGAACCACGAAATACTCGAGAAGAACGTCGGCCTGCTGGCCATCTTCATGGTGATCGCCGTCAGCATCGGCGGCCTGACCCAGATCGTTCCGCTGTTCTTCCAGGACGTGACCAATACCCCGGTCGAAGGCATGAAGCCGCGTACCGCCCTGGAACTGGAAGGTCGCGACATCTACATCCGCGAAGGCTGCGTCGGCTGCCACTCGCAGATGGTCCGTCCGTTCCGTGCCGAGACCGAACGCTACGGCCATTACTCGGTCGCCGGTGAAAGCGTCTGGGACCACCCGTTCCTGTGGGGTTCCAAGCGTACCGGCCCGGACCTGGCCCGCGTCGGCGGCCGTTACTCCGACGACTGGCACCGCGCGCACCTGTACAACCCGCGCAACGTGGTGCCCGAGTCGAAGATGCCTGCCTACCCGTGGCTGGTAGAGAACAAGCTTGATGGCAAGGACACCGCCACCAAGATGGAAGTCCTGCGCAAGCTGGGCGTGCCTTACACCGACGAGGACATCGCCGGTGCACGTGAAGCCGTGAAGGGCAAGACCGAGATGGACGCCCTGGTGGCGTTCCTTCAAGGCCTGGGAACCTCTATCAAGAGCAAACGGTGAGTGTGATGGATATCGGGACTCTGCGTGGACTGGGCACCGTGGTGATCATGGTCGCCTTCATCGGCCTGGTGATCTGGGCCTACAGCGGCAAGCGCAAGAAGAGCTTCGACGAAGCGACGATGCTGCCCTTCGCAGACGATCCCGAAGCCAAAAAGCACGTCGAGCAAGCTTCTAGGAGTAACAAAGAATGACGACCTTCTGGAGTCTGTACATTACAGCTCTCACCCTCGGCACCCTGCTGGCGCTGACCTGGCTGATCTTCGCCACCCGCAAGGGCCAGCGCAGCAGCACCACCGACGAGACCGTGGGCCACTCCTACGACGGCATCGAGGAGTACGACAACCCGCTGCCGAAGTGGTGGTTCATGCTGTTCGTCGGCACCCTGGTGTTCGCCGTGGGCTACCTGGCCCTGTACCCGGGCCTGGGCACCTGGAAAGGCCTGATGCCGGGCTACCAGTCCGCCGACGAATTCGCCGACAAGGAAAAAGGCTGGACCGGCGTCCACCAGTGGGAAAAGGAAATGGCCAAGGCCGACGAGAAATACGGCCCGATCTTCGCCAAGTTCGCCGCGATGTCCATCGAGGAAGTCGCCAAGGATCCGCAGGCGGTGAAAATGGGCGGTCGCCTGTTCGCCTCCAACTGCTCGATCTGCCACGGCTCCGACGCCAAGGGCGCCTACGGCTTCCCCAACCTGACCGACGCCGACTGGCGCTGGGGCGGCGAGCCGGAAACCATCAAGACCACCATCATGGCTGGCCGCCACGCCGCCATGCCGGCCTGGGGTGAAGTGATCGGCGAGGAAGGCGTGAAGAACGTCGCCGCTTTCGTCCTCACCCAGATGGATGGCCGTAAGCTGCCGGAAGGCGCCAAGGCAGACATCGAGGCCGGCAAGCAGGTCTTCGCTACCACCTGCGTCGCCTGCCACGGTCCGGAAGGCAAGGGCACCCCGGCGATGGGCGCTCCCGATCTGACCCACCCCGGCGCGTTCATCTACGGCTCCAGCTTCGCGCAACTGCAGCAGACCATCCGCTACGGTCGCCAGGGTGTGATGCCGGCGCAACAGGAACACCTGGGCAACGACAAGGTGCACCTGCTGGCCGCCTACGTATACAGCCTGTCGCACGGCGAGAAGAGCGCCGAATAAGCGCTCCCTCCCCCACGACCCAGACGGCGCCGGCAACCCCGGCGCCGTTTTATTTTGTGCAAAAGAAAAGCGCGAATGGGACAATACGCGACCAAAAGTCGCACAGTTACCGCAAAAAGCCTGATAGATCAGGCGTATAATCAGTAGGCGTGCAACTATTTTCTGACCCTGTCGGCATGTACCGGCCGGGCGCCCCCCACTGCCGTGGTACGCACTGATGAGCAAACAGATTCCCGTTCAAGACGTCACCCCGCCTGCCAAGGGCGACACCAATAACAACGATCTCTACGCCAAGCGCGAGAAGATCTACACCCGGGCCTTCACCGGTATCTTCCGCCGACTGCGCATGGTGGGCGGTGCGGCGCTCTTCCTCCTCTACTTCGGTACCGTCTGGCTCAACTGGAGCGGCCGCCAGGCCGTCTGGTGGGACCTGCCCGAGCGCAAGTTCTACATCTTCGGCGCCACCTTCTGGCCGCAGGACTTCATGCTGCTGTCCTGGCTGCTGATCGTCTGCGCCTTCGGCCTGTTCTTCATCACCGTGTTCGCCGGTCGCGTCTGGTGCGGCTATACCTGCCCGCAGAGCGTATGGACCTGGATCTACATGTGGTGCGAGAAGGTCACCGAAGGCGACCGCAACCAGCGCATCAAGCTGGACAAGGCCCCGATGAGCGGCAACAAGCTGCTGCGCAAGACCGCCAAGCACAGCCTGTGGCTGCTGATCGGCCTGGTCACCGGCCTGACCTTCGTCGGCTACTTCTCGCCGATCCGCGAGCTGATTCCCGAGCTGCTCACCGGCCAGGCCGACGGCTGGGCCTACTTCTGGGTCGGCTTCTTCACCCTGGCCACCTACGGCAACGCCGGCTGGCTGCGCGAGCAGGTGTGCATCTACATGTGCCCCTACGCGCGCTTCCAGAGCGTGATGTTCGACAAGGACACCCTGATCGTCTCCTACGATCCGCGTCGTGGCGAGAAGCGCGGCCCGCGCAAGAAGTCCCTCGACTACAAGGCCCAGGGCCTGGGCGACTGCATCGACTGCACGATGTGCGTGCAGGTCTGCCCGACCGGCATCGACATCCGCGACGGCCTGCAGATCGAGTGCATCGGCTGCGCGGCGTGCATCGACGCCTGCGACAGCATCATGGAGAAGATGAACTACCCGAAAGGGCTGATCAGCTACACCACCGAGCACAACCTCAACGGCCAGAAGACCCACCTGGCCCGGCCGCGCCTGATCGGCTACGCCATCGCCCTGGTGCTGATGATCTCCGCCCTGATCACCGCGGTGGTCCTGCGTCCGCTGGTCGGCTTCGACGTTAGCAAGGACCGCGTGCTCTACCGCGAGAACGAACTCGGCCGCATCGAGAACGTGTACAGCCTGAAGATCATGAACAAGGATCAGCAGGACCACACCTACATCCTCGGCGCCAAGGGCCTCGAAGGCCTGACCCTGGAAGGCCGGCGCGAGCTGAAGGTGGCGGCGGGCGACATCCTCAACCTGCCGATGGAACTGTCCATCGAGCCGGAGAAGCTGCCTTCGACCACCAACGAGATCGTCTTCACCATCGAGTCGGCCGACGACCCGAGCATCCATAAAGAAGCGAAGAGTCGCTTCATTGGCCCACGCACCCGTTGAGTAACTTGAGCATGCAGTCCGAGACCCACCCTCAACCCTGGTACAAACACTTCTGGGCCTGGTTCATTGTGGCCCTCCTGGCGACCTCGGTGGTGCTCGGGCTGAGCCTGGTCACCATCGCGGTGCGCAACCAGGACACCCTGGTCACCGACAACTACTACGAGGCCGGCAAGGGCATCAACCGCTCCCTGGAACGCGAGAACCTGGCCGTACGCCTGCAAGTCCACGCCAAGGTCAAGGTCGACGACCTGACCGGCGAAGTCGAAGTGCGCCTGACCGGCAACAGCCGTCCGGATCAGCTCACCCTCAACCTGATCTCGCCGACCCAGCCGGAGAAGGACCGCCGCGTGGAGCTGCTGCGCAGCAACTCCGACCGCGAGCGCTACGTCGGGCAACTGACCGACGCCGTCGAGGGCCGTCGCTTCGTCGAACTGCTCGGCCAGGAAGGCAGCGGCCAGTGGCGTCTTTTCGAGGAAGAGGTGGTATCGCCGACCGTGGTCATGGAGCTGGGTGACGAACCGCTCCAGGGAGCAGAAGCGAAGCGCCCATGAGCGCCCCCCTGCCCTGCTACCACTGCGGCTTGCCGGTCCCCGCCGGCAGCCGCTTCGAGGCCCGCGTGCTCGGCGAGACGCGGGCCATGTGCTGTCCGGGCTGCCAGGCGGTGGCCGAGGCCATCGTCGCCGGCGGCCTGGAAAGCTACTACCGGCACCGCAGCGAAAACGCCGCCAACCCCGAAGCCTTGCCCAAGGCGCTCAGCGAAGAGTTGCAGCTCTACGACCGCCCGGACGTACAGGGCGGCTTCGTCCGCCATGAGGGCGAGCTGGCGGAAACCAGCCTGATGATCGAAGGCATCAGTTGCGCCGCCTGCGGCTGGCTGATCGAGAAGCACCTGCGCCAGTTGCCTGGCGTGGCCGAGGCGCGGCTCAACCTGTCCAACCATCGCCTGCACGTGCGCTGGCAGGACAGCCAGTTGCCGCTCAGCCAGTTGCTCGGCGAACTGCGCCAGATCGGCTATGCCGGCCATCCCTACCAACCCGACCACGCCACCGAGCGCCTGGCCATGGAGAACCGCCGCGCCCTGCGCCAGCTCGGTGTCGCCGGGCTGCTGTGGATCCAGGTGATGATGGCGGTGATGGCGACCTGGCCGGAATTCAACCTCGACCTTTCCGCCGGCATGGACCGCATCCTGCGCTGGGTCAGCCTGATCCTCACCACGCCGATCGTCTTCTACTGCTGCGGCCAGTTCTTCCGTGGCGCCCTGCGCGACCTGCGCACCCGCCACCTGACCATGGACGTCTCGGTGTCGCTGGCGATCGGCGGCGCCTACGTCGCCGGCATCTGGTCGACGATCACCGGCCAGGGCGAGCTGTATTTCGACGCGGTCGGCATGTTCGCCCTGTTCCTCCTCGCCGGCCGCTACCTCGAACGCCGCGCGCGGGAGCGCACCGCCGCCTCCACCGCGCAACTGGTCAACCTGCTGCCGGCGTCCTGCCTGCGCCTGGACGCCGCCAACCAGGGCGAGCGCATCCTGCTCAGCGAACTGCGCGTCGGCGACCGCGTGCTGGTACCGCCAGGCGCCGTGCTGCCGGCCGACGGAGTGATCCTCGACGGCCAGTCCAGCGTCGACGAGTCGCTGCTCACCGGCGAGTACCTACCCCATCCACGCCAGGCCGGCGACACCGTCACCGGCGGTACCCTGAACGTCGAGGGGCCGCTGACCGTCGAGGTCGGCGCCCTTGGCGACGACAGCCGCCTGTCGGCCATCGTCCGCCTGCTGGAACGCGCCCAGGCGGACAAGCCGCGCCTGGCGGAACTGGCCGACAAGGTGGCGCAGTGGTTCCTGCTCATCGTCCTGCTGGTCGCCGCAGCGGTCGGCGCGCTGTGGTGGCAGGTCGACCACCAGCGCGCCTTCTGGGTGGTGCTGTCGCTGCTGGTCGCCACCTGCCCCTGCGCCCTGTCGCTGGCCACGCCCACCGCGCTCACCGCGGCCACCGGCAGCCTGCACAAGCTCGGCCTGCTGATCACGCGCGGGCACGTGCTGGAAGGGCTGAACCACATCGACACGGTAATCTTCGACAAGACCGGCACCCTCACCGAAGGCCGCCTGACGCTCAAGCAGGTGCTACCCCTGCGCGATCTCGACGCGGATCGCTGCCTGGCCCTCGCCGCCGCCCTCGAGAACCGTTCCGAACACCCCATCGCCCGCGCCTTCGGCCGTGCGCCGGAGGCCGCCGACAGCGTCGCAAGCCATCCGGGACTGGGCCTCGAAGGCCTGGTGGAAGGCCGCCGCCTGCGCATCGGCCAGGCCGCCTTCGTCAGCAACCTGGGCGGCAGCGCCACGCCCGCGATGCCCGGCGACTCCGGACAGTGGCTGCTGCTCGGCGACGAGCAGGGACCGCTGGCCTGGTTCGGTCTCGACGACCGCCTGCGCAGCGACGCCCCCGCCCTGCTCGCCGCCTGCAAGGCGCGCGGCTGGCGCACCCTCCTGCTATCCGGTGACGCCTCGCCGATGGTCGCCAGCGTCGCTGCCGAACTGGGCATCGACGAAGCCCGCGGCGGCCTGACCCCGGACGACAAGCTGGCCATGCTCGAACGCCTGCACGGCGAGGGCCGCCGGGTGCTGATGCTCGGTGACGGAGTCAACGACGTACCGGTGCTCGCCGGTGCCGACATCAGCGTCGCCATGGGCAGCGCCACCGACCTGGCCAAGACCAGCGCCGACGCGGTGCTCCTGTCCAACCGCCTGGACAGCCTGGTGCAGGCTTTCCGGCTGGCGCGCCGCACCCGCCATATCATCATCGAGAACCTGGCCTGGGCCAGCCTGTACAATGGCCTGGTCCTGCCCTTCGCCGCGCTCGGCTGGATCACCCCGGGCTGGGCGGCGATCGGCATGTCGGTCAGTTCGCTGCTGGTGGTGGTCAACGCCCTGCGGCTGACCCGAATCCCTTCGCCGAGGTCCGTATGGCCGCGCTCTACATCCTGATCCCCGTCGCGATCGTCATCGTCGCCATCGCCATCTACGTGTTCTTCTGGGCGGTGGACAGCGGCCAGTACGACGATCTCGACGGCCCCGCCCACAGCATTCTCTTCGACGACGAAGACCCGAAGCACCAGGCCGGCGTCGACGAAGCGGAGAAGCCGTCGAAACCCGAGGACCGACCGCGTGGCTGAACTGGCGCCGCTGCTGGTTTCCGCGCTGATCCTCGGCCTGCTCGGGGGAGGCCACTGCCTGGGCATGTGCGGCGGCCTGATGGGCGCCCTGACCCTGGCCATTCCCGCCGAACAGCGCGGCCGTCGTCTGCGCCTGCTGCTGGCCTACAACCTCGGCCGCATCCTCAGCTACGCCTGCGCCGGCCTGCTGCTCGGCCTGGCCGGCTGGGCGGTGGCGCGTACCCCGTTGGCCGGCGCGCTGCGGGTGGTCGCCGGGCTGCTGCTGATCGCCATGGGACTCTACCTGGCCGGCTGGTGGAGCGGCCTGACCCGCGTCGAGGCGCTCGGTCGCGGCCTCTGGCGCCACCTGGAACCCTTCGCCCGGCGCCTGCTGCCGGTCTCCAGCCTGCCACGGGCCCTGCTGCTCGGAGCGATCTGGGGCTGGCTGCCCTGCGGGCTGGTCTACAGCACCCTGCTCTGGGCCACCAGCCAGGGATCGGCACTGGACAGCGCGCTGCTGATGCTGGCGTTCGGCCTCGGCACCTGGCCGGTTCTGCTGGCCACCGGCATGGCCGCCGAACGGGTGACCGCCCTGCTGCGCCGTCGCGGCGTACGCATCGTGGGCGGCCTGATGGTCATCCTCTTCGGCCTCTGGACCCTCCCAGGACCGCACCAGGCCTGGCTGATGGGGCATTGACGGACGCCCGTCCCAACATCGGGCGACACATCCTGTATACATTCACCCGCTTGATACAAATCAACAGGCCTTCCCGGCGCAATCCCTAGACTTCCCGACTAAAGCTCGCCAACTGGGGATCTCTGGCATGCTCGACACCATTCGCTGGGACGCTGACCTGATTCGGCGCTACGACCTTTCCGGCCCGCGTTACACCTCCTATCCGACCGCCGTGCAGTTCCACGAAGGCATCGGCCCGTTCGACCAGTTGCACGCCCTGCGCGACAGCCGGAAGGCCGGACACCCCCTGTCGCTCTACGTGCACATCCCGTTCTGCGCCAACATCTGCTACTACTGCGCCTGCAACAAGGTGATCACCAAGGATCGCGGGCGCAGCGCGCCGTACCTTGCGCGCCTGGTCCGCGAGATCGAGATCGTCAGCCGCCACCTCTCCCGCGAGCAGGTGGTCGAGCAACTGCACTTCGGTGGCGGAACCCCGACCTTCCTCAGTCCCGGCCAGTTGCGCGAACTCATGTCGCAATTGCGCACCCACCTCAACCTGCTGGACGACGATTCGGGCGACTACGGCATCGAGATCGACCCGCGCGAGGCCGACTGGTCGACCATGGGCCTGCTCCGCGAACTCGGTTTCAACCGCGTCAGCCTCGGCGTACAGGACTTCGACATGGAGGTGCAGAAGGCGGTCAACCGCATGCAGACCCCGGAGGAGACCCGTACCATCGTCGAGGCCGCGCGCACCCTGCAATACCGCTCGATCAACCTCGACCTGATCTACGGACTGCCGAAACAGACGCCGGACAGCTTCGCCCGCACGGTCGACGAAGTGATCGCGCTACAGCCGGATCGCCTCTCGGTGTTCAACTACGCCCACCTGCCCGAGCGTTTCATGCCGCAGCGGCGGATCAACGCCGACGACCTGCCGAGCCCGGGCCAGAAGCTGGAAATGCTCCAGCGCACCACCGAGCAACTCGCCGCGGCGGGCTACCGCTATATCGGCATGGATCACTTCGCCCTGCCCGACGACGAGCTGGCCAGCGCCCAGGAAGACGGCACCCTGCAACGCAATTTCCAGGGCTACACCACGCACGGGCACTGTGACCTGGTAGGTCTCGGGGTCTCGGCGATCAGCCAGATCGGCGACCTCTACAGCCAGAACAGCAGCGACATCAACGACTACCAGACCAGCCTCGACAACGGCCAGTTGGCGATCCGTCGCGGCCTGCACTGCAACAGCGACGACCGGGTGCGGCGCGCGGTGATCCAGCAACTGATCTGCCACTTCGAACTGGCCTTCGAGGATATCGAGACAGAGTTCGGCATCGACTTCCGCAGTTACTTCGCCGAGCTGTGGCCCGATCTCGAACGCTTCGCCGCCGATGGCCTGATCCGCCTGGACGCCAAGGGCATCGACATCACGTCTTCCGGACGTCTGCTGGTGCGTTCGATCTGCATGCTGTTCGACCGCTACCTGCCCAGCCTCAACCGGCAGCGCTTCTCCCGGGTGATCTGAAAGCGCACCGCCCTGCCCGCACGACAGGGCGGTGAATCCCCGCCCCTTCTACCGGCTGCCCATGACCTTCATGATCAGCGCCGGGTCGCTGATACCCATCTCCTTGATGGCCGATGCCATCGCTGCCGTCGCCGTCTGCAGGGCGGAGTTGAGTTGTTGCAACTCCTTCTGCAACTCAGGCACGCGAGCCTCCTTCGCCCCCGGATCGGACGACCTCATGGCCTCCTGCAGCTCCCTGAGCTTCTCTTCGATCTTCTTCTTCAACTGGCGGATCATCTTCACCATCGGCCGCAACTCCTGCGGGATATCCTCGTCCTCCTCCTCCACCGGCACCCCCATGGTGGCGGCCAGCTCGCGCCCTGCCTGGGAAAGCCGTACATGCTGATCGGCGGCGTCGGTGCCGGCGGCCGGGTCTTCCGCCTGCTCGGCGGTGCCGGTCCGCGCGGCCTTGGCGTCCGCGGCGGCGCGCGACGAGGGCGGCACCTGGGTGGTGATCCAGCCACTGAGGGTCAACATTCCAGTCACTCCGGGAAAAATGGAATTCTTCCATTGGATCGGCCCACGCGTCGCGAACTTGAGCCCCCTTTTCGTCGCCCCTTGACAGGGTGCGACAGGTAGTCGCAGTTGTTTGACGCAAGTCACTGATTGGAAACGCCATCGGCCTGTCAGAAATGGTCGTTGCCAGACCTATGGCTGGCACCCGCATCGTGGCTGCGTTACCCTTACTCCTGTTGTGCCTTTAACCTAGCAAGGACCCCTCAATGGCCGAAACCATCAAGGTGCGCGCACTGCCCCAAGCACACTGCAAGGATTGCAGTCTGGCCCCGCTGTGCCTCCCCCTGTCGCTGACCGTGGAAGACATGGATTCGCTGGACGAGATCGTCAAGCGCGGTCGTCCCCTGAAGAAAGGCGAATTCCTGTTCCGCCAGGGCGATCCTTTCGGCTCGGTCTTTGCCGTGCGCTCCGGCGCCCTGAAAACCTTCAGCATCACCGATGCCGGCGAAGAGCAGATCACCGGCTTCCACCTGCCCAGCGAGCTGGTCGGCCTGTCCGGGATGGATACCGAGACCTATCCGGTATCCGCCCAGGCCCTGGAAACCACCTCGGTCTGCGAGATTCCCTTCGAGCGCCTGGACGAACTGTCCGAGCAGCTGCCGCAACTGCGCCGCCAACTGATGCGCCTGATGAGCCGGGAAATCCGCGATGACCAGCAGATGATGCTGCTGCTGTCGAAGAAGACTGCCGACGAGCGCATCGCCACCTTCCTGGTCAACCTGTCGGCGCGCTTCCGTGCCCGTGGCTTCTCCGCCCAGCAGTTCCGCCTGGCCATGTCGCGCAACGAGATCGGCAACTATCTCGGCCTGGCCGTGGAAACCGTGTCGCGGGTCTTCACCCGCTTCCAGCAGAACGGCCTGATCAGCGCGGAAGGCAAGGAAGTGCACATCCTCGACGCCATCGAGCTGTGCGCCCTCGCCGGCGGCCAGCTGGAAGGCTGAAGCGCCTGCGAACCGCCAACGGGCCCGCCTCAGCGCGGGCCCGTTGTATGATGGGCCCCGAAAAACGCCCAGCCCAGGATCTTCCATGATTTTCGACGAGTTCACCCTCAAGTCGCAGATCCGCGCCGTGCCGGACTTTCCCAAGCCCGGCGTGGTGTTCCGCGACATCACCCCGCTGTTCCAGTCGCCACGCGCGCTGCGCATGACCGTGGACAGCTTCGTCCAGCGCTACATCGAGGCCGATTTCAGCCACATCGGCGCCATGGATGCCCGCGGCTTCCTCATCGGCTCGGCGGTGGCCTATGCGCTGAACAAGCCGCTGGTCCTGTTCCGCAAGCAGGGCAAGCTACCCGCCGACGTACTCGCCGAGGGCTACCAGACCGAATACGGCGAGGCCTTCCTCGAAGTACATGCCGACAGCCTCTGCGAAGGCGACAGCGTACTGATCTTCGACGACCTCATCGCCACCGGCGGGACCCTGCTGGCGGCCGCGAGCCTGGTACGACGCCTCGGGGCCAGGGTCTTCGAGGCCGCGGCGATCATCGACCTGCCGGAACTCGGCGGCTCCACTCGCCTGCAGGACGCCGGCATCTCCACCTTCAGTCTCACCGCGTTCGCTCTCGACGAGCGTTGATACGCCGGGGGGCGCCCTGGCGCCCCGCGCTCGCTCCTTGCGCCCCATCTTCCGTCTGGTCGAGCCGACCTGGCCATTAATGACTTCGAAATGGCCAGGAATGACCTCCCGCTGTTGGACAATCCTGCAATAATTACATCAGCTAATGACACATTCAGAGGTGTTATAGCGAACTCGCCATAGGGAACCCGAGGAAACCTGTGCGTTTCCCCTCCCCAGAACAACAAAAGGAGTTAGCCATGACTGCCACTGGCACCGCCTCCCCGGTTCGCGCCAATTTCCCCGTGCGGCGGATGGATTTCAGCTTCAGCGAAACCCCGAAGTACTGGTGGGACGGCCAACCCTTCATGACCCAGTTCATGAACAACCTGTCCTCGCTTTTCCCCTACGGCGAAAAATTCTTCGTCGATAGCGTGCGCGCGGTGCGCGACCGCCTGGAGGATCCGCAACTGAAGAAGGACGTCAGCGCCTTCATCGGCCAGGAGGCGATGCACTCCAAGGAGCATGCCGCCTACAACGAATATGCCGAGGAGCACGGGGTCGACCTGGAGTGCCTCGAACTGCGGATCAAGGTCCTGCTGGAAAACGTCAGCAAGGTCACCACCAGGAAACACCAGTTGGCGATCACCTGCGCCCTCGAGCATTTCACCGCGACCATGGCCGCGCAGCTGCTCAAGCGCGAAGACCTGACCATCCAGATGCAGTCGCCGAAGATGTACAAGCTGTGGATGTGGCATGCCATCGAGGAGAACGAACACAAGAATGTCGCCTACGATGTGTACCAGAAAGTCTACGGCGGCTACTTCACCCGGGTTCTGGTGATGATGCTGACCACCCTGATGTTCTTCGGCGTCATCGGCTGGTTCCAGCTCGACCTGCTACGCAAGGACGGCCAATTGTTCAACTGGCGCTCCTGGAAGCATGGCCTGGGCACCCTGTTCGGCCTGCGCAAGGGCTTCTTCACCCGCCTGCTGCTGCCCTACCTGGACTACTACCGGCCGGGCTTCCACCCCAGCGACCACGACACCGCGAAACTGGAGAAATACTGGAAGGACAAACTGGCCTTCGCCGATTGAAGCCCGCCTCCGCCAGTGCCGCTCCGCCCCCGACGCCAGGCCCCGCCTGGCGTTTCTTATTCGAGAGAAGAACAGGATATTGCACACGGAAAAGCCTCCGTTTCGACTAGCGTTCCTGAATCCGCCATTTTACGGAGGAAATAATTAGTCAATTCCTATCGACTGGCTTTTTACGATGCCCTGAGGTAATATCATGTTCATTATGTTGAACACTAGGGCATTACCTCTCCCCACTTCCCGTCTGGTCTCCCGCGAGCGTCACTGGACCGGCGACCTCTAGCTCCCTCCCTCGACCCCTGCTGTCGGTGGCGACCGCCCCTGCGCTTCGGGGTCTTTCCCGCCCCTCGCCAGCGCTCTTCGTCATCTTTGGCCGCGGCCTCCATTCCGCGGTGCCCATGGGAGGGCAACATGCGTTCCTGGATCTATCTGTTACTGGCTATCGGCGCCGAAGTGATCGGCACCACCTCGATGAAACTGGCCGCCACCCACGCCCCTGTCGCAGGCATGCTGCTGATGTACGGGATGATCGGCCTGTCCTATTTCTTCCTCGCCCTGGCGGTCAAGCGTGTCCCCGTCGGAGTCGCCTACGCCCTTTGGGAAGGCATTGGCATCGTCCTGATCACGGCGGTCAGCGTCGCCTGGCTGGGCGAAAGCATCGGCCTGTACAAGGCCGTCGGCCTCGGCGTGATGATCGCCGGCATCCTGCTGATCAAGTCCGGCACCCGCAACGCCAGCGGCACGCCGGCGCAGCCCCGTGGGGAGGCCGTCACATGCTGACCCTGAACTGGATTCCCTTCGCCTGGCTCGGCCTGGCGATCGCCCTCGAGGTCGTCGCCAACCTGCTGTTGAAATACTCCGACGGTTTCCGCAGGCGCAGCCTCGGGATCGCCTCGATCCTCTGCGTGATGGCCGCCTTCACCGCGCTGGCGCAGGCGGTGAAGGACATCGAGCTGTCACTCGCCTATGCGATCTGGGGCGGCTTCGGCATCCTCGCCACCGTCGCCATGGGCTGGGCGCTGTTCGGCCAGCGCCTGGCCTGGCGCGGCTGGCTCGGCCTGTTGCTGCTGCTGGCCGGCATGAGCCTGCTCAAGCTGGCCTGACGCCTCGGCGTCCAACGAAACGCCCATCATCTGCAGGACCGCGGCGCCGGTGAACAACAGCAGTATCTGTTCCTCACCCAGGGCGCAGATTTCCCGACGCCGCTCCGGCTGGCCGATATAGTCCAGCGACAACTGAAACAGCTGGCGGCCGATCAGGCTGGAGAGGCGACGGATGGTCGCCTCGCTCACCGCCGGCAACAACCTGAATTCGATGATGTCCTCCGACATGTCCTCGGCGAACTCATCCATGATCTGACGCAGGGCACCACGCAGCACCGGCGAAGCCCCATGCAGTTCGCGCACGCCGACGATGAACGCGGCGGGATTGCTCTCCACGAAGTCGAAGAACAGCCGCACCGTCTCCCGGCAGACCCGCCGCCCCCTTTCCAGGTCCAGCCCGAACGGCGTCGTCTGCGCTCGGGCGCTGGGCGCCGCACGAGTCGCGGCCTCGCGGCGAAGCTGGCGCAGCGGCTGGCGCAGCTGGGTAGAGATGTCGCGGATCATGGTCAGGCCAAGATCGTCGATATCGCGGAAATGCCGATAGAAGGTGTTCGGATTCAGGCCCGCCTCGCGCGCCAGCTCGCGCAAGCCGATGGCCCCCAGGCTGCGGCTGCTGCTGCCCAGGCGCAAGGCCGCCTCCAGCAAGGCGCGTTTGCCGGGAGCGTCGGCAACCCTGTCCTTCGTTTCGTTCATATCGCTCATGTTCCACCTGGTTGTTTCCATGCGCCACAAGTTCGGCCGTTGCGCCGCGCCGACCCTACCTAAGGTTGGCTTGACCCTGAAGTATACAGATGTCTACATTCTCAGGTAGACGAGTGTATACGCCAGCAAACAATCATAACAGGAGCTTGGCCATGAGTACCCAACCCACCCCTGCCGCCGCCCGGCACTGCAAGGTCGCCATCATCGGCACCGGTTTCTCCGGGCTGGGGATGGCGATCCGTCTCCGCCAGGAAGGCGAGGACGACTTCCTGATCTTCGAAAAGGACGCCGGCGTCGGCGGCACCTGGAGAGTCAACAACTACCCTGGCTGCGCCTGCGACGTGCAATCCCACGTCTATTCCTTCTCCTTCGAAGCGAACCCGGAGTGGACGCGGATGTTCGCCCGCCAGCCGGAAATCCGCGCCTATCTGGAGAAGTGCTGGGAAAAATACCGCTTGCAGGAAAAGACCCTGCTGAACACCGAGATCGGCAAACTGGCCTGGGACGAGCGGCAAAGCCTCTGGCACCTGCATGACGCCCAGGGCAACCATTACACCGCGAACGCCGTGGTTTCCGGCATGGGCGGCCTGTCCACCCCGGCCTATCCACGCCTCGATGGCCTGGAGAACTTCCAGGGCAAGGTCTTCCATTCCCAGCAGTGGGACCATGACTACGACCTCAAGGGCAAGCGCGTGGCGGTGATCGGCACCGGCGCCTCGGCGATCCAGTTCGTCCCGGAGATCCAGCCGCTGGTGGCCGCGCTCGATCTCTACCAGCGCACTCCGCCATGGATCCTGCCCAAACCCGACCGGGCAATCAGCGAAACCGAGCGCCGGCGCTTCCGGCGCTTCCCGCTGGTGCAGAAGCTCTGGCGCGGCGGCCTCTACAGCCTGCTCGAAGGGCGGGTGCTGGGCTTCACCTTCGCCCCGCAGGTAATGAAGCTGGTGCAGCGCCTGGCGATCCGCCACATCCACAAGCAGATCAAGGATCCGGAACTGCGCCGCAAGGTCACGCCGGACTACACCATCGGCTGCAAGCGCATCCTCATGTCGCACAACTACTACCCTGCCCTGGCTGCCGCCAACTCCACGGTGATCACCGAAGGCATCCGCGCCGTCACCGCCAATGGAATCGTCGACGGCAACGGCCGGGAACGCGAGGTCGACGCGATCATCTTCGGTACCGGCTTCACCGCCAACGACCCTATCCCCCGCGGAGTGGTCTTCGGTCGCGACGGCCGCGACCTGCTGGACAGCTGGACCAAGGGCCCGGAAGCCTACAAGGGCACTACCACCGCCGGCTTCCCCAACCTGTTCTTCCTGATGGGACCGAACACCGGCCTCGGCCACAACTCGATGGTCTACATGATCGAGTCGCAGATCGCCTACGTCCTCGATGCGCTGAAGCTGATGAAGCGCCGCGAACTGCTCAGTCTCGAGGTCAAGGCCCCGGTGCAGGAACGCTACAACGAATACCTCCAGCGCAAGCTGGACCGCAGCGTCTGGAGCGTGGGCGGTTGCAAGAGCTGGTACCTGCATCCGGTCAGCGGCCGCAACTGCACCCTGTGGCCGGGATTCACCTGGCGCTTCCGTGCCCTGACCCGGCAGTTCGACGCCTCCGCCTACCACCTCACCACGACACCGCTCGCCGCCCTGAGCAACGAAGCCCGCCAACAGGCCGAAGGGGTACCCGCATGAAGTCGTTCGAAAACAAAGTCGCCGCCATCACCGGCGCAGGCTCGGGCATCGGTCGCGCCCTGGCCGTGGAGCTGGGCAGGCAGGGTTGTCACCTGGCCCTGGCCGACGTCAATGCCGCAGCTCTCGAGGAAACCCGCCAATTGCTCGCCAGCAGCGGGGTACGCGTCTCCACCGCGGTCGTCGACGTGGCCGACCGCGAGCAGGTGCAGGCCTGGGCCGACAAGGCGGCCAGCGAACATGGCCGGGTGAACCTGATCTTCAACAACGCGGGCGTCGCCCACGCAGGTACCGTGGAAGGCAGCGACTACTCGGAATACGAGTGGATCATGAACATCAACTTCTGGGGCGTGGTGAACGGTACCAAGGCGTTCCTTCCGCACCTGAAGGCCTCCGGCAACGGCCACGTGGTCAATGTCTCCAGCGTCTTCGGGCTGTTCGCCCAGCCCGGCATGAGCGCCTACAACGCCACCAAGTACGCGGTGCGCGGCTTCACCGAGTCGTTGCGCCAGGAACTGGACATGGAGGACTCCGGCGTCTCCGCCAGTTGCGTGCATCCCGGCGGGATCAAGACCAACATCGCCAAGACCGCGCGAATGAACGAGAGCATGGCCAAGGTCACCGGCCAGGCTCCGGACAAGGCTCGCGAGCAATTCAACGACCAGTTGCTGCGGACCACCCCGGAGAAGGCCGCCCAGGTCATCCTGCGCGGCGTGCAGCGCGACAGCCGGCGCATCCTGATCGGCACCGACGCCCACGCGATCGACGTGATGCTGCGCCTGGCACCAGTGCTCTACCAGCGCCTGGTCACCGCCAGCATGCGCCTGGCAGCGCGCTTCGCGCCGCGCCCGAAGAGCCCCCAGGGCGCCCGCGAAGCCAGCGAGTGAACAGGCCCGCCGGGTAGCCGCTAGGCTGCCCGGCACGTCATACTCGACGGCCAGTCTCCAGGGTACGGCCGTCATGAACCCTCCCCTTCCTCACTTCCGCTACCATCCCGAACCGCTCGCCAGCGGCAGCATCGAGGCTTCCGCCACCACCTGCCAGTGCTGTGGCAAGGCTCGTGGCTACGTCTACACCGGTTCGCCCTATTCCCGCCACGAGTTGCCGCCCGGCAGCCTTTGCCCCTGGTGCATAGCCGACGGCAGCGCGGCCGCGCGCTACGAAGCGAGCTTTTCCGACGACTATCCGCTGCTCGACGCCGGCGTCGCCGCGGATATCGTCACCGAAGTCTGCGAGCGCACGCCCGGCTACACCTCCTGGCAGCAGGAGCGCTGGCTGGTTTGCTGCGAGGATGCCTGCGCCTTTCGCGGCGACGCGGGGCGTGAGGAAATCGGGCAACTGGGAGCCGAGGGCCTGGCGCAGCGTTTCGCCGATTTCGCCTGGCCGGCTATCACCTGGCAACGCCTCGTCGACGCCTATACGCCCGGCGGCAATCCGGCCATCTACCGCTTCGACTGCCTGCACTGTGGCCAGGCGCATTACGACCTGGACTTCACCTGATAGAACGCGGCCCTACAACCCCATCTGCTTGCCGATGATCTCGTTCATGATTTCCCGCGAACCGCCGCCGATGGAGAGAATCCGGTTGTCGCGATACAGCCGCTCCACCAGGCTTTCGCGCATGTAGCCCATGCCGCCGAGCACCTGCACGGCATCATAGGTCAGGCGATCGGCGACATCGGTGGCGAAGTTCTTGGCCATCGATATCTCCTTGATCACGCTCTTGCCGGCGGCCATCTTCGCTGCCTGGCGATAGGTGAACTCCCGGGAAACCTCCAGTTGCGTGGCCATTTCCGCGAGACGATGGCGCAGCACCTGGAACTTGCCGATCGGCTTGCCGAACGCTTCTCGCTCGCGCGCCCAGCGCAGCGACTCCTCCAGAGCCAGTTGCGCGGTCATGTTGGCCATCACCGCCAGGGCCAGGCGCTCGCTCTGGAAATTGGCCATGATGCAGGCGAAGCCGGCATTCTCCACGCCGATGAGGTTTTCCGCAGGCACCCGGCAGTCGTCGAAGAACAGTTCGGCGGTATCCGACGCCCACCAGCCCATCTTCTTCAGCTTGCGGCCGACACTGAACCCGGCAGTGCCCTTCTCCACCAGCAGCAGGCTGATGCCGGCGAAACCCTCGCCGCCGGTACGCACCGCCACCGTGTAGTAGTCCGCGCGCACGCCGCTGGTGATGAAGGTCTTGCTGCCGCTGACGCGATAGTGATCGCCATCGCGCACCGCACGGGTCTTCAGGTTGGCCACGTCGGAGCCGCCAGAGGGCTCGGTGACCGCCAGGGCCATGATCTTCTCGCCGCGCAGCACCGCCGGCACTACCCGCTCGCGCACCTCGGGACGGGCCCACTTGACCACCGGAGGCAAGCCGATATCCAGCGATCCCAACCCGGCGACCAAGCCGCCGGAACCGCAGCGCATGAGCTCTTCGCTGGCCGCCACCTTGGCGAACAGATCGCCTTCGCAACTGCCGCCGTAGGCTTCCGGGTAGCCGATGCCGAGGATCCCGGCCGCGCCGGCCTTGAGATAGAGTTCGCGGGGAAATTCCTCGGCCTCCTCCCATTCATCGATGTACGGCAACACCTCGCGCTCGACGAAACGGCGCACCGAATCCCGGATCAGTTGATGGGACTCGTCGAAGTACTGCTGGAAGTCAGTCATGGCCGGGCTCCTGATGGGAGCCTCAGAACTTACCTAGCGCTTGCTTGGTTTTCAATACGGGAAACTGGCCATCGGCGAGGGCGTATAGGCCGCCCGTCCTACGGATACGGGAGGCACAGAGCTCAGGAGATCGGCCGCCGTCCGGCCAGGGCGTGGGCCAAGGTGCCGCCATCGACCAGCTCCAGCTCGCCGCCCAGCGGCACGCCATGGGCGATACGCGACAAGGTCAGGCCGCGGCCGGCCAGTAGCTGGGCGATATAGTGGGCGGTGGCCTCGCCTTCGACGGTGGGGTTGGTGGCGAGGATCACCTCGCTGAAGGCTCCGTCCCTGATCCGCGCTTCCAGTTCGGGAATGCCGATCGCCTCCGGCCCCAGGCCGTCGAGCGGCGACAGGTGTCCCTTGAGCACGAAATAGCGGCCGCGGTAGCCGGTCTGCTCCACCGCGAATACGTCCAGCGGGCCTTCCACCACGCAGAGCAGCGAGTCGTCGCGTCGCGGGTCGGCGCACTGCGGGCACAACTCCTCCTCGCTGAGGGTACGGCACTGCCGGCAATGACCGACCCCTTCCATCGCGGCGGTCAACGCCTGGGCCAGCTTCAGGCCGCCGCTGCGATCGCGCTCCAGCAGCATCAGCGCCATGCGCTGGGCCGACTTCTGCCCGACACCGGGAAGAATGCGCAGGGACTCGATCAGTTGGCGGATCAGCGGGCTGAAACTCATGCAGGACTCGTCGGATAGAGGGAGGGGAATGGCTGCCGGGCGCCGTCCGAAGAAGGCGGACCCGGCACGAACGCGGGATCAGAAGGGCATCTTGAAGCCGGGCGGCAGTTGCATGCCCGAGGTGAAGCCGGACATCTTTTCCTGGTTGTTCTGCTCGATCTTGCGCACCGCATCGTTGACCGCGGCCGCGATCAGGTCTTCGAGGATTTCCTTGTCTTCCTGCATCAGGCTGTCGTCCAGGCTGACGCGCTTGACGTCGTGGCGCCCGGTCATCACCACGCTGACCAGACCGGCGCCGGATTGCCCGGTCACTTCGGCGTTGGCCAGTTCTTCCTGCATCTTCTGCATCTTTTCCTGCATCTGCTGCGCCTGCTTCATCAGGCCGGCCATGCCACCTTTCATCATGTTCTTCACCTCGAATGTCGTCTTGTTGCGTGCGCCAAGCGCCGGTCAGGCCTTGGCTTCCAAAGGTTCGATGGTACCGTCACGGACCACCGCGGCGAACTGCTCGCGCAACTGCCGGACCAACGGGTCGGCATCGATCGATGCCTCGGCCGCCCGCTGGCGCTCGGCACGCCGGCGTGCCGCTGCCTGAGCCGGGGTCTCCTGCTCAGGCTTCTGCAGGGTCACCTCCAGTTTGAGGGTGCGCCCCAGGTGCTGGTTCAGCGCATCGTTCAGCCGCCGCTGCTGGGTGGCGTTGAACAGCGCGCTCTGGCCCGGATCGAGATGCAGATGCCAGTGGTCGCCGTCGGCAGCTACCAGCGTACAGTTGGCACCGATGCTGGCGGTCAGGCCGCCGAGGCCGAGCCGCGGGAACAGCTCCAGCCACTCCGCGGCCAGGCCGGTGGCCGGCTTCGCCGCCGGCAGCGGCTCCTCCACCACGACCACGTCAGGCTCGGGCGCGGCATCCAGGTAGGCCAGGGTATCCATGTCGACTTCGTAGTAGTCGTCTGCGGGCGGTGGCTCGTCGTCCTGCTCGTCCTGCTCGTCAGGTGCTACCGGCAACGCAGCCGGCAGGGCTTCCAGAACGGTTTCCACCACCGCCTCGACCGCCACTGCCGGAGGGACCGAGGGAGCCTCCACGGCTAGCGGCTCGGGCTCGGGCTCGGGCTCGGGCTCGGGCTCGGGCTCGGGCTCGGGCTCGGGCTCGGGCTCGGGCTCGGGCTCGGGCTCGGGCTCGGGCTCGGCAGCGAGGCTCGGCGCCGGCTCTTCCCAGGGCAAGTCGACGACCTCTGCCGCGGCGGCGGGCTCTTCGACAACCGCTTCCGTGACGCGCGCCTCGACCGCCGCCGGCGGCGCGGATGGCGCTGCCGGCGGGGCAGCCGGGGCTTCGACGGGCGCAGCCACGACAGGCGCGGGAGCAACGGTAGCGACCGGCGCAGGCGAGGCCGCGCCGGCCACGGGGGAGTTGGCGGGATCAGTCGTGGCCTTGCTGATCCCCAGGTCCTTTAGCGGCGTCCTCGGCACGCCGTCGGCGTCCGCCGGGCGGAACGCGAGCATCCGCAGCAACACCATCTCGAAGCCGCTACGCGGATCGGGCGCCAGCGGCAGGTCGCGGCGGCCGATCAGGCCCATCTGGTAATAGAACTGTACGTCTTCCGCCGGCAACGCCTGGGCCAGGGCCAGCACCCGCTCGCGGTCGCCCTGGCCATTGTCGATCGCTTCCGGCAGGGCCTGGGCGATCGCGACGCGGTGCAGCACGTTGAGTATTTCGGCAAGCACGCCGCCCCAGTCCGGGCCCTGCTCGGCCAGGTGGCGCACCGCTTCGAGCAGGGCGCGCGCATCGCCCTCCAGCAAGGCCTGGAGCACGCCATAGACCTGGCCGTGATCGAGGGTACCGAGCATCGCCCGCACGTCTGCGGCCAGCACCTTGCCCTCGCCGAAGGCGATGGCCTGGTCGGTCAGGCTCATGGCGTCACGCATCGAGCCGTCGGCGGCGCGCCCGAGCAACCACAGGGCGTCATCCTCGAAGGGCACGTTCTCGGCTCCGAGCACGTGGGTCAGGTGCTCGACCACCCGCTCCGGCGGCATGTTCTTCAGGGAGAACTGCAGACAGCGCGAGAGGATGGTCACCGGCAACTTCTGCGGGTCGGTGGTGGCCAGCAGGAACTTGACGTGCGGCGGCGGCTCCTCGAGGGTCTTGAGCAGCGCATTGAAACTGTGCGACGAGAGCATGTGCACTTCGTCGATCAGGTAGACCTTGTAGCGTCCGCGGGTCGGCGAGTACTGCACGTTGTCGAGCAGCTCGCGGGTATCCTCGACCTTGGTCCGGCTCGCGGCGTCCACTTCGATCAGGTCGACGAAGCGGCCTTCGTCGATTTCGCGACAGACCGAGCATTCGCCGCACGGCGTGGAGCTGACCCCGGTCTCGCAGTTCAGGCACTTGGCCAGGATCCGCGCGATGGTGGTCTTGCCGACCCCGCGGGTACCGGTGAACAGGTAGGCATGGTGCAGCCGCTGGTTGTCCAGGGCGTTGATCAGAGCCTTGAGCACATGGGTCTGGCCGACCATTTCACGGAAGGAACGGGGACGCCATTTACGCGCAAGAACTTGATAACTCATCGAAAACCGTCGCAGAAGGGAAGCACAAGTCGGCCAATGCTAGCGCAATTTACCCCTTCTGCGCTCGCCGACTTGGCAAACTGCGTGCTAAGAATTCCCCTGGCCCTTCAGCAGCCCTCGTCGGTGGCAATGACTCTACCTTCCCTGACATCGTTCATGCCTCATTTCGGCGCACCTGCGCTGCTCCTGCTGCAGTTGCTCGCGGCCCTGCCAGCGACGGCCGCGGAGACCGACGCGACGCCATTGCGCTTCTCGGTGATGGAAAGCTGGAGCATGCCGTTGGTCCGCCTGCAACGGGGCCAGCCGATCGACGGCATCGTCTACGACATCACCCGCTCCCTTGCCCGGCAGGTCGGCCGCAAGGCGCTCTACCACCCCTACCCGCGCGGGCGCATCGAGCAGGCGATGAAGGCTGGCGAAATCGATGTCCGCTGCTACATCAGCCCCGCCTGGCTCAGCCACGACTTCCCCGGCTATCGCTGGAGCGTCGCGCTGCTGGTGCAACGCGACATCCTGGTCGCCCGCGAAGGCTTCGCGCCGATTCCCGAGGCGCTGCCGGCCCAGCGTATCGGTACCGTCCTTGGCTACAGCTATCCCCGCTTGCAAGCGCTGTTCGACATCGGCCGACTGCGCCGCGACGATGCGCGCACCCAGGATCTGGTGCTGGAAAAGCTGCGCGCCGGCCGCTACCGCTACGCGGTCAGCCATCAACTGTCGCTGCACTGGAGCAACCGCCAGGCGCCGGGGCAGCCGCCACTCCAGGAAGCCGCGCAGCTCGAGGAAACGGCGGTGGGCTGCCTGGTGCGGGATTCCGCGGAGGTTCCGGTGGAAGCGATACTGAAGACGTTCGAGGAAATGAAGCGCAGCGGAGAGATCGAGGAGATACTGCAGCGCTACCGATGAGAGCGTCGACGGCCTGCGAAAAATGGCGGGCCTGAAATGGAGGCGGCCCCGCCAGTAGCATCCTAACGCCGGCAAGGCATCACCCGACGCCAACTGGTATCGCCTCAGGAACGGGGCGAAGTAATACAGGAAATGAAAAAGCCCGCTAGTCAGCGGGCTCCTATTAGCAGCACGCAGCTCATTCGTAGTAAGCAATGGAGCCCTTGAGCTGATCTGCGAATGTGTAGATGTCATCCAGGGAGGAGATAGGATGACGAGTTTCGTTCTTCTCTTGGTCGAACAGGCCAATGTACTTCTGACTACGATTAAAGTGAAGCCTGCAAATCGGCTTCCGGTTGTTATCGTCCAGCAACACGCCGAAGTAGCTCTGCGTATCGCGATGCACAATCCGCTTCGCATCAACGACAGCCCGAACAATAGCCTTAACGATATGAAACCCCTCCAGCTCCTCCAGCGTGGTGTGGACTCGGTCATCGTCAGTATTGCTTTCAGCCTGAGATGCCATGGAAGGCTCTGCGGGCGCCATCGTGATCGCCGGCTGAATTGCACCGCTCATGGCCGACTTCAAGCGGTCGTTGACCTGATCTCCTAGAAATTGAGACGCAGCCTTTCGGGTTAGAACACCAAACTGCTCTCGCACCTTCTGCGTGATGATTCCGTCGTATACGCGCGCAGCGAAAAACCTCACGAAATCGTCGTCAGGCTGATTGAACTGATTGGCCATTTCCCGCTTGATCTGACTCACGTACTTCAGCTCCCCAGCCGCATTGATGATCGAATCAACATCGAATGCAGCCTTGGTTAGCTTCTGGAGCTCGGGCAATACGTGCTCATCAACATCCAGCAGATCAAGCTCCAGGAACGGCTTTTCGTCCATCTTGTTGGGAGCGTCTAGGTCCGTGAAGAACTTGTAGACCTGCCCGTTAGTGAGGATGGAGATTCGGGCACTCGTGACGTGGAAGTAGCGGAAAAGCTGGCTGGCATGATTGATGTGCAAAGGCTCACCGATCTTCTTGCACTCAATCAGAATCTGAATCTGGCCATCCTTCAGAATGGCGTAGTCGATCTTCTCGCCTTTCTTGGTACCGATGTCGCAGATGTATTCAGGCGTCACCTCGGACGGGTCGAACACATCGTAGCCGAGCACAGAGTTTATGAAGGGCATCACCAAGGCAGTCTTGGTGCCTTCCTCCGTCTGGATCGCCCCGCCTTGCTGTCGAACCTTGGCTGAGAGTGCATTCAGTCGCTCTACGAATTCCATGTCACGCTCCTTGTTGAGAACACATTCATCGTAGTAACAGGCGTCGATACTGGCAATTGGCAAGCACAGCCCGCCAGTTGACCCAGCTCAAAGGCAGCAGCGAAGGCTTCGGTACGGACAGCAGAGCACCAGCTCTACAGCGATTCAGCGGTATGACGGCCTACATCAGAGAAAAGCGGACGGCTAGAATCGCCCTTACGGCGCACCACACAGGTGTACCAGGGCGCTGTCACACTCAGAGTTTTTCAGGAGAGGAAGTCCTTTAGAATTAAGGACCTACGAAATGGAGGCGGCCCCGCCAGCCACACCCCGGCACACGATGTTCCCGCTGTGGCTGCTTCCTTCCGGACCTGACCAGGTTGACGGGTAATCGTTGCGGGGGGACCGACAGGGCCACCATTGCAGCCTACCCTCGGGTAGGCCGCGCCATTCTACCGGCTTGCGCGTAAGTTACAACCACTTCAAGCACTTACGTTTGCAATCCATTTCGCGAAAGCGGTTCATTGCTGCTGGATCAGACCCTCCGGCGGCGGCTGGGTCGATACGCTCAGCTCGGTATCGACATACAGGTCCAGGGTGCCCCAGCCCGGCTTGGTGCTGAACGACGCATACTTCTCCTCACCGCGATGGAAGGAGAAGGCGATCCGGTAATCGCTGCCGCCGAACAGCTTCACCGGAAACTCGCGGACCTGGCCGGGCCGGATCTCCCCGGAGAAGGTTTCCACGCCCTGCTCCTTGTAGCTGTAGGCGATCGGCGCCGAAGCCTGGCCACTGTAATGCAGCAGGATGCGCGGCCGCTCGCTCCAACCCACGTAGGCGCCGAACAGCACCACCAATGCGAGCACGCCCAGCAACCGCTGCTTTCTTGCCTTGTCCATCGTTAACTCCAGTCTTCGGAAATCTTTCGCAGCAGCGCCGCCGCTTCAGCGGGCGACGCCGTGCTCGTCGAACAGTTTCAGCAGACCGTCTTCGTCGAGCACCTTCACGCCCAGCTCGTTGGCCTTGGCCAGCTTCGAGCCGGCGCCGGGCCCGGCGACCACGCAGTGGGTCTTGGCCGACACCGAGCCGGCCACCTTGGCGCCGAGCCCTTCCAGCTTGTCCTTGGCTACGTCCCGGCTCATCGCCTCCAAGGTGCCGGTCAGCACCCAGGTCTGCCCGGCCAGAGGCAGGCCTTCGACCGCCTTGCGCTCGCTCTGCCAATGCATGCCGAACTCACGCAACTGCGCCTCGATGGCCAGGGCACGCTGCACGTTGGCCGGCTCGTCGAAGAAATCGCGCAGGCTTTTCGCCGCTCGCTCGGGCAGACGCTCCACCTGGCGCAGATCGAGCCAGTCGGCACGGATGATGCCGTCGAGCGAACCGAAGCGGCTGGCCAGCTTTTCCGCGCCGGTGGCGGCGATGAAGGGAATGTTCAGCTTGTCGATGAAACCGGCCAGCGAGGCACAGGCGGCGAACTCCGCGGCGACCTCGCCCTCTTCCTGCAACTGCACGCCATGTTCGGCATCGCGCAACTGGGCGATCACCTGGCGGTTGTGCTCGTCGGCGAAGAAGTTGTGGATCTCGTAGGCCACCTCGGCGCCGACGTCCGGCAGGTAGGTCAACACTTCCGGCAGCGCCTTGCCGATCCGCTCGAGCGAACCCAGCGAACGCGCCAGCAGCTTGGCGGTTTCCTCGCCGACGTCGGGAATCCCCAGGGCGAAGATGAAGCGCGCCAGCGAAGGCTTGCGGCTGTCGGCGATGGCCGCCAGCAGGTTGTTGGTGGACAGCTCGGCGAACCCTTCCAGCTCGAACACCTGTTCATAGGTCAGGGTATAGAGATCCGCCGGCGAGGCGACCAGCCCGCGATCCACCAGTTGCTCGACGATCTTGTCGCCAAGACCGTCGATGTCCATTGCCCGACGCGATACGAAATGGATGATCGCCTGCTTCAACTGCGCCTGACAGGAGAGACGGCCGACGCAGCGATAGATGGCGCCCTCGCTGATCGACTCCTTGCCCTTGCTGCGCTTGACCAACTGGGTCCGCTCCACGGCCGAGCCGCAGACCGGGCAATGCTCGGGCACCTCGATCGCCTGCGCATCCGCCGGGCGGCGCTCGAGCACCACCTGCATGACCTGCGGAATCACATCGCCAGCACGGCGGATCACCACCGTATCGCCGATGCGCAGGCCCAGGCGGGCGACTTCATCCATGTTGTGCAGGGTCGCATTGGACACCGTGACGCCGGCCACCTGCACCGGCTTGAGGCGTGCCACCGGGGTCACGGCGCCGGTGCGGCCGACCTGGAACTCGACGCCCAGCAGCTCGGTCAACTCCTCGCGCGCGGGGAACTTGTGGGCGATCGCCCAACGCGGCTCGCGCGCGCGGAAGCCCAGTTCGCGCTGGAAGGCGATGCGGTTGACCTTGAACACCACGCCGTCGATCTCGTAGGCCAGCGCATCGCGTCGGCGACCGATGTCGTCGTAGTAGTCGCGGCAGGCCTGGGCGCCCTTGACCAGGCGCAGCTCGCGACTGATGGGGATACCCCAGCCGCGGAACGCCTCGAGGATGCCCACCTGGGTGTCCGGCAGCGTCCCGCTGACCTGGCCGAAGCCGTAGGCACAGAATTCCAGCGGGCGACTGGCGGTGATCTTCGAATCCAGCTGGCGCAGGCTGCCGGCCGCCGCGTTGCGCGGGTTGGCGAAGGTCTTGCCGCCGGTTTCCACGGCCTTGGCGTTGAGCGCCTCGAAACCGGCCTTGGACATGAACACCTCGCCGCGCACTTCGAGGATCTCCGGCCAGCCTTCGCCGTGCAGCTTCAGCGGTACGTTGCGAATGGTGCGTACGTTGCTGGTGATGTCCTCGCCGGTGCTGCCATCGCCGCGGGTGGCGCCGCGCACCAGTTGGCCGCGTTCGTAGAGCAGGCTGACGGCCAGGCCGTCCAGCTTCGGCTCGCAACTGTACTCGACCTCCGCGCCACCGCCGAGCAGGTCGCCGCCAGGCAACAGGTCGGCCAGTCCTTCGCGTACGCGGCGGTCGAAGTCCAGCAGGTCCTGCTCCTCGAAGGCGTTGCCGAGGCTGAGCATGGGGATCTCATGGCGCACTTCGCCGAACGCCGAGGCCGGCGTGCCGCTGACCCGCTGGGTCGGCGAGTCGGGCGTCAGCAGTTGCGGGTACTCGGCCTCCAGCGCCTGCAACTCGCGGAACAGGCGATCGTATTCGGCGTCGGGAATGCTCGGTTCGTCGAGCACGTAGTAACGGTAATTGTGGGTGTCCAGTTCGGTTCGCAGTTGCGCGATGCGTTCGGCGGCAGCCTGGGTGTCGGTCATGGTGGGAGTCCGTGAAACGAAAAGAGCAGCCTCGGCTGCTCTATAGAGTAGTTCGCCCCCTCCCGTACGAAGAAAGGGGCTGTGGCCGGATCAGCGCTTCTGCATCAGGCTGCGACGCTCATGGTCGATGATGCGCTGGCGGTAGTGCTCGATGGTCTGGGCGGTCAACACGCTGCGCTGCTCGTCCTTCAGCTCGCCGTTCAGCTCGTGGGCCAGCTTGCGCGCGGCGGCAACCATCACGTCGAAGGCCTGCTTCGGATGGCGCGGCCCCGGCAGGCCGAGGAAGAAGCTCACGGCGCGGGTGCTGAAGTTGTCGATGTCGTCCAGGTCGAAAGTGCCCGGTTTCACCGCATTGGCCATGGAGAACAGGATCTCACCATTGCCGGCCATGCTTTCGTGGCGATGGAAGATGTCCATGTCGCCGAAGCGCAGGCCGCTCTCGAGGATGTTCTGCAACAATGCCGGCCCCTTGAAGCCGCTCTCGTCGCGGGCGATGACGTTGATGATCAGCACCTCGTCGACCGGGGCGGGTTCGGCAGCAACCGCAGGGGCTTTCTCCCGCTCTTTCTCCTTGCGGCCCTTCGACTTGCCCTTGCGCGGCTCCACCGTCTCGGCGGCATCGCTCGGGTCCGCCTCCAGGGCCAGCCCCTCGTCGAGGTCCAGATCGCCCTGGCGCGGCTCTTCCTGGCGCTTGCCGCCCTTGCGTTCCTTGGCTTCGCGGGCGCTGACGCTGGGCAGGTCCTGTTCGTCGAAGGATGGCTCGCGATGCTCGACCACGCGCGCCGGCCCCAGCAGTTCAGCCGAGTCGCCGTCGTCGTCCGGCAGATTGGCGAAACTGCGGTCGAGCTTGAACTTCAACTTGCCCTTGCCGCCCCGCATCCGCCGCCAACCGTCGAAGAGAATGCCGGCGATCACGATAAGCCCGATAACGATAAGCCATTCGCGCAGACCGATATCCATGTAATTCCGTAGCCCCTAGTGAAAATGGTGAATAAAAAATGAAAAAAGGACGTCCTGTCCCTTGAAACGTGGAGCCAACCTTGTTCTGACAGAACTTTCCCACGCGATACAAAAAGTGGCCATTAAACTAACATGCCCATGCACAAGTTTACACTGCCTGACACTCAGGCTTCAGCCAATGCGACCGCCTCTTCCACGTCAACTGCAACAAGCCGTGAACAGCCCGGCTCATGCATGGTCACGCCCATCAACTGATCGGCCATTTCCATGGCGATCTTGTTGTGGGTGATATAGATGAACTGCACCTTTTCCGACATCTCCTTCACCAATCGCGCATAACGTCCGACGTTGGCATCGTCCAATGGCGCATCGACTTCGTCGAGCATGCAGAACGGCGCCGGGTTCAACTGGAAGATGGCGAATACCAGCGCCAGCGCGGTCAGCGCCTTTTCCCCGCCGGACAACAAGTGGATGGTGCTGTTCTTCTTGCCCGGCGGGCGCGCCATGATCGCCACACCGGTATCGAGTAGATCTTCGCCGGTAAGTTCCAGATATGCCGTACCGCCGCCGAATACCTTCGGGAACAATGCCTGAAGGCCAGCATTGATCTGGTCGAAGGTTTCCTTGAAACGATTGCGGGTTTCCCGGTCGATCTTGCGGATGACGTTTTCCAGCGTCTCCAGCGCTTCGGCCAGGTCGTCGTTCTGCGAGTCCAGGTAGCGCTTGCGCTCGGACTGCTGCTGGTACTCCTCGATCGCCGCCAGGTTGATCGGCCCCAGACGCTGGATGCGCGCCGCGAGACTCTCGAGACGCTCCTCCCAATCGCGTTCGCTGGCATCCAGGGGCAGGTTGGCCAGTACCGTATGCAGGTCGTAGCCGTCTTCGGCGAGCTGCTCCTGCAAGGCTTTGCGCCGCACCACCAGCCCCTGCCACTCCAGGCGCTGCTGCTCCAGCTGGCCACGCAGCAGTTGCGATTGCTGCTCGGCCTGGCCGCGGCGCTTCTCCACCTCGCGCAGTTCGCGATCGGCGTCTTCCAGGGCCAGCCGCGCCTGCTTGAGTTCGTCCTCGACGGCCATCCGCCGCTCCAGCAACTCCTCGAGCTTCATGCGTAGCTCTTCCAGCGGTGCCGCCCCCTCCTCCAGATTGAGGTTGAGCTGTTCGCAACGCTCGTTGAGGCGCGCCGACTGCTGGTCGAGGCGCTCCAGGGCCTGCTGGGTGGAATTGTGCTGCGCCTTCAGCGAGCCGACCCGCACCGCCAACTGGTGCGCATGGTCCTTGTGGGTGCGGGCATCCTGGCGAATCCGGTCGAGCCGTTCGCGCAGGGCGTCACGCTCCGCCAGCAGGGTTTCCCGGCGCTCGGTGTCCAGCGCCATGCTATCCAGCGCTTCCTGCAGGGTCAGGCGCGCCTCGCTCAGTTGCTCCTGTTCCAGCGCGCGCTGCTCGGCCAGTTCCGCCACTTCTTCGTCGAGACGGCGGCGACGCAGTACCAGTTGCTCGACCTTGGCCTGCTGCGCGGACAACTGCGCCTTCAGCTCGCCGTGCCGGCGCCCCTCCTCCTGGACCTGGCGCCGCACCTGCTCGCGCGCGCCTTCCAGCTCGCGCTGCTCGTCGCGGGCCGCAGCCAGACGCTCCTCGCCTTCGGCGACACGGGTTTCCAGGGCCTCCCGCCGCTCCTGCAACGCCTCCAGTTCCTGGGCGCGGGCGAGCATGCCGCCCTGGGCCTCGTCGCTGCGCCGGACCCGCAGGAAGTGCCGGCCGACCCAGTAGCCATCGCGACTGATCAGGCTCTCGCCGTCGTCCAGGGCGCCGCGCTGGGCGAGCGCCTGTTCCAGGGTCTCCACCGGTTTCACCCGGGCCAACCAGGGACTCAGGTCGGCGTCGGCGCGGACCTTGTCCAGCAGCGAACCGGCCGCCGTCGCGGCTCCGCGAGCGGGGCTGAGCAGGCGCAGCTCGCCCTTGCCGAAGCCGGCCAGGGCGAGCCCGTCGAAGCCGTCCAGCAAGACCGCCTGCAGATCCGCGCCGAGCACGGTCTCCACCGCCAGCTCCCAACCCGGCTCGACACGCAAGCCTTCGGCGAGGCGCGGACGTTGTTCCAGGCCCTGCTCGCGCAACCACTCCAAGGCGCCCTGTCCGGGATCGAGAGCGGCCTGCTGCAGGGCCTCCAGCGAAGCGATGCGCCCGTTCAGGCGCTGCAACTCGCCCTGCGCCTGGTGCTGTTCGGCGGCCAGTTGCTGCAATTCCTGGCGCAATTGTTCGAGTCGCTCGGCTTGGCCCTGCTCCTGCAATTGCAGTTCTTCCAGGGCCAGTTCGGCGATCGCCACCTGTTCGTTGAGTTCGAGGATCGCCGCGTCCTCGGGGTCGGCCGCCAACTGGCCACGCTCCTCCTGCAGGCGCCGCTCGCGATCCTGCAGGCGCTCCAGGCTCTGCTCCAGGTGCTGGATGCGCGACTGCTGCACCTCGGCCTGGCGGCGGGGTTCGGCGCTCTGCTGGTTGAAGGCATCCCACTGCTGCTGCCAGGCCTGCATGCCCTGCTCGGCCTGTTCCAGGGCGATGCCCGCTTCTTCCGCGGCGGCCGCGCTGAGTTCCTGTTCCGGTGCGAGCATGGCCATTTCCTCGGCCAGGGTCGCGAGCAAGGTACGGTCATGCCCGAGGTGCGATTCGGTTTCCTGGCGGGTCCGTTCGGCTTCGCGCAAGTCGTCCTGCAACTGGCGCTGGCGCTGCTGGCCATGCTGGATGCTCTGCTCGACCCGGGCGATGTCGCCGCCGACCGAATAGAAGCGCGCCTGCACCTGGTTGAAGCGTTCGGACAACTCGTGATGGCCGTCGCGCAGCCGTTCGATGCCGGCATCGGCACCGCGCTGCTCGGCCACCAGGGCCTCGAAGGCGATCTCCTGGTCGCCGATGACCCGCTCGCGCTGACCGACCTGCTCGTTCAGGTCGCGCCAGCGCACGGCACCCAGCTGGGCCTTGAGCTGGCGCTCCTCGGCCTTGTGTTCCTGGTATTTTTCCGCCGACTGGGCCTGCCGGTGCAGGCGTTCCAGTTGCCGCCCCAGCTCTTCGCGCAGGTCGGTGAGGCGTGCCAGGTTTTCCTGGGTCCGACGGATGCGGCTTTCGGTTTCGCGGCGGCGCTCCTTGTACTTGGAAATGCCCGCGGCTTCCTCGATGAAGTTGCGCAGGTCTTCCGGACGCGCCTCGATCAGCTTGGAGATCATGCCCTGTTCGATGATCGAGTAGCTGCGCGGCCCCAGGCCGGTGCCGAGGAAGATGTCGGTGATGTCGCGCCGCCGGCACTTGGTGCCGTTGAGGAAATAGGTGTTCTGCCCGTCCCGCGAGACCCGCCGGCGAATGGATATCTCGGCGTACTGGGCGTATTCGCCCACCAGGGTGGTCTCGGCGTTGTCGAAGATCAGCTCGATGCTCGCCTGGCTCACCGGCTTGCGGGTATTCGAGCCGTTGAAGATGACGTCGGTCATCGACTCGCCGCGCAGGTTCTTCGCCGAGCTTTCGCCCATCACCCAGCGCACCGCGTCGATGATGTTCGACTTGCCGCAGCCGTTCGGCCCTACCACCGCCGCCATGTTGCTGGGGAAGTTCACCGTGGTCGGATCGACGAAGGACTTGAACCCCGCCAGCTTGATGCTCTTCAGGCGCATGCGTGCGCTCCCGCCAGGGTCGCCATCAGCGTTCGGCGAGCGCGGCCAGCACCAGCTGGCAGTTGTGGCGGCCGTATTCCAGCAGGACCTCGCGGATCCTCGCCTCGTCACGGGCGATCACCGCTTGCAGGAGCTGGGCGAAACTGCCGAGGAACTGGTTCATTTCCGCCTTGCGCCGCTCCAGCGCCAGGTGGTAGGCGCGACTCACCGCCGGCAGCAGGTTTTCGACGGTCTCCTGCAGGTAGGGATTGTTCGCGAAAGGAAAGGCCGCGCGCATGATGTCGAAGCTGGCCTCGACGAAGCCGTCGATATCGCTTTGCGCCAGGTTGTTCAGCAGGCGCTGCTGGATGGCCAGGAACGGTGCCAGCTCGGCTTCGCTGCGCCAGCGCCGGGCGACGCTTTCCGCCAGCAGGATGTAGAGCTGCACGATCAGCGCGTAGAGGCTTTCCACATGTTGCGGGGACAGTTCGGACACCTGGGCGCCGCGGCGCGGCAGGATGTTCACCAGGTGGCGGCGTTCGAGAATCAGCAGCGCCTCGCGGACCGAGCCGCGACTGACGTTGAGGGTCTGGGTGACCTTCTGCTCCTGGATACGTTCCCGTTCCTTGAGTTCTCCCCGGATGATGCGTTCCGCGAGGTGGTGGGCGATCTGCTCTGCCAGGCTGTCCGGGGCCTTGAACGTCATGGTGATCCTTTTATCCAGGGGCGCGTTTTCCGGGGGTATATGGATGGGAAGTGTAACACAGGGCGTTACCCCGCCGGCTTCCCGGCGAAGCGGCGGACAGAACGAAGGTTGGGATGGGGCAGGCCGGCCAAGGGAGGACAATTGTCAGACAATCTAACAAGATAAATACGAGGACTTCCCATGTTTGCCTCGCTTTCCTCTGCCTGGATGCTGCGTCTGAAAAAGTACGGCTACTGGATCTGGCTGATCGCGGTGCTCGGCATCCCGCTCAGCTACTGGTGGTCGCTCGGTAGCGACTACCCCAACGCCTGGCCCTGGCTGGTGATCAGCGTGGTGTTCGGGCTGATCCCGATCCTCGATGCCATCGTCGGCCGCGATCCGGCCAACCCCGAGGAAGCCAGCGAAGTGCCGGAGATGGAAGCACAGGGCTACTACCGCGTACTGTCCCTGGCCACCGTCCCGCTGTTGCTGGGCATGCTCGTCTGGTCCGGCTGGATCCTCGCCCACGAGACCCGCTGGGACTGGGTCGGCCAACTGGGCTGGATCCTGTCGGTGGGCACCGTGATGGGCGCCATCGGCATCACCGTCTCCCACGAACTGATCCACAAGGACCCGCAACTGGAACAGAACGCCGGCGGCCTGCTGCTGGCAGCGGTGTGCTATGCCGGCTTCAAGGTCGAACACGTGCGCGGCCACCATGTACACGTCTCGACCCCGGAAGATGCCTCGTCCTCGCGCTACGGCCAGAGCCTCTACTCGTTCCTCCCGCACGCCTACAAGCACAACTTCCTCAACGCCTGGCGCCTGGAGGCCGAGCGCCTGAAGCGCAAGGGCCTGCCGGCCCTGCACTGGCGCAACGAGCTGATCTGGTGGTACGCCATCAGCGCCCTCTTCCTGCTCGGCTTCAGCCTGGCCTTCGGCTGGCTGGGAGCGATCTTCTTCCTCGGCCAGTCGGTGATGGCCTTCACCCTGCTGGAGATCGTCAACTACGTCGAGCACTACGGCCTGCATCGGCGGCGTCTGGACAACGGCCGCTACGAACGCACCACGCCGGAACACTCGTGGAACAGTAATTTCCTCCTGACCAACCTGTTCCTTTTCCACCTGCAGCGCCATTCCGACCACCATGCCTACGCCAAGCGCCGCTACCAGGTGCTGCGCCACTACGACAGCAGCCCGCAACTGCCCAACGGCTACGCCGGGATGATCGTCCTCGCCCTGTTCCCACCGCTCTGGCGCGCGGTGATGGACCCGAAGGTGCGCGCCTACTATGCCGGCGAGGAATACCAGCTTACCGACACCCAGCGCATCTGAGCGTCCCGCCCCTGGGAAACGGCACCTTCGGGTGCCGTTTTCGTTTATGGGGAAACTGACTGACCTACAGGTCAAAAAATTATTTGACTCAAAAGTCAGTTTTTTCTAGATTCGCCTCCATAGCTCCTACCGTGGAGCCCTGTGCGGAAACCGCCCCACTCCGGCCGGTTCTCCTGCAAGGCCTAGAATTCAATAACAAGAACCCGCCTGGAGGCACGCCTTGATCAGGTTCCTGCTCAACCGGGAGATCCGCGTCGAAGAACGCCTGGACCCCAACCTCACCGTCCTCGACTACCTGCGCCGGCACCTCGGCAAGACCGGCACCAAGGAAGGCTGCGCCTCCGGCGATTGCGGCGCCTGCACCGTGGTGGTCGGCGAACTGGTCACCGGCGAGGATGGTGCCGAACGCATCCGCTATCGCAGCCTGAACTCCTGCCTGACCTTCGTTTCCGCCCTTCACGGCAAGCAATTGATCACCGTCGAGGACCTCAAGCACCAGGACCGCCTGCACGACGTGCAGCAGGCGATGGTCGACTGCCATGGCTCGCAGTGCGGGTTCTGCACGCCGGGCTTCGTCATGTCGCTGTTCGCCCTGCAGAAGAACAGCGCCGGCGCCGATCCGGCCAAGGCCCACGAGGCGCTCGCCGGCAACCTCTGCCGCTGCACCGGCTACCGGCCGATCCTCGACGCCGCCGAGCAGGCCTGCTGCCACAAGCGCGCAGACCAGTTCGACGCCCGGGAAGCCGCCACCATCGAGCAATTGCGCGCCATCGCTCCGCGCGAAACCGCCGAGCTGAACAGCGGTGACCGGCGCTGCCTGCTGCCGCTCACCGTCGCCGACCTGGCCGACCTCTACGGCGCCAATCCGCAGGCACGCCTGCTGGCCGGCGGCACCGACCTGGCGCTGGAGATCACCCAGTTCCATCGCGAACTGCCGGTGATGATCTATGTCGGCCACATCCGCGAAATGAAACGCATCGAAGTGGGCGCCAACTGCCTGGAAATCGGCGCCGCCACCCCGCTGACCGACTGCTACCAGGCGCTGGCCGCGGACTACCCGGACTTCGGCGAGTTGCTGCAGCGTTTCGCGTCCCTGCAGATCCGCAACCAGGGCACTCTCGGCGGCAATATCGGCAACGCCTCGCCGATCGGCGACGCCCCGCCGCTGCTGATCGCCCTCGGCGCGAAGATCGTCCTGCGCCGCGGCGAACGGCGCCGCGAGCTGCCGCTGGAGGAGTACTTCCTCGACTACAAGGTCACCGCCCGCGAAGAAGGCGAATTCATCGAGAAGATCCTGGTCCCGCGTGCCCGGCCCAGCCAGGCGTTCAAGGCCTACAAGGTCTCCAAGCGCATCGACGACGATATTTCCGCGGTCTGCGCCGCCATCAGCCTCGACCTGGAAGATGGCCGGATCGTCCGCGCCAGGGTCGCCTTCGGCGGCATGGCGGCGATTCCCAAGCGCGCCGCCGCCTGCGAAGCGGCGCTGCAAGGCGCGCGCCTGGAAGCCGCCAGCTTCGAACGCGCCGCCGCCGCCCTGGCGAACGACTTCACCCCGCTCAGCGACTTCCGCGCGAGCAAGGAATATCGCCTGCTGACCGCGCAGAACCTGCTGCGCAAATGCTTCCTGGAGCTGCACGCTCCCGCCGTCGAAACCCGGGTGACCGCCTATGTCTAACCATCGCAAGCCGCACAAGAGCCAGGAAGAGCTGGCCGACCTGTTCCGCGCCGAGCTGACCACCGGAGTCGGCCGCAGCGTCAAGCACGAAAGCGCCCCCAAGCACGTCAGCGGCGAGGCGATCTACATCGACGATCGCCTGGAGTTTCCCAACCAGTTGCACGTCTATGCGCGCCTGAGCGAGCGCGCCCACGCCCGCATCACCCGCCTCGACGTGACGCCCTGCTACCAGTTCCCCGGCGTCGCCATCGCCCTCACCGCCGCCGACGTTCCCGGCCAGCTCGACATCGGCCCGGTGGTGGCCGGCGACCCGCTGCTGGCCGATGGCAAGGTGGAGTATGTCGGACAGATGGTCCTGGCGGTCGCCGCCGACAGCCTGGAAACCGCGCGCAAGGCGGCCATGGCGGCGATCGTCGAGTACGAAGACCTGGAGCCGGTGCTCGACGTGGTCGAGGCCCTGCGCAAGCGCCATTTCGTCCTCGACAGCCACCAGCACCGCATCGGCGATTCCGCCGCCGCGCTGGCCGGCGCGCCGCATCGCCTGCAAGGCACGCTGCACATCGGCGGCCAGGAGCATTTCTACCTGGAGACGCAGATTTCCTCGGTAATGCCCAGCGAAGACGGCGGCATGATCGTCTATTGCTCGACGCAGAACCCCACCGAAGTGCAGAAGCTGGTGGCTGAGGTCCTCGGGGTTTCCTTCAACCGCATCGTCATCGACATGCGCCGCATGGGCGGCGGCTTCGGCGGCAAGGAAACCCAGGCCGCGGCGCCGGCCTGCCTGTGCGCGGTGGTCGCCTACCACACCGGGCGTCCGGCGAAGATGCGCCTGCCGCGCATGGAGGACATGCAGATCACCGGCAAGCGTCACCCGTTCTACGTCGAATACGACGTCGGCTTCGACGACGATGGCCGCCTGCACGGCATCCAGATCGACCTGGCCGGCAATTGCGGCTATTCGCCGGACCTCTCCGGCTCGATCGTCGACCGCGCCATGTTCCACTCGGACAACGCCTACTTCCTGGGTAACGCCACCATCAACGGCCACCGTTGCAAGACCAACACCGCCTCGAACACCGCCTACCGCGGTTTCGGCGGGCCCCAGGGAATGGTCGCCATCGAGGAGATCATGGACGCCGTGGCCCGCAGCCTGGGCAAGGACCCGCTGGAGGTGCGCAAGCTCAACTACTACGGCAAGAACGAGCGCAACGTCACCCATTACCACCAGACCGTCGAGCACAACCTGTTGGCGGAGATGACCGCCGAGCTGGAAGCGAGCAGCGAGTACGCCCGCCGCCGCGAGGAAATCCGTGCCTTCAATGCCGCCAGCCCGGTCCTGAAGAAAGGCCTGGCGCTGACCCCGGTGAAGTTCGGCATTTCGTTCACCGCGACCTTCCTCAACCAGGCAGGTGCGCTGATCCACATCTATACCGACGGCAGCATCCACCTGAACCATGGCGGCACCGAGATGGGCCAGGGCCTCAATACCAAGGTCGCCCAGGTGGTCGCCGAGGTCTTCCAGGTCGACGTGGAGCGCATCCAGATCACCGCCACCAATACCGACAAGGTACCCAATACCTCCCCCACCGCCGCCTCCTCGGGCACCGACCTGAACGGCAAGGCCGCGCAGAATGCCGCCGAAACCATCAAGCGGCGCCTGGTGGAGTTCGCCGCGCGGCACTGGAAGGTCAGCGAGGAAGACATCGAGTTCCGCAACAACCAGGTGCGTATCCGCGAGCTGATCCTGCCGTTCGAGGAACTGATCCAGCAGGCCTACTTCGGCCAGGTCTCGTTGTCCAGCACCGGCTTCTACCGCACGCCGAAGATCTTCTACGACCGCGAACAGGCCCGTGGCCGGCCCTTCTACTATTTCGCCTACGGCGCCGCCTGCTCGGAGGTGGTAGTCGATACCCTCACCGGCGAATACCGCATGCTGCGCACCGACATCCTGCATGACGTCGGCGACTCGCTGAACCCGGCCATCGACATCGGCCAGGTCGAAGGCGGCTTCGTCCAGGGCATGGGCTGGCTGACCATGGAGGAACTGGTCTGGAACGCCAAGGGCAAGCTGATGACCAGCGGCCCGGCCAGCTACAAGATTCCCGCCGTCGCCGACATGCCGCTGGACCTGCGGGTGAAACTGCTGGAGAACCGCAAGAATCCGGAGCAGACCGTGTTCCATTCCAAGGCCGTGGGCGAGCCGCCGTTCATGCTCGGCATCTCGGTCTGGTGCGCGATCAAGGACGCCGTGGCCAGCCTCGCCGACTACCGCGCGCAACCCGCCATCGACGCGCCGGCGACGCCCGAGCGGGTGCTCTGGGGCGTGGAACAGATGCGCCGGCTGAAGGCCGCCCAGGCGCAAGCGGCGGACGCCGCGGTCGAACCGGCCTGAACCGCCGCGATCGGGAGGATGACGAGATGAACTGGATCAGCGCCCTGGCCGAGTTGCAGCGTAGCGGCGAACCTTGCGTCCTGGTGACCATCATCGAGGAGCGCGGCTCGACCCCGCGCAACGCCGGCTCGAAGATGGTGGTCAGCGCCGAGCGGCTCTACGACACCATCGGCGGCGGCCACCTGGAATACAGGGCCCAGGCCATTGCCCGGGAAATGCTCGCCGCGCGGACCCAGGACACCCGCCTGGAGCGCTTCAGCCTGGGCGCCAGTCTCGGCCAGTGCTGCGGCGGCGCCACGGTGCTGCTGTTCGAGCCGATGGGCCAGCCGCAGGCACACATCGCCGTGTTCGGCGCGGGCCACGTCGGTCGCGCCCTGGTACCCTTGCTCGCCAGCCTGCCCTGCCGGGTGCGCTGGATCGATTCGCGGGAACACGAATTTCCCGCGCTCCTGCCCGACGGCGTGGAGAAAGTGGTGAACGACGAAGTGCTCGACGAGGTCGAGCGGATGCCGCCCGGCAGCCACTTCATCGTCATGACCCACAATCACCCGCTGGACCTGGAGCTTACCGCGGCGATCCTGGCGCGCAACGACTTCGCCTACTTCGGCCTGATCGGCTCGAAGACCAAGCGCGTCAAGTTCGAGCACCGCCTGCGCGAACGTGGCGTCGACGCCGAACGCCTGCAACGGATGCGCTGCCCGATGGGCCTGGAGCAGGTGAAAGGCAAGCTGCCGGCGGAGATCGCCATCTCCATCGCCGGCGAGGTGATCGCCACCTACAACGCCGCCTTCGGCCTGGAACGCAAGCAGGGGCCGTCGAGCGTCACCCGGCTGACCCCGGAGTCGCGCCGCGCCCACGAATCCTGAGCGGCCTCCCGCTCCCCCGCGTCCGCCGGCAGGCGGCGGACCTCCCACGAACCTTTTTTCGAGACTGCCATGACCCGCAACGCCAAAGCCTACCGCGCCGCCATCCTGCACAGCATCGCCGACCCCGCAGAGGTCGGCGTCGAACGCTCCTACGAATACTTCGAGGACGGCCTGTTGCTGGTGGAGGACGGCAAGGTCGCTCGCCTCGGTGACGCCGAGGCCCTGCTCGGCGAGATCGGCGACGTCGAGGTCTTCGAGTACCGCGACGCGCTGATCACCCCCGGCTTCATCGACACCCACATCCATTTCCCGCAGACCGGGATGATCGCCTCCTACGGCGAGCAACTGCTGGACTGGCTGAACACCTATACCTTCCCCACCGAACGCCAGTTCGGCGACCAGGCCCACGCCGACCAGGTCGCCGAGATCTTCCTGCAGGAACTGCTGCGCAACGGCACCACCACCGCGCTGGTCTTCGGCAGCGTGCACCGGCAATCGGTGGAATCGCTGTTCGAGGCCGCCCGGCGCCTGGACCTGCGCCTGATCGCCGGCAAGGTGATGATGGACCGCAACGCGCCGGACTACCTGACCGACACCGCCGAGAGCAGCTACCGCGACAGCAAGGCGCTGATCGAGCGCTGGCACGGCCAGGGCCGTCTGCTCTACGCGGTGACCCCGCGCTTCGCCCCGACCAGCACCGCGGAACAGCTGGACATGGCGGCGCGGCTGCTGCGCGAGCATCCCGGCGTATACCTGCACACCCACCTGTCGGAGAACCTCAAGGAAATCGAGTGGGTGAAGGAGCTGTTCCCCGAGCGCAGCGGCTACCTGGACGTCTACGACCACCACGGCCTGCTCGGGCCGCGCTCGGTGTTCGCCCATGGCGTGCACCTGTGCGACGGCGAATGCCAGCGCCTGGCGGAGACTGGCTCGGCAGTGGCGTTCTGCCCGACCTCCAACCTGTTCCTCGGCAGCGGTCTGTTCGACCTGCCGAAGCTGGAGCGCTACAAGGTCAAGGTCGGCCTCGGCACCGATGTCGGCGCCGGCACCAGCTTCTCCCAGCTGCAGTCCCTGAACGAGGCGTACAAGGTCATGCAGTTGCAGGGCGCCCGCCTCGATCCGTTCAAGTCGCTCTACCTCGCCACCCTCGGCGGCGCCCGCGCGCTGGAGCTGGACGACCGGATCGGCAGCTTCGCCACCGGCAACGAGGCGGACTTCGTGGTCCTCGACTACCACGCCACCCCGCTGCTCTCCTACCGCCTGAGCCAGGCCGGCAGCCTGGCCGAACGGCTGTTCGCGCTGACCATCCTCGGCGACGACCGCACGGTGAAGGAAACCTTCGCCGCCGGTCGCTCGGTGCATCGCCGCGACTGACACGCTCATGAAAAAAGCCCCGAAGGTGTCCGAACTCTAGCTGGGGGGAGCCACACTTCTGCACTGCTGAGTTTCGCGTGGCTGAGTCACCTGTATCGGTGGGCTGGAGCGGTCCTTAAATAGGCCACTGCTGGCCGGAGGCAGTCTCCCGGCCACCCTCACTCCCCCACCCGCCCCTCGACCCTCCGCAAGCGCGCCATGCTGTACACATCCACGAAGCGCCCATCCCGCACCGCGTAGTCGCGCATCTCTCCTTCGGTCTCGAAGCCGAACTTGCGATACAGCGCCAGCGCCGGGGCGTTGTCGGTGTAGACGGTGAGTTCGACGCGGCGCAGGTTCATCCAGTTGTCGGCGATGTCCAGCAGTTCGCCGAGCAGGCGGCTGCCGACGCCCTTGCCCTGCCAGGCGACGGCGACGCCCATGCCGATGCTGCCGCTGTGGCTGCGGCGGATGCGCGGGTGCTGTTCGAGGCTGGCGCTGCCGATGACGTCGCCCTGGTGCAGGGCGACGAGGATCAGCAGGCGGTCGTCGTCCGCGCTGTCGTGCAGGCGCTTGCGGCGCTGCTCCACCGACTGGTAGGGCATCTGCAGGACCTGGCGGGCCACGGCGGGGTCGTTGTACAGGGCGGTGAGGCCTTCCACGTGGCGTTCGCTGTAGCGTTCGAGGCGGATCGTCGGCGATTCGGCGGTCATTGCGGTCATCCCTGGGCTGTCTGGCCACCCAGCATAAGCGTCTGCGCCGGGCTCGACCAGCCGGTCGGAGATCGCGCTTTCCCTGCCGCGCGGCTCTGGCTAAGCTCGACCTTCGAACAACGAAAGGACGCCAGCATGGTCCAGAGCGCCCCAGCCAGCGAAATCGCCGCCCTCATCCTGCGCGGTTTCGACGATTACCGAGAGCAGTTCCGCGAGATCACCGACGGCGCCCGTGCCCGCTTCGAGCAGGCGCAGTGGCAGGAAGCGCAGCGCGCCTCGGCGCAGCGGATCAACCTCTACGAGGAAAAGGTCGCCGAGACGGTGGCCGGGCTGCGCGCGGGGCTGGCCGACAGCGAGCTGCTGGACGTGGAGCGCTGGCCGATCATCAAGAGCGCCTACATCGCGCAGATCGACCTGCGGCTGGACGACGAGCTGGCCGAGACCTGGTTCAACTCGATCTTCTGCGGGCTGTTCAGCCACGACAACATCAGCGACGGCACGATGTTCGTGCACACCACCCGGCCCTCGCTGCGCGCCCACGCCCGCGCGCCCTACACCCGCACCTACCGGCCGGGCGGCGACCTGCGCCAGGCGCTGGAGAAGATCTTCGACGACTACCGCTTCGACGTGCCCTACGACGACCGCGAGCGCGACCTCGAACGGATCGACGCACTGCTGCACAGCAACCTGCCGGACTGGGTGTGCAAGGACCCGGACCTGGCCATCGAGCTGATCGGCTCGGTGTTCTATCGCAACAAGGGCGCCTACCTGGTGGGCCGCCTGTTCACCCCGGACGAGCAGTGGCCGCTGGTGTTCCCGCTGCTGCACCGCGAGGGCCACGGTATCCAGTTCGACACGGTGATCACCGACGAGGCGGAAGTCTCGATCATCTTCTCCTTCACCCGCTCCTACTTCATGGTCGACGTGCCGGTGCCGGCCGAGCTGGTGGCCTTCCTCAAACGTCTGCTGCCGGGCAAGCACCTGGCCGAGCTGTACACCTCGATCGGCTTCTACAAGCAGGGCAAGAGCGAGTTCTACCGCGCCCTGATCAACCACCTGGCGACCACCGACGACCGCTTCGTCATGGCCCCCGGCGTGCGCGGCATGGTGATGAGCGTGTTCACCCTGCCCGGCTTCAACACGGTGTTCAAGATCATCAAGGACCGCTTCAACCCGTCGAAGAGCGTCGACCACGCCACGGTGATCCAGAAGTACCAGTTGGTGAAGAACCACGACCGGGTCGGACGCCTGGCCGACACCCAGCAGTTCGCCGACTTCCGCTTCCCGGTGAGCAAGTTCGAGCCGGAGTGCCTGGCCGAACTGCTGGAAGTGGCGCCGTCGACGGTGGTGATGGAAGGCGACGTGGTGCTGATCCGCCACTGCTGGACGGAGCGGCGCATGACCCCACTGAACATCTACCTGGAGAACGCCAGCGAGGCGCAGACCCGCGAGGCGCTGAACGACTACGGGCTGGCGATCAAGCAACTGGCGGCGGCGAACATCTTCCCCGGCGACATGCTGCTGAAGAACTTCGGCGTGACCCGCCATGGCCGGGTGGTGTTCTACGACTACGACGAGATCTGCTACCTCACCGAGGTGAACTTCCGCTACATCCCCGAGCCGCGCTTCCCCGAGGACGAGATGTCGTCCGAGCCCTGGTATTCGGTGGGGCCCAACGACGTGTTCCCGGAAGAATTCCCGCGCTTCCTGTTCGTCGACCTCAACCAGCGCCGGCTATTCGCCAAGCTGCACGGCAACCTCTACGACGCCAAATACTGGCAGGGCCTCCAGGAGCAGATCCGCGAGGGCAAGGTGATCGACGTGTTTCCCTATCGGCGGCAGGAGACGCCTGAGCAGTTGCTCGGGTAGGTGCGGAGACAGGAATCGAACCAGTCGCACGTTCCTACACCAACTGCGCCCCCAGCGCCCGCACCACCCGCTGCAACCCCGCCTGTCCACCGGTGGCGACGCGCAGGCCGGTGATCTCGCGGCGCGGCGGGTAGTGTTTGCGCAGGGCGTCGAAGGCGGCGCGGCGGTTGGCGCTGTCGCCGGTCAGGCTGCGGCGGAAGGCGGCGTCGTCGCTGCGCGGGTCGTACACCGCGCGGCACAGCGTGGCCATGGCCCAGGCCGGGTCGCAGCCGGGGTTGAGTTGCAGGCCGGCGAGCCAGGTTTCCGGCAGCACGTCTTGCAGGCTCACGCGTTCGGCGATGCCGCGCCAGGCGCAGTAGGCCTGGTAGATCTGTGCAGTGCCGCGCAGCTTGCCTTCCAGGCTGTAGCCGGCGATGTGCGGCGTGGCGATCAGGCAGCGCGCGGCCAGCTCGGGGTCGGCCTGCGGTTCGCCTTCCCAGACGTCCAGCGCCACTTCCAGGTCGGCGCCGCCTTCGAGCAGGCGGCGCAGGGCCTGGTTGTCGACCACCGCGCCACGGCTGGCGTTGACCAGCCAGGTGCCGGGACGCAGGGCGGCCAGGCGGGGTTCATCCAGCAGGTGGCGGGTCGGGTGTTCGCCGTCGCGGTTCAGCGGAGTGTGCAGGCTGATCACGTCGGCCTCGGCCAGCAGCCGTTCCAGCGAGACGAATTCGCCGTCCGGCTCGCGCGCCTGGCGCGGCGGATCGCAGACCAGCACTTTCCAGCCCAGCCCGCGCAGCACCTCCACCAGCCGCCCACCGACCTGCCCAGCGCCGACCACCCCATAGGTGCGTTCGGCCAGGTCGGCGCCGCGCACCTCGGCCATCGCCAGCAGGCAGCCGAGCACATAGTCCACCACCCCGCGGGCGTTGCAGCCGGGCGCGCTGGACCAGGCGATGCCGGCCTCGGCGAAGTAGTCGAGGTCGAGGTGGTCGGTGCCGATGGTGCAGGTGCCGACGAAGCGCACCGGCGAGCCGGCCAGCGCGGCGCGGCTGACCTCGGTGACCGAGCGCACCAGCAGCACGTCGACCTCGGCCAGCGCCGCGCGGTCGATGGCGCGCCCGGGCAAGCGGCGAATGGAGCCCTGGTCGGCGAAGAAGGCGTCGACCACGGGAATGTTTTCATCGGCGAGAATACGCATGCAGACCTCCGCGAACGAGGCTGCACACTCTAGCAGGCCGAGGGCTCGCGGTGTTGCCGAACGGCTCGCGAGGCGGACCTGCCAGCGCCATGCGCAAGCCTCGACGATCGCGTTTTTCCCAACCACGACCGCGAACGATGGCCAGCTACAAGGAACAGAACCGCGAACGCCTCGTCCGTCTCCTCGACCAGGCGGCGGACGCCAGGGAGCCCGTTCATCGAGCCGGTAGCTCGCTCCGCTCCGGCATGGCCGCCAGGCGCTGGCGCATTTCCTCGCTGGCGGCAGGCCCGGCCTGTACGGTGCATTGCTCCAGCGGTACCGTTCGGCCATCGGCGAGAGCCGCCATGAACGAGCGCACCGGCCGCCCGCTTGTTCGCTCGACGAGCTGCACGCTCTGCCCTTCCTCTGCGTAGTGGCGATTGCCCCAGGCGACGAAAGCCATGAGCACGACACGAAAATCCTCGCCCTTGGCCGTGGGCACGTACTGATAGCGCAGCGGGCGCTGGCTGTAGGGCTGGCGTTCGAGCAGGCCCGCCTCCACCAGCGCGTTCAGGCGCCGGGTGAGCATGTTCGGCGCGATATCCAGGCTGCGGGAAAATTCGTCGAAGCGGCGCAGGCCCTGTAGCGCATCGCGCATGATCAGGATGCTCCACCATTCGCCGACCCGTTCCAGGCTGCGGGCGATGGGGCATTCGGCATCGGCGAAGGTCTTGCGTTGCATGGTTCTTCCTTGGCGAGGCTCACAAAGTGCTGGTCCGCATGTTACTTTCATGATGATAGTTACGTCCACTGACTGCTATTCCAACGGAACAGAAGGACTCGGACCCTCATGAGCAAACGTATCGTCGTCACCGGCATGGGCGCGGTCAGCCCGCTGGGCTGCGGAGTCGAACCCATATGGCAACGCCTGCTGGCCGGGCAATCGGGCATCGCCACGCTCCCGGCGGAGCTGATCGGCGACCTGCCCATCAGCATCGGCGGCCAGGTCCCCGACCGTGTCCAGGACCCGCAGGCCGGCTTCGATCCCGACCTGCTGCTGGCCGCCAAGGAACAACGCAAGATGGACCGCTTCATCCTCTTCGCCCTGGCCGCCGCGCAAGAGGCCCTGGCCCAGGCCGGCTGGGCGCCGCAGAGCGCCGAGGCGCAGGAGCGCACGGCGACCGTCATCGCCTCCGGGGTGGGCGGCTTCCATGCCATCGCCGAAGCGGTGCGGACCACCGACGGCAAGGGACCGCGACGCCTGTCGCCCTTCACCATCCCGTCCTTTCTCTGCAACATGGCGGCCGCCCATGTGTCGATCCGCCATGGCTTCAAGGGACCGCTGGGCGCCCCGGTGACCGCCTGCGCGGCGGGCGTGCAAGCCATCGGCGACGCGGCGCGGATGATCCGCGCGGGAGAGGTCGACGTGGCGCTCTGCGGCGGCGCGGAAGCGACCGTCCACCGGGTCAGCCTGGCCGGCTTCGCCGCCGCGCGCGCCCTGTCCAGCGATTTCAACGACAGCCCCGAACGCGCCTCGCGCCCCTTCGACCAGGCCCGCGACGGCTTCGTCATGGGCGAAGGCGCCGGCCTACTGGTCATCGAGGAACTGGAGCACGCCCTGGCGCGCGGCGCCAGGCCCATCGCCGAGCTGGTGGGCTACGGCACCAGCGCCGACGCCTACCACATGACCGCCGGGCCGGAAGATGGCAGCGGTGCCCGCCGGGCCATGCAGCAGGCGCTGCGCCAGGCCGGCGTGGAAGCGGCTGCGGTGCAGCACCTGAATGCCCACGCCACCTCCACCCAGGTAGGCGACAAGGGCGAACTGGCCGCCATCAAGGCCGTGTTCGGCACCGGCAGCGGGCTCGCCATCAGCGCGACCAAATCCGCCACCGGCCACCTCCTGGGCGCCGCCGGCGGCATCGAGGCGATCTTCACGGTCCTGGCGCTGCGCGACCAGCTCGCCCCCGCCACACTCAACCTGGAAACGCCCGACACCGACGCCGAGGGCCTCGACCTGGTTCGCGGCGAAGCCCGGCGCTGGCCGATGGAACACGCGCTGTCCAATGGCTTCGGCTTCGGCGGGGTGAATGCCAGCCTGTTGTTCCGGCGCTGGGTGTAGCGCGGCCGGCCCTCCGCCAGGCACTCCTGAGCACACTGGCGGAGGGGAAGCCACTCATGTCGCATGCCTCAGGGCGTGTGGGTTTTCCTGGTAGCTGCGTCGTGACAGTCTGTAGGCGCGATCTGGATTCGTGGGGCAATTGCTTGTGGAGTGGGCGTTCAATGGCCGATTTCGGCCAGAAGCTGTCTCTCGCATCCTGCGGTTGAATCCACACTCATAAGCTGTCAGTGGACACCATACTGGCAAAACCGTAGCCTGCCCGTAGAAACACTCGAAGATGCTATATGCTTCTGCAAAATTCATGCTTAGGCAAATACAAAATACACCGCGAAAGTTGAGAGCGCGCAAATGGAATTTGAGGTAGGATCAAGAACTGTTGAGATTAAAAAAAGGCGTATTCTCACCGCCAGCGTGAAACGGCAGGTAGCTATATTGAGTGGCTATCGATGCTCGTTCCCAGGCTGTGACCAAGACCTCATGCTCGATGGCTCGTCATTTATCGGGGAAATATCTTCGATCGAAGCCGTTCATTCTCACGGCCCAAGACACAACCCGTCTAAGGATGGAGACGAGCTACTTGAAATAGACAACTATCTTCTCTTATGCCCTAATCATCATGCGGTTATTGATAGGCAGCCTGAAATATATTCGACTGAGTGGCTAAAAAAGGCTAGGGAAGATCATCTAAGTAAAGTGTCAGAAGCACTGTCTGCCTCGAACTTTGTAGACGAGATAAAACTAGATGAGCAGGTTGAAGTTTCCTTAGAGGAAGCAATAGGTGTTTGGAAAGTAAATCGTGAAAACTCATCCGAGGAGTTCTGGCAAACTCTTCTGCAAAAATGTCCAGCTGTATTGTCACAGATATTTCCGCAAAGTATGTTTCAGCTAGGTAATAAATGCTACGTTGGTGGAAAATCTATAACAAACTCGGGTGGAAATCTCGTCGACTTTATCTACGCAAGCAGGCTGACTGGCAATATAGCATTGGTCGAAATAAAAACCCCGAAGACTAAATTGCTTGGAAAAAAGTATAGATCTAATGCCTATTCAATTAGCGAGGAGATGTCCGGATCATTTATTCAGGTGTTAAATTACAAAGACCAACTGATGAAAGAGTATTACAAGCTAAGCGAGGGCGACGAAGGTAGTTCCTTTTCTGCATTCAACCCAAAATGCTTAATTGTTATTGGCACGCTTGAATCAGAGCTTAAAGATGGGAATCAATACAAATCTTTTGAGCTATTCAGAAATAGCATGACGAATGTAGAGATTGTCACTTACGATGAGCTTTTTCAAAAGGCTCAAGACATTTTAGATATGGTCAAATAACACTGGTTGACGGTTCTGAGCCGATTTCTGCCTCTCATTACGGGCAGAAGCCGGCCAGAAGCGGTCATTAAGTGTCTAGCTAGTAGGTGCGATTCAATCGTCCTCGGCATGATCATCCTCAGAATACTCATCTGAATCTTCATGCAACTCGCGAATTTGGCTAGGGGGCATCCGGAAGATATTCTGGAGATGCCTTTGTTCTTGGTGGATAAGATTGTGGCAGCTGTTGCAAAGAGATATAAGATCTAAATCATTCTCGGCACCGAGCCTGTCATAGACGATGTGGTGCACGCATTCAGCGGGTCGCTTACAAGCTTGACATTCGTAGTCATCTCTATGAAGAATTCGGGCTCGCGTTCTTTCCCATTCCGGGGATTTATAATAGGTTCCAAATCTTGAGTTATCTTTCGTCGCTAACTCGCCAGCTTGAATCAATCTTTGAATTCGTTCCCGATGTTCTAGATATGCCCTTCTCCAAGCATCTCCTCTTCTTCTGTACCAAGCTGTAAGATCTTCCTTGGATCGTTCTTTCAGGAACTCATCGAAAGAGGGGAGCGATGCTAGGTCTGGATACTTGCTTTTACTAACGCTGCCTGTGTGATGCCCACAGAGAGTACATTGCATAACGACAGCAGTCCCTCCCGATTTATAAGTGCGTAAGCGAGCATCAGTGTGGCTGTGATCGCAACCTTCGAAGTTGGGAGGCGGGTCTTCTAACTGAAATACAGTATTAAATCCCACCTCGTCGAACTCGGGGAGACTATTTCCCTTATTTAATTCAGTAACGTAAACATCATGGCGAGCTGAATTCCAAATATCCCATTCAAACGTGAGCCGCTTATATAAGCCCTCATCAAATTCTGGTAGTTTTTCAATGTCGTATTCTTTCTTCTGTAGCGCCTTTGACTGAGCGCCACACGTTACGCATTGAGTGACGACGTGCAATGTTTCGTTGCGAAACTTTCGCCGAACTACACGCGTTTGGCTATGCCTGCAGCCATATGCCTCCGGCCTTGGAGGCTCAGGGTTCTCAAGTAGAAATCTCTCAACTGCAAGCTCAGGTGAGCTTTTGAATTGATCGAAATCCCGCTCTGGCAATCTGAATTTATTTTTTAGTTCGCGAATTTTTGTGCTTAAGTTAGCGATTTCAACCCCAGCGGCATCTCTTTCCTCCTTCGTTGCTGTTGCATCTTCCCTAGTACAATTAGCGTTAAATTCATCTATTTTCAGCTGAAATATCTTGGGAAGATACTCGTCAAGTGGATTGTCGGAAAATGGGTATCCCATGTGGCTCTATGTTCCCTTCTGAGGTTAGAGATGAGTTTTTCTGCATCCAATCTCTACGCCTTTTTGCGTTGATTTGCGAGCCCATCCCGTCACTGCTTTAGGTCTTCGATATCAGCGCGGAGTTCGGGCTCGGCTGGCGCGGGTAGCAGGCCGCTATTGGCCGATTGCTGCCCCTGACAAGAAGCCCCAAGCCCCCGAAGATCTGCACCCCGGTTTCAGACATCCGCCCCCTGCCCTATCCTCCCCCGCCACAACCCCAGGAGGCCCCATGCCGGTTTCGTTACCCTTCGAGCAAGTCGATGTCTTCTCCGAACAGCCCTTCAAAGGCAACGCCGTTGCCGTGGTGATTGGCGCCGACCGCCTGAGCAGCCGGCAGATGCTCGAGTTCGCCGCCTGGACCCAGTTGAGCGAGACGACCTTCCTGTTGCGGCCGACCACTGCCGAAGCAGACTACCGCGTAAGAATCTTCACCCCGCTGCGGGAGCTGCCCTTTGCCGGGCATCCGACGCTGGGGAGCTGCCAGGTCTGGCTGAACCAGGGGGGCGGCAATGCTGCTGACGAGATCGTCCAGGAGTGTCTGGCGGGCCTGATCCGCATCCGCCGCAAGGGCGCCTTGCTGTCGTTCGCGGCGCCTCCCCTGCTTCGTGGCGGAGCGGTCGAAGACGAGGTGTTGCGACGGATCGAGAGCGGGCTTGGCCTGTCCCCGGGGCAGGTACTCGGCAGCCAATGGGTGGACAACGGACCCGGCTGGGTCGCCGTTCGGCTGGCCACGCGTGACGAGGTCCTGGCCATTCGCCCGGACTACGCGAAGCTCGACGGGCTCAACGTGGGCGTGGTCGCGCCCTGGCAAGGTCCCCAGGCGGAGGCGGATGTGGAAGTGCGCGCCTTCATGGGCGAGGAGCTCAATGAAGACCCCGTCACCGGCAGCCTCAACGCGAGCCTGGCGCAATGGCTGATCGGCACGGGAGTCATGCCCGGGCGCTACACGGCAAGCCAGGGCACGGCCTTGGGTCGCCGGGGGCGGATAAGCGTCGAGCAGGTCGGCGGCGATATCTGGATCGGCGGTGAGGTACAGCCGGGCATGTCGGGGCGGGTCGTGTTCTGAGCCCATTCGTCGCAGGCAAAACCGGTCGTGAGCGGACACTCGATGCAGGGCTGGAGGATGCGTGCCGCGACACTGACGTGCTGGGGCAGCCCGAGTTCGTACTGTCGAGCGGTCCCGCGTATATATGGCTTTGATGCTAAAGTTGCGGAATGGAAAGAGGTTTACCGATGAAAAAGAGCAAAGGCTTAGTCGCAACCGAAATTCAGAGACTTGCCCAGGCCAATGGCGTTAGCGCGGAGCGCGATGGTCTGAGCCGGATGGCGCTCACCATCACGTGCCTGGCCGGCGACTCGGTATCTCTCGACAGCGTTGAGCAGATGCTGATCAACCTCAAGCGCAAAGGCGCACTAAGCAAGTCCCAGGCGTTCGATCTCCAGCGCCGCTACGTCATCGAGAAGCGCAAGGCGAAAGAGATACCTGGTGGATGAGTTTCGATCCCTTTGGTGACTTCGAAACGACTGGCTACCTGCGCAACAGCTTGGGTCTGAAAGATCCGGCGGAAGTGAAGGAAAACGAACACTTCTCCTTCGAAATGGGGCTCGATGAAGCCCTTTCCTATCTCGAACGCACAAAGGACCTGAACTACCAGGCCCTTTTGCAGGTACACAGGTTGTTGTTCGAGAAATTCTACCCCTGGGCCGGGCGTGACCGTCTCGAGCTGGTCCCTCATCTTTCTGTCTGGAAAGGTCCCAAGGGCGCTCCCAGACGTACCTTCTTCGAAAGTCCCGCGATGATCGAACGCGCGGTGGACTATGCCCTGAGCCTGGCGAGCAAGAAGCAGGGATTCATGCAGAAGCCCGGTGAGGTCATGGGACTTCTTTGCTTTGCGCATCCCTTTCTAGACGGCAACGGACGCTCGATTCTGCTGTTCTACATGGAGCTCAGTTATCGAGCCGGCTTTGCCATCGACTGGGCCAGCACACGCAAGGACGACTATCTCCAGGCCCTGGACGATGAGATTCACAATCCTGGCAAGGGTCACCTGGACCGCTACCTTGTCCCATTCGTTGTGCCTATCCACAGCCGTGATCAGTGGCCTGAGATCATCGGGCAAATCAACGGACTCGATGGTATGGATGGTGAGAACATTACCTACGAGAACCTCGATGATCCCGAGGTTCAGAAAGTCTATGCGGTGTATCACGCCGAGCATCCCTACCCAGCCAAAGATGGCACACCCGACTCCGAGCCCTAAGCTGCAGGCCGGAGGAGGTATGGGATTTCGCGTAATCCAGGCCCGGAGTGCCCAGCACACTGAGCGCAATTGGCCGGTAGCTGCCGCCCCGCAAGAACCCGCCCCCAACCGTCCTCTCTCCGAAGGCGTGCAGCCCTCGACGCTGCGGCCCAGCCCCCCACCGGGCCGCCCAGGCCCGGTGGCTCCGCCCTCCCCTCACCAGTTGTGCGTATAGCTCGCCGTCAGCACCGTGCCCGGCGCCGGCAGGTGGCTGGTGTTGTTGTTGTTGCGCAGCAGCTGGCTGTAGAGCGGGTAGTAGTCGCGGTTGAACAGGTTCTGGATGCCCAGGCTCAACTGGTCGTCGGGGGTGATGCGGTACTGGCTGACCAGGTCGACCGTGGTGTAGGTGCTGACCTGGCGCCGGCCGAAGCTTTCCACGCCGTCGAGGCGGTAGTCCTTGGAGTCGAAGAAGGTGGCCTGCAGGCGGTTGTTCCAGTCGGCATCCGGCTTGTATTGCAGGTAGGCGGTCAGCTTAAGCGGCGGCACGCGGTAGCCGGTCATGTCCTGCCAGTCCTTGCCGTCCGGCTTCTCGCGTCCGCGCATCCAGGTGGCGCTGCCGCCCGCGCCCCAGACTTCGTCGTCGCTGAGCCAGTCGGCGCTGGCCTCGACGCCGTAGATGCGCTCCTTGGTGCGGGTGAGGATCAGGCCGTTGTTGAAGCTCTGCACGTCGCCCAGCTTGGAGGTGGTGTAGAACAGCGCCAGGCTGCCCAGGGTGTTGCCGCCGATGGCGCCGCGCCAGCCGAGTTCGTAGTTGTTGGTCTTCACCGGTTCGAGGTTCGAGGAGCCGATATCGAAGCCACGGCGGGCGTTGCGCAGCTGGATGCCGACATCGGGCAGCTGGAAGCCCTGGCTGAAGGAGGCATAGATTTCCTGGCCAGCCACCGGCGAATAGACGATGCCGAGGTTCGACAGCACCGCGTCGTAGTCGAGGTCGCCGCCCTTGACGGTCACCGGCGAGGCGGCCTTGGACTCGGAGAGCGGGACGAAGTCGTCGAATTCGGCGGTGGAGTATTCGTAGCGCAGGCCGCCGTCGATCGACCAGTGTTCGTCGAAGCGATGCTGCAACTGGGCGAACGCGCCGGCGCTGCGGGTGCGTAGCGGCGGCATGTAGGTGAGCTTGCCGATCTTGTCGAAGACCAGCCCGCCGCTGGCGTCGTAGGCCGCCGGGTCGAACACGTCGAGCGGCATGTCGCTGCGTTCCTGGTTGTAGTCGCCGCCCCAGACCAGTTCGGTATTGCCGCTTTCGCCCAGCGGCGTGCGCAGGGTCAGGCGGCTGCCGAACACTTCGCTGTTCTGCATGATCTGGTCGACATTGCCGCCGCGGGTGGAGACGGCGCGGGCGTCGAACGGAGTGAAGCGGGTGAAATAGTCGCGGTAGTAGAGCTGCGCGGAGAGCCGGCTGCCGAGGATGTCGAGGTTCTCGTACTCGAGGTTCGCCAGGGTGTTGCGGATGCGGTTCTGCTCGTCCAGCTCCAGGCCTTTGATCGCGTTGGCCGGGACCGAGCCCGGCGGCAGCCTGGCGACCCTCGGGTCGGTGGCGTAGTCGGTGTCCTGGCGGGCGTCGTAGTGGCTGAGGGCGAGCTGCACGCGCTGGTTCTCGTCGATGCGCAGGCCGAGCTTGCCGCCGATGTTGTAGACGTTCGAGTCGAACAGGTCGCCCTGGCTGGGTTCCGGGGCGATGCGGTCGCCATGGGCGTCGTAGGAAGCGCCGACGTGACGGGTGCCGAAGTCGAACGAATAGTCGAGCGCCCCCAGGGAGCCGGCGAAGTATTGCTGGAACTGGCCGCCGAGGCCATCGCTGCCCAGCCGGGTCAGCGGCGAGGTGGCGCTGAGGCGGGTTTCCGCGCGGTTCTCGCCGCCGGCCGGACGGGTGGTGATGGAGATGATCCCGCCGGTGGCGCCGCTGCCGTAGATGGCGCTGCTGCCACGGATGACCTCGATCCGCTCGATCAGCGCCGGGTCGATGTTGGCCAGGTTGCGCGAGGAGTCGCGGTTGGTGTTCAGCGGCACGCCGTCGACCATCACCAGCATGCTGCGCCCGCGCAGGGTCTGGCCGTATTCGGTGATGGTGCGGCTGGAATCGGACATCCCCGGCACCGCCTTGGCCAGCACGGTGGCCAGGCTGTCGGAGCCCTGGCGCAGCTCCTCCAGTTGGGCATGCTCGATGACGGTGGACTGGCGCGTGGCGGAGACCAGGTCGCTGCTGGTGCGCGAGGCGGTGATTTCCATCTGCTCCATGTCCAGCGGTTCGCTGCGGGCTTGCGTAGCGGGCACGGCGGCTTCGCTGGCCGGAACGACGATGAAGGTATGTTCGTCCCTGGCCTGCGCCTTCAGGCCGCTATCCCTGAGCAACTGGCGCAATGCCTCTTCGGGGGTGAAACGCCCCTTCAGCGCGGGCGCCTGGCGGCCGGCGCCGAGATCGCCGGCGAAAAGGATCTGTACCGAGGATTGTTGCGCGAGGGCGTTGATCGCCTGGCCGAGCGGCGCGGCGGGCAGATCCACGTCGAGCTTTTCCTGGCCCTGGGCCGACACCGCCAGGAGCAGGCTGCTGGCGAGCAATGAAGGACGCAGGTGGCGACTGCGGAGGGAAAAATGCACGTCTCGATTTCCTATGCAGGTTGGCTTTTCCTGGATAGCCGCCACGGCGCGCGGGAAACCCTACCTGCGTCCGAGAATTATTTTCGCGTCGATTTGCGTTGGATCTCGACGCTGCCGTCCTCCTGCCGCGACACGGCCACGGGAAGGATGCTCGGCAGCAGGTCGAGCAGCCGGTCGGCGTTGTGCGCGGCGAAGACGCCGGTCAGTCGGAGGGAGGCCAGGCTGGGGTCGTCCAGGAGAATGGGCGCCTTGCGATAATGGCGCAGCAGCGCGACGGCTTCGCCCAGGGGCGTGCGCTCGAAGACCAGGCGGTCGTCTTTCCAGGCCATCGCCGTGGCGGCATCGACCTTGGCCAGCGGCATCAGTTGCCCGCCAATGGCATCGACCTGCTGGCCCGGCAGGAGCACGACTGGCGCTTGCGCCGTAGCCGAGGTGCCGACCTCCACCCGGCCACGCTCCAGGGTCACGCGGACATCGTCGTCCAGGCGGCGCACGTTGAACCGGGTGCCGAGCACGCGGATGTCGGTCGAACCCGCGGACACCACGAAGGGCCGATAGCGCGCCGGGGATACCTCGAAAAGCACCTGCCCCGCGCGCAACGCGACCCGGCGGCTGAGCGGGTGCCAACTGACCTCGATCTGGCTGCCGCTGTCGAGCAGGAGCTGGCTGCCGTCGGCCAGGGTCACGTCGCGCCGCTCACCGATGGCGGTGGCGAAGCGCTCGCGCTTGTAGGCCGGGTCCAGCCAGGCCAGGGCGCCGATGGCCAGCGCCAGCAATAGCGCGACGCCGGCCGCCTTGCTTGCCTTGCGCGATTTCGGCCGGGAGGGCGGCAGCGGGAACAGGTCCTTCAGCGCGTCGCGATGGCGCTCCAGGGCGTCGTCCAGCGGAACCTGCCCATTCCGTTTCGAGGGCTGGGTCATGGCCGTGCCTCGCCGCGGCCGAGCCGTTCCCGGCAGGCCGCCAGTCCGAGGCGCAGGTGCTTTTCCACGGTCTTGACGGAGATGCCGAGGCGGTCGGCGACTTGCGCCTGGGGAACTTCGTGGATCTTGTGCATGACGAAAACGGCCTGGCAGCGAGGAGGAAGCGTGGCGATGGCGTCGACCAGTGCCTGGAACTCGCGCTCGGCCTCATGGCGACCCATGGGCGTCGCCGCCATGCAGGCGACTTCCGGAAGCTCGGCGACGGCTTCCACCCAGGCGGTTCGACGACGGTCGCTACGATAGCGGCTCACGGCGGTGTCGTGGGAGATTTTCCGCAGCAGGGCCAGGGGCGTGTGCACGTCCTCCTTCTCGTCGCGTTCGAGCAACTGCACGCACACGTCGTGCACCACTTCGCGCGCCATGCCCCGGTCGCCGAAGCGCCGGCGAACATGGTCGACCAGTTCCTCGTAGTGACGAACCAGTGTGGACAACAGCGTCGGCTTGGCGGGATCGAACGGCACGATGCACCCAGGAAAGGAGCCTGGCTCCGAAGAATGGGGGGCGAGTGTAAATGAGAAACAGTCGCAGATGAAAGACCGGTCATCGTCAGGGATTGCCTGGGCTGGCGTGCGTAGCGGGCGGGTGGCTTTCGCCCGACCGCGCAACTGCCGAGCCAGGGCGGAGAGGGATCCCCTTTTCGCCCCGCTACTCAACCCCCCGGCCTTGCCGGGGGGCACCGCCTCCGTCGGTTATCGGTGTCTGCGTGCGTATTCCGCCTCGAACAGTGACAGGGCGTCGCTGAGCAACGACAGCAGGGAACCGGTGATGCGGCAGATGCTTTCACCGGGCTCTTCGGTTTCGTCGAGCAGGTCGAGGACGCTCAGCGTTCCGATCGCCGACTCCAGCCGGCGGCGGGCGGTGTCGAACAGGTCTTCGCTGGCTGCGCTGCTGTCCAGGTAGAGGGTGGCGCAACCGGGGTGCTGGTTGCATTGCGAGGTGCGTCGCAGGGGGATGAAGGTGGAAGGGGACTGTGCGGTTATTGCGGGATTCGACGTATCATCGTGAGAGAGGGTGAGAAATACCT
>NZ_JAEMVM010000078.1:0-2158 GCF_016463925.1 Pseudomonas sp. P20 | reverse complement strand
GGAGCCTCCTTACGGCGTCTGCACTGGAGCCTCCCTGCTTAGAAAATTAGAGTAGGGAAAATAAATCTGTCCCCTTTATGCTGTTGGCGCAAGATCAACAAACTCTTGCCGTTCGACTAAATGTTTCTGGAACGCGTGGCCATTCGCAACCTCCTCAGACAGGAGCTGAGAATTAAGCCTGCCTTGATTGATAGCACTTTCTGCGCCGGAGCTACCTTTTGCCCCAACTAAATATCAAAAGACTCTCTGCGACGGTATACAACCCTACCCACCTCCGAAAGCCCCGGAAGGCGTTCACGCCCCACGATCAACTCAGACCTGCATCTCAAACTAGAGCCCTGATATGCCGTATATTGGCAAACAACATCCTCAATCTCCTCAACGTCCTCTTCGTTGCTCTCTTCAAGATAAAATCTCAATACCCACTCATCGCCATCCCATAACAATGCAATCATTCTAAAATTGGCAGATATCGCACCTACCAACGCTTGAATTAGCATTAACACTTGAAAATTCCATTCTTCCAACGTTGGCTGGCTACTCATTTGGGACTCCAGTTTGGATTTGTAGGGACAATACTTGGACTCTTTGTGCCCTTGATAATAAATACATTGGTTGCCTGATCAGTTATACCAACACCGAGATTAACGTTAGTTCCAGTAACGCCCTCAAACTTGACTACTGGGAATCCCTGAGCATTTCTCCCTAGGATTTTCACTTGGCCGGTATGGTAGGCATCAAGCACTTTTTGAGCATCAGAGACACTGTTTAAGAAACCACCGCCTCCCCGTGCCTCAAGCTGCTGTGTTCCAGCAATATGGCGAAGCTGCTTCTGGCTTATCTTGGTAGAGACATCAGGAAAATCTTTCAGTGTAAGTATTCCTTTCGGACCATCCGTAACGACGCCCTTGCCTGCCCCTGCCAACCCTCCATCAATGGCCAGCCCAACCTCAACTCCCAATGCAGTCGAACTCGCGGCGTTGTCCCGCACCACGCTGGCACCCTGGCCTTGCATGGTGTGCAAGGCATCCAGATAGCCTTTCATACGGATGTCTTCAGGTAACGAGGCAACCGAGTTCCAAGCGTTCTGGATATCCCGCTCCGCACAGCTTGAACAGGTTAGCGCACCCATCAACCACAAGGCAGTTTTTGAAGGCGCGCTGACGATCCCTTCCAGTGCCAGCCCAAAGCCCGCTTGGCTACCTTCACCTTTGGCATTCAGCACTTCCGCACGGTTCGCGGGGTCCCTCGTATAGCTCGCGGGATTCGCTAGGGCTATGTTTTCCAGAACGCTGGTCAGGGCCTCCTTGTTCTTGAATAGCGCCGTCAGCCCCACCCGCTCGTTGTAGTAGTCAGCCTGGGTCACCTGGAAGAGATTACTGTCCGGGCCTGTGCCCAGCTCCGTACGCAGATACTGAGCAGCCCGGGCAGCGTTGATGTCTGTGCCGGCCAAGGCCTGGTTCCAGCCATTGTCCACCATCATGGCGGCCGTGCTGAGAAGCTCTTTGCGGGCAGTGTCCTCGCTCAGCCCATTTTCCTGGGCATAACGTTTGACGCGCTTCACATCCGATGCGAATTTGATTTCATCTGGGTGTAGCTGCCGGTTGTACGCCGTCCCGCTTTTGGCGATCTCGGCGCCCAGACTCACATCGCCATTGACCGCACTTGCCGCGGCTACGCCAACGAGTTGCGAGGCCATCAGTTCGAGGTTTTGATCGCCACCTACCATTTTCCCAAGGAGGTTGATCATGGCCTCGTTGGCACCAGCGGCCGCCGCTCCAGTCTTGAAGTCACTGCCGGAGGCTTCGGCCAGCAGACCTCCCATCAGGGCGTGAGCCATGATTTTCGGCGGGCTGCCATCAGGGTATTTGACCGAGTCGCCAATGAAATTGAAACCTACCGCCATTCCCAGGTTGCGCGCCTGACCTGCCATGGCATTACCGAGGTTGTCGATGTAGCTGCCGCCATAGGCGGCCTGCTGCATGACCGATTGAGCAAAGCCTTGGGCAATGCTGTAGGCAGCAAATCCACCGATTCCCTCAACTGTGCTGAGCTTGAATCCTTTGGTGACTTTGTTGATGTTGTCACTGGATACGCCGAATGCCTTGTCCAACTGCGGGCTGACGAGATAAGCCGTGGCCGCTGCGATGGCGTACCC
>NZ_JAEMVM010000077.1:1652-1797 GCF_016463925.1 Pseudomonas sp. P20 | reverse complement strand
TGCTGGTAGTGGGCGAACAGGATGTGGCCGCCGGTGGAGAGATTGGACTCCTCCATCAGCTTCTGCAGGTGCTCGACCGCTTCGCGGCTGAAGCCGACGAAGTCGCGGTCGCCCTCCAGGTATTCACCGAGCCAGCCGCTGAACG
>NZ_JAEMVM010000077.1:630-1539 GCF_016463925.1 Pseudomonas sp. P20 | reverse complement strand
CGATCAGGTGGACGATGGCGTGTTTGATAGGCATCAGAAAGACTCCTGGTTCAGGGAACGCTGCCTGTCGGCTCGACGGAGCAGGGCGCGGGCATTGAGCTCGCCGCGTGCGTCGCTTGGCGTGGAAGAGATGAAGATCGAGGCGCAGCCGATCTTGCTGAGCTTCAAGTGGCCGCCGGCGGAGCGGTCGACGCTCCAGCCTTCGGCTTGAGCGAAGGCCACCAGCCGGCGGACGCTTTCCCGGGCGCCGCGAAGGAAACTACGCATCAGTGGTCTCCTCGCTGTTGAGCTGCAGCCAGGTCTCCATCTCTGCCAGGGAGCGGGGAAGGCTGTCGGTGGCAGCAGCAGTCAGGAGGCGTTTCACCAGTTCCTGAAGGCAGCGACGATCGTTCTGTCGGCTGCAGGCCAGGTCGTCATGCGCGGAACGCAGCATGCGGACCTCTGTGCGCAGTTGAGCGAGCTCGTCAGCAACCGGCCGGTAAGCGGTGACGTCAGGCATCGCGCGCTACCTCCTTGGGATCTTTGCAGGACAGTTCCCAGCGACTCTCGATGCGCTTTTCGTGGTCGCCTGCCTGTGCCGGCATACGGGTGATGTAGGCGTTGTCCTCGCCGAATAGCCGTTCGGCAAGGCGGGAGGCTGCCACCTTGTCGCTCCAGGTGCAGGTCGCACGCTGCTTCTGAATGGTATTGGTCCAGAAGCCGGCGCCATCGAACTTGACGATGCACTGATAGGTCTGGGACGCCTTCATGATTCGGCCTCCTTACTGAGTGCATCACCGATCTGAACGGCCACCAGTTCGGGCAACTCCGGCTCATGCCCGGGATAGTTGTTGGCCAACTGATGCAGGAACTCACGCGCGGCGTCCTTGCTGCCTGCAATGCGGAATACGGCGGTGAGGTGCTGGGAGT
>NZ_JAEMVM010000077.1:0-592 GCF_016463925.1 Pseudomonas sp. P20 | reverse complement strand
GCTCTCGCTCCATCGAACTGGGTGCGACCGTGCTCTCGTCCCGCGAAAGGCGCGAGATCACTTGGCTGAGGGCGTCCAGTTCGATCGGATTGACCCCAACTTGATTGGCATGAACCACCGCCGAGTCGGTGAACGCGGCCGAGGCGTGGATACTCGGAAAGCGGGCTTCAGTGTTCATCAAAGACAGCCTCCAACTGATGGACGTCGTAGCTCCCGCAGCAGGGGCAGACCAACACCTCGGCTTCTCCTTCTGGGGTGTTCTCGGCGGGAAGAACCTGGCGCACCAAGTGGTGTGGGTGGTGCTGGTCACAATTCATGCACTGGTGGGTGACCAGGGGCTGGGAAGTGTTCATGTATGGGCTCCTTGCCGGCGTGGGCCGGCAACTGGCAGCGGAAGACGAGATGAAAAATGAGGTTGCAGGACCGGTAGCGCTAAAGGCGTGACGGTCGCAGCTAGAAGGGAGCCGGACGCATCCGGTGGTAAGGTTGGCGTCGCCAAACAAACCCACCCAGACCACAGGAGGTCCGGCATGAAAGGAGACAAAATCGGGACGTCACAGGCCGTAGAGCCGTATGAACGCACACTCTCCCG
>NZ_JAEMVM010000076.1:0-3159 GCF_016463925.1 Pseudomonas sp. P20 | reverse complement strand
TCTACGCCGCACCGGAGACGGACCTGGAGCAGCAACTGGCGGCGATCTGGGCGGAGGTACTGAAGCTGGAGCGGGTCGGGCTGACCGACAACTTCTTCGAGCTGGGCGGAGACTCGATCATCTCCCTGCAGGTGGTGAGCCGAGCTCGCCAGGCGGGTATCCAGTTCACCCCCAAGGATCTGTTCCAGCACCAGACCGTGCAAGGCGTGGCTTCGGTCGCACGCTTCGCGCCGGCGTTAGCGGTCGACCAGGGCCCGGTCAGCGGATCGATGCCGCTGACTCCGGTGCAACGGCGCTTCTTCGCCGAGGCGATTCCCCAGCGCAATCACTGGAACCAGTCTCTGTTGCTGGCGCCGGCAGATTCTCTCGAGCCTGTTCTGTTGAGAGAAGCGTTACAGGCCGTCGTTTCCCGTCATGATGCCTTGCGATTGCGTTTCGACGGCGTGGACGAAGAGTGGCAGGCGGCGTTCGATCCTGCCGCGTGTGCGGAAGATGTGCTATGGGTGCGTCAGTTGGCTGACGGCGACCTTTCGGAGGTCGTCGAGGCGGCACAACGCAGCTTGGATCTGAAACATGGGCCTTTGCTGCGAGTGCTGCTGGCCGATTTGCCCGATGGCAGCCAGCGGCTCTTGCTGGTCGTTCATCACCTGGTGGTGGACGGCGTTTCCTGGCGAATCCTGCTGGAAGACCTGCAACAGGCCTATCAGAGCCTACAGGCTGGACAGGCGCCGAACTTGCCGGCGAAAACCAGTTCGTTCAAGGCTTGGGCCGATCGCCTGAAGGAGCATGCCAGCAGCGAAGCCGTCGAGCGTGAGCTTTGTTATTGGCGACAGGCGCTGGAGGGCGTGAGCACGGATCTGCCTTGCGAGCGTCCCGAAGGTGGCCGTCAGCAAAGGCATGTTGCCCACGCTGATACCCGGTTGCCGCGCGAGACGACCCGTCGCTTGCTGCAGGAGGCGCCAGCAGCCTACCGCACACAGGTCAACGACCTGCTGCTGACAGCGCTGGCACGGGTGGTTTGTCGCTGGAGCGGGCGGGCGGAGGTTCTGGTCCGCCTGGAGGGTCATGGGCGCGAGGACTTGTTCGAGGATATCGACCTGACCCGTACCGTTGGCTGGTTCACCAGCCTCTATCCAGTGCGCCTCAGCCCCCGGCAGAACCTGGCCGACTCGGTCAAGGCCATCAAGGAACAGCTGCGCGCAATTCCTTCCAGGGGGATCGGCTACGGCCTACTGCGCTACCTGGGAAGCGCCGAGGCCCGCAGAACGCTCGAAACGTTGCCGGAAGGCGAGATCGTCTTCAACTATCTAGGCCAGTTCGATGGCAGCTTCGATGAGCAACGCGGATTGTTCGCGCCGGCCCGGGAGGATGGTGGTGCGGTCATGGACGAGCAGGCGCCTCTGGGCGCATTGCTGAGCGTCGACGGGCGGGTCTACGACGGCGAGCTGAGCCTGGGCTGGACCTTCAGCCGGGAAGTGTTCGACGAGCAGACCATACAGGCGCTCGCGGATGAGTACGGACGGGAGCTCCAGACTCTTGTGGAACATTGCTGCCAGGAGCGCAATCGTGGCGTGACACCATCGGACTTTCCCTTGGCGAACCTCGACCAGGCCGGACTTGACGCTTTGCCAGTTCCGGCAGGCGAGATCGCCGACCTCTATCCGCTGTCGCCAATGCAGCAGGGGATGCTTTTCCACTCCCTGTACGAGCAGGGAGGAAGCGACTACGTCAACCAGATGCGAGTGGACGTGGAAGGACTGGACGTCGGGGCTTTCCACCAGGCCTGGTTGGCGACCGTCGCCAGTCACGAGGTGCTGCGGGCCAACATACTGACGGACCTGGAGCGGCCGCTGCAACTGATCCACAAGCAGGTGCGGCTGCCCTTCGAGGTTTTCGACTGGAGTGCGCGAGAGGACCTTGAGCAGGCGCTGGAGTCGTATGCGCAAGACGTGCGGCGCAAGGGGTTCGACCTGACCAGGGAGCCGTTGTTGCGGATCGCGGTTATTCGCGTGGGCGAAGGTCGACATCATCTGGTCTATACGAACCATCACATTCTGATGGACGGCTGGAGTGGCTCGCGCTTGCTCGGCGAGGTGCTGGAGCGGTATGCGGGTCGCTTGCCGGCGTCGCTGGCGGGTCGCTATCGCGACTATATCGCCTGGCTGCAACGTCAGGATCAGGATGCCGCCGGGCGTTTCTGGAAGGAGCAACTCGCCGAGCTCGATGCACCTACGCGGCTGATGCAGGCGCTTGCTGGTCAGGTCAAACCAGTGGCTGATGGTTACGGCGATCACTATCAACTGTTCGACGCGGAGCAGACCCGACGGCTGGATGCCTTTGCCCGCGCCCAACGAGTGACCCTGAACACCCTGGTGCAATCGGCCTGGCTGCTGCTTTTGCAACGCTATACCGGACAGGAAACGGTGTGCTTCGGCGCCACGGTGGCCGGCCGGCCGATGGAGCTATCCGGCATCGAGCAGCAGATCGGGTTGTTCATCAATACCCTGCCGGTCATTTGCCGTCCGCGCGCGGACCTGAGCGTGGGCGATTGGGTCGCCATGGTGCAAGAGCGCAACCTGGCCTTGCGTGAGTATGAGCACACGCCATTGTTCGAGGTGCAGCGTTGGGCCGGACAGGGTGGTGAGTCCTTGTTCGACAGTCTGCTGGTATTCGAGAACTACCCCGTATCGGAGGCCCTGGAACAAGGAGCTCCGGCAGGATTGCGCTTTGGTGAGGTGGTGAGTCGAGAACAGACCAACTACCCGCTGACCCTGGCCGTGAACATGGGCGAGACGCTGACCATCCACTATAGCTACGACCGTTTGCACCTGGATGCGGTCGCCGTGGAACGGCTGGCAACCCATTGGCGTAATTTGCTGGAGGCGATCTGCCAGGACGCAAACCGGAGTCTTGGCGAGTTGCCGCTATTGGATCGTTCCGAGCGGGACCTGCTGCTAGCGCGCTGGGACCAGACCGGTGAGGACTATCCGAGCCGGCCGTTCGTCCACCAGTTGGTTGCGGAGCAGGCGCGTCGAGCGCCGGAGGCGATTGCGGTGCTGTTCGGCGAGCAGCGGCTGAGCTATGGCGAACTCGACAGCCAGGCCAATCGCCTGGCCCAGCGCCTGGTGGAACTGGGCGTGGGTCCGGAGGTGCGGGTGG
>NZ_JAEMVM010000075.1:0-1514 GCF_016463925.1 Pseudomonas sp. P20 | reverse complement strand
ATGACGGACCAGTTGGCCAAGGCCATGCAGCCGGCGGTAAAGGACTGGAGCGAGCAACTCCGCGCTCTGGTCGACAATGCCACCAGCCTCGACGAGCTGCAGGAGCAACTGCTGCAACTTGCTCCCGAGCTGAGCCTGGATCAATACGCGGCCGCCATGGCGGTCGGCCTGCAGGCAGCGAACCTGGCTGGACGTACTGACGTCCAGGACGATCTGGCCGCGCGAGGTAGTGCCTGATGGCTACCGCGGCGACGTATGGCAGCCTCTCGTTTCGCGAGCAGATCGCTTTCTTTGAGGCGAAGAACCCCTCGGTCAACTACGCCACGGTGCGCGGTGCCGCCCATGACCAGTCGTTTGTGAGCGCAGGCGCCCATCGTGCGGACCTGGTCGCAGATCTCTACGCAGTGGTGCGTCAGGCGATCCGCGATGGCTTAACCCTGGAGGAGTTCCAGAAGGACTACTACGCCGTCCTGGACAACTACGGCTGGGAGCCGGCCGGCGGTCGCGCCTGGCGTGCCCAGGTGATCTACCGCACCAACCTGCGTACCAGCTACGCAGCCGGCCGCTACGCCCAGCTGCAGGCAGTGAAGGCAACGCGGCCGTACTGGGGCTATCACCACAGTGACGCTGTCGAGCACCCGCGCGAGCTGCACTTGGCATGGGATGGCCTGCACATCCATGCCGACAACCCGTGGTGGAAGACGCACTATCCGCCGTCGGGGTTCGGCTGCGAGTGCTACGTCACGGCCTACAGCCTGGATGAGCTGCAGGCGATGGGGAAGTCGGGACCGGACGAACCACCGCCTGGCCGCCTGCGCAACATCGTTTTCCACGGCGAGGTGGTCCAGGTGCCGGAAGGCATCGATCCGGGCTGGAACTACGCACCCGGTCGAGCCGCCTTCGAGAACCAGGTGCAGCTGACCCTGGAGAAGACCGCGCCGCTGCCGGCCGAACCGGCGGCACGCATGAACAGGCAACTGCTGGACGAGCAGCGTGTCGAGGAGGCGCTGCAGCGCTCCTGGACAAGCTGGCTGGATGAGGTCGTGGCCGAGCCAGTGGTGCGTGGCAGCGCTCGCAACGTGGGCACGCTGAGCCCCGAGACGGTCGCTGGCATGCAACGGGCGGGCGTCACGCCACAGACCGCGTTGATCAGCATGCGCGACGAGCAATTGGTGCCACTGGTCAAGGCCGCGACGACCGAGCCAGAGGTAGACGACGCGCTCGCTGGACTGACGCTGGCCGACCTGCGGCAACTTCCGCAGGCGCTCGCTCAGCCGCAGGCGGTTCTCCTGGATGCATCATCCAACGCTCTGGTCTACGTGTTCGACTCTGGCCGACGCGGAGGCTGGCTCTCAATGATCGTCAACTATCTCCTGCAGGGCAGCTCGCGCAGCAATGCCGTCCAGTCCGGCAGCGTGGTCGGCGTCGAGCAGCTCGGGCAGCAGTTGGCCAATGGACGTTTGGTTTTGGTGGAGGGTGGACTATGAGCGGCGCACGTATCGAGCTGGAGTTCG
>NZ_JAEMVM010000074.1:0-8005 GCF_016463925.1 Pseudomonas sp. P20 | reverse complement strand
CCCAAAGCTATTGGCAATCAGACCAAGCTCTTCGAAATGCTCGTCCTGGATGATGAAGAGATCCAGGAGCTGGAACTCACTGGCCAGACCGGCGAGCTGAGCATTGACGATGTGGCCACCATGTCGGTCAAGGAATTGCGCAAGGCCCTGCGCGAAGCCCGCGAAGACAAGAAGGCCCTCGCCCAGGTCAACGCCGACAAGAACACCAAGATCGACGAACTGGCTGCTCAACTGGCGCGAAAGCCTCTGGTGGTCGTGCAGCCGATGGATGAGCAGTTGGCCGAACGACGCGAAGAACTCGCCACCAAGGCCACCGCGGCCGAAGCCGCCATTGCCGGCGCACTGCATCCAGCCGTGCAACTGCTGGTCGAGAAAGGCGAAGAGTCCGGGCAAGACCAGCGTCCGATCATCGCCGGCATGCTCGCCCAGGTAGAGCGGGCGCTGCTGCAGATCCGCGCTGAATACAACATCCCCGCCACGCTGTCCGCCAGTGCCACGCCGACCTGGATGGCTGATGACAGCGAGGAGGCGGTGAAGGCCGCGTTGGCCGAAGCCGCCAAGCAGGGTGAGTAAGCCTATGAGCGCCGTGATGACTCAACGCCTCGTTGCCCTGGCACACGAGCTGGATCGCTCCACCACGAGCAGAACAGAGCTGTGCCAAGCGGCGGCGGACGATCTGCGCATCTCCCTGGCGACTCTGTACCGGAAACTGAAGGAGGTCACTGTGACCCAGCCCCGAAAGAAGCGGGTCGACGCCGGCACCTCAGCGCTGACTCGCGATGAGGCGGAGCTACTCAGTACCACGTTGATCCGCTCCATCCGCGATAACGACAAGCAACTCAGCACCCTGGAGCGCGCCGTCGAGCGACTTCGCAACAACGGCAAGATCGTCGCAGGCTCTGTGGATCACCGTACTGGTGAAGTCACGCTCATGTCGCTCAGCGCCATAGGCAGGGCCTTGCGTGCCTATGGCTTGCACCCTGAGCAACTGCTGCGCCCGGCCCCTGCGGTTGAGTTGGTCAGTCTGCATCCCAACCACGTCTGGCAGATCGACGCCTCGATCTCCACTCAGTTCTACCTGGCCAATGACGGCGCACGTGCTATGAATAAGGCCGAGTTCTACGACGGCAAGCCAGAGAATCTCAAGCGCATCGAGAAGCAGCGCCTATGGCGTTACGTCATCACGGACCACACCAGCGGTACCCTGTACGTGCATTACGTGCTCGGCGCTGAAAGCGCGGAGAACCTCTGCCATGTACTGATCAGCGCGATGGTCAAGCGCGGTGATACCGATCCGTTCCATGGCGTGCCCTTCATGATCATGACCGACCCCGGTGCGGCCATGACCTCCTCGATGTTCCGCAACCTGTGTCGCGCCCTGGGCATCGAGCTGATCATCAACAAAGTCGGTAACGCACGAGCTAAGGGCCAGGTCGAGCAGGCCCACAACATCGTCGAGCGTGAGTTTGAAAGTGGCCTGCAACTGATGCAGAAACCGCGCACTCTGGAAGAGATCAACGGGCTGGCCGGACGCTGGATGCGGCACTACAACGCCACCGCCATCCACACCCGACATCACCGCACTCGCTACGCGGCCTGGATGACGATCAAGCCTGAGCAACTGCGCATTGCACCGCCTGCAGAGACGATGCGCGAACTGGCCATTGCCGCACCGGAGAAACGCAAGGTTTCTGCCCGGCTGCGGGTGCCGTTCCGCGGTGCCGAATACGACGTGTCCGTTATCCAGCACTTGCAGGTCGGTGACCAGGTGCTGATTACCCGCAACCCGTTCCGCGATGCGGATAGCGCTCAGGTTGTGCTTGTTGGAGACGACGGCCGCGAGCACTACCAGGTGGTCGAGCGTGTTGAGCGTGACGACAACGGGTTCGCGGCTAACGCTGCCACTCGCCGGGTGATTGGCGAAGAGCACCGAGCCTTGCCGGAGACAGCCGCGCAGAAGGACCGAAAGCACCTGGACCAACTCGCCACCGGCACCAGCTCGGTCACGGAGGCAGAAAAGGCGATCAGGTCGCGAGCAGTGCCGTTCAACGGCGAGATCGATCCGTTCAAGGAACAGGCCAACACCGTGTTGCCAACCTACCTGCCCAAGCGCGGTACCGAACTGGAAACTCGCGTCACCGTGGCTGGCTTGGCCTCGGTCGAGCTGAAACCACTGAACCGCATCGAGCTAGCCAAGGCGCTGCGCGCACGTATGGGTACAGCCTGGACACCAGCATCCATGGAGTGGCTCAAGACCAACTACCCGGACGGCGCTATGGAGGAGCAACTCGACAGCATCGTTCAGCAGTTGCAGGCACCTGCACGCCCAAGCCTGCGCCTGGTAGGGGGTGAGTAATGCTGCGCCTGAAGGAAGTACTCGCAACCCTCAGCCTTGGCCAGGCTGATCTGGCCAGGGCGATGAAGCTCAGCCCGGCAGCCATCGCCCAGTTGGTCAATCACGACCAGTGGCCCAAGTCCATCGACAAGCAGGAGCTGTGGGGCCGTATGGCCGACTGGCTCTATGACGTTGGTGCGCAAGACGGCGACATCGCCGCCTTGGAAGAAGAAGTGGAGTCGCCGCGCGCCAACGCGGCGACTCCTGCAGCCCCGGAAACCAATCACGAAAACCAGGAGTGCCCCGACATGCTAATGGCAAAACAATCCCTGCGGCCAGATACCAAGCGCGCCTTCGGCGTGATGGTCGACCCGTTTGGCGATCTACGCTGCGCCGAAGACATGTATTTCAGCGGCGATATTCGCTACATCCGCGAATCGATGTACCAAACCGCACGCCATGACGGCTTCCTCGCTATCGTGGGCGAGTCCGGTGCCGGCAAGAGCACTCTGCGTCGCGATCTGACCCACCGTCTGCGCAACGAGCCGGTCATCACCATCGACCCCTTCGTAGTTGGCATGGAGGCCAACGACATCAAGGGCAAGACCCTGAAGGCGACTCATATCGCCGAAGCCATCATGTATGCCGTGGCACCGCTGGAAACACCTAAGTCCAGCCCCGAAGCTCGCTTCCGCCAGGTCCACACCTGCCTCAAGAACTCATACGCCGCCGGCAACCGTCATGTCGTGATCATCGAAGAGGCGCACTCGATCCCGACCCAGACCCTCAACCACCTCAAGCGCATGCGCGACCAGTTCGAGGACGGATTTGACAAGCTGCTCAGCATCATCCTGATCGGTCAGCCCGAACTGCTCATCAAGCTGTCGCCACGCAACGCCGACGTGCGCGAAGTAGCCCAGCGGGTCGAGATCGCCATCTTGCCGGCTATCCCCTCGGGTGATGTAGAGCAGCACCTGGCATTTCGTGTCGGACGCGCCGGCAAGAAGCTGGACGAACTGATCGACCAGGGTGGCATCCACGCCATCGTTGAACGCCTCGCCAGCTCCGGCAAGGACGGAACCAGCCAGCTCTATCCGTTGGCTATCGGAAACCTATTCAACGCAGCGCTGAACCTGGCTGCCGAGATCGGTGAAAGCCGCATTACCGCTGATGTGGTCAAGGGGGTGTGAGATGAACGTCGTACCGATCACTGGCCGCCTCCCTGAAGAGCAGCCGAAAGCTACCCATCTGCCGCTCTGCACAGTACTGACGCCAGAGCTGGCCCGCTGCCTGGAAGCAGTCAACAGCGCCACCCGCGCCTTGCGCCAGGCCGGCATTCCGATTGAGCAGACGTCGGTGCTCGATCGCCGCCTGTTCATCCGCGAAGAGGATTCGTTGCGGCTGCACCGCCGCTTCCGCAACGCCATCCGTGGCATTCGCCAGACCACTCGCGGGATGGTCACCGTCCATGTCGTCAGCCTGCTCGGTGTTGATGTGGCCTGGACGACCCCGGTGAAGGAGCAAGACCAATGACCGTCATCACCCATGCCTACACCCCGCTGATGGACGTTGATTCCATGAGCGAAGAGGACTGCCGCCTGGCCCTGAAGGACGTTCTGCGCGATGGGTTCGCGAAGGACCAGCAAATGGTCGAGCTGAAGACCATCAACCACACGTTGAATCAGCAGCTCAATCACGCGAACAACATCTTGATCAAGCTGGCGGAGTTGAAGCTGGCCTATCAACACGAGGCGTATGAAGCCGAGCTGGAGCAGTTGGCCGCTTACTACCTGCACCTCAAGGCCGAGCAGCAGACTGCTGGGAGGGTGCACTGATGAACAACAGCACAAAGCGGAACCAGTGCGACGGCTGCCAGGCCGGCGTGCCGCTGGAGGACGGCAAACATCGAATGGGACGTCCTGGTGGCTACCCCGACCTCATGAGCTGCACAGCCCATCTCTATGGGGCACCGCAAGTACAGCCTGTGGCATGGGCCATTTTCGACGGCGCCTGGATCTCGGACCACACGGCTGACCCAAACCGAGCAGAGCAATGGGCTGAGGATGGTAAGAACGTGATCGCCCTTTTCGCGATGCCGGTCCAGCAGCCGGTATCTGCTTTCGCTCGGGATGTGCTGGCAGAACGGCAGCGACAGATCCTCCAGGAAGGCTTCAGTCCCAACCATGATGCCGAGCACCGGGGCGGTGAACTTGCGCTGGCCGCTACCTGCTACGCCGACGAAGCCGTTACGCAGATCTGCCAGCCAGAGCGAGAGCCGTGCCTGACGCAACTGGTGCCGGGCTGGTGGCCGTTCGAGCCATCCTGTTGGAAACCCAGCCTGGACGCTCGAACGAACCTGGTGAAGGCCACGGCGCTGCTCCTCGCACAGGGTGACGCGATCGACCTGCAGATTGATACCGAGCTGGAGGGTCGTCCCCATGGCTGATGTTCTGGAAATCGACTGCCCCGCGTGCAGCACGCCGTACCCCGAAATCACCGCAGGCTCTGCAGCTCATGACCCGAGCCTGATCGAACTGGTGATCACCTGCAACAACTGCGGACACATCCTGAATGCGTTCGTCTCCCTGGCTGAGATGAGCGTTGTGCCGAATCCCGAAGAGGAACCCTCCCATGGCTGAACAAACAGTGCATGTTCCCGCCGGGTACCGCATGGACGCCAAGGGGCGCCTGGTACCTGAAGAAATGATCAAGCCCATCGACCTGGAGCGCGACCGCCTTGTGCAGGAGATCGTTGCCAAGGGGAAGGCTCTGAACAAGGCGTTGCTGGATTTCAAACTGGCGACATTCGGCGATATCGAGGCCTTCATCACTTTGTCGGCCGAGCAGTACCAAGCGAAGGTAGGAGGCAAGAAGGGCAATGCCTCTCTGGTCAGCTTCGACGGTCGCTACAAGGTCATTCGGGCCATGGCAGACAACATCGCCTTCGACGAGCGCCTGCAGGCCGCCAAGGCGCTGATCGACGAGTGCCTCCATGAGTGGACGGAAGGTGCTCGCGCGGAGGTCATCACACTGATCAACGATGCGTTCCGCGTAGACCAGGCAGGGAACATCCGCACCGGCAGCGTGCTCGCTCTGCGCCGCCTGCAGATCGATGACGAACGTTGGCAGCGTGCAATGCAGGCCATCGGCGAGGCTGTCCAGGTCGTGAGCACCAAGGCGTACGTGCGTATCCAGGAGCGGGTCGGGGACACCGACCAGTACCGCTCCATTCCTCTTGATATCGCGGGGGTGTGACATGGACCAGGACCGTATCCTCGACAAGATCAAGAAGTGCCTGGAAATGGCCAAGGGGCGGGGTTCCAACCCGAACGAGGCCGAGATCGCGCTGCGTCATGCCCACAAACTGATGGAAGCCTACAACCTGGAGATGGGCGACGTGCTGGCCAGCATGGCTGGCGAAGCCAGGGTTCCCGCCGGCTCGGATGGAAAACCGCCGGCCTGGCGGGTGCGCCTCGCTCAAGTGTGCTGCCATGCCTTCGGCACGCACCTGATCATCTGCACCTCCTATTTCGAAAGCGCTTCGTTCTTGTTCGTCGGCTGCGCGGCGGCGCCGGAGCTGACCGGCTACGCCTACCAGGTGCTGGAGCGACAGCTGCAGAAGGCGCGCAAGGACTTCCTGAGCACGCAGAAACGCTGTAAGCGGTCCACCAAGGTGGCCCGTGGAGATGCCTTCGCGCATGGATGGATCGAGGCCGTGTACGCCAAGGTCGACCAGTTCGCGGGCGTCGACGACAACATCGCCGACGCGATCCAGGCGTACATGGCGAAGCACCACGCTGACGTCGGCAAGTTCGAGATGAAGCGCCGCAAGCTCAAGGCACGTGACGAAGTGGCCAGTGAAGCGGGGTATGCCGCGGGCAAGCGCGCGCGGCTGCACCAAGGGATCGGGCACCAGGCCGTAGCTCGGCTTACTCAGGGGGTGTGAGATGGCTAGCAATCTCGAAGTAGTCACCCAACTGATGGAGTACTCGCGCTCAGGTCCATTGATGCAGGTGATGATTCTCCAAGCCCTGGACCAGTTCAGCAGTGGCGTTCTGGCCAGCCCGAAGGGTTCCTTGCGCAATGCCATTGTCTCGGAAGAGGCTTGGAGAGCTTGCGCGAAGGAAATCCAGCAGACCCTTTCCAAGCACTTGCTGGAGCAATGACATGGAGCGCTACCACTCAACGGCCGGCGATCCACCTCGGCGTGATGCTGACGTAAAGCGGCAGGAGGCCCAGGAGCTGGACGAACTGGTTCAGCAGTTCTTGGCCGGCGGCGGGCAGATCGAGAAAGTCGGGTACAAGATGCGCGAGCTGCCGGACACTTTCGTCATCAACCCCATGAAGACGCCGGTATACAACGGTGCCCTGGCCGAGAACTCGTCGCTCAAAGCCAAGCCTGCCGCACCGCGCGCGCAAGCAAAGACCGAGCCCCAACGCTCACCAGCGCCCGTGCCGGCTTTGCAGCCGGCTCCTGGCGTGAACCCGAAGGTCTGGTTGAGCCGGATGATCGCCGCCCAGGCGCTGCTGGCCGCGCAGACGGCCAGGCTCGCTCGCGAACTGGGCGTCAGCGATGCCGAGCTGCGCCGGCTGGGTCGTCGGCATGGCATGGAGGTGTTCCATGGCACTCGCTAGGGGGCTGCTCAGCAAGATCCACATCGCTCGTCAGCAGCTCGGCCTGCAGGACGATGTCTATCGGCAGAAGCTGCAGGTGATGTTCGGCAAGGGGTCGGCGCGGGATCTGAACCTGCGCCAAGCCGAGCAGTTGCTGACGGAGTTCAAGCGCCTGGGCTGGCAACCACAGCCCAGCAAGCGAGCAGCCGGTAAGCCGCATAACTTCAGTCAACTGCCCGCCGAGGTCCAGGTCATCGAGGCGCAGTTGGCCGAGATGAGGCTGCCCTGGAGTTACGCCGACAAGATCGCAAAGCAGATGTTCGGCGTGGCCAAGGTCGCCTGGCTGAAGAAGCCAGATCAGCTCACGGCAATCCTGGCGGCACTGCATGTCGAGCAGGAGAAGCGGTACCTACTCGCTGAAGTGGATCGGCTCTGCCTGGGCCTGGGCATTGAGCATCCAGAACAGGCGGCCGGCTTGGAACAGCTGCCGAAAGGATGGCGGCGGCAGCGTCCAATCCTCAAGGCCCTGGTGGAAACGCTCCAGGCGGCCGCAGATAGCAAGCGGAGGTAATAATGAAGGAGATCCGTTCGCAGCAGATCCGCCGCCGGAACAACATGCTCAGCGAGCTGGCCGAACTGATCGTCGAAGCGTTCGTGCGCAACGGGATTCCTCGGGAGAAGGCGGTGCCCGAGTCGGAGGAGGTGGCGTTCCAGCTGCATCGGCGCTGGGCCGGTTTGACATTTGTTTTCCCGGTCAAGGATGACCTGGCTCGCAAGCGTCTGGAGTTGCACATCTTGCAGCGCTACGATGGATCGAACGCCGACAAGCTGGTCCAGGAGTTCGGAATTTCAGAAGGGCTGATCTACGAAATCGTCAGGAAGCACCGCAGGCAGCGAAAGGATCAGATGACGCTTTTTGACCCGGCCGAATGAGCCGGGTCTTCATTTCACCCCTGGCAACACCTTTTCATTCTCTCGTCTCGATATTCCCCATCCCCTCCCGCTATATCTCGATTTTTCGCGCACCTCCCCCTAGGTATTTCTCACCCTCTCTCA
>NZ_JAEMVM010000073.1:245-1492 GCF_016463925.1 Pseudomonas sp. P20 | reverse complement strand
TCCGTCTCCGGTGCGGCGTAGACCTGCTGGCTGTCGCCGGCTTCCGGCGCCGGCAGCGCCTTGCGGTCCAGCTTGCCGTTGGGCAGCAGCGGCAGCGCCGCCAGGAACACCCACTGGGTCGGCACCATGTATTCCGGCAGGCTCGCCTTGAGCGCCGACTTCAGCACTTCACGCAGGGCGCCGCGCTTCTCGTCCTCCAGCGCCCCGACATCCTGCGGCACCACGTAGCCCAGCAACTGCTGGCCGCTCGCACCGTCGGCGGCCAGCACCACCGCTTCGCGCACGCACTCCTGCTCCAGCAGGCGCGCCTCGATCTCGCCCAGTTCGATACGGAAACCCCGGATCTTCACCTGGTGGTCCAGGCGACCGAGATAGTCGATCTGCCCGTCTCTGCGCAACCGCGCCAGGTCGCCGGTACGGTAGATCCGCTCGCCGTCGCCGTACGGGTCCGGCACGAAGCGCTCCGCGGTCAGCCCAGGTCGTCCCAGGTAGCCGCGCGCCAGGCCGGCACCGGCGATCAGCAGTTCGCCTCGGCAACCCACCGGACAGACCCCACCCGCCGCATCGAGGATGCGCGCGCGCACCCCCGCGATCGGTGCACCAATGGGAATTTCCGCCCCGACCTCCTTCACCGGCGCCGAGAAGCAGCAGGCATCGATGGTCGCTTCGGTCGGCCCGTAGAGGTTGACCAGCTCGCCGTTCCAGCGGCGCCCCAGTTGTTCCAGCAGCGCGCCGCTCAGCGCTTCGCCACCGCAGCAGAGCAGCCGCAGCGAGTCCAACTGGTCGTCGCCGGCGAAAGGCAGCAGCGCCTGCAACAGCGACGGCGGCATTTGCAGCACATTGATCCGTTGTGCCTCGACCAGCCCCCACAAGCTCTCTAGCGAGGTACCCAGCTCCGCAGGCGCCAAGTGCAAGCGAGCGCCGGACATCAGTGGCAGCCAGAACTCCCACACCGAGGCGTCGAAGCTACTCGAGGTCCGCTGCAACACCCGCTCGTGCGCCGCCAACTGGAAGCGCTCCTGCATCCAGCGCATGTGATTGACCAGCGCGCCATGGGTGATGCCAACGCCCTTCGGGCGCCCGGTCGAACCAGAGGTATAGATGACGTAGGCCAGATGCTCCGGACAGGCACGCTGCTCCGGATTCCCGTCCCACTGCGCCGGGACGTTCTGGAACAGGCTCGGGTCGTCCAGGCATAGGTTCGTCAGCTGTGCGTTGAACGGCAGTTCATCCTGCAGGAACGTCTG
>NZ_JAEMVM010000073.1:0-195 GCF_016463925.1 Pseudomonas sp. P20 | reverse complement strand
GCTGCGCTGCATGGCGATACCCACCGGTACGTCCGGACCAACGCCTTCGGCCCGCAGCCTGTGCGCCAGTACGTTGGCCCGGCGGTTCAGTTCCCGGTAGCTCAGCTCGATCTCGCCATGCACCACCGCCGTCGCCTCCGGGGTCCGCGCCGCCTGCGCCTCGACCAAGGGATGCAGGCAGGCAGGCTCGGCACA
>NZ_JAEMVM010000072.1:0-2885 GCF_016463925.1 Pseudomonas sp. P20 | reverse complement strand
TCACCAGCTCCCAGCCTTCCTGGCCCAGACGCACGACCTCGGCCCAGCGCAGAGGGTTGAGCAAGGCGTGGTCGTCGGGTTCCAAGGTGTCTTCTTTGTGTTTGAACATCGCGACGCCCTTGGTGAGGGTTTTGTAGGGAATGACGATGTTCTCGACATGGTATTCGAAGGACTGTTTTATGCTCATGGTGTGCTCCTGGATCGGTTCGGGGAAAACCGCACCGTTTCAGGGGCAGGGGGAGGGCTTCAATCGAAAATACCCTTACTGGGTACCGAGGATTTCTGCAGTTTCGCTTTACTCCCTATTACTGACCACCAGTTCCTTCAGCTTTCTCTCGTCCACGTACCGCTGCATGATCGACAGAACCAGGCTGTTGATGGCGAGGATCTTCATCGCGCGGGTCACTGCGACGTAGATCAGGTTCAACTCATCGTCGCGCTTGCCTGGGTCGGTGTCGGGGGCCAGCGGGTCCGCGTTGAAGTCGTCGTACAGGCAAACGAAATCCCATTCCAGCCCCTTGGCCTTGTGTGCGGTGGTCAGGGTGATTGTTGCGTCCAGCTCATCGTCAAGGGTCAGTGAGCGAAGCTCAATGATCCGCGCAGGCAGATCAGGGTAGGTCGATATGATCTTGATCGAGCGAAGCATCTCACCGTCCTGGCTGATCTCGGCGATCTCCACGTACTGGGTGTAGTCGCGGTAGTCACGGAGCAGTTTCTTGTTCTGGACGTTTTGGCGCAGGCCTCGGCTGAATGCGTACAGATCCTCCAGGTCGCGCAGCGAGTAACTGTCGATACCGCCTACCCAGTGGAATTTGGGCTCCGGATGATTGCGGACCAGCTGCAGGGCATTCTCGATGACGCCGATAACGGTGCGGTGAATGAAAGTGCGGTGAGGAAGGTCCGGCGGGAGGGACTTTTTCACCAGCGTCTGCGAACCCAGTCCTTGAAGTTTCCGTGTTTCGCCCTTGTAGGAGAGGATGATGTTGGCCACGTGTGCGATCGCGGGGCCGAATCGCCAGCTCTGGGTCAGGTAGTGCTCCTCGGCGCCGGCCATCCAGTCGCTGTTCAGGGCATCTTCTGCGCCCCTGAACCGGTAGAGCTGCTGATGGGGATCGCCGACGATAGCCATTCTGATGCGCTGCCAATGGGCAATGTCCGCGATCACTGGGTTGATGTCCTGCCCCTCGTCCAAGAGCATGCAGTCGAAGCGCTGGCTCAAATCGGGCTTGCTCAGTTGATACAGCTTCAGGTAGCCGTCATGGGGCATCAGCATGCCGGTGTCCTGGAGATCTACCATGCGCCTCCAGACTACTCGCGCCATGTCCAGGCCCTGCTTGAGGAAGCGTTCCTGGGCACTGGTGAGGAACGCCTTGTCGCGGAAGCGCGGGAAGTGCGGTCGGCCGAGTTCCGCGTCGGCGCTAGCCATGTAGTTGTTCAGCGTGGCCAGCACGTCACGTACCAACTCCCAGTCTTGGGTATCGAGTCCGCGGGCGATATCGGTAAGACGCAGGTTCTTCGTCTTCTTGTGGGCGTACTGGATGCCGTACACCGCATGAGCCAGGCTGTGGGCGGTCTTGCACACTACGTTGCGGGGAAACTTGCCCTTCGCGGCTTTCTCCACCGAGCTGTTGTAGCAAAGATAGAGGATTCTCAGGGTAGGGTTCGCCTTGGCAAAGCCCACCAGGGTGGTGGTCTTGCCAGTGCCGGCGAAGGCTCGCACCAGGATCTTCGATGCCTTCGACTGGATGATCGGTGACTGTTCGTGAGTCCACTGCATAGGTGTCTCCGGAGATACGAGGGCTTCCAGATTGGTAAGTGTCTGGTTAAACAGGGGCTGCGGCTGTGGAGCTAGTCAGGGCATGGCATCATTTGTCGTTCGTCACCCTGAAGGCATCGAAATGAAAATTTGGCGTTTCGCGTTGATCTTTTTGATTCTGCTTTTTGCTGTCGCGTGGTTCTCATCTAGTGAGTTGAGATCACACGCTGTGCCTTGGTTGACTCACTGGTTCGAGGTGCTCAACCGATAGTGCGCCGGTGCCGAATACACAGGTAGCAAAGGTGCGTAATGACCATTGTCATAGTTGCCAGGCATAGTGAGAATCCGGCACATAGCGTGAGAAATGCCGCGCCCTCGGCGGCCCCTGTAGTAGCGTGGGGGGCTACCGTCTCCATTGTTGGAATCAACCGATTTATCACCTGTGCCACGGCATAGACGTATAGAACCGAGGTCACGCTGAGCCAGGCGAGCGGAGTTAAAACGGCCTGTCTGGTCCATGGACCACGACGAGTACCCACTCGAACCCAGGTTGCGGTGAGCAACCATTGGACTGACAGCAATACCAGGGCGACTTCAACGAGAACTTGCCAATACGTGCCGGCCTCCTTGAGCCTGCCCATCGTCATGAGTACAGCCGCTGAAAGCAGCAGTACAAGGACAGTCAGCGTGATCCAACTGGCGTGTAGAGCCGTGTCGCGCGAAGGCAAGAGGTGTTTCAGCGGTAGGGCCATGAGCGTCTCCTCGAGGACTAGAGGTATTTCTTGAAGGTGGATGCTGTGATGCACACCGCTACGCCGAGCAGCGCGGCGCAGGGCAGTAGGATGAGCAGGGGATTGATGCTGATGGGGATCGCCAGGTAGAGGGTCCAGGGGACGACCGCCAGCGGAATGATGCTGCCGCGCGCCTTGTGGTAGAGGTAGCTGGACTCCCGGCCGGCGCCGAACTTGCGCAGGTCCCGGCGCACCAGGCCGTCCACCAGGCCGGTGAACGCGGCCATCAGGAACAACGGGATCGTCATGACCAGAATCACCAGGCGCACGACGAATGTCAGCACCGTGTACAGCGCGGCCAGGCCGTAGTTCTGCAGCGTGGAGACACCCTGGGCGGT
>NZ_JAEMVM010000071.1:0-1301 GCF_016463925.1 Pseudomonas sp. P20 | reverse complement strand
CCATGGCCTGGCCCTGGGCCGAGCCGCTGTTCTTGTACTCATGTCCCTCGTCCACCACCAGCAGGTCGAAGTAGCCATCAGGTAGGTAGCGCTTGATGAACTCGGTCGGTTGGTAGCCGCCTTCACCGAAGCCGAACTCGATATTTGCCATCGATCGCTCCATGCGTTTGGCCTGCCGATCGCTGAAGACGAAGTTGCCCTTGGCGTCCATCAGGTTGATGAACTCCGAGACGTTGTCCACCAACATCGTGGCCAGGAAGTCCTCGCCGAAGTCGTTCAGCAGGCGCTCCGCCCTGACCGGGCCGATGGTTGGAATCCGACACATCGACGTGAGGATCGTTGCGCGCCGGTTGCCGCCGTCAGGCTTGCCTGGCCGGATCAGTGTCCAGAGTGCCCCACGACAGGAGGAACAGGTACGTCGACGGTCACCACGCTCGAACTCCTCCACCGTGACCAGGTTGCCTTCCAGGTCCTCGAGGACCTGGCCGCAATCCGGGCACGCAGCGAGCAGTTGGCCGCCGGCGGCGCGCTTCTTCCAGCAGGCGAGCCACCAATGGAAACCCATCCGCATCCGCACGCGGCCGAGGATGAAGAACTCCTGGCGTCCGTCGTAGGCGTCGCCCATCTGATCTCGTAGCTTGAGCAGCTTGAGCAGAGTGTCCGGGCCGTTGAGTACCCAGACGCGAGCGTCTGGGATGGTCTCCAGTATTTCGCGGCGCCACTTGTAGACCAGGTGCGGCGGAGAGACGACCAGGGTCCGGCGATAGCCGGCCGCATGCATGACCGCTGCGACAGCGATGGCCATCATGGTTTTCCCGGTGCCCATCTCGGCGTTGATGATTCCGGCCTGCTCGTTACGGTCCAGCAGCAGGGCGGTGATGGCCTGGACGACCTCGGCCTGGGCCGCGAAGGGCTTGCGCTTGAGTCGGTCCATCACCAACTGGCGGTGAGCGTTATCGGAGCCGGTATAGACCGGGGGGTTGGAGCGATTGAGCGACTCCAGGAGCTCGTCGCCGAACTCGTCGATGAAGTCGGTCAGGTTGATGTTCAGGGGGAAGGCGGCCAGGGCGGCCGGTTGGGTCTGAGCGTTCATGTGCATCTCCTGCGGGTGAAGGAAGAAAGCAGGGCATGCACGTCCCTTTCGGGTATCGGCATACCCTGCAGGGTGGAGTGGATGGAATCGCCGTGGGGGCGAGGTCAGTAGTCGCTAGGGAGCAACAGGGTGGTCGAACTGCGATTGGCCTCAGTGATGATCCAGAGCCTGGATTCGCCGCCGGCGTCGATGTCGTAGGACGACAGCA
>NZ_JAEMVM010000070.1:0-1301 GCF_016463925.1 Pseudomonas sp. P20 | reverse complement strand
CCATGGCCTGGCCCTGGGCCGAACCGCTGTTCTTGTACTCATGCCCCTCATCCACCACCAACAGATCGAAGTAGCCGTTGGGAAGTTGTCTTTTTATGAACTCGGTCGGTTGGTAGCCGCCTTCGCCGAAGCCGAACTCGATGTTCGCCATCGATCGCTCCATGCGTTTGGCCTGCCGATCGCTGAAGACGAAGTCGCCCTTGGCGTCCATCAGGTTGATGAACTCCGAGACGTTGTCCACCAACATCGTGGCCAGGAAGTCCTCGCCGAAGTCGTTCAGCAGGCGCTCCGCCCTGACCGGGCCGATGGTTGGAATCCGACACATCGACTTGAGGATCGTTGCGCGCCGGTTGCCGCCGTCAGGCTTGCCTGGCCGGATCAGCGTCCAGAGCGCCCCACGACAGGAGGAACAGGTACGTCGACGGTCACCACGCTCGAACTCCTCCACCGTGACCAGGTTGCCTTCCAGGTCCTCGAGGACCTGGCCGCAATCCGGGCACGCAGCGAGCAATTGGCCGCCGGCGGCGCGCTTCTTCCAGCAGGCGAGCCGCCAATGGAAACCCATCCGCATCCGCACGCGGCCGAGGATGAAGAACTCCTGGCGTCCGTCGTAGGCGTCGCCCATCTGATCTCGTAGCTTGAGCAGCTTGAGCAGAGTATCTGGGCCATTGAGTACCCAGACGCGGGCGGCTGGGATGGTCTCCAGAATCTCGCGGCGCCACTTGTAGACCAGGTGCGGCGGAGAGACAACCAGGGTCCGGCGATAGCCGGCCGCGTGCATGACCGCTGCGACAGCGATGGCCATCATGGTTTTCCCGGTGCCCATCTCGGCGTTGATGATCCCGGCCTGCTCGTTACGGTCCAGCAGCAGGGCGGTGATGGCCTGGACGACCTCGGCCTGGGCCGCGAAGGGCTTGCGCTTGAGTCGGTCCATCACCAACTGGCGGTGAGCGTTGTCGGAGCCGGTATAGACCGGGGGGTTGGAGCGATTGAGCGACTCCAGGAGCTCGTCGCCGAACTCGTCGATGAAGTCGGTCAGGTTGATGTTCAGGGAGGAGGCGGCCAGGGCGGCCGGTTGGGTCTGAGCGTTCATGTGCATCTCCTGCAGGTGAAGGAAGAAAGCAGGGCATGCACGTCCCTTTCGGGTATCGCCATACCCTGCAGGGTGGAGTGGAAGGAATCGCCGTGGGGGCGAGGTCAGTAGTCGCTAGGGAGCAAAAGCGTGGTTGAGCTGCGGTCTGCCTCGGTGATGATCCAGAGCCTGGATTCGCCGCCGGCATCGATGTCGTAGGACGACAGCA
>NZ_JAEMVM010000069.1:0-1155 GCF_016463925.1 Pseudomonas sp. P20 | reverse complement strand
TCGATGTCGTAGGACGACAGCAGCCTATCGCCGAACTTCAGGGCTCTCTGGTTGGTGTTCCAGTCTTCCTGGTCCAGCGTCCCCCAATCTCCCGCCAGATGGCGGTTCAGCAAAGGCGCTGGGTTGAGTTGACCGGTTTCCACCAGGTGGCTCACGGCAGCGGTCATTACGACTTGGCCAGGGCTGAACAGCAGCGGTTCGGGGGCCGGCTCAGGTTGGGGCTCTTCAGCCTCTTCCGTGGTCGCAGCCGACGAGCTGATGGTCAGCACGCGGCCCTGATTGACCGAGGAGGGTGTCATTTCCCATGCCCGGATGATCGGGATGAAACGGTCTGTGAGGATCCTCACCTCGGTGATGTTGCCGTCTTCGTCTTCGGTGAATTCGGTCTTGCGGGCCTTGTCCTTGTAGGTGTCACCCTTCACGACCAGGATCCGGCCCGACTTCGAGCGCACGACGCCGGAAATCGCGCCGGCGGCCAAGGCCAGGGCCAGGTGCCAGCGAGACAGCTCGCGGACTGGTGGGCGGGGCTGCAGCCCCGCTTGCGCGAAGTGCAGGTTGAAGTCAGGCCAGAGACCTCGCAGCCGCTGGATCTCGCCGGCGAACTGCTCCGGCTCCAGGGTTACTCGATAGAAGTGCTCCAGCTCGCTGGTGGCCGGCAGAACCACATAGGGTTCCCACGGCCAAGCCGCTGGAATTTCCTCGGCCTTTTCCTGGCCCGCGCCGATCGCCTGCAGGCGAGACCTCACCTGATTGGCGTCCGCCCGGGCCAGGTCCTGTCGACGGACCCGGATGCCGAAGATCACCACCTGTTTGAAGGTAGGATCCGCGGCTGCGTAGATGCGCAGGCCGGTGAAGTGGTTGCTCAACCAACCGGTCAGCTCATCGTCCAAGACGTAGTGAGGAACAATCAGGACCATGACGCCGCCGTACTGCAGCAACGGCAGGCAGCGCTGGTAGAACGCTTTCTCCAGACGCCTGCGGCCGCTGCCCTGGTACTGCGACGCACCGGAGTGGTCCGCCACCAGGTCGCCATAAGGCGGGTTGAGCCAGAGCAGTCCGAACGACTGCCTGCTGATCATGGTGTCGAAAAGGTCACTGTGCAGCACTCGGTCAAGCAAGCCTCGAGCATGGTCGGCGCGCTCGCGGTCGTACTCG
>NZ_JAEMVM010000007.1:217694-682883 GCF_016463925.1 Pseudomonas sp. P20 | reverse complement strand
TTGGTCAAGGCTTTCGTCTCAACCGAGGCCGCGCATTCTACAGCAACCTCTCGTTCCGTCAAGCGTTATTTTCGAAAATTTTCTTTTCTACTCAACCGCTTGCGCCGACCTTCAAACTATCTTCCGATCAGCGGGAGGCGCATTCTACAGCGTTCAAATTCGCTGTCAAGCACCTCGATGAAGCTTCGTTTCGACCCCCTTTCGGGACCGAACCGCTGCGGCGAACAACCTGCCGGAGCGCTTCACCACCCCTGGGAGAGAATCCGTAAATCCTTGATTTTCAAGCATTTACTCTTCGTCGTCGCCGGGAGTGGTGCGCATTATAGGGAGATAGAAACTGGCGTCAACACTTATTTGAAACTTTTATTACGAAACACCGTGACGAGTTCGAAGCCTGGGCAGGCGGCGAGCGATCGAGGGTAGCCGCAGCAGCATGAGCGACGCACCAACCACAGCGTACAGGGTCCACTCCTCCAGGTCTGCCCGCACCACCCAGAGCATGTGCAACAAGCCGAGCCCAAGGATCAGGTAGACCAGGCGATGCAGCTTCTTCCAGCGGCTACCGAGCTTGCGCATGGCGAAGCGGTTGGAAGTGATCGCCAACAGGAACAGGCAGACGAATCCAAGCATTCCCACGATGATGTAGGGACGCTTGCTCAACTCGATGCCCAACTGCCCCCAGTCCAACCCCAGGATGAACACGCAGTAAGCGCTCAGGTGCAGCAGCACATAGGTGAAGCACCACAACCCCAACTGGCGGCGCACGGCGATCCAGCCCGGCCAGCCGCTCAGCTTCTGCAGTGGCGTCATCGCCAGGGTGAGTAGCAGCAATACCAAGGCACCCAGCCCCAGTCGATCGACCAGGGTCTTGCCCGGGTCAGGTCCGAGGGCAAAGATCCAGGCTTGGTACAACCACCAGGCCGGCACCGCCAACGCCCCCAGGAATACCGCAAGGCGCAGATACCAGTAGCGCATCAGTAGTACTTCCTCAGATCCATGCCGCTATAAAGGGAAGCGACCTCACTCCCGTAGCCATTGAACATCTGCGTATCCCGCACATTGGGACTGAACAACCCACTGGGCAGGCGCCGCTCCCGGGCCTGGGACCACCGCGGGTGGTCGACCTGCGGATTGACGTTGGCATAGAACCCGTACTCGTTGGCGGCAATGCTTTCCCAGGTGGTCTTCGGCTGCTCGCGGACCAGACTGATACGCACGATGGACTTGATGCTCTTGAAGCCATACTTCCACGGCACCACCAGGCGCAACGGCGCGCCATTCTGGTTGGGCAACAGCCGCCCGTACATGCCCACCGCCAGAATTGCCAGGGGATGCATCGCCTCGTCCATGCGCAAGCCTTCCATATAAGGCCAGTCGATCACCGAGAAACCGGAGCGTTGGCCGACCATCTGTTCCGGACGCTGCAGGGTTTCGAAACGGACGAACTTCGCCTGCCCATTGGGTTCGACCCGCTTGAGCAGGTCCGCCAGGGGAAAGCCCAGCCAAGGGATCACCATCGACCAGGCTTCCACGCAGCGCAGCCGATAGATGCGCTCTTCCAGTTGGTAGGGTTTGACGAAATCCTCGAGGGCATAGGTACCCGGCTTGCCGACCTCGCCGTCGATCACCACCGACCAGGGCTCGGTCTTCAGGGCCGAGGCGTTTTCCGCCGGGTCGCCCTTGTTCGGCCCGAACTCGTAGAAATTGTTGTAGTGGGTGGCGTCCTTGAATGGCGTGATCGCCTCCCCCTGGACATTCACCGCCTGCCAGTGGGTCTGCGGTAGCTTTTCGGCGAACCAGCCCGGCGCCGGTACCGACTCGACGCCGGCATAGCGCTGCTCGTCGGCAAAGCCCAGGCGTGGCAGGCCGCTGGCCAGCGCCAATCCGGCGAGGGAAGCGCCGAGCAGGCGCCGACGGGACAGGTAGAGGGTTTCGGACGTGACTTCCGACTCGGAACAGTCGGAACGGGAGGGAATCTTGATCAGCATGACGGGCTCCGCAATGACCAGCTTTGTGCCAGTAGACTACGGAGCCCGTTGGAAATTACATCAGCTCGGCTGCTTCCGGCGACGCAGTTGCAGCAGGTATTGCACAGGACCGGAGGCCGCGTAGGCAAGGAACAGCAACAGGAGGATGCGCGGCGGGTCGGTAAAGACCACGGCGAAGGCCAGCACCACGATAAGGATCGCCACGAACGGCACCCGGCCGCGCAGGTCGAGATCCTTGAAGCTGTGGTACTTGATGTTGCTGACCATCAGCACACCGGCGGCGGCGACCAGCAGGGCGACGAGGAAGGCAACCTTGGCGCCCTGGATCTCGAAATCGCTGAACGCCCATACCGTGCCCGCCACCAGCGCCGCGGCGGCCGGACTGGCCAGGCCGATGAAATAGCGCTTGTCGGCCTTGCCGACCTGGGTGTTGAAACGAGCCAGACGCAGGGCTGCGCCCGCAACGTAGATGAAGGCGACCATCCAGCCGACCTTGCCGAGGCTGCCAAGCGCCCATTCGAAGGCGACCAGCGCCGGCGCCACACCGAAGGCGACCATGTCGGACAGCGAGTCATACTCGGCGCCGAAGGCGCTCTGGGTGTTGGTCAGGCGAGCCACGCGGCCGTCCAGTCCATCGAGGACCATGGCCACGAAGATAGCGATGGCGGCGTTGGCGAACTGGCCGCTCATGCCATTGATGATGGCGTAGAAGCCGGAAAACAGGGCCGCCGTGGTGAACAGGTTGGGCAGCAGGTAGATACCGCGGTGACGAACCTTCCGCCCTTCGGCGTCGTGCCCTTCTTCTATATGTTCGTCGATGGGCAGCAGGCTTTCTTCGTCGGAGGCCTTGTTCGGCTCCTCGGGACGTTCACTCATGGACAATTCCTTGGGAACTGATGGGGTACGAATATGCCGACAGCACTTCTGACTAGGAAGACAACTCCGCCGGCCCAGGCTTTATACCAGATCGCCAGGCAAGAACGAAAAAACGCGGCCGGGGCCGCGTTTCTTCGTCTGTCGCCGGAGCCGCTTAGTTCTTGCTCTTGTCGACGATCTTGTTGGCTGCGATCCACGGCATCATCGCGCGCAGCTTCTCGCCGATCTGCTCGATCGGGTGAGCGGCGTTGTTGCGGCGGTAGGCAGTCATCGACGGGTAGTTGGCCGCACCTTCGGTAATGAACATTTTCGCGTACTCGCCGTCCTGGATGCGCTTCAGGGCGTTGCGCATGGCAGCACGGGACTCGGCGTTGATCACCTCCGGACCGGTTACGTACTCACCGTATTCGGCATTGTTGGAGATGGAGTAGTTCATGTTGGCGATGCCGCCTTCGTACATCAGGTCGACGATCAGCTTCAGCTCGTGCAGGCACTCGAAGTAGGCCATTTCCGGCGCGTAACCGGCTTCGACCAGGGTTTCGAAACCGGCCTTGACCAGCTCGACGCAACCACCGCAGAGAACGGCCTGCTCACCGAACAGGTCGGTTTCGGTCTCGTCCTTGAAGGTGGTTTCGATGATACCGGTACGACCGCCGCCGACGCCGCAGGCGTAGGACAGGGCGACGTTCTTGGCGTTGCCGGAAGCGTCCTGGTAGATGGCGATCAGGTCAGGGATGCCACCGCCCTTGACGAACTCGGAACGCACGGTGTGACCCGGTGCCTTCGGCGCGATCATGATCACGTCGAGGTCGGCGCGCGGGACGACCTGGTTGTAGTGGATGGAGAAGCCGTGAGCGAAGGCCAGGGTGGCGCCCTTCTTCAGGTTCGGCTCGATCTCTTCCTTGTACAGGCGGCCCTGGAACTCGTCCGGGGTGAGGATCATGACCACGTCGGCTGCGGCGACGGCGGTCTTCACGTCGGCAACCTTCAGACCGTGCGCTTCGGCCTTGGCCACGGTGGCGGAGCCGCTACGCAGGCCCACGGTGACGTCGACGCCGGAGTCCTTCAGGTTGCAGGCATGGGCGTGGCCCTGGGAGCCGTAGCCGATGATGGCAACTTTCTTGCCCTGGATGATCGAGAGGTCACAGTCTTTATCGTAGAAAACGCGCATGGGAATTCCCCTTCAGTAAGGCCTCGCGGGCCTGCTTTCAGTTCAGATGCTCAGAGTCTTGTCGCCACGGGCGATGCCGGTGACGCCACTGCGGACCACTTCCAGGATCGACGCAGTGCCGATGGCCTGGATGAAGCTGTCCAGTTTGTCGCTGGTACCCGCCAGTTGCACGGTATAGACGCTACTGGTGACGTCGACGATCTGCCCACGGAAGATATCGGTGGTGCGCTTGACCTCGGCGCGCTGGGCGCCCGTGGCCTTGACCTTCACCAGCATCAGCTCGCGCTCGATATGGGCGCTTTCCGACAGATCCACCAGCTTGACCACTTCGATCAGCTTGTTGAGGTTCTTGGTGATCTGCTCGATCACCTCATCGTGCCCCACGGTGGTCAGCGTCAGACGCGACAGGGTCGGGTCCTCGGTCGGCGCCACGGTCAGGCTTTCGATGTTGTAGTTGCGTTGGGAGAACAGGCCGACCACGCGGGACAATGCGCCTGGCTCGTTTTCCAGCAGCAGGGAAATGATGTGTCGCATGATCAGGTACGCTCCGTCTTGCTCAGCCACATGTCGCGCATCGCGCCGTCACGGATCTGCATCGGATAGACGTGTTCGCTGGCGTCCACCTGGATGTCGAGGAAGACCAGGCGATTCTTCATGGCGAACGCCTCCTCCATCTTCGGCTTCAGATCCTTCAGGTCGGTGATGCGCATGCCGACATGCCCGTAGGCTTCGGCAAGCTTGACGAAGTCCGGCAGGGATTCCATGTAGGAATGCGAATAACGGCTGTTGTACTGCATGTCCTGCCACTGGCGGACCATGCCCAGGGCACCATTGTTCAGGTTGACGATCTTCACCGGCAGGTCGTACTGCAGGCAGGTAGACAGTTCCTGGATATTCATCTGGATACTGCCCTCGCCGGTCACGCAGGCGACATCGTCGTCCGGGAAGTTGAGCTTGATGCCCATCGCCGCCGGGAAGCCGAAGCCCATGGTGCCGAGACCGCCGGAGTTGATCCAGCGATTGGGCTTGTTGAACTTGTAGTACTGCGAGGCGAACATCTGGTGCTGGCCGACATCGGAGGTGATGAAGGCATCGCCATGGGTAACCTCGTAGAGCGTCTCGATGACGGTCTGCGGCTTGATGATGCTGCCGTCGCCCTTGTCGTACGGGAACAACCCACGGTTACCACGCCACTCGTCGATCTGCTTCCACCAGGCAGCCTGGGCATCCTGGTTCGGGGTCTCGCCGATTTCCCTGACGATCGCGACCATTTCGGTGAGAACGCTGTCCACCGGGCCGACGATCGGGATGTCGGCCTTGATGGTCTTGGAAATCGACGCCGGATCGATGTCGATGTGGATGATCTTGGCGTTCGGGCAGAACTTCGCCGCACCGTTGATGACCCGGTCGTCGAAACGCGCGCCGACCGCGAGGATCACGTCGCTGTGATGCATCGCCAGGTTGGCGGTGAAGCTGCCATGCATCCCGAGCATGCCGAGGAACTGGCGGTCCGCGCCGGGATACCCGCCGAGGCCCATCAGGGTGTTGGTCACCGGCAGGTTGAGCATCTGCGCCAGCTCGGTCAGCGGCGCCGCGGCATTGCCCATGATCACGCCGCCGCCGGAATAGACCACCGGGCGCTTGGCGGCCAGGAGCATCTCGGCGGCCTTGCGGATCTGTCCCGAGTGACCGCGAACGGCCGGGCTGTACGAACGCAACTTGACCTTCTTCGGATAGGAATATTCGAATTTCTGCGTCGGGTCGCCCATGTCCTTCGGAATATCCACGACCACCGGCCCCGGACGACCGGACTGCGCCAGGTAGAAGGCCTTCTTGATCACCTCGGGAATTTCCGAGGGATGCTTGATGATGAAGCTGTGCTTCACGATCGGCCGGGAGATCCCGACCATGTCGGTTTCCTGGAACGCATCGGTACCGACCATGTTGCTCGGCACCTGGCCCGACAGGATCACCATCGGGATGGAGTCCATGTATGCGGTGGCGATACCGGTGATGGCGTTGGTCGCGCCCGGGCCGGAAGTCACCAGCACGACACCGGGCTTGCCGGTGGCGCGGGCGTAGCCGTCGGCCATATGGGTAGCCGCCTGTTCGTGGCGCACCAGGATGTGGGTCACGTCGTGCTCCTTGAAGAGCGCGTCGTAGATATGCAGGAGGGCACCACCCGGGTACCCGTAGATGTACTTAACGCCTTCGTCGCGCAACGAGCGGACGACCATTTCAGCGCCAGATAAAAGCTCCACGTTTTCACCTCTAGAACGCTATACGGCCACCCAGGGGCGGGCGACCGAAATTCGGTTGGCTGCCCGGCAGAGCATGGGTGACGGTAGTCACCGGCTACGTCAACTGCCGATTGAGCAAACTTGGAAGGGCGCCTGGTGTTACGGAGCTCTTCCACCCAGCGCGAGGTAACGCGAAGCAGGGTGTAACTTTCGGCGCGGGTAGGCACCTCATGGTCTGCCGGAGAGGGGACTGGGTTGCAGACGGCCCGCTACAGCGAGCTTGGATTCTTCGCATTCGTCGAACGCAAGTCAAGCTTTATTCTGAAAATTATCAAAAAAAATTCCAAGGAAGCTGCCATACCCTTCCATAAAAAAGCTGATCAATGACCAAAAACAGATTTTATGGCTAGAAAATTCCGATTTAGAGCAAACTTTTCCAAAATGCCCATGATTCCCGCGAGGACTTGCCACGGCGAGGCCGTCTCCGGCGGCGGTTGTGATGCCGTGCAGCATGCCGCGCTGGCGGATTTGGTTATAGTTAGCCGCAGTTAGCGCATTCCAAGGACTCCGCATGCGACGCATGATCCTCCCGGCCAGCTTGTTGCTCGCCCTCTCCTCTTTCGCCATGGCCGCCCCGATCTACAAATGGGTCGACGCCGAGGGCGTCACCCACTTCGGCGCACAACCGCCGCAAGGTGCGCAAGCGACCACGGTGAATACCCAGACCGCCCCGCCGCCGGACAACTTCCCCCTGCCCCCCTCGACTCCGGCACCGACCATCCAGCAGAAACCGGCCGATCCCGAGCAGAAGGCGATCGACGACAAGGTGAAGCAGCAAGTGGCGAAGGAAGAGGCCGAGCGCAAGCAGTTCTGCGAAGAGACCCGCAACAACCTCGCGCAACTGAAGAACAACCCGCGCGTAAGGGTCGACGAAGGCAAGGGCGAACTCCGTCGCCTCGGCGAGGAAGAACGCCAGGAGCGAATCGCCAAGGCCGAAAAGGCGATCCAGGAGAATTGCCGCTGAGGCGAACACAGCCCCGTCCCGCAGCTGGGGGCTGACCCGGCTCTCCGCCTTGCTTGAAGCAAAGAAAAACCCGGCCTGTAGCCGGGTTTTTCTTTACTGCCGAAGCTTCATGACGGCCCGCCGATCAGCCGGTCGAACTCGCCAAGCGCCGCCAGCAGACCGGCGACTTCCTCGCCACGCTGCGCATAGGCCACCTCGGCCATGGCCAGGATACCCGAGGCTTGCGGCAAGGCGCTGTCGCTTTCGAGAATCAGCTTCATCCGTGGCAGGAAGATCCATTGCAGCCATTGCTCGAGCGCCAGCGTATCCACGCAGAACGGCTCGGGGCTGGCCAGCGCTTCCGGGGCGGGGCTGCTTTCGCTCCACCAGCCGAGGGCACGCAACTCACGCTCGATCAGCAACAACTGGTCGGCCAGCGCATAGACCCGTCGATCCATCAGGAGCTGACCTTGGCCTTCTGCCGGGCCAGCGCAGCGCCGGCGGAGTCTCCCTGCTTCTCCCGCGCCTGGGCGATCAGTTCCCAGAGCCCGGCCTGCAAGGCCGGCCGGCCATTGGCGTAGCTCAAGCCACGGCGCGCGACCTGCTCGGCCTGGGCCGCATCGCCCTGGGCCAGGCGCACCTGGGCCAGGCGATAGAGCACCTGCGGCTCGCGCGGAGCGATGCGCTGGGCTCGCTCGAGGCTGGCGGCGGCGCTGTTCAGGTCGCCACTGCCCTGCTGTTGCTGGGCGGTTGTGAGCATCGCCAGGACCGGCCCGTCCAACTGCTCGTCGGCCGCCAGGCTGCCGGCCGAGCCGGAGGCCGGAATGCCGGTGGGCGCGGAACGACTGGCGCCGCTGGGCGGCATGTTGTAGCTGCCACCCAGCGGTGGCGTGGAGGCGCTGCTGGGCGGAGCCTGGTACTGGGTGCCGGTGCCGAGCGGAGCGCTGCTGATCGGCGCGGCGCCGGACTGCGCCGGGAAAGTCTGGATCGGTGCGGAATTGGCGCCCTGCGGCACCATCACCACCACGCCGGAGTCGCCGCCCTGGGGAATGCCCTGGGTGGCGGCGCCTTGCTGGGTACGCGGTACCTGGGTACGGGTGATGCGGAAACCGCCGCTTTCCTGGTTGGAAACCGGAGTGCCGGAATCCACCACCGGGATCGCCCCATGCTGCGGGCTGGCACAGCCCGCGAGCAGGGCACTGCCGGCAAGCGCGGCGAATACGAAAATCTTCTTCACGTCAGGTCCTCTCGGATCAATTCAGCCAGCCACGTACCCAGTCCATCACCTCGCCGGCGGGGTTCTGGCTCCCGCAGCCTGGGCCCTGGGCGGGCTCGCTGCCACGAATATAGGGCATCTGTACGGCATTCGGGCAATCCGCCGCCGAGCCCTGCCCGGTCTGCGCGTCGACCCAGGCCATCACCACGTTCTCCGGCATCGGCATTTCCAGCGATTGCGGATGCGCCTTGCGCATGAAGCTGGCCCACACCTGCAAGGCACCGGTGGCGCCGGTAAGCGGCGTCTTGCCGTTGTCGTCGCGACCGAGCCAGACCACAGCCTGGAGGTCGCCGCCGAAACCGGAGAACCAGCTATCGCGCGAGTCGTTGCTGGTGCCGGTCTTGCCGGCGAGGGTCAGCGACGACGGCAATTGACTGTACACCGAACGCCCGGTGCCTTCGCGCATGACCCGTTGCATGGCGTTCTGCACCAGGTAGACGGCGCCCGAGTCGAAGCGCTGTTCGACCTGGAACGGATAGCGCTTGAGCGGCTGGCCGTCGGCAGTGAGGACGCTGCGGATCCCCCGCAACGGCGTGTTGAAGCCGCCGCTGGCGATGGTCTGGTACATGGTGGCGACCTCCATCGGACTGAGCGAACCGGCGCCCAGCAGCATCGACGGATAGGCCGGCCAGTCACGGTTGATACCCAGCCGGGCGACGGTCTGCAGCACGTTGGGCACACCGACGTCGAGGCCGAGCTTGGCGGTGGACAGGTTGTAGGAGTTTGCCAGGCCCTGGTACAGGAAGATCGTGCCATGCGAGCGCCGGTCGTAGTTCTGCGGTCGCCAGACCTGGCCGTCCTGGCCTTTCACCGCGAAGGGCTCGTCCTGTACCCAGGTGGTCAGGGTGTACTTGCTCGGCCGCTCGAGAGCGGTCAGGTAGACCGCCGGCTTGATCAGCGAACCGATCGGCCGCACCGCGTCCAGGGCCCGGTTGAAGCCGGCGAAGCGCGGGTCGCGACTGCCGATCAGGGCCTGGATCTCACCGGTTTCCGGATTGGTCACGACCATCGCCGCCTCGACCTGGTCGACCCCCTTGCGCCCACTGAGACGCTTGAGCGTTTCGTTGACGGAGGTCTCGGCCTTCTCCTGCAGGATCGGATCGAAGCTGGTGAAGATGCGCAGCCCTTCCTCGGTCAGGTCCTCGTCGCGGTAGTCCTGGCGCAACTGGCGCTTGACCAGGTCGAGGAAGGCCGGATAGGAGCTGTCGGCCATGCTGCCCTGCCGGGTCACGCCGAGCGGGCGCTGCTTGGCGGCGTCGACTTCCTGCTGGGTCGCCACGCCCTGCTCGGCGAGCACGTCGAGCACCAGGTTGCGCCGCGCCAGCGCACGATCCGGGTAACGCCGCGGGTTGAAGTAGGACGGTCCCTTGACCATGCCGACCAGCAGCGCCACCTGGTCGAGCTTGAGCTCGGCCAGCGGCTGGCTGAAGAAATACTGGCTGGCCAGGCCGAAGCCATGGATCGCTCGTTGCCCATCCTGGCCGAGGAACACCTCGTTGAGATAGGACTCGAGGATGTCGCGCTTGTCGTAGTGCAGCTCCAGCAGCACCGCCATCATCGCTTCGTTGATCTTGCGGCTCAGGCTGCGTTCGTTGCTCAGGAAGAAGTTCTTCACCAACTGCTGGGTCAGGGTGCTGCCGCCCTGGCGCAACTGGCCGGCCGTGGTGTTGACCCACACCGCCCGCGCCACGGACTTCAGCGACACACCATGGTGGTTCCAGAAGTCGCGATCCTCGACCGCGACCAGGGTGTCGATCAGGTAGGTCGGCACCTGGTCGAGCTTGACCAGGATGCGATCCTCATGGTGCGCCGGATACAAGCCGCCGATCAGCAGCGGCTCAAGGCGCGCCACCGCCAGTTCCTTGCCGTTGGCCTGGCTCAGCCCGCTGACGTAGTTGCCGTTGAAGCGCACGCGCACGCGCTGGGCCGGTTCCGCGCCTTCGTAGAACTGGAAGCCACGGGTATTGAGTTCGACCGCGCTGGCCGCCACCGATACGGTTCCAGGGCCGCTCACGCTGGGCTCGCGACGGTAGCCGAGGGCGTCGAGTTCGCGCAGGAAGTCTTCCCTGCTCAGCTTCAGGCCGTTGAACAGCTCCAGCGGGCGGGCATAGACCTTCGCCGGGATGGTCCAGCGCCGGCCGGAGAATTTCTCCTGCACCACGGCATCGAGATAGATGGCGAAGCCGGCGAGGAGCACCAGGCCGACGAGGCCGAGCTTGAGAGCCCAGCCGAGCCATTTGTTCAGGCCGGGTGCCGGGCGTGCTTTGCTGTTACGGGAACGGGGGGATCGGGGACGCGTCATGGCGGCGCATTATACGTACTTTATCCACAGCGGACAGACACCGCATCGGCGGCATCCACGGTCTGCGCGGCCCCGGTGGATAGACGCGGCGGCAGCGCGGCGCATTCGACCGGCGATCCGGCAAATGGTTGCTATCCGCCAGCGAGGTTTGCACTGTCACCCCTTCCCGCCATAATGCGGGTTTTCGCATATTTCAGAGGCAAGGATATCCCGTGAGCCAGACCCTGATCGCCGCCCTGCAGAACCCGGCCCTCTACCCCCACCCGGTGGAGCGCTTCGAGGTCATCGAGACGCACATCTCCTGGGTCCTGTTGACCGGTCCCTACGCCTACAAGATCAAGAAGCCGATGGATTTCGGCTTTCTCGATTTCACCAGCCTGGACAAGCGCCGCTTCTATTGCAACGAAGAGCTGCGCCTGAACCAGCGCCTCACCGACGATCTCTACCTGGAGGTCCTGCCGATCACCGGCAGCGAAGAGGCGCCGCGGATCGGCGGCGACGGCGAGGCAATCGAATACCTGCTGAAGATGCGCCAGTTCCCGCAGGACAACCTGCTGGCGGCAATCCAGGGCCGCGGCGAACTGTCCAACCAGCATATTGACGAACTGGCCGAGCAGATCGCGCACTTCCACCAGAACACTCCGAAGGTGCCGCTGGAGCACCCGCTGGGCACCGCCGAGTCCTGCATGGCGCCGGTGCGGCAGAATTTCGAGCAGGTTCGCCCGCTGCTCAAGGACAAGGCCGACCTGCAACAGCTGGATGCCCTCGAAGCCTGGGCGGAAAGCAGCTTCGAACGCCTGCTGCCGGTGCTCCAGGAGCGCAAGGCGAAGGGCTTCATCCGCGAATGCCACGGCGACATCCACCTGGGCAACGCCGCGCTGATCGACGGCAAGGTAGTGCTGTTCGACTGCATCGAATTCAACGAACCGTTCCGCTTCACCGATGTCTGCGCCGACTTCGCCTTCCTCGCGATGGACCTGGAAGATCGCGGCCTGAAGTGCCACGCTCGACGCTTCGTCAGCCTCTATCTGGAACACACCGGCGACTACCAGGCCCTGGAACTGCTGAACTTCTACAAGGCCTACCGCGCCATGGTCCGCGCCAAGGTCGCGCTGTTCAGCCTCGGCTACCAGACCGATGCCGTGCAGCGCGCCGCGACCCTGCGCCAGTACCGCAACTACGCCAACCTGGCGGAAAGCTACAGCGCCATTCCCTCGCGCTTCCTGGCGGTCACCCATGGTGTCTCCGCGGTCGGCAAGAGCCAGGTGGCCATGCGTCTGGTGGAGGCTCTGGGCGCCGTGCGCCTGCGCTCGGATATCGAACGCAAGCGTCTGTTCGGCGAGCAGCCGGAACACGACAGGGGCCAGTTCGCCGCCGGCATCTATAGCAGCCAGGCCAGCGAAGCGACCTATGCGCACCTTCACCAGTTGGCCGCGAAGATCCTCCAGGCCGGCTATCCGGTGGTGATCGATGCCGCCTACCTGAAGCAGAATCAGCGCCAGGCCGCTTGCCACATCGCGGAAGAAACCGGCGTGCCGTTCCTGATCCTCGACTGCCAGGCGCCCGAAGCGGTGATCGCCGGCTGGCTTGCGCAACGCCAGGCGGAAGGCAAGGATCCGTCCGACGCGACTCTCGACGTGATCCGCACCCAGCAGGCTACCCGCGAGCCGCTGACAGCGGCGGAGACGGTCCAGAGCAAGCGCGTAGACACCCACGACGCGGCCAGCCTCGACGGGCTGGTCGACGGCATTCGCCAGCGCCTGCCCGGTCTCTGAACGAACTGCCATGCCGCCCGCCCCTCCAGGGCGGGCGCCGTGCCGCTGCTCTTCTATACTCACGGCGAGCCTTCTGCACAGGACGCCGCCCATGAACTCGCCCCGTCAGCTCGACTCGCCGCTCTACCAACTGCTCCACGCCGAAGACATCGAAGGCTTCAACCGACAGAAGCCGGCCGACGGCTGGATCGACCTGGCCGGCGGCGACTTCCGCGGCCTCGACCTGCGTCTGCTGGATGCCGCCCGCGTCGACTTCAGCGATGCCTATTTCCGCGGCGCCGACCTGCGCGGCGTGGATCTGCGCGAGGCGCGCCTGGAGGGCGCCAGCCTGGCCCATGCGCAGATATCCGGTACGTATTTCCCGTTGCGCCTGGCGCCGGACGAGATCCGCATGTCGGTGAACTTCGGCACCCGCCTGCGCTACCTGCCGGAGCCCTGAGAAGCGGAAGGACCACGCCAGGCCACGTTTTGCCGGGAGGCCGCTACACTTCTGGCAGGTACCCGGCCGGCTGAGGATCGGTCCCGGACCGCCTACGCCGGATCGTAAGGGCGAAGGTCGCTCGCGTCGGCCATCTCGCTCCATCGCGCCGGCCCTGTCGGCTCCGGACCGGTTCCAGGCAGTTCCGCGCCATCACGCTTCTGAGCGGCATCGCAAGGACCGACGATGAACGACGAACTGCTGAACCTGAAAAACCTCGGGAAAACCTCGACCCAATGGTTGCATGCCGTGGGTATCCACAGCGCCACCGATCTGCGTCGGCTCGGCTCGGTGGGAGCCTATCGCGCGGTCCGCGCGCGCGGCTTCCGAGCCTCGAAAGTCTTGCTCTATGCCATCGAAGGCGCACTCCTCGACGTTCACTGGAACGAGCTGTCCCCAGACCACAAGGCCGCACTGCTCGGCGAGCTGGAGACTTTCCCCGTGCGAAACAAGAGCTAGCTCACACCTGCCACGGGAAGATATTTACTCCCCCCGGGCGCCCACCTATCGTCTCGTGGACGTTCGTACCTCCTCTCCCGACCAGGCAGCTCAAGGAAATGGCCATGTATCTACTCGGCGAGCAACCGGCTTATGCCGACCAATTGATCAATCGCCTGCAGGGAATCCCTCACCGCTTGCTCGAAGGCCTGGCACCCAGCGGCCCCGCCCTGGAACTGGAACGTAGCGACGACCTGGAACGCGAGCTGCCCGCCGACCAGGTATTCCTGGTGGAAAGCGGCCTGCTGCATGCGCTGGTCGACGAACGCCCACTGTTCTACCTCCAGGAAGGCGACCTCCTCGGCCTTCGACGCGGACTCGAGCTCCCCGCCTGCCGGCATGCCAACGAAGAGCCGATCCGCCTGCTGCCCTATTCGCGCGATGCGCTGCTCCAGCACATCCATGCTGACCAGGAACGTCAGGAACTGCTATTGCAGTACCTGATCGGACAGACTGCCCTGCTCGGCGATGCGCTGGCGCACCTGAAGCAGCCGGAAGTCCACCCGGCCACCGGCTTCCGCCACTTCGCCGCGGGCGAGGCGCTGATCCGCCAGGGCGACGATGCGGATCATGTGTTCATCATCATCGAGGGGCATGCCGAAGCGCTGGTGGACGGCCAGAAAGTCGGCGATGTGCAGAAGGACGAGATCTTCGGCGCCATGGCCGTGTTCACTCGCGAGAAACGCAGCGCCACGGTGGTCGCCAGCGAACCCTGCACGGTGATGGTGATTCCCAAGGAGCAGTTCCTCGGCCTTATGCAGAACAACCCGCGAATCGCCCATAGCCTGATCGAAGGCATGGCCCGGCGGATAGACCTGCTTAACCGGGAAGTGACCCAGCTGCGCCTGCGCCGCAGCGCCTGAGGCCCATTCCAGAGGGCTCGCGACTAGCTAGCAGAAAAGTTTGGCGAAAGCGTTTGACATGGAAATGAGAATCATTATTATATCACTCAACTGGTCGCGAGATCAGCCGGTAAGCTGAGAGACCCACGCAGTCGGACTCTTCAGATTATCTCCTCATCAGGCTAATCACGGTTTTTGACCCGGCACTTTGCCGGGTCTTTTTTTGCCTGCGATTCGGCCGGAGACGACCGTTCATCGGCTGGCGATGGAATGAATGAGAACCGGCTTGACCTGATAATGAGAATATTTATTATTACAACAACTGGTCGCGAGGCCAGCAGGTAAGCTGAGAGACCAAGCAGTCGGACTCTTCAGATTATCTCCTCATCAGGCTAATCACGGTTTCGACCCGGCACTTTGCCGGGTCTTTTTTTGCCCGCGAAAACGTAGCGCGATACGCGGCTCCAGGCCTCGCGCCCTTCCTTCAACGTGCCTTCTTCATCTCCGCGCAATAGTCCTTGTCCGGCTGTGCCGGCGTGTACCAGGCGTAGTCGGCCTCACGCGTCGTTACCGCCTGCCCGGCCTCGACCAGCATCAGTACCTGCGCACCCTTCTCCGCACCAAGGTCGCGCAGGTGGACCGGTACACCGAGGTCGCGTCGGGCGTGGAAGCTGCCGGCGACGAGCATCGCCGGCAGTGGCGCATCGCGAAAACGCTCGGCCATGCGGCGGTCACGTTGCTGCTGGACGGCGAGCATCGCCGGCAATTGATCGTCGGGAAGCATGCCGCAGTGGGATTCGCGAATCTGCGCAAGCAGCGGCAGGCGCACGCTGTCACGCCTGGAGGCCGTTCCGGGAAGCGGCGGACGCTCCCTGTAGATGCGCATGATCTCGCTCCGCTGGAGGTTCGCCGCCAGCAACGGCGCGGGTTGCGCAATCGCCCAGGACACCAGGGGTCCGTACTGCGTCCAGTCCCAACCTTTCTGCCAGTCCAGGGCCTGCTCCAGGTTCGCCACCGGCTTGCCGGTCCCGAGTTGTGCGCGGACCGCATCCACCCGTGGTTGCTGGCCGGGATCGAGCATTTCCAGCAGCAGGCTGCCCTGCGCCCGATATTCGCCCAGGGCCTGCGCCAGCCACAGTTCCACGGCATGATGATCGGGATTGTCGTGCTTCTCGCCGACGATCACTCGCGGCGCGGCCGCCAGGCGTGCGACCAGTTGCTGCGGGCTCAGCGTCACGCCGCTGCGCAATTCGACTATTCGTCCCGTCTGCGGATCGTCGCGCCCTTCCGCGCTCTGCCAATCAGGCAGCGGCGGCAGTTGGGACTGGCAGCCGCCCAGCAGCAGACAGAAAGCGAACAGGCGAATGCGCATGGCGACTCCTTCAACGGGCGACGATCAGCGGATGACCTCGCTCGGGATGACGCTGGACCAGGACCTCGAGGCCGAACACCGCGCGCAACGGCTCGGGGCGCAGGACTTCCTCGGGCGTACCGAGCAGGTGCGGGCGACCATTCTGCAACAGCAGCAGGCGGTCGCAATAGCGCGCGGCCAGGTTGAGATCGTGGAGGATCACCAGCACCGAGGCACCGCGGCGGGCGAAATCATGCACTGCCTGCAGGGTAGTGTGCTGGTGCAGCGGGTCGAGCGCCGAGGTCGGTTCGTCGAGCAGCAGCACCTGCCCCGGCTCGCCCGGCCACAGCTGCGCCAGCACCCGCGCCAGGTGCACGCGCTGGCGTTCGCCGCCGGACAGCGCCAGGTAGCTGCGCCCGGCCAGATGGCTGGCGTCGGCCGCCGCCAAGGCCTCGGCGACGATCTGCACATCGCGCTCGCGGCCGCTGGAATGGGGCAGCCGACCGAAGCCGACCACCGCCTCCACCGGAAAGGCGAAGCCCAGCGACGAACTCTGCGGCAGCACCGCCAGGCGCTGCGCGCGAGCGACGCCCGGCCAGTCGTCGAGGCCGCGCTCGTCGAGCAGCACCAGCCCTTCGGCCGGCTGCAGTTCGCCACAGAGAGCGCCAAGCAAGGTGCTCTTGCCAGCGCCGTTGGGGCCGAGTACGCCGAGCATCTCGCCAGGCCGCAGCTCCAGTTCGAGGCCTTCCAGTACAGTCTTTCCGCCACGGCGGATGGACAGGTTCTCCACGCGCAGCATCAGGCCCGCCCCCGCAATAGCAGATAAAGGAAGAACGGCGCGCCGATCAGTGCCGTGACGATGCCGATCGGCAACTCCGCCGGAGCCAGCGCCAGGCGCGCCAGCAGGTCGGCAAGCAGCAGGAGAATGGCGCCGGCCATCATCGAGGCCGGCAGCAACGTCCGATGATCCGGACCGGCAACCAGACGGATCAGGTGCGGCACCACCAGGCCGATGAAGCCGATCATCCCCGCCGCCGCCACTGCGGCGCCGACGCCAAGGGCAGTGCAAAGCACCAGTTCGGCCTTCAATCGCTCGACGTCGAAGCCCAGGTGACGGGCCTCGGACTCGCCGAGCAGCAGTGCGTTCAGCGCATCTGCCCGGCGCGGTAGCCAGCAGGCCACCAGCAGCGCCACCAGCAGCAGCGGCCAGAGTCGTGGGTAGCTGGCGCCGTTCAGGCTGCCCAGGTTCCAGAAGGTCAGGGTACGCAAGGTGGCGTCATCGGCGAGATAGGTAAACAGTCCGATCACCGCGCCGGACAGCGCGGTCAAGGCGATCCCTGCCAACAACATGGTGGCCACGCTGGTCTGGCCATCGCGGCGGCCAAGTCGATAGACCAGCCAGGTCACCCCCAGGCCGCCGCCGAAGGCGCACAGCGACAGCAGGTAGGGCGCTAGGAACGCCGGCAAGCCACCCAGCGAGGCGCCGAACACGATGGCCAGCGCCGCGCCGAGGGCCGCGCCGCTGGACACCCCGACCAGCCCTGGATCGGCCAGCGGGTTGCGGAACAGGCCCTGCATCGCCACCCCGGACAGCGCCAGCACCGCGCCCACGGCCAGGCCGAGCAGGGTCCGCGGCAGGCGGATCTGGCCGAGGATCATTTCCGCCTGGGCCAGGCCCGTTCCATCGAGCGGCAGCCCGGCCAGGCGCAGCGCGGCGCGCAGGGTATCGCCCAGCGGCAGGCTGACGGGACCGAGGGCGAGGGACAACCAGAGGACCAACACGAGCGAAATCCCCAGCGCACCGAACAGTGCGCGGGGGCGAACAACCGATTTCAATGGGCGGCTTCCGTACTCAGCGGTTTCGCGGAAGGATAAAAGGCTGCGGAGAGAGCCGCCAGGCCATCCGGCAGGCGCGGACCGAGGCCGCCCACCAGGAGCGTCGGGTCAAGCACCAGCAGACGTCCGTCACGCGCCGCGTGAGTCGCGGCGAGGCCGGGGTTCTGCTTGAGCAGCGCGGCACGCGCCGCATCACCTTCGAGGCTGCGGTCGGCGATCACCACCGCGACCGGATCGAGCGCTGCCAGGGCTTCCACCGAGATCGGCTTGTAACCCTCATGGGTAGCCAGGTTGCGTGCTCCGGCTCGGTTCAGGACCCATTCGCCGCCGGTATTGCGCCCGGCTACCAGCAACTGACCCCCGGCGTTGCCGATCACCAGCAGGACGCCCGGGGCCGGCTGACTCTTCTGCGCGGCCGCGATCCAGTCCGCCTGGCGCCGCAGCCGCTGACGATAGTCAAGTTCGGCGGCCTCGGCGCGCTGGGGCACGCCGAGCCAGTCGCCGAGCTTCTTCAGATTGCTTTCCAGTGCCTCCAGATCCGGCTTGGCGGAGAGGGTCTCGACCCGCACGCCGGCGCCTTCGAGCTGCTTGAGTACCGGCGGAGGCCCCATTTCCTCGGTGCCGATGAGGATATCCGGGCGTAACGCCAGCACGCCCTCGGCAGCCAGTTGGCGCTGGTAGCCGACGCTCGGCAACTGTTTCAGCGCCTGCGGATGCTGGCTGGTGGTGTCCACCCCGACCAGCTTGCTCTCGCCGCCCAGCGCCACCACCCATTCGCTCAGCGAGCCGCCCGCGCTCACCCAGCGTTGCGGCAGCTCGGCGGCCTGGGCCATGCCGGTGCCGAGCAGGATGCCCAGCGCCAACCCGTTGAATAGTCGATCGATACGCATGATCTCTCCTCAGAGCGCCTTGAAGGATTCGGCCAGTTCGCGCCAGTCGTCGCGCTCGGGCTCGCCGGGCTTGCGTGCGCCGAACAGTTGCACGATCAGTTCGCCGTCGGCGTCGAAGGCCTCCCAGCTGGTTACGATGCCATCGGTGCTCGGCTTGCGCACCCGCCAAAGCTCGGCGATGCCGGTGGTCTTCAGGTGCAGGTTGAATTCCGGATCGAGCACGTTGAACCAGTCGTCCAGCCACTTCAGGTTGCACACAGGCCCGGTATGGATCTGGATGCAGTGGGCGTTGCCGACGAACACCATGATCGGCAATCCGCTTTCGGCCGCCGCTTCGAAGAGTTTCGCCAGGTCGCCCTTGTCCAGGCGCTCGGCCCATTCGCCGCCAGCCAGGCGCAGCGCCTGGGTGCGCTGCGCGCCATGCTTCTTCAGCAGGGCGTGGAAATGATGGGTGTCCTTCAACGCGGCCCAGCCTTCGCGCAAGGCGGCGGCATCGATCTGCGCATCGACGAGCGCCGCAGCCGGTGCGCGGGGTTCGTGCAGCGCCAGCACGGCATCCTGCTCGGCAGCCCGCAGGCGCTCGACCAGCGGTTCCCAGGCGCGGACGTCGCTGGCCTCGGTAAGGAACACCTTGTGCACCGCCACGCCCTGCTGGTCGAACACCTGGATGCTGCGCTGGGTACCCCGCGCTGTCTCCTCGGCAATGGCGAAGACGGCGTTCCACCCCCCCAGGAACAGGCGCAGGTCGATATCCGGCGAGACCACCAGGCCCATCTGCCCATTGGCAGAGACCGTCACTTCGCGATACGGCCCCTTGCGTTCGTGGACGCAATGCTCGTTGCGGGTCAGCGCCATGATCGGCCCCAGTTCGCCGAGCGCCGGCAGCAAGGCGGCCCAGTCCGGCCGCAGGCGCACGGCATCGATGCCGACCCGGCTGGCGACCAGCTCGCCTTCGCTGACCTGCAACAGCGCGGCGGCGTCGCGCGCGCGTAGCTGCGGTCGCTCGGCGCGCAGGTCCTGCCAGGCGCGGTAAAGCTCGGCAGGGGAATGGGAAAGGCTGGGAGTGCTGCTCATCGACGGTTCCTCGGGCATATCCGGTTCGGTCGCGCTACGCGCAAAAACAGGTGAACTTTGCCACAAAACGCATATCTGAATCCATTTGATAATTATTTGCATTAGCGTTTTTCTGGCAGTACCTTGTGCGCCCGACGTCCCCCTGGCTATTCGCCACCGGCCCGACCCAAGGAGTCCCACATGCCGCTCTCCCCGCCCTTCGCCCTGCGCCCCTGCCTGGCCCTGCTGTTGCTCAGCCCTTCCCTGGCCCTGGCGGGGAACGCCGTCCCGCTGACCCCGACCACCATCACCGCCACCCGTACCGAGCAGGCAGTGGATTCGGTGCCAAGCACTGTCAGCGTGCAGACCCGCGAACAACTGGACCGGCAGAACGTCAACAACATCAAGGAACTGGTGCGCTATGAACCGGGAGTCTCGGTCGGCGGCGCCGGCCAGCGTGCCGGGATCACCGGCTACAACATCCGCGGCATCGACGGGAACCGCATCCTTACGCAGATCGACGGGGTCGAACTGCCCAACGACTTCTTCAGCGGCCCCTACGCGCAGACCCACCGCAACTACGTCGATCCGGACATCGTAAAGCGCGTGGAAATCCTTCGCGGCCCGGCCTCGGCGCTGTACGGCAGCAACGCCATCGGCGGCGCGGTGAGCTACTTCACCCTCGACCCGTCGGACATCATCAAGGACGGCAAGGACGTCGGCGCCCGGCTGAAGGCCGGCTACGAGTCGGCCAGCCACTCCTGGTTGACCTCGGCCACCGTCGCCGGCCGCGCCGACGACTTCGACGGCCTGCTGCATTATGGCTACCGCCAGGGCCACGAGACCGAATCCAACGGCGGCCACGGCGGCACCGGGCTCTCGCGCAGCGAAGCCAACCCGGAAGACGCCGACAGCTACAGCCTGCTCGGCAAGCTGGGCTGGAACTACGCCGAGGGCAGCCGCTTCGGGCTGGTCTTCGAGAAGTACAAGAGCGACGTCGATACCGACCAGAAGAGCGCCTATGGCGGCCCGTACGACAAGGGCAAGCCGGCCATCCCGCCGAGCATGCTGCCGGGCGGCATGTACCAGTGGCGCAAGGGCAACGACACCCTGACTCGCGAGCGCTACGGCCTGGAGCACCATTTCCTGCTCGACAGCCCGGTCGCCGATCGCATCCAGTGGAGCCTGAACTACCAGTTGGCGAAGACCGACCAGGCGACCCGCGAGTTCTACTACCCGATCACCCGCAAGGTCCTGCGCACCCGCGACACTACCTACAAGGAACGCCTGTGGGTCTTCGACAGCCAGTTGGACAAGAGCTTCGCCATCGGCGAGACCGAGCACCTGCTGAGCTACGGGATCAATCTCAAGCACCAGAAGGTCACCGGCATGCGCAGCGGCACCGGCACCAACCTGGACACCGGCGCGGACAGCCCGCGCGATGCCCTGGAACGCAGCAGCGACTTTCCCGATCCGACGGTGAAGACCTACGCCCTGTTCGCCCAGGACAGCATCAGCTGGAACGACTGGACCTTCACTCCCGGCCTGCGTTACGACTACACGCGCATGGAGCCGCACATCACCGACGAGTTCCTGCGCACCATGAAGCAGAGCCAGAACACCGCGGTCGACGAGTCGGACAAGAAATGGCACCGGGTTTCGCCCAAGTTCGGCGTGACCTACGACTTCGCCCAGCACTACACCTGGTACGGCCAATACGCCCAGGGCTTCCGCACGCCCACCGCCAAGGCGCTGTACGGTCGATTCGAGAACCTGCAGGCGGGCTACCACATCGAGCCTAACCCCAACCTCAAGCCGGAAAAGAGCCAGAGCTTCGAGACCGGGTTGCGCGGCAAGTTCGACGAAGGCAGCTTCGGCGTAGCGGTGTTCTACAACAAATATCGCGACTTCATCGACGAAGACGCCCTGAATACCGATAGCACCGGCGGCAACGGCCAGACCTTCCAGTCCAACAACATCGAGCGGGCGGTGATCAAGGGCGTCGAGCTCAAGGGCCGCCTGGAGCTGGGCGCCTTCGGCGCGCCGCAGGGACTCTACACCCAGGGCAGCGTGGCCTACGCCTACGGTCGCAACAAGGACAACGGCGAGCCGATCAACAGCGTCAACCCACTCACCGGAGTGTTCGGCCTGGGCTACGACGAAGCAGACGGCAACTACGGCGGGCTGCTCAGCTGGACCCTGGTCAAACGCAAGGATCGCGTCGACGACAGCACCTTCCACACCCCGGATGGCACCGCCAGCCAGTTCAAGACCCCGGGCTTCGGCGTCCTCGACCTCAACGCCTACTACAGGCTGAGCAAGGACCTGACCCTCAACGCCGGTCTCTACAACCTGACCGACAAGAAATACTGGCTGTGGGATGACGTGCGCGGCTACGACAGCGTCGGCGAGGCTTCGGCGCTGGCCCCGGCCAACATCGACCGGCTGTCCCAGCCAGGCCGTAATTTCGCGGTCAACCTGGTCTGGGACATCTGACCCGTTACCCCTTCGCACACGGAAGTGCCCCCATACCCAGCGCCTGGCCATGCCGGGCGCTTTCCATGCCACAGGTGAAAGCCGTCCTCCGGATCAGGGATAATGATCCCGGCAAACGGAGCGCCCATGATCCACCTGTGTCCCTCTTCCTATCTCGCCGAAGGCAACAGCCGCGGCTTCCTCGTCGATGAGCGGCGGCTGTTCGCGGTGCGTCGCGACGGCCGCGCCTACATCTACCTGAACCGCTGCCCGCATCGCGGCATCCCGTTGGAGTGGCAGCCCGATGCCTTCCTCGACGACAGCGCCAGCCTGATCCGTTGCGCCAGCCACGGCGCGCTGTTCCTCATCGAGTCCGGCGAGTGCGTCGCCGGCCCCTGCGCTGGCGAGCGCTTGCGCGCCCTGCCCTGCCGGGAAGACGCAGAGGGCCTCTGGGTGGAGCTGGACGACTGACCCAACGGGGGATGGGCGGCAAGCCGCGAGGCAACGGCTAGGCTTGCGGCACAAAGATAAAAAAGAGGAAGGAACGCGCCATGCGCCGATTCAGCCTGCGCTTCGTCCTGCTGCTCCTGTTCGGCCTGCTGCTCTATGCCTGCCGCAATGAACCGGGCCCCGTACGGCTCGCCCCTGGCGTAACAGCGGCGGATTACAGGACTTTCTTCATCCAGGCGGTACGCGCCGAGGGGCACCGCATCGACTTCGAGGAGCGTTTCGATACGGCCGTGCGCCGCGCCCTGGAGGCCAAGGGCTATCGCTACCAGGCGGAACACGGCGACCTGCGGGTGATCTACGCCCTCGGCCTGCAACGCCAGCCGGGCCTGGAAATGCGACCGGTGATCACCCAGGATGGCGTCTTCACCCAGACCCAACTGACCGAAGACACCGAGGCCAGGCTGGCGCTGCGCATCCTTGACGAAAGCAACGGCAGGGTCCTTCTGGAAAGCGTGCTGAGCCGCCAGCTGCACGATCCGGCGCTGACCCAGGAAGCGTTCGACCGCGGCGTCGCGCAATTGCTGAAGGACTTCCCGAGTCGCAGTCAACCTTGAATGTCACAGGCCGTCGAAGTCGTCCTCGCGGCGCTCGGTGTTCTCGCCGGGCGTCGACAGCCGGGGCGGCCGCCGTTGCAGCCACCACAGGGCGGCGATACCCAGGGCAGCCATTGCGCCGCGGAACAGCAAGCCGAACAGGTTGCCGTCGGCCTCCATCCCGCCCTCGATCCAGGCAATCAATAGCCGCGACAGGGTCAGGATCGATTGCAGCAGCACTACCAGGATCAATGCCGGCTGCACCAGCGAAGCCCGGCGCAGGGCGAACAGCAGGAACAACGCCAGGGCGAACTGATGGCCGCCATAGAACACCCGCGCATCGCTGACCGCCGAAGGCTCCATCAGCAGCATGCCACTGAGATTGGCCATCTCGTAGGGACGCACCCAGTACAGCACTCCCAGCGCGCCCCATACCAGCGCCTGAACCAGCAAAACCAAACGGGCGAAGAGCATCCCCTTTCTCCTCGGGCCTGTTGCCCCCAGCGGTCAGTTCGACACCGGCGGCGAACGCCCCGGCAACCCTAAGGACAGCAGACCCAAACCGCGCCGACGAGTTCGCTGCGACAATCCGTCCCTGCCCAACGGCAACCCGGCGCGGCGGGCAGCGCATCGCTTCGTCACAAGTGGATACAGCTCACCGGCTGGGTGGCGGCGGGTGCCAGCGGTATGCTCCCGGCATTCGCTCGCAGCAAGGAGAATCCCATGCGCCGCTTCGCACCCCTGGCCGTCCTGGCCGCCACCCTGCTCCACGGTTCCCTGGTCCAGGCCGCCGAACCGCTGGCCATCGACGTCCACCGCGACGCCAACTGCGGCTGCTGCAAGGACTGGATCAAGCACCTCGAAGCCAACGGTTTCAAGGTCACCGACCATGTGGAAGCAGACATGAGCGCAGTCAAGAGCCGCCTCGGCGTGCCCTACAGCATGGGCTCCTGTCATACCGGAGTGATCAACGGCAAGTTCGTCGAAGGTCACGTGCCGGCAGCGGACATCCTCAAGCTGCGCGAACGTGCCGACCTGGTCGGCGCCGCCGTACCGGGCATGCCGGTCGGCTCGCCGGGCATGGAAATGGGCGACCGCCAGGACGCCTACCAGGTCGTCGGCCTGACCAGGAGCGGCCAGGCCTCGGTCCTGGCGGAGTACCCGGGACGCTAACGAAAACGCCGTTTCCCCCAGGGGAAACGGCGTTTTTCCTTGTAGCAGGGCGTGAGGATCACTCCGCCAGGCTATCGACCTTCTTCTGCGGCGACAGCAGCCCGTCGGCGCGGAACATCGCCTTGATCCCGCGCACCGCCTGGCGCAGGCGGTCGCGGTTCTCGATCAGGGCGAAACGCACATGATCGTCGCCGTAGTCGCCGAAGCCGATCCCCGGCGACACCGAGACCTTGGCGTCCTGCAACAGCTTCTTGGCGAACTCCAGCGAGCCCAGATGCGCGTAGGGCTCGGGGATCTTCGCCCAGACGTACATCGAGGCCTTCGGGTTCTCCACCATCCAGCCGGCCTCGCGCAGTCCCTTCACCAGGACGTCGCGGCGCTGCTGGTACTGCCGGGCGATATCGCGGACGCACTGCTGGTCGCCTTCCAGAGCGGCGATGGCCGCCACCTGCAGGGGCGTGAAGGTGCCGTAGTCGTGGTAGCTCTTGATCCGCGCCAGGGCCGAGACCAGCTCGGGATTGCCGACCATGAAGCCGATCCGCCAGCCGGCCATGTTGTAGCTCTTCGACAGGGTGAAAAACTCCACCGCGATATCCTTGGCACCCGGTACCTGCATGATCGACGGCGCTTTCCAGCCGTCGTAGACGATGTCTGCATAGGCCAGGTCGTGCACGACCATCACGTCGTACTGCTTGGCCAGCGCCACCACGCGCTCGAAGAAGTCCAGCTCGACGCACTGCGCGGTAGGGTTGGAGGGGAAACCGAGAATCATCATGCGCGGCTTGGGAATCGATTCGCGGATTGCCCGTTCCAGCTCGTTGAAGAAATCGATGCCCGGCACCAGCGGCACCGAGCGCACCTGGGCGCCGGCGATCACCGCACCGTAGATGTGGATCGGATAGCTCGGGTTGGGCACGAGGATGGTGTCACCATGGTCGAGGGTCGCCAGCATCAGGTGCGCCAGGCCTTCCTTGGAGCCGATGGTGACGATGGCTTCGCTTTCCGGGTCGATCTGCACGTCGTAGCGGTCGCGGTACCAGTGCGAGATGGCCCGGCGCAGGCGCGGGATGCCGCGCGAGGTGGAGTAGCCATGGGTGTCTTCGCGCTGGGCGACGGTGCAGAGCTTCTCGACGATATGCGGCGGGGTCGGCCCGTCGGGATTGCCCATGCTCAGGTCGATGATGTCCTCGCCACGGCGACGAGCGGCCATCTTCAGTTCGGCGGTGATATTGAAAACGTAGGGGGGAAGGCGGTCGATGCGCGCGAAACGGCGCGCAGGGCGTGATTCAGCCATGCTGTCCTCGGAGTAACGTAAGCGCCCGGAACCGTCCGAGCGACGCCGGCCGCTGCGGCGGCCTGGAAAGCACCAGCCAGGCGCTTTCTTGTCGGCGAACATAAAGGCCGATAGGCTGCTTGTCGAGTCCCCCCTCGCGTTTTTCATTCCATTTCACAGGAAAAGGCCCATGTCCCGACGCTACTGGCAACTCGATGTGTTCGCCGAGCGTCCGCTCACCGGCAACGGCCTGGCCGTGTTCGACGACGCCAGCGCCCTCGATGACGCCGCCATGCAGGCCTGGACCCGCGAACTGCGCCAGTTCGAGTCGATCTTCCTGCTGCCGGGCGACGACCCACGGGCCTTCCGCGCACGGATCTTCACCCTGGAGGAAGAACTGCCGTTCGCCGGCCACCCGCTGCTCGGCGCCGCCGCCCTGCTCCATCACCTGCGCGGCGGCGACAACGAACAGCACTGGACGCTGCACCTGGCCAGCAAATCGGTGGCCCTGCGCAGCGTGCGGGCGGGCAGCGGTTTCTACGCCGAGATGGACCAGGGCCGCGCCGAATTCGGCGCCACCCCGGACGCCGGGACCTGCCGCTGGTTCGCCGAAGCCTTCTCGCTATCGGCCAACGACCTGTCCGGGCATCCACCGCGGGTGGTGAGCACCGGCCTGCCCTACCTGCTCCTGCCGGTAACCGCCGAGGCGCTGGGTCGAGCCCGTCAGGTCAACGATTTGCAAGAAGCCCTGGATAAACTCGGCGCGGCGTTTGTCTATCTGCTCGACGTCGACGGGCGCGAGGGCCGGACCTGGGACAGCCTGGGGCTGGTGGAAGACGTGGCTACCGGCAGCGCTGCCGGTCCGGTCGCCGCCTACCTGGTGGAATACGGGCTTGCCGCGCGCGGCGAACCCTTCGTCCTGCACCAGGGACGCTTCCTCGAGCGGCCGAGCCGGCTCGACGTCCAGGTCGCGACAGACGGCGGCGTCAGGGTCGGCGGCCACGTCCAACTGCTCGCCCGCGCCGAGCTGCTGACCTCGGCCTGACGGTCGGGGTGGCGCTGGCGGCGGACGACGACAACACTGAAGAAGCGAAACGTACAGGAGAACCGCCATGCTCTGGCGCAAAGGACGACGCAGTGACAACGTGATTGATGCCCGGGGTGAAGGAGGCGCAGGCGGCGGTGGCGGCATGCGCATCGGCGGCAAGGGCCTCAGCCTGGGTGGGGTGGCCATCGTGGTGGTGGTAGGCCTGCTGATGGGCCAGGACCCGATGCAGATCCTCGGGTCGCTGCTCGGCCAGATGGATAGCCCGGCGCCGGCCACCCAACAGCAGGCCGGCGGTCGGGCCCCGGCGGCCAACGACGAGCAGAGCGAGTTCGTCCGCTCGATCCTCGGCGACACCGAGGACACCTGGGAACAGATCTTCGCCAGCGGCCAGGCACAATACCAACAGCCCAAGCTGGTGCTGTTCAGCAATGGGGTGAATTCCGCCTGCGGCTTCGCCTCGTCGGCCACCGGGCCGTTCTACTGTCCGGCCGACCGCCGGGTCTACCTCGACTTGGAGTTCTTCCGCGAGATGGAACAGCGCTTCTCCGCCGCCGGCGACTTCGCCCAGGCCTATGTGATCGCCCACGAGGTCGGCCACCACGTGCAGAACCTGATGGGCATCTCGGCCAAGATCAACGCAGCCCGCCAGCGCGGCGCGCGCATGGAGGGCGCCAACGGCCTGTCGGTACGCCAGGAACTGCAGGCGGACTGCTTGGCCGGGGTCTGGGCCAACCGTGCACAGCAGCGGCTGAACTGGCTGGAGCCGGGCGACATCGAGGAAGCCCTGAACGCCGCCAACGCCATCGGCGACGATCGCCTGCAAGGCCAGGGCCGCGGCATGGTGGTGCCGGATTCCTTCACCCATGGCTCCTCGGCGCAACGCATGCGCTGGTTCAAGACCGGCTTCGAGAGCGGCTCGCCGGCCAGTTGCGATACCTTCAAGGCCCAGACGCTCTGAGCCTCGCCGCCAGCCGGGCGCTTAGCGCCCCGGCTGGCTTCCCAGCGCATTCAACTGATCGGCCAGTTCCCTGGCCTCGTAGGCCGAAGCCAACCCGTCGAGATAGACCTTGCCGTTGCGGATCGGCTCGCGCACCCGCGGCGCCAGGCGCAGGCGCCCGTCCACCAGTACCGCGAGAGTGCGCCCCCGGGCCTCGCCGGTCAGCGCGGCCAGGCGGCGGGCGGCCGGTTCGGTGAAGGTGACTTCGACGCCGGGTCGACCGTTCTGGTCGTACAGGACCTCGGCGCGGAGTACGTCAGCCTGGGTCAGGCTGGGCTTCAGCGCCACCAGCATGGCTTTGCCCTGCGGGTCGGCCAGGGTGCGGAACGCCGCGGAAGGCGTGCTGGCGGTGGCATAGACCCCGAAGCTGTGCTGCGGGATCGGCAGCGGATCGCTGGCGCAGGCGGCCAGCAGCAGCGCCAGGCCCAGCGGAAGGAGTGCGAGTTTCGAGCGTTTCATGATGAGGTACTGCAGAAAACCTGGGCGGAGCGTCCGTCCGGACGCCAACGCCTATGTTAACGCCGCCCGCGCCGGGCGGGCGAGCAGGGCCTTCCGCGAGGCGACGATCGACTAGACTGGCGGAAATTCACCCCTCTCCCGCGAACTGGTATGATGCGCGCCTTTTCGAGCCGTATGAACCCCACGCAGGCCGCCGCGAGGCCCCTGGCGTGCGTGGGTCGTTTCATGCGGCTCGCGCATTTTCGGGACTCAGCCGTCTGCCGGGATCGTTCGCGGTACCGCGCCGACGAGACAGCGATGCAACGCCCGCCACGCGGAAATTCGGTTTTCCCTGGTCGGCGGCCGGCTCCACGGCCGGCCACTTCTGCTGGCGCCATGGGGATCGTTGCAGAGCACATTCAGGGGAATCCAACATGCTGGAAAAGCTGTTTCAACTAAAGGCGCACAACACCACGGTGCGCACCGAGATCCTGGCGGGGATCACCACCTTCCTGACCATGGCCTACATCCTCTTCGTCAACCCGAGCATCCTCGGCGAGACCGGCATGGACAAGGGCGCGGTGTTCGTCGCCACCTGCCTGGCAGCGGCCATCGGCTCGACCATCATGGGCCTGATCGCCAACTACCCGATCGCCCTGGCCCCCGGCATGGGCCTCAACGCCTTCTTCACCTACACCGTGGTGCTGCACATGGGCCACAGCTGGCAGGTCGCGCTGGGCGCAGTGTTCATTTCCGCCACCATGTTCTTCCTGCTGTCGATCTTTCGCATCCGCGAATGGATCATCAACAGCATCCCCCTGCCGCTACGCTCGGCGATCGCCGCCGGCATCGGCCTGTTCCTCGCACTGATCGCCCTGCAGAACGCCGGCATCGTGGTGGACAACCCGGCAACCCTGATCGGCATGGGCGACCTGACCAAGCCGGCGCCGATCCTCGCCACCCTCGGCTTCATCCTGATCGTCGCCCTGGAGGCGCGTAGCGTCACCGGCGCGGTGCTGATCGGTATCCTGGTGGTCACCGCCATCGCCATCCTGCTCGGCGTGACCCAGTTCGGCGGCGTGGTCTCGATGCCGCCGTCGCTGGCGCCGACCTTCCTCCAACTGGACATCAAGGGCGCGCTGGACATCGGCCTGGTCAGCGTGATCTTCGCCTTCCTCTTCGTCGACCTGTTCGACAACTCCGGCACCCTGATCGGCGTCGCCAAGCGCGCCGGACTGATGGGCAAGGACGGCCACATGCCGAAGATGGGCCGCGCGCTGATCGCCGACAGTACCGCCGCCATGGGCGGCTCGCTGCTGGGCACCTCGACCACCACCAGCTACATCGAGTCCGCCGCGGGCGTCAGCGCCGGCGGCCGCACCGGCCTGACCGCCATCGTCGTCGCCATCCTGTTCCTCCTCGCGCTGTTCTTCGCCCCGCTGGCCGGCAGCGTACCGGCCTTCGCCACCGCCCCGGCGCTGCTCTTCGTCGCCGTACTGATGGCCTCGGGCCTGGCAGAGATCGACTGGGAAGACATCACCGTCGCCGCGCCGGTGGTCGTCACCGCGCTGGCCATGCCGTTCACCTATTCGATCGCTACCGGCATCGCCTTCGGCTTCATTTCCTGGACCGCGATCAAGGTGCTGTCCGGGCGCTGGCGCGAACTGAACCCGGCGCTGGTGATCCTCTCCGTGCTGTTCGTGATCAAGCTGGGCTTCTTCAACGCATGAGCCGTCCACAGTTCGACCCCAGCGCCTACGCCGCGCAACTGGAAGACAAGAAGTCCCGCCTCGCCGGATTGCTGGCCCCGTTCGCGGCACCCGCGCCAGAGGTCTTCGAGTCGCCGCGCGAGCATTACCGGCTGCGCGCCGAATTCCGCCTGTGGCGGGAAACCGGCAACGAGAAGCGTCACTACGCGATGTTCGAGCAGGGCGACAAGCACACGCCGATCCTGATCGAGGATTTCCCCATCGCCAGCCGCCGCATCAACGAACTGATGCCGCGCCTGAAGGCGGCCTGGGCCGACCCGGCGCTGGGCTTCAAGCTGTTCCAGGTGGAGTTTCTCACCACCCTGGCCGGCGACGCGCTGATCACCCTCTGCTACCACCGGCCGATCGACGACGCTTGGCGACAGGCAGCGGAAAAGCTCGCGGCGGAACTGGGCGTGAACCTGGTGGGGCGTTCGCGCGGCAAGCGCATCGTCGTCGGACGCGACTATGTGGAGGAGGAACTGTCGGTCGCCGGCCGGCGCTTCCGCTACCGCCAGCCCGAGGGGGCTTTCACCCAGCCCAACGGCGAGGTCAACCAGAAGATGCTCGGCTGGGCCTACGAGGCGCTCGGCCAGCGCGACGACGACCTGCTCGAACTGTACTGCGGCAACGGCAACTTCACCCTGCCCCTGGCCACCCGGGTACGCAAGGTGCTGGCCACCGAGATCAGCAAGTCCTCGGTCAATGCGGCGCTGGCCAACCTGGCCGACAACGCGGTGGACAACGTCAGCCTGGTGCGCCTGTCGGCCGAAGAGCTGACCCAGGCGCTGAACGAGGTTCGCCCGTTCCGCCGCCTGGCCGACATCGACCTGAAGAGCTACGCCTTCGGCAGTGTCTTCGTCGATCCGCCACGAGCCGGCATGGATCCGGACACCTGCGAGCTGGCCCGACGCTTCGAGCGCATCCTGTACATTTCGTGCAACCCGGAAACCCTGGCGCAGAACATCGCCCAACTGCACGACACGCACCGGATCAGCCGCTGCGCGCTGTTCGACCAGTTCCCCTACACCCACCACATGGAAAGCGGCGTCCTGCTCGAACGCCGCTGAGAGTGGCCGCGCCCCACGGCGCGGCCGTGCCTCAGAGTCGCACCGGGAGGCGCCGCGCCAGGTGCAATCCTTCCGTCGTCACCTCGGCGCCATAGGCCAGCACCTCGACGCCCGCTTGCGCCGCCTCGCGCAACGCCTTGCCATAGGCTGGATCGATCTCGTCGGCGGGGCGCACCGCCTCGACCCCGGAAAGGTTCACGCAGTACAGCTGCACCGCGCGGATCCCCTCCCGCGCCAGCGCCGCCAGTTCGCGCAGGTGCTTGGCGCCGCGCAGCGTCACCGCGTCGGGAAAGGCCGCCACGGCGGTTTCGTCGAAGCCCAGGGTGACGCTCTTCACCTCGATGAACAGTGCGCCCGTGGGGTATTCCAGGCGAAAGTCGGCGCGACTGTTCTCCACGCCGTAGGCCACTTCCCGGCGCAGAGCGGTGAAACCGGCAAGCTCCGCGATGTCCCCGGCCAGCAGCGCCTCCTCTACCAGGCGGTTGGCCCGCGCCGTGTTGACGCAGGCCAGGCGGCCCTGCGGAGTCTCGCTCAGCTCCCAGGTCCCCGGCAGCTTGCGCTTGGGGTCGTTGGAGCGGCTGAACCAGACCCGGCAACCTTCGCTCATGCAATTGAGCATCGAACCGGTATTCGGACAGTGGATAGTCAGGCGCTCGCCGCCGGCGCTCTCGATATCGGCGAGGAAACGCTTGTAGCGACGCAGCAGGCGGCCTTCTTCCAGTGGCTGCTCGAAACGCATCAGGGCCGCCAGTTCTTCAGGCCGCGGGCGATCCGCTCCACCGCTTCCTGCAGGCGCGGCAGGTTCTGGGTATAGGCGAAACGCACGTGGTGGCCGGCCTGGTGGCGGCCGAAATCCAGCCCCGGAGTGAAGGCCACGTGCTCGGTCTCGATGAAGTGCTTGCAGAAGGCGTAGGCATCGCCGCCGAACGCACTGATATCGGCGTAGAGATAGAAGGCGCCTTCCGGCTCCACGGCGATTCCGAAACCCAGCTCGCGCAGGGCCGGCAGGAGGAAGTCGCGACGGCGGGCGAACTCTTCGCGACGCTCTTCGAGAATGGCAATGGTGGTCGGCTCGAAACAGGCCAGCGCGGCCTGCTGGGCCATGCTCGGCGCGCTGATGTAGAGGTTCTGCGCCAGCTTCTCCAGTTCAGGCACCGCCGCTGTCGGCGCCACCAGCCAGCCCAGGCGCCAGCCGGTCATGCCGAAATACTTGGAAAAACTATTCAGGACGAAAGCGTCGTCGTCGACTTCCAGCACCGACGCGGCGTCCACGCCATAGGTCAGGCCGTGATAGATCTCGTCCACCACCAGGTGCCCGCCGCGGGCCTTCAAGGCGCCCGACAGGCCGGCCAGTTCGTCGCGATCGAGCAGGGTCCCGGTCGGATTCGCCGGCGTCGCCACCAGAGCGCCTACACTGTCTGAATCCCAGTGCCGCTCGATGAGATCCGGTGTCAGTTGGTAACGGCTGTCCGGCCCCACCGGCACCAGTTGCGCGGCGCCTTCCACCAGGCGCAGGAAATGCCTGTTGCACGGGTAGCCCGGGTCGGCGAGCAACCAGTGGCGGCCGGGGTCGACCAGCAAGCTGCTGGCCAGCAGCAGGGCTCCGGAACCGCCCGGAGTGACCAGCACGCGCTGTGGGTCGAGGTCGACCCCGTAGCGTTCGCCGTAGAATTTCGCGATCGCCTCGCGCAGCGCCGGCAGGCCGCGGGCGGCGGTGTAGCGGGTATGCCCGGCGGCCAGGGCGGCGCGCCCGGCCTCGACGATCGGCTCGGCCGTGGTGAAGTCCGGCTCGCCGATCTCCAGGTGGATCACATCGTGGCCGGCGGCCTGCAACTCGTTGGCCCGCGCCAGCAGGGCCATGACATGGAAAGGCTCGATGGCCCGACTGCGCGCGCTATAGGAGGTAGCCATGGATATTCCGAACTTTGCGAGGAAAAACCGATTCTAACCAAGCCATTACGCGGGCGACACCAGCCTCGACAACCGGGAGTAGCGCCAAGGTTATCGTTCTGGTAAGTTCGCCCGCTTGCGACCGCGGGGCCGGAGAGCCGGCGAGGGAACCCTGCCGCGGACAGGATTAGCGAAAGTGAGAGGCGGCCATTCATGTCCACCAAAGCAAAACAACAGAGCAGCCAGCAGATGACCCGCGGCTTCGAACCCTATCAGGAAACCAAGGGCGAGGAGTACATGAGCGAGCGCATGCGCGCGCACTTCACCGCGATCCTGAACAAATGGAAACAGGAGCTGATGGAAGAAGTCGACCGTACCGTGCATCACATGCAGGACGAAGCGGCCAACTTCCCCGATCCGGCCGACCGCGCCAGCCAGGAAGAAGAATTCAGCCTGGAACTGCGCGCCCGCGACCGCGAGCGCAAGCTGATCAAGAAGATCGACGAGACCCTGCAACTGATCGAAGACGAAGAGTACGGCTGGTGCGACTCCTGCGGCGTCGAGATCGGCATCCGTCGCCTGGAGGCGCGCCCCACCGCGACCCTCTGCATCGACTGCAAGACCCTCGCGGAAATCCGCGAGAAGCAACTCGGCTCCTGAGCCGGACCGACGGGGCGCCAAGGCGCCCCGTTTCGTTTCCGCCGTTCCCCGCCGCACCGCTCGCGCCATGACCTCTTCCTATGTAGGCCGCTTCGCCCCGACGCCCAGCGGCTACCTGCACTTCGGTTCCCTGGTGGCGGCCGTCGCCTCCTACCTGGACGCGCGTGCCGTCGGCGGCCGCTGGCTGGTGCGCATGGAGGACCTCGACCCGCCCCGCGAAGTCCCGGGCGCCCAGCAGGCGATCCTGGAAACCCTGGAGCGCTACGGCTTCGAATGGGACGGCGCGGTGGAGCGGCAGAGCGAACGCTTCCCGGCCTACGCCGCAGTGGTCGAGCAACTGCTGCGCAGCGGACTGGCCTACGCCTGCACTTGCTCGCGCAAGCAGCTTGAGGGATTCGCCGGGATCTACCCGGGCTTCTGCCGCGATGCCGGGCACGCCCGCGAGGATGCGGCGATCCGCCTGCGCGTGCCGGAGCTGGAATATCGCTTCGTCGACCGCGTGCAGGGCGAAGTCCGCCAGCATCTCGGCCGCGAGGTCGGCGATTTCGTCATCCAGCGCCGCGATGGCTTCTACGCCTACCAACTGGCGGTGGTGCTGGACGACGCCTGGCAGGGCATCACCGACATCGTCCGCGGCGCCGACCTGCTCGACTCGACCCCGCGCCAGCTTTACCTCCAGGAATTGCTGGGGTTGAGCCAGCCGCGCTACCTGCACGTGCCGCTGATCGTCCAGCCGGACGGGCACAAGCTCGGCAAGTCCTACCGCTCCCCGCCACTGCCCGCCGAGCAGGCCGCCGCGCCGCTGACCCGCGCCCTGCGCGCGCTCGGCCAGCGGCCGCCGGCCGAACTGGCCCAGGCCAGCGCCAGCGAGGCGCTGGCCTGGGGCGTCGCGCACTGGGACGCCACGCGCATCCCGCGCTGCGCTACCCTTCCCGAGGAACGCCTGTAGCCCGCCCGGCGGCTTGCCGGCACCCACCCGCAGCCTGTAGCCTGCCGGCCCAAGCATGAGGGAAGCGGCATGTACATCTACCGACTGGTCCTGCTCCTGGTCGTGGGCATCTATCTCTTTTCCCCCGCCATCATGGACTGGTGGATCGATCCCAACGGCGCCTGGTACCGCCCGTACCTGCTGTGGCTGATCCTCATCGTGGTCACTTTCATCCTGCAGAGCCAGCGCGATGCTGACGAGCTTTAGCCTGACCCAGCTGATCCTGATCAGCGTCGCCTACCTCTCCACCCTCTTCGGCATCGCCTGGATCACCGAGCGCGGCTACGTGCCGCGCCGGCTGGTACGCCACCCGCTGGTCTACACCCTGTCGCTGGGCGTCTACGCCAGTGCCTGGGCGTTCTACGGCACGGTAGGCCTGGCCTACCAGTACGGCTACGGGTTCCTCGCCATCTACCTGGGGATTTCCGGGGCCTTCCTGCTCGCCCCGGTGCTGCTCTATCCGATCCTCCGGGTGACACGCGCCTACCAGCTGTCCTCGCTGGCCGACCTCTTCGCCTTCCGTTTCCGCAGTACCTGGGCCGGCGCCCTGACCACGCTGTTCATGCTGATCGGCGTGCTGCCGATGCTGGCCCTGCAGATCCAGGCGGTCACCGACTCGATCAGCATTCTCACCCGCGACCCGGCCCAGGAGCGGGTCGCGTTCGTCTTCTGCACCCTGATCACCCTGTTCGCGATCCTCTTCGGCGCTCGCCACATCGCCACCCGCGAACGCCACGAGGGACTGGTGTTCGCCATCGCCTTCGAGTCGCTGGTCAAGCTGGTGATGCTCGGCAGTATCGGCCTCTACGCCCTGTACGGCGTCTTCGGCGGGCCGGAAGGCCTGGAAGTCTGGCTGCTGCAGAACCAGACCGCGCTGACCACCCTGCACACGCCGCTGGCCGAAGGTCCATGGCGAACGCTGCTGCTGGTGTTCTTCGCCGCGGCCATCGTGATGCCGCACATGTTCCACATGATCTTCACCGAGAACCTCAACCCGCGCGCGCTGATTTCCGCCAGTTGGGGCCTGCCGCTGTTCCTGCTGCTGATGAGCCTGGCGGTACCGCCGATCCTCTGGGCCGGGCTGCGCCTCGGCGCCTCGACCACACCGGAGTACTACACCATCGGCCTCGGCCTGGCGGTGGACAGCCCGGCCCTGGCCCTGGCCGCCTTCATCGGCGGCATCTCCGCCGCCAGCGGGCTGACTATTGTGATGACCCTGGCGCTCTCGGGAATGGTCCTCAACCACCTGGTGCTGCCGCTCTACCAGCCGCCGGCGCAGGGCAACATCTACCGCTGGCTGAAATGGACCCGGCGCCTGCTGATCGTCGCCATCATCATGGCCAGCTACGCCTTCTACCTGCTGCTGGGCGCCGAACAGGACCTCTCCAACCTGGGCATAGTGTCCTTCGTCGCCACCCTGCAATTCCTTCCCGGCGCCCTCTCGGTGCTGTACTGGCCGACCGCCAACCGCCGTGGCTTCATCTCCGGGCTGATCGCCGGCATGCTGGTCTGGGCGATCACCATGCTGCTGCCCCTGATGGGGAACGTACAGGGCCTGTACCTGCCGCTGTTCGACGTGATCTACGTGCTGGACGATTCGAACTGGCACCTGGCGGCGCTGTCCTCGCTGGCGGCCAACGTGCTGGTATTCACCCTGGTGTCGCTGTTCACCGAGGCCAGCGACGAGGAAAAAGGCGCCGCCGAGGCCTGCGCGGTGGACAACGTACGCCGTCCGCAACGCCGCGAACTGTTCGCCGGTTCGCCGCAGGAGTTCGCCAGCCAGTTGGCCAAGCCGCTGGGCGCCAAGACCGCGCAGAAGGAGGTCGAGCAGGCCCTGCGCGATCTCCACCTGCCCTTCGACGAACGTCGCCCCTATGCCCTGCGTCGCTTGCGCGACCGCATCGAGGCGAACCTTTCCGGGCTGATGGGACCCAGTGTCGCCCAGGACATCGTGGAGACCTTCCTTCCCTACAAGACCAGCGAAGAAAGCTATGTCACCGAGGACATCCACTTCATCGAGAGCCGCCTGGAGGACTATCACTCCCGGCTGACTGGCCTGGCTGCCGAACTCGACACCTTGCGCCGCTACCACCGGCAGACCCTGCAAGACCTGCCGATGGGCGTCTGCTCCCTGGCCAAGGACCAGGAAGTGCTGATGTGGAACCGCGCCATCGAGGAACTCACCGGGGTCGGCGCGCAGAAGGTCGTCGGTTCGCGCCTGTCGGCCTTGCCCGAACCCTGGAAGGGCCTGCTGGAACGTTTCATCGACGCCCCCGACGAGCACCTGCACAAGCAGCGCCTGGTCTACGACGGCCACACCCGCTGGCTGAACCTGCACAAGGCGGCCATCGAGGAACCCCTGGCGCCGGGCAACAGCGGCCTGGTGCTACTGGTGGAAGACCTCACCGAAACCCAACTGTTGGAAGACAAGCTGGTCCACTCCGAGCGCCTGGCTTCCATCGGCCGCCTTGCCGCCGGGGTGGCCCACGAGATCGGCAATCCGATCACCGGCATCGCCTGCCTGGCGCAGAACCTGCGCGAGGAACGCGAAGGCGACGGCGAGCTGACCGAGATCAGCGAGCAGATCCTCGACCAGACCAAGCGCGTATCGCGCATCGTCCAGTCGTTGATGAGCTTCGCCCACTCCGGCAGCCACCTGCAGGCCCTGGAACCGGTGTGCCTGAGCGAAGTCGCCCAGGAGGCCATCGGACTGCTGTCGCTGAACCGGCGTAGCGTCGAAGTAGAGTTCTTCAACCTCTGCGATCCGGCGCACTGGGTCGAGGGCGACTCGCAGCGCCTGGCCCAGGTGCTGATCAACCTGCTCTCCAATGCTCGCGACGCCAGCCCGCCGGGCGGCGCGATCCGGGTCCGCAGCGAAGCCTCGGAACATACCGTGGACCTGGTCGTCGAGGACGAGGGCAGCGGCATTCCGAAGGCGATCATGGACCAGTTGTTCGAACCGTTCTTCACCACCAAGGACCCCGGCAAGGGGACCGGGCTCGGCCTCGCACTGGTCTATTCGATCGTGGAAGAGCATTATGGACAGATAACCATCGAGAGCCCGACGGATCACCAGCGAGAAGGCGGCACCCGCTTCCGCGTGACCCTGCCGCGGCACCCTGGCCCGACGGCCGAGCTGTAGACGAGCACGTCGAGAGAGCTGAATACATGGCACATATTCTGATCGTCGAAGACGAAACCATTATCCGATCTGCATTGCGACGCCTGCTGGAGCGCAACCAGTACCAGGTCAGCGAAGCCGGCTCGGTGCAGGAAGCCCAGGAGCGCTACACCATCCCCTCCTTCGACATGGTGGTCAGCGACCTGCGCCTGCCGGGCGCCCCCGGCACCGAACTGATCAAGCTCGCCGAAGGCATTCCGGTGCTGATCATGACCAGCTACGCCAGCCTGCGTTCGGCGGTGGATTCGATGAAGATGGGCGCGGTGGACTACATCGCCAAGCCTTTCGACCACGACGAAATGCTCCAGGCCGTGGCGCGCATCCTCAAGGACCGCCAGGAGAACCGCAGCGCGGCCCCGGTCTCCGCCAACGGCGGCAAGGCCGGCGGCGAGCGCGGCGCCAGCCCGGCGGCAGCCGACGGCGAGATAGGCATCATCGGCTCCTGTGCGCCGATGCAAGAGCTGTACAGCAAGATTCGCAAGGTCGCGCCGACCGACTCCACGGTACTGATCCAGGGCGAGTCCGGCACCGGCAAGGAACTGGTCGCCCGCGCCCTGCACAACCTGTCGAAGCGCGCCAAGGCGCCGCTGATCTCGGTGAACTGTGCGGCGATTCCGGAAACCCTGATCGAATCCGAGCTGTTCGGCCATGAAAAAGGCGCCTTCACCGGTGCCAGCGCCGGGCGCGCCGGGCTGGTCGAAGCGGCCGACGGCGGCACCCTGTTCCTCGACGAGATCGGCGAACTGCCGCTGGAGGCCCAGGCCCGCCTGCTGCGCGTATTGCAGGAAGGCGAGATCCGCCGGGTCGGCTCGGTGCAATCGCAGAAGGTCGACGTGCGCCTGATCGCCGCCACCCACCGCGACCTGAAAACCCTGGCCAAGACCGGGCAATTCCGCGAAGACCTCTATTACCGCCTGCATGTGATCTCGCTGAAGCTGCCCGCCCTGCGCGAGCGTGGCAACGACGTGATGGAGATCGCCCGCGCCTTTCTGGCTCGCCAGTGCACCCGGATGGGGCGCGCGCCGCTCAGCTTCGCCCACGACGCCGAACAGGCGATCCGCCATTACCCATGGCCGGGCAACGTGCGCGAACTGGAAAACGCCATCGAGCGGGCGGTGATCCTCAGCGAGAGCCAGGAAATCCACGCCGACCTGCTGGGTATCGATATCGAGCTGGACGACCTCGAGGACGACTTCGCCGCCGACCTCGGCCTCGGCCCGGCGGGCGCCGCGGCCAGCAACCACGAGCCCACCGAGGACCTTTCGCTGGAAGACTACTTCCAGCACTTCGTCCTCGAGCACCAGGACCACATGACCGAGACCGAGCTGGCCCGCAAGCTGGGCATCAGCCGCAAATGCCTGTGGGAACGCCGCCAGCGCCTGGGCATTCCGCGACGCAAATCAGGGGCCTCGGCCGACTCGTAACACCCTGCAACCTGTTACCGCAGACGTACCGCGTAACAGAAACCGGGTTCATCGGTAACGGGAACCCGGTTTTTTTGTGCCCTTCGCCGACCCACCGAAAACCTCAACCCCTTGATTTTACTGGGTTTCGAAAAACTGGCACGGCATCTGCTTATGTATTGGCACAACAACAATAACAAGCAACGACGAAGACAATAAAAACAACACGTAACGACTCCAGCACAACAAAAACAAAATCGCGGAGGCGCAGCTAACTGATTCTTTTGGAGAGGAGTTGCTGTCGGGACCCGTCCCGCAGCCAGTCGGAAGAAGAATAAAACTGCCTTGAGGCAGCGCACAGACTGGTTGGATCGCTCGACGATCATGGCAGCATCAGCGACCAAAGCAATCCGTTTGCTATTGAACTCCCAGCCTGGGAGATATCCCTGAAGCGACTGGCTCAAGGGACGGGTCGACAAACAAAAACAACAAGCCCGAAATCATAATAAAAACAAAGCACGCACCTACTTGGGGGGGAGCTTCGGCTCCCCCAGTAGCTTCACCCCCTCCCTCCGTTTTCCCCGTTTTTCCTTCGCCTTACACCATTTCCCCATCCAATGCTAGAATCCGCGCAGACTATGCGGCCATCCGCATGCCTTGCCAGATTCACCGCAGCCTTCCCGGCCCTCTCCCGCTTCGCGGGAACAGGATGTACGGCCCCTGTTCGTTTCTGTCAGGATGCATGGCGCAGTCGGTTCCGGCGCCCGGGACGCCCTGTGCGTCGCGGGGCCAAACATTCAACGGGTACAGAACACGCCTCGCCCGAGAGGTCCTGATAATGCCGCAGCATTACCCGACGTCCGTCCTGTTTGAGCAACGCAGGCGTGCAATCACCCACATCGTGCTCCCGATAACACATCCATGCTGAAAAAGCTGATCCAGACCATTCGTTCCCCCCTGCGCCGTCCGCGCGCCGTCCGTACAACCCCGGAAGTCATCGGTAACAACCAGCACTCCCTGCGCCGGGACCAGTTCAGCCGGAACGCCGTCAAGGTCGTCGAGATCCTCCAGCGGGCCGGCTACCAGGCCTACGTGGTCGGGGGCTGCGTACGCGACCAGATGCTCGGCATCGCTCCCAAGGACTTCGATGTCGCCACCAGCGCCACGCCGGAGCAGGTCCGCGCCGAATTCCGCAACGCGCGGATCATCGGCCGCCGCTTCAAACTGGTACACGTGCACTTCGGCCGCGAGATCATCGAGGTCGCCACCTTCCGCGCCCATCATCCGGAAGGCCAGGACGATGGCGATAGCCGCGCGTCCAGCAACGAAAGCGGCCGCATCCTGCGCGACAACGTCTATGGCAGCCTGGAAGACGACGCCCAGCGCCGCGACTTCACCATCAATGCCCTGTACTTCGACGTCACCAGCGAGCGGCTGCTGGACTACGCCAATGGCGTTCACGACATCCGCAATCGCCTGATCCGCCTGATCGGCGATCCGGAGCAGCGTTATCTGGAAGACCCGGTGCGGATGCTGCGGGCGGTACGTTTCGCCGCCAAGCTCGACTTCGAGATCGAGAAGCACAGCGCCGCGCCGATTCGCCGGCTGGCCCCGCTGCTGCGGGAAATCCCTTCGGCGCGCCTGTTCGACGAGGTGCTCAAGCTGTTCCTCGCCGGCCGGGCCGAGCGCACTTTCGAGCTGCTGGTCGAGTACGAACTGTTCGCGCCGCTGTTCCCGGCCAGCGCCAAGGCACTGCAGGCCAACCCCGACTACACCGGCAAGCTGATCCGCCAGGCCCTGGCCAATACCGATGCGCGCATTCGCCAGGGCAAGCCGGTAACCCCGGCCTTCCTCTTCGCCGCGCTGCTCTGGCCGGCCCTGCCGGCGCGCGTCGCGCAGTTGCAGGAGAAAGGCATGCCGGCTATCCCGGCGATGCAGGAAGCCGCCCACGAACTGATCAGCGAACAGTGCCAGCGGATTGCCATTCCCAAGCGTTTCACCCTGCCGATCCGCGAGATCTGGGATATGCAGGAACGTCTGCCGCGACGCCAGGGCAAGCGCGCCGACCTGCTCCTGGAAAACCCGCGCTTCCGCGCCGGCTACGACTTCCTCCTGCTGCGCGAAAGTGCCGGCGAGGAAACCGAAGGACTCGGCCAATGGTGGACCGATTACCAGGAAGTCAGCGACAGCGAGCGGCGCAACATGATCCGCGACCTGGTCAGCCAGGAAGACGGCAGCGCCCCGCGCAAGCGTCGCCGCGGCGGCAACAGCGGCCGTCGGCGCCGCGGGCCGCGCAAGGAAGGCAGCGGCGGAAGCGGCGAATGATCCAGCGCGTCTACGTGGCGCTGGGCAGCAACCTGGCCGAACCGCGCGAGCAGATCCAGGCTGCCCTCGATGCCTTCGAGCAGCTTCCCGAGACCCGCCTGGTCGCCGTCTCGCCGCTCTACATCAGCGACCCGCTCGGCCCCGCCGACCAGCCGCGCTTCGTCAACGGCGTGGCGGCCCTCGACACCAACCTGGCGCCGCTCGACCTGCTCGACGCCCTGCAGGCCATCGAACTGGAACAGGGGCGCGTCCGCGACCTGCGCTGGGGTCCGCGCACGCTCGACCTGGACATCCTGCTGTTCGGCGAACAATTGCTCGACCTGCCGCGCCTGAAGGTGCCGCACTACCACATGCAGGCGCGCGCTTTCGTGCTCTATCCCCTCGCCGATCTCGCCCCCGACCTGCGCCTGCCCGATGGCCGCCACCTGCCGGAGCTGCTCGCGGCCTGTCCGTTCGAGGGCATCGAACGCCTTCCGGGCGCCTGACCCTGCCTGCCCGCCGCTGCGCGGATACCTCGCGGCGGGCTCTTCACACTGTTACCGAAAAGCTGACGAAGGACGTCGCGGATGGGCGTACACTGCGCGCGCAACCGCAGGCGGCGCGGCGTTCGGCAGTGGCAGTAACGCCGTAACAATGCGGTAACACCTGCAATTGACTTCGAGCCACCCCATCCGGACTATAAGTGGCCGTTTGCCCCGCGCCGGCTCATCACCGGCCCAACGAGGAGCCTTTCCATGCCTGATGTAACCCTGACCACCCTGCAAGGGTTGAAGCAGAGCGGCGAGAAGATCGCCATGCTGACCTGCTACGACGCCACCTTCGCCCACACCGCCAGCCAGGCCGGCGTGGACGTGCTTCTGGTCGGAGATTCGCTCGGAATGGTATTGCAGGGTCACGACAGCACCCTGCCGGTCAGCAACGAGGAAATGGCCTATCACACGGCCTGCGTGAAACGCGGTAACAAAGGTTCCCTGATCGTCACCGACCTGGCCTTCGAATCCAGCCATTCCGTGGCCCAGACCCTTGCCGACGCGGTCCGCCTGATGCAGGCCGGCGCACACATGGTCAAGCTGGAGGGTGGGGCCTGGCTGGCGGAGCCGATCGCCCGCCTGGCACAGATGGGCGTGCCGGTCTGCGCGCATCTCGGCCTGACCCCGCAGGCGGTCAACCTGTTCGGCGGCTTCAAGGTCCAGGGCCGCCAGGAAACCCAGGCGCGCCAGTTGCGCGCCGATGCCATCGCCCTGGAGCAGGCCGGCGCCGCCATGCTGCTGCTGGAGTGCGTGCCCAGCGTGCTGGCCGAAGAGATCACCCAGGCGGTGAAGATCCCGGTGATCGGGATTGGCGCCGGTGCGGCGACCGATGGCCAGGTGCTAGTCATGCACGACATGCTCGGTCTCTCGCTGACCGGCCGCTCGCCCAAGTTCGTCAAGGATTTCATGCAAGGCCAGGAGAGCATCCCGGCCGCCATCGCGGCCTATGTCCGCGCCGTCAAGGACGTGTCCTTCCCCGCCGCCGAACACGGATTCAACGCATGAACACCGTCAAGACCGTCCGTGAACTGCGCGCCGCGGTGGCGCGCGCCCGCAGCGAAGGCAAGCGCATCGGCTTCGTGCCGACCATGGGCAACCTCCACGCCGGCCATGCCGCGCTGGTAAAGAAAGCCGGCGAACGCGCCGACTTCGTGGTCGTCAGCATCTTCGTCAACCCGCTGCAATTCGGCCCCAGCGAAGACCTCGACACATACCCGCGGACCCTCGCAGCCGACCAGGAACGCCTGCTCGAAGCCGGCTGCCACCTGCTGTTCACCCCGACCGTCGAGGAAATGTACCCCGACGGCATGGACGGGCAGACCCGCATCCATGTTCCCGGCGTCTCCGAAGGTCTTTGCGGCGCCAGTCGTCCCGGCCATTTCGAAGGCGTGGCGACCGTGGTCAGCAAGCTGCTGAACATGGTCCAGCCGGACCTCGCGCTGTTCGGCGAAAAGGATTTCCAGCAGTTGGCGGTGATCCGCAAGCTGGTCCGCGACCTCAACCTGCCGGTGCAGATCTTCGGCGAGCCGACGGTGCGCGCCGCCGATGGCCTCGCGTTGTCCTCGCGCAACGGTTACCTCAACGAGCAGCAGCGCGCCGCCGCCCCGGCGATCTACCGCACCCTGCGGCAGCTCGGCGAACGCATCCGCGCCGGCGCCGAGGACTTCCCGGCATTGCTCGCCGACGCCCGCCAGGCCCTGGAACAGGCCGGGCTGCGCCCCGACTACCTGGAAATCCGCGAGCCGATCAGCCTGCGCCCCGGGGTACCCGGCGACCGCCAACTGGTGATCCTGGTCGCCGCCTACCTGGGCAGTACCCGGCTGATCGACAACCTCTCAGTCCACCTCGATTGACGCATGCCGAGCCCCCGGTTCCCGGGGGCTTGAGCGCTCACCACGGACTCGCCATACTCTGCCGCCCCCCGCGGACCCGATAGGAGTCGCCCCATGCACGCCATCATGCTCAAAGCCAAGTTGCATCGCGCCGAAGTCACCCATGCCGTCCTCGACTACGAAGGCTCCTGCGCCATCGACGGCGATTGGCTGGACCTCTCCGGAATCCGCGAGTACGAACAGATCCAGATCTACAACGTCGACAACGGCGAGCGCTTCACCACCTATGCGATCCGCGCCGAGAACGGCTCGAAGATGATCTCGGTGAACGGCGCCGCGGCACACAAGGCCAAGGTCGGCGACCGCGTGATCATCTGCGCCTACGCACACTACAGCGAAGCCGAACTGGCCAGCCACAAGCCGCGCATGCTGTACATGGCGCCGGGCAACCAGCTCAGCCATACCAGCGAGGCGATTCCGATACAGGTCGCCTGACCTCGCCCCCTCTGGATAAAGCCCGGTTTCATCCGGGCTTTTTCATGTTCAAATAAGTGCGCCATCGAATTCCAACCAGAAGGTCAGCCATGAAGCACCACCTCACTCCGCTGGATGCCACGCAACTCGACAGTTGGCGCGCCCTGGCCGCCCATCGCCAGGAACTGCAGGACTTCAGGATGCGCCAGGCGTTCATCGACGATCCGGAACGCTTCAAGCGGTTTTCCTTCAGCGCCTGTGGGCTGTTCCTCGACTTTTCGAAGAACCTGATTCGCCAGGACACCATCGACCTGCTGGTGAAGCTGGCCGAGGAAGCACGGCTGAGCGACGCGATCCGGGCGATGTTCGACGGCGAGGCGATCAATGCCTCCGAGCGCCGGCCGGTACTGCATACCGCGCTGCGTCGACCGATCGGCGACAAGGTGCTGGTCGATGGCGTCGACGTGATGCCGGAAGTCCACCGCGTCCTGCACCAGATGACCGAGCTGGTGGGCTACGTGCACAACGGCCTGTGGCGCGGCTATACCGAAAAGCCGATCACCGACGTGGTGAACATCGGCATCGGCGGCTCCTTCCTCGGCCCGCAACTGGTATCCGAAGCCTTGCTGCCGTTCGCCCAGAAAGGCGTGCGCTGCCACTACCTGGCGAACATCGACGGTAGCGAGTTCCATGAACTGGCCAGCCGCCTGAACGCCGAGACCACCCTGTTCATCGTTTCCTCCAAGTCCTTCGGGACCCTGGAAACCCTGAAGAACGCCCAGGCCGCACGCGCCTGGTACCTGGCCCAGGGCGGCACCGAGGAAGAGCTTTACCGCCATTTCATCGCCGTCTCCAGCAACAAGGAAGCCGCGATCGCCTTCGGCATCCGCGAGGAAAACATCTTCCCCATGTGGGACTGGGTCGGCGGCCGCTACTCGCTGTGGTCGGCCATCGGCCTGCCGATCGCCATGTCCATCGGCATCTCCAACTTCAAGGAACTGCTGTCCGGCGCCTACAACATGGACCAGCATTTCCAGACCGCGCCGTTCGAACGCAACATCCCGGTGCTGCTCGGCCTGCTCGGCGTCTGGTACGGCGACTTCTGGGGCGCGAACAGCCACGCGATCCTGCCCTACGACTACTATCTGCGGAATATCACCGACCACCTGCAACAACTGGACATGGAATCCAACGGCAAGAGCGTGCGCCAGGACGGCACGCCGGTCACCAGCGGCACCGGGCCGGTGATCTGGGGTGGTGTCGGCTGCAACGGCCAGCACGCCTACCATCAGTTGCTGCACCAAGGCACCCAGTTGATCCCGGCGGACTTCATCGTCCCGGTGAGCAGCTACAACCCGGTGGCCGACCATCACCAGTGGCTGTACGCCAACTGCCTGTCGCAGAGCCAGGCGCTGATGCTCGGCAAGAGCCGCGAGGAGGCCGAGGCCGAACTGCGCGCCAAGGGCCTGCCGGAAGCCGAAGTGCAGCGCCTGGCGCCGCACAAGGTGATTCCGGGCAACCGACCGAGCAACACCCTGGTGGTCGAGCGCATCAGCGCCCGCCGCCTCGGCGCGCTGATCGCCATGTACGAGCACAAGGTCTACGTACAGAGCATCCTCTGGGGCATCAACGCCTTCGACCAATGGGGCGTGGAGCTTGGCAAGGAACTCGGCAAGGGTGTCTATTCGCGCCTGGTCGGCAGCGAGGAAACCCCGGCCGAGGACGCCTCGACCCAAGGCCTGATCGACTTCTTCCGCGGCCGCCATCGCGGCTGATCCGCCTCTCCCCAAAGCCCGGCCCTAGGCCGGGCTTTTTCATTCCGTCCGGCGATTGACCCCGGCGCCTTCCCCGCTCGCGCCTTTGGCACTTGAACATGGCTCTCGCCTGGCCCACCCTTGGTCGAACCTGGAGAGGGGCCGCGTGCGGTCTCTCGACACCTTGCGGAGCAGAAAAACAAAGGAAACCGCCATGTTCGAGATCAGCGTCCACCCGGTGCCGGACGCCGTCCGCCAGCGTGCCTACCTGAACGACGACGACTACCAGCGCCTGTACCGCCAATCCGTCGAGAACCCCGACGAGTTCTGGGGCGAGCAGGCCAAGGCCTTCCTCGATTGGTTCAAGCCCTGGCACAGCGTCCACCACGGCGACCTGAGGAAAGGCCAGGCCACCTGGTTCAAGGGCGGCCAGTTGAACGTCGCCTACAACTGCATCGATCGCCACCTGGAACGCCGCGGAGAACAGATCGCGATCGTCTGGGAAGGCGACAACCCCAGCGAATCCGCGCACATTACCTACCGCAAGCTGCACCACAACGTCTGCCGCCTGGCTAACGTGCTGAAGAGCCGCGGCGTGGAAAAGGGCGACCGGGTCTGCATCTACATGCCGATGATTCCCGAGGCCGCCTACGCCATGCTCGCCTGCGCCCGTATCGGGGCGGTGCACTCGGTGGTGTTCGGCGGCTTCTCGCCGGACTCGCTGCGCGACCGCATCCTCGATGCCGACTGCCGCACCGTGATCACCGCCGACGAGGGCGTGCGCGGCGGCAAGTACATCCCGCTGAAGCAGAATGTGGAAAAGGCACTGAAGGACTGCCCAGACGTCTCTACCGTGGTGGTGGTCGAGCGCACCCAGGGCGACATACCCTGGGTCGAAGGCCGCGACATCTGGTACCACGAGGCGCTCCACGCGGCCTCAGCCGACTGCCCGGCGGAAGCGATGGACGCCGAGGACCCGCTGTTCATCCTCTATACCTCCGGCAGCACCGGCAAGCCGAAGGGCGTGTTGCACACCACCGGGGGCTACCTGCTCGGCGCGGCGATGACCCACAAGTACGTGTTCGACTACCACGATGGCGACGTCTACTGGTGCACCGCCGACGTCGGCTGGGTCACCGGACACAGCTATATCGTCTACGGCCCGCTGGCCAACGGCGCCACCACCCTCATGTTCGAGGGCGTGCCCAACTACCCGGACGCCTCGCGCTTCTGGCAGGTGATCGACAAGCACCAGGTGAATATCTTCTACACCGCGCCGACCGCGATCCGCGCGCTGATGCGCGAAGGCGACGCCCCGGTCCGCCAGACCTCGCGCAGCAGCCTGCGCCTGCTCGGCTCGGTGGGCGAGCCGATCAACCCGGAGGCCTGGGAGTGGTACTACCAGGTGGTCGGCGAGAAGCGCTGCCCCATCGTCGATACCTGGTGGCAGACCGAGACCGGCAGCATCCTGATCACCCCGTTGCCCGGCGCCACTGCGCTAAAGCCAGGCTCGGCTACCCGCCCGTTCTTCGGCGTGCAACCCGTGCTGCTCGACGAGAAAGGCAAGGAAATCGACGGCGCGGGCAGCGGCGTACTGGCGATCAAGGCCAGTTGGCCGAGTCAGATCCGCAGCGTCTACGGCGACCACCAGCGGATGATCGACACCTACTTCAAGCCCTACCCCGGGTATTACTTCAGCGGCGACGGCGCGCGCCGCGACGAAGACGGCTACTACTGGATCACCGGCCGGGTCGACGACGTGATCAATGTCTCCGGACACCGGATCGGCACCGCCGAGGTCGAGAGCGCGCTGGTCCTGCACGATGCGGTGGCCGAGGCGGCAGTGGTCGGCTGCCCGCATGACGTGAAGGGCCAGGCCATCTACGCGTTCGTCACCCTGATGGCCGGCAGTCAGCCCAGCGAGGCGCTACAACAGGAATTGCTGGCCCTGGTCGGCAAGGAGATCGGCAGCTTCGCCAAGCCGGATCACCTGCAATGGGCGCCCAGCCTGCCGAAGACCCGCTCCGGCAAGATCATGCGGCGTATCCTGCGCAAGATCGCCTGCAACGAGCTGGACAGTCTCGGCGATACCTCGACCCTGGCCGATCCGGGAGTGGTGCAGGGGTTGATCGACAACCGCCTCAACCGCTGACCCGCGCAACCGTCCCGCCGCCCTGCGGCGCGGGACGGTTCCAGTCTCTCCGGCGCCTGGGTTAAGCTCGTGCCTGCCCTGTCGTAGCGAGCCCCCCATGGAAAGCGTCCGTCGCCATATCGAAAGCCAGGTGCTGAGCCTTACCGGGCTCGCCGTCGGCGGTGTCGACTTCGAGTCGCCGAAAGGCGATCCGGGCCTGTTCGGCCCCGATGCCGCCTGCTGGAAGGTCCACGGCGACTTCAGCAGCATGATGATCGGCGGCATCGGCGCGCTGCTCCTGCAGATGCTCCATCCGCTGGCCCTGGCGGGGGTGTGGGACCACTCCAATTTCCGCGACGACCTGCTCGGGCGCCTGCGTCGCACCGGTCAGTTCATCTCGGCCACCACCTACGGCCCGCTGGCCGATGCCGAGCGACTGATCGAGCGGGTCCGGCGCATCCACGAAAGCGTCATCGGCCAGTTGCCCGACGGCACGCCCTACTCCGCCAGCGACCCGGACCTGCTGACCTGGGTGCATGTCGCCGAGGTCAGCAGCTTTCTCAAGTCCTACCTGCGCTATCTCAATCCCGACCTGCCGGGCAGCGAGCAGGACCGTTACTACTCGGAAATCGCCCTGGTCGCCGAACGCCTCGGCGCCCGCGCGGTACCGCGCGACCGCCAGCAGATCGCCGCCTACCTGGAGGCGATGCGTCCACGCCTGCGTTGCGACGAACGCACCCGCGAAGTGGTGCGGATTCTCTTCAACGCACCAGCGCCCAGCACCCTGGCCAGGCCGTTCGGCGCGCTGATGCTGCGCGCAGGCGCCGAGCTGTTGCCGGAATGGGCCGGATCGATGCTCGACCTCCCGTTCAGTCCGCTGCAACGCCGCCTGATCCGCGGCAGCGTCAGGCGCAGCGTACCCTTGCTGCGCTGGGCGGTGCGCAACGCTTCGATGCATCGAGCCTGCCGGCGCATGGGTCTGCCGCCGGTGAGCCACTGAACTTTCGTGCCGTGACAGCAAGAATACCCGTCCAAAGGCTCTGAAACGGCGCGAATCACGGTCGGAACCTTGAGGCCGTGCCATACTCCAACGCACCGCTTAGAACGGAAAACGAAAGAGAGCCATGCCCAAAGGACTGAAACGCGCTGTCAGCGCCCTGCTGATCACCTTCCTCGTCTATTGCCTGCTGGGCTTTCTGCTCATACCCGGCATCGGGCTGCGCGTCGCCAACCAGCAACTGGCGCAATACGCCACCGTCCCCGCACGTCTCGAACGTATCGAATTCAACCCCTTCAGCCTGGAATTGACCCTCTGGGGTCTGCGCCTGGGCGAGGAGAAGAACCCCCAGCTCGCCTTCCGCCGGCTGTACGCCAACCTGCAGCTGGACAGCCTGTGGAAACGCCAGCTGCACCTGGCCGACGTCGAGCTGGAAGGTCCGCATACCGAACTGCTGTTCGACGAGAAGGGCCAGCTCAACCTGGCCAGCCTGTTCAGGATCCCGCCGAGCGAATCGCCCGAGCCTGAACAGCCGAGCGACCCGTTCCCGCTGCGCATCGACCGCATCCAACTGGCCGAGGGCAGCCTGCACTTCCAGGACCTGCGACCGAGCGAGCCGGTGGACTTCAGCTTCGATCCGCTGGGCTTCGAGCTGCACAACCTCAGCACCCTGCCCGACGACGGCGCGAAGATGACCCTGGTCGCCACCGGCCCGAACGGCGGCCGCCTCGACTGGGAAGGCGACCTGACCCTGGTGCCGATCACGTCCAGGGGCCACCTGAGCGTCAAGGATATCCAGCTCAAGGCCTGGTGGCCCTATGTCCGCGACAATGCCCCGCTGGTGCTGGAGAACGGCGTGGTCAGCCTCTCCAGCGACTATCGCCTGGACCTGTCCAAGGACACCCAACTGCTGCTCGACAAAGCCGCGCTGAAACTCGCCGACTTCAGCATCAATTCGCCCCAGGGCAAGCCGCTGGCCAAGCTCGCCAGCCTCGACGTGGCCGCTACCACCCTGGACCTGGCCAAGCAGGAAGTGGTGCTCGGCGAAGTCCGTAGCCAGGGCCTGGAGGCCTGGGCCGCGCGCGAGAAGGACGGCCAGCTCGACTGGCAGAAACTGTTCGCCGACTTCACTCCGCCGCCACGCAAGGCGCCTGCACCCAAGCCGGCGGAAAACACCGATCCCGCCGCTGCCCCGACCGACGCGGCGAAGACCACCAGCGAACCGGCAACCGACGGTGCCGCCAAGGCAGCCGCGATAGCCTCGGGCGAAGCGAGCAAGGACAGGCCGGCGGAGAAGGACGCCAGCGTCGCCGAGACGGAAAGGGCAACGGACGACAAAGAGTCCGCCAAGGCCGCGGAAGGTGCTGCCGACAAGGTAGCCAAGCAAGAGACGAGCAAGGCTCCGAAGACCGGCAAGGCAACCGGGCAGGAAACGACCAAGACTGCGGAAATCGACAAGGCGGCCAGCGACTCTCCGCAACAGCTCGCCGACACTGCAAAGACGCCTCCGCCGGAGAGTACGAAAGCCGCCGCGGAGACGCCTGCCAAGCCCTGGCACATCGTCCTGCGCGACGCCCAGTTGCGCGGCTACAAGGCGCACCTGGTGGATCGCCAGCCGGCCACCGAGGTCCCGCTGGAAGTCGGCCCGCTGGACCTCGACCTGCAGAACGTCGACAGCCTCGGCAAGACCCCCTTCGACCTCAAGCTCAAGACCGGCCTCGGCAACCGCGGCCAGGTCCAGGCCAGCGGCCAGGTGGTGCTCGACCCGGTCAGCGCCAGGCTCAAGGTCAGTACCCGCGACATCGACCTGCGCGTGGCCCAGGCCTACATCTCGCCGTTCATCCGCCTGGAACTGCGCAGCGGCTTCCTTGGCAGCGAGCTGGCGGTCGACCTGAAGAGCGTCGAGCCGCTGGCTTTCAGCGTCGACGGCAGCGCCGAAGTCAGCCAGTTGCATACCCTGGATACCATCAAGGACCGCGACTTCGTCAAATGGACCAAACTGACCCTCAACGGCCTCGCCTACCGGCACGAGGACAGCCTGTCGATCCAGAGCGTGTCCTTCGAGGAGCCCTACGCCCGCTTCATCATCAACGAAGATCGCAGCACCAACGTCAGCGAGCTGATCATCCCGCAACCGGCTAGTTCGTCCGGCAAGACCGCCGCCGAAAGCAAGAATGCGCCGGCGAGCAAGCCGCTGGGCATCCACATCGGCGGCGTACGGATCAACAACGGCTCGGCGAACTTCGCCGACCTGACCCTGATGCCGCCGTTCGGTACCGCCATCCAGCAGCTCAGCGGCGAAGTCGGCACCCTCGACACGCGCAACTCGCAGCCGGCCAAGGTGGACATCAAGGGCAAGGTCGACAAGTACGCACCGGTGACCATCGCCGGCGAACTGGACCCATTCGACCCGCTGAAGAAGCTCGACATCACCACCAGCTTCAAGCGCGTCGAGCTGACCACCCTGACGCCCTATTCCGGCAAGTTCGCCGGCTACCGCATCCGTAAGGGGCGACTCAACCTGGACCTGCACTACCAGATCGAACGTAGCCAACTGAAGGCGGAAAACAAGGTCCTGCTGGAAGGCCTGCAACTCGGCGAGAAGGTCGACAGCCCGGATGCTGTGGACCTGCCGGTGAAGCTGGCGGTAGCCCTGCTCAAGGACACCAAGGGCAACATCGATATCCAGTTGCCGGTGGCCGGTGATCTGAACAACCCGGAGTTCAGCGTCATGCCGATCGTCTGGCAGACCCTGCGCAACCTGGTCCTGCGCGCCGTGCAGGCGCCGTTCAAGTTCATCGCCGGCCTCGCCGCCGGCGGTAACGAGGATCTCGGCACGGTACCCTTCGCCGCGGGCAGCGACGAGCTGACGCCAGAAGCCCAGGCCAACCTCGACAAGCTCGCCGATGCGCTCAAGGAGCGGCCGGCGCTGCGCCTGGAAGTGGAAGGCGTGGCCTCCGCCGCGGCTGACGGTCCCTCGATCGGCGCCAAGCGTCTCGAACTGGAATACCAGAACACCTACTACCGCATGCTCCAGCGTCGCGGCGACAAGGTCCCGAGCGACGCCAAGCAGCTTGAGGTGCCGGAGAACATGCAGGCACCGCTGCTCGAAGGCATCTACCGGACCCGCCTGAAGCAGCAGCCACCGGCCGAGTGGAAGGAACTGGACAGCGACGAACGCACCGCGAAGATGCGCGAAGCGGTGATCGCTTCCTGGGCCAAGAGCCAGGTGCTGCTGCGCCAGATCGGCCAGGCCCGGGCCACCCGGATCAAGGATTACCTGGTGGAGAAAGGCCAGTTGCCGGACGATCGCATCTACTTGATCGACGTCAGTTTCGCCGAAGGCGAAGACAAGGGTAATGTCGACACCCAACTGCACCTGGATAGCGAGTGATACCTTGCACAAGCGATTCGCCGCCCTCGCGGCCCCCCTGCTCTACCTTGCCTGCGCGAGCGCGCAGGCCGACACCATGCGTTGTGGCAGTGCGCTGGTCAGCGTCGGCGACCGGGCCTTCGAAGTACAGCAAAAGTGCGGCGATCCGGATCACCGCGACGACGTCGGCTATACCCTGGGCAGCTACGATCGGCGGGAATTCAAGGTCGAGGAGTGGGTGTACGGCCCGCGCAACGGCGTGACCTACATCCTGACCTTCGAAGCCAACAAGCTGAAACGCATCGAGTTCAAGCGTTGAATCGCTCGCTTCCGCGCACCGGGCTGGTGGCGTTGCTGTCCCTGCTGCCGTTGGCACATGCTCAGGCCGATTCGCTGCGTTGCGGCAGCCGCCTGGTGAGTACCGGCGACAGCAGCGCCGACGTCCTTGCGCGCTGCGGCGAGCCACGCAGCCGCGACAGCCTGGGTTATCGCGAGGTCGTCGGGGAATGGGGCAAGCGCTACGAGGTCGAGGTCCAGGAATGGGTCTATGGCCCATGGAACGGCATGCTGTATTTCGTCCGTTTCGAGGGCAACCGCCTCAGCGCCATCCAGAGCCGGCGCGGCGACTGAATCCAGCGCCCATGAAAAAGCCCCGCCGGGCAATCCCGGCGGGGCTTCTTTCTACCTGTTCACAGGCGGTCGCTGAAGTCGCGAACTTCCTGTTCGGCCCTTTCCTTGGACCAGCCATAGCGTTCCTGCAGCTTGCCGACCAGGTATTCGGCATGTCCGTCGGCAGCCTGGAGATCGTCGTCGGTCAGATCGCCCCAACGCTCCTTGATCTTGCCGGTGAGTTGCTTCCACTTACCTTTGATCACATCGGAATTCATCGGTCTTCCTCCTGGTGACGAGGGAAAAGGGATCGTTCGGCCCGGGCGCTTACTCGACCGATTTCAGGCCATCGGCGGAAACGGCTTTCACGCCCTTGATGCCCTTGGCGGTCTCGATCGCCAGGTCACGCTCGGCATCGCTCTTCACGTTGCCGGAAAGGGAAACCACACCTTTGTTGGTCTCGACCTTGATATCGACGCCACTGACATTCTTGTTGGCGATCAGGCTGGATTTCACCTTGCTGGTGATCCAGGTATCGGAAACCGCTTCTTCGGTTTTCTGCATAGTGTCGTTGGCCGCCAGGCTGATGGGTTGGGCAGCGAACGCATTGGCCATCGAGAAGCTCAGAGCAGTGGCAGTAGCAGCGGCAATAGCGAGTTTGCTGAATTTCATTGCGGTTTCTCCTATGGATTTCGAAAAACTGCAGCCATTCCTGGCGTCAGTTGCATAGTAGATATCGCAAGCGCTGTGCCAGTTTTCCTCTAAAATAAAATCCTTTAAAAACAATAGGTTAAAAAACAGGTCGGAAGCGAGACGGTTGCAGAATGCCGAATTGGCGATGACAGGGCTTGCAAAATGCAAGGATTCGCCCCCTTCGCCGAGAAGCGTGTCGCGGAAACGAAAACAGGGCCCGAGGGCCCTGTTTTCATCGATCACGACTCGACTTACACGCCGGAAGCTTCGGCGGCAGCCACGTCCTTGATCGACAGCTTGATGCGGCCACGGTTGTCCACGTCGAGCACCAGGACCTTCACTTCCTGGCCTTCCTGCAGCACGTCGGTGACCTTGTCGATGCGCTTGTCGCTGATCTGCGAGATGTGCACCAGGCCGTCCTTGCCCGGCAGGATGTTGACGAAGGCACCGAAGTCGACGATGCGCTCCACCTTGCCGACGTAGATCTTGCCGATCTCGGCTTCCGCGGTGATCGCCAGGACGCGCAGCTTGGCGGCCTCGGCGGCTTCCTTGGTTTCGCCGTAGATCTTCACGCTGCCATCGTCCTCGATGTCGATCGAGGCCTTGGTCTCTTCGCAGATACCACGGATGGTCGCGCCGCCCTTGCCGATGACGTCGCGGATCTTGTCCGAGTCGATCTTCATCTGCAGCATGGTCGGGGCGTTCTCGGACAGCTCGGCGCGCGGCTTGGCGATGACCTGGTTCATCTGGCCGAGGATGTTCAGGCGAGCTTCCAGGGCCTGACCCAGGGCGATCTCCATGATCTCTTCGGTGATACCGTTGATCTTGATGTCCATCTGCAGGGCGGTGACGCCCTTGTCGGTACCGGCAACCTTGAAGTCCATGTCGCCCAGGTGGTCTTCGTCACCGAGGATGTCGGTCAGGACGGCGAACTTCTCGCCTTCCTTGACCAGGCCCATGGCGATACCGGCGACCGGCGCCTTGACCGGCACACCGGCATCCATCAGCGCCAGGGAGGCGCCGCACACGGAGGCCATCGAGCTGGAACCGTTGGACTCGGTGATCTCGGAAACCACGCGAATGGTGTAGGGGAACTCGTCCTGGGTCGGCAGCATGGCAGCGACGCCACGACGGGCCAGACGGCCATGGCCGATTTCACGACGACCCGGGCTGCCCATGCGGCCGCACTCGCCTACCGAGAAGGGCGGGAAGTTGTAGTGCAGCATGAAGGCGTCCTTGCGCTCGCCTTCCAGGGTATCCAGCAGCTGGGCATCGCGCGCGGTGCCGAGGGTCGCGACGACCAGGGCCTGGGTTTCGCCACGGGTGAACAGCGCGGAACCGTGGGTCTTGCCGAGCACGCCGACTTCGATGCGCAGCGGACGCACGGTACGGGTGTCACGACCGTCGATACGCGGCTTGCCGTTGACGATGTTCTCGCGAACGGTGCGGTATTCCAGCAGGCCGAATACGTCCTTGACCTCGGAAGCCGGGAACTTGCCCTCTTCCTCGCCGGCGAACAGGGCCACGGCCTGGTCGCGCAACTCGCCCAGACGGTTGTAGCGGTCCTGCTTGATGGTGATGGTATAGGCCTGGGAGATCGCTTCGCCCAGCTCTGCCTTGATGGCGTTGACCAGCACGGTGTTTTCCGCCGGGGCTTTCCAGTCCCAGGCCGGCTTGCCAGCTTCGGCGGCCAGCTCCTTGACGGCACGGATCACCGCCTGGAACTCGTCGTGGGCGAACAGCACGGCACCGAGCATCTGGTCTTCGGTCAGTTCGTCGGCCTCGGACTCCACCATCAGCACGGCGTCTTCGGTACCGGCCACGACCATGTCGAGGCTGGAACTCTGCAGTTGCTCGTAGGTGGGGTTGAGAATGTAGCCGATTTCCGGGTGGAAACCAACGCGGGCGGCGCCGATCGGGCCGGCGAACGGAATGCCGGAGATCGCCAGGGCGGCGGAGGTGCCGATCATCGCGGCGATGTCCGGATCGGACTTCTTGTTGGTGGAAACGACGGTGCAGACGACCTGCACTTCATTCATGAAACCTTCGGGGAACAGCGGACGGATCGGACGGTCGATCAGGCGCGAGGTCAGGGTTTCCTTCTCGGAAGGACGTCCTTCACGCTTGAAGAAACCACCGGGGATACGGCCTGCGGCGTAGGTCTTTTCCTGGTAGTGCACGGACAGCGGGAAGAAGTCGCGGCCTTCGGCCGGCGACTTGGCGCCGACCACGGTGACCAGCACGCTGACGTCGTCCATGGTGACCAGTACGGCGCCGGTGGCCTGGCGAGCGATACGGCCGGTCTCGAGAGTGACGGTCGACTGACCGAACTGGAATTGCTTGGTTACCGGGTTCACGGTGTCTTTACCTTCTATGTTGCCTTGGGGGAAATCGGTGGAATGCCGGGAGTCGGACCCGAATCGATTCCTAGAAAGCGCGAAGCTGGAAGCCCGACGCCGATACCCGCCTCGTGTGCGGGTATCGACGCCAGACTTCCAGCTCCTTGCTTCAAGCTGCCGACCGGCGTCGCTTAGCGACGCAGACCCAGACGGCCGATCAGGGCAGTGTAGCGAGACACGTCTTTGCCCTTCAGGTAGTCCAGCAGCTTACGGCGCTGGTTAACCATACGGATCAGACCACGGCGGGAATGGTGATCCTTGCCGTTGGCCTTGAAGTGATCCTGCAGCTTGTTGATGTTGGCGGACAGCAGGGCTACCTGCACTTCCGGGGAACCGGTGTCGCCTTCAGCTTGCTTGTATTCGTTAACGATCTGCGCTTTTTCTTCAACGCTCAGTGCCATGATGGGCTTCCTCTGAGTGAACAGGCCGGGAATCGCTTCCCGTGTTTTAAAAGGAGGAATGACCGTGCCTGCTGACAGCCACCCTCGTATCGGTCTTATGACCGAATCAGTCGACGCGGGGCGATACGCCCGTCGTCGGTCACTTCACCGATACCGATGAAACGACCTGTGTGATCCTGCACCCGCAGCCAGCCGAACTTCGGCGCTTCCGGGGCCCGCACCGGCTGCCCGTGCAGCCAGTAGTACGCACTGTGCTCGGACAACTGCAACACCGGCCAATGCAACAGGCCGCTGTCTTCCGGCATCAGGAATTGGTCCAGCGCTTCCGGACCACCTTCGGCATGCACGCGTTCGAGCGTCTCGAGGGTGATCGCCTGGGCCAGGGCGAACGGCCCGGCCTGGGTCCGCCGCAGTGCCGCGACGTGCGCGCCGCAGCCCAGGACCTGGCCGAGATCTTCCACCAGCGTACGCACGTAGGTGCCTTTGCTGCAGGAAACGGCCAGGGTCGCACAGGGCGGCTCGAAGGAGAGCAAATCCAGGCGCGTAATAGTAACAGAACGCGCCTCGCGCTCCACTACCTCTCCTGCACGGGCGAGCTTGTACAGCGGCTGTCCGTCTTTCTTCAGCGCCGAGTACATCGGCGGCACCTGCTCTATGTCGCCACGGAAGCGCGGCAGGGCCTGTTCGAGATCGTCCCGACCGACGGTCACGTCCCGCTCGGCGAGCAGTTCGCCCTCGGCGTCGCCGGTGGTGGTGGTGATGCCCATGCGCATCACCGTCTCGTAACCCTTGTCGGCATCGAGAAGATACTGGGAGAACTTGGTCGCCTCGCCGAAGCACAGCGGCAGCACCCCGGTGGCCAGCGGGTCGAGGCTGCCGGTGTGGCCGGCCTTCTCGGCATTGAGCAGCCAGCGGACTTTCTGCAGTGCCTGGTTGGAACTCATGCCGCGCGGCTTGTCGAGCACCAGGATGCCGCTGATGGAGCGGCGGATACGCTTCACCTGGGCCACGCTCAGTCCTCGGTCTCGTCGCCGTGGCGGCGGCCGTCTTCGGCCACCGCACGCTCGATCAGCGCCGACAGCTCGGCGCCGCGGCGGATGCTTTCGTCGTAGTGGAAATGCAGTTGCGGCACGCTGCGCAGCTTCATCGACTTGCCCAGCAGCATGCGCAGGTAGCCGGCGGCGTCGTTGAGGATTTCCATGTTCAGGGCGATCTTGCCGGCATCGTCCTGGCCCATGACGGTGATGAACACCTTGGCGTGCGCCACGTCGCGGCTGACCTCGACACCGGTGATGGTGACCAGGCCCAGGCGCGGGTCCTTGATCTCGCGCTGGATCAGTTGAGCCAGTTCGCGTTGCATCTGATCGCCGATACGCTGGGTACGGCTGTAGTCTTTTGCCATTTTTCAACCTGCCTCCAGCGACACCCGGTCACTGGAAAAAAAAGCGACAAACGCCCGGGACAGCTGGAAGCCGGCCCGGGCGCTGTGGTTACGCACTCGCCATCAAAGGCTGCGTGCGACTTCGACCTTCTCGAACACTTCGATCTTGTCGCCGACCTTGACGTCGTTGTAGCTCTTCACGCCGATGCCGCACTCCATGCCGGCACGCACTTCGGCGACGTCGTCCTTGAAGCGACGGAGAGACTCCAGCTCGCCTTCGAAGATGACCACGTCGTCGCGCAGCACGCGGATCGGACGGTTGCGGTGCACCATGCCCTCGGTGACCATGCAGCCGGCGATCGCGCCGAACTTCGGCGAGCGGAACACGTCGCGCACCTCGGCGATGCCCAGGATGTTCTCCCGCAGATCGCTGCCGAGCATGCCGGTCAGGGCCTTCTTGACGTCCTCGATGATGTCGTAGATCACGTTGTAGTAACGCATATCCAGACCTTCGGCTTCGACGATCTTGCGCGCGCCGGCGTCGGCGCGCACGTTGAAGCCGAACAGCACCGCGTTGGAAGCCAGCGCCAGGTTGGCGTCGGACTCGGTGATGCCACCGACGCCGCCACCGACCACGCGGACCTGCACTTCGTCGTTGCCCAGGCCGCTGAGCGAGCCTTGCAGAGCCTCGAGCGAACCGCGCACATCGGCCTTGAGGACGATGTTCAGGGTCTTCTTCTCTTCCTGGCCCATGTTCTCGAAGATGTTTTCCAGCTTGCCGGCATGGGCACGCGCCAGTTTCACCTCACGGAACTTGCCTTGACGGAACAGGGCGACTTCGCGGGCCTTCTTCTCGTCGGCGACCACGGTCATCTCGTCACCGGCATCCGGCGTACCGTCCAGGCCGAGGATCTCGACCGGGATCGACGGGCCGGCTTCCTTGATCGGCTTGCCGTTCTCGTCGAGCATGGCGCGGACACGACCGTAGTTGATGCCGACCAGCACCATGTCGCCCTGGCGCAGGGTACCGTCCTGGACCAGCACGGTGGCCACCGGGCCGCGTCCCTTGTCCAGGCGCGACTCGACCACCACGCCACGGCCCGGGGCCGACGGAGTGGCTTTCAGTTCGAGCACTTCTGCCTGCAGCAGGACCGCTTCGAGCAGTTCATCGACGCCAGTACCGAGCTTCGCCGAAACCGGGACGAAGGGAGCGTCGCCGCCCCACTCTTCCGGGATCACGTCGAGAGCGGCCAGGCCGTTCTTGATGTTGTCCGGGTTGGCCTCGGGCTTGTCGATCTTGTTCACCGCGACCACGATCGGCACGCCCGCCGCTTTCGCGTGCTGCACGGCTTCCTGGGTCTGCGGCATGACGCCGTCGTCGGCCGCGACCACCAGGATCACGATGTCGGTCGCCTGGGCGCCACGGGCACGCATCGCGGTGAACGCGGCGTGGCCGGGGGTATCCAGGAAGGTCACCATGCCACGCTCGGTTTCGACGTGGTAGGCACCGATATGCTGGGTGATGCCGCCGGCCTCGCCCGCGGCGACCTTGGCGCGACGGATGTAGTCGAGCAGCGAGGTCTTGCCGTGGTCGACGTGGCCCATGACGGTGACGACCGGCGCGCGGGTGACTGCCTCGCCTTCGAACTTCAGGGACTCGGCCAGTTGTTCTTCCAGCGCGTTCTCGCTGACCAGCTTGACCTTGTGGCCCAGCTCTTCGGCGACCAGTTGGGCGGTCTCCTGGTCCAGGACCTGGTTGATGGTCACCGGGGAGCCCATCTTGAACATGAACTTGACGACTTCGGCACCCTTGACCGACATCTGGGCGGCCAACTCGGCTACGGTGATGGTCTCACCGATGTTCACTTCACGCACGATCGGTCCTGTCGGGTTCTGGAACCCGTGCTGGTTGCGCTTCTTCAGCTTCGACTTGCCACCACGACCGCCGCGACGGTAACCATCGCTTTCCTCGTCGGTGCTGCGTGGAGCCACGCGCGGAGCAGGAACCTTTTCCTTCTCCTTGACCGAGGGACGGTGCTGGGTGTGCTTGCGGTCGCGGCGGTCATCGTCCTCGTCACGCTTGGGCACGCGGCGCGGCTCTTCCTTCTTGCGCTCTTCCACGGCGGCAGGCTTGGCCACTGGTTCGGCAACCGCGACATCCGCCACCACGGCAGGCTCGGCACCGGCAGTAGCCGCTGCTTCCTGGGCAGCCTTGGCACGCGCAGCTTCCTCGGCCTTGCGCGCTTCCTCTTCGGCACGCTGGCGGGCAGCGGCCTCTTCGGCCTTCAGACGCTCCGCCTCTTCCGCCGCGCGCTGCTCCTCGAGTTCGCGCTGGCGCTCGGCCTCGATCTCGTCGGGGCTGCGCTTGACATAGGTTTTCTTCTTGCGAACTTCGACGCTCACCGTCTTGCTGCCACCCACTTTCAGCGTGGTAGTGGTCTTGCGTTGCAGGGTGATCTTGCGCGGCTCGCTGGCGCGATCGCCATGGCTGCCTTTCAGGTGGGTCAGCAGGGCTTGCTTCTCGCTATCCGTTACAACTTGTTCGGCACTGGTGTGCGGCAGACCTGCGTCACGCATCTGCAGCAGCAGGCGCTCCACCGGTGTGTCGACCACCTGGGCCAGTTCTTTCACCGTGACTTGCGTCATGCACTTCTCTCCTCAGGCCGCGACTGCTTACTCGAACCAATGGGCCCGGGCGGCCATGATCAACTTGCCGGCACGCTCTTCGTCCATGCCGTCGATGTCGAGCAGATCGTCGATCGATTGCTCGGCCAGATCTTCACGGGTGGTTACGCCACGCAGCGCCAGGTCCAGGGCCAGCTCCTTGCTCATGCCATCGAGGCTGAGCAGGTCTTCTGCCGGTTGTGCGTCGGCGAGCTTCTCTTCGGTCGCAATGGCCTTGGTCAGCAGGCGATCCTTGGCACGGGAGCGCAGCTCGTTGACGATGTCTTCGTCGAAGCCATCGATGCTGAGCATCTCTTCCATCGGTACGTAGGCGATTTCCTCAAGAGTCGTGAAGCCCTCTTCCACCAGTACCTGGGCCAGTTCCTCGTCGACATCCAGCTCGTCGACGAAGCGCTGCAGGATATCCCCGGTCTCGGCCTGTTGCTTGGCCTGGATATCCGCCTCGGTCATCACATTCAGGGTCCAGCCGGTCAACTGGCTGGCCAGACGGACGTTCTGGCCACTGCGGCCGATAGCCTGCGCCAGATTGTCCTCGGCGACGGCGATATCCATGGTATGGGTATCCTCGTCGACGATGATCGCCGCCACCTCGGCCGGAGCCATGGCGTTGATCACGAATTGCGCCGGGTTGTCGTCCCACAGGACGATGTCCACCCGCTCTCCACCGATCTCGCCGGATACCGCCTGGACGCGCGAACCGCGCATACCGATGCAGGCGCCCTGCGGGTCGATGCGCTTGTCCTTGGAACGAACGGCGATCTTGGCGCGCGAGCCCGGGTCACGGGCGGCGGCCATCACGTCGATCAACTGCTCGGCGATTTCCGGTACTTCGATGCGGAACAGCTCGATCAGCATTTCCGGCGCGGTACGCGACAGGACCAGCTGAGGACCGCGGTTCTCGGTACGGATCTCCTTCAGCAGGGCACGCACGCGGGTGCCAACGCGGAAGGTCTCGCGCGGAATGATCTGGTCGCGGGCCAGCAGCGCCTCGGCGTTGTTGCCGAGATCGACGATGACGTTGTCGCGGGTGACCTTCTTCACGGTACCGGAAATGATCTCGCCGACCTTCTCGCGGTAGGCATCGACCACCTGGGCGCGCTCGGCCTCGCGGACCTTCTGCACGATGACCTGCTTGGCAGTCTGCGCAGCGATGCGGCCGAACTCGATGGATTCGATCTTTTCTTCGATGACCTCGCCGACCTTCGCGCCCGGCTTCTGCTCCTGGACGTCCTCGACGGTGATCTCGGTGGCGGGGTCCTGGTAGTCCTCGTCGGCGACGACGTGCCAACGACGGAAAGTCTCGTAGCTGCCGTTATGACGATTGATCTCGACGCGCAGGTCGACCTCGTCCTCGAAACGTTTCTTGGTGGCGGTCGCCAGAGCCAGCTCCAGCGCCTCGAAAATCACGCCGGCCGGTACGCCCTTTTCGTTGGATACCGACTCAACAACCAGCAGTACTTCTTTGCTCATTGTACGCCTCGCCTTTCAATCCATTGGATCCGCGGATTCGCGTCTCAATCAAAACGGGGAATGATGTTGGCCTTGTCGATCGAATCGATCGGCAGCAGGTACTCGTGATCGTCCACCAGGACCACCACATCCTGCTCCTCCACACCACGGAGAATGCCTTGGTAGTTACGCCGCCCCTCATAGGGCGAACGCAGCCTGATCTTCACTTGCTCGCCGGCATGCTTGGCGAACTGTTCGAGGGTGAACAGCGGCCGATCCATGCCCGGAGAGGACACCTCCAGGGTGTACTCGCCGCTGATCGGGTCTTCGACGTCGAGAATACCGCTGACCTGCCGACTGACGGCTTCACAGTCATCGATGAGGATGCCTTCGGGGCGGTCGATATAGACGCGCAACACCGAATGACGACCCTGGGAAATGAACTCGACGCCCCAGCACTCATAGCCGAGCGCCTCGACCACAGGGGCCAGCAAGGCCTGCAACTGTTCTAGCTTGCTCGACACCTGATCGCCTCGCGTATGTCGTAGAAACAAAAAATGGGCGAAACGCCCATCCCTAAATTGCCACTCGGAACCGTGGCATGGACTGTCCAGCTAACAAAAAGCCCCTAAAAAGGGGCCCTGAAAAACTGGTTGCGGGGGCTGGATTTGAACCAACGACCTTCGGGTTATGAGCCCGACGAGCTACCAGACTGCTCCACCCCGCGTCAAAGCTGGTGCAAGATTATACGACCGACACCTTGATGGGTCAACCGAACCTTGCAGAGACAAACCCCGCAGGACGGGGCTTGCTTATATGGTACCGAGGAGGGGACTCGAACCCCTACAGCCTATGGCCACTACCACCTCAAGGTAGCGTGTCTACCAATTCCACCACCTCGGCAGAAACCTTTCTCTTACTTCTGTTCAGGAGCCGCCGGTACATCGCCTGCACTTTCCGCAGGCTTGGACTGCTCCTGAAGAACCGGCACATCGTCAGCGGCCGGTGCTTTCTCTTGCTTCTGCTCCAGAACTGCCGGATCCGGCAGCCCGATGTGTTGCAGAGCATCAGACTTTTCTTTAGCGAAGTACGCTAAGCCAAGGCTGGTCAAGAAAAAAACCGCTGCCAGTATACCAGTAATCCGACTCAAAAAGGTAGCGGAACCTTGGCTTCCGAAAACAGTTGCCGAAGCACCTGCACCGAAAGAAGCCCCTGCATCCGCACCCTTGCCATGCTGAACGAGGATCAGGCCAACAAGACCCAATGCCATCAGCAGGTGCACGACAATTACGACCTTTTCCAGCATCTTCAGCTTCCCGCGGCACGACAGATCGCGCCGAACTCATCCGCATTGAGGGAGGCTCCACCTACCAGCCCCCCATCGATATCCGGCATGCCGAACAACTCGGCTGCACTTGCCGCCTTTACACTGCCGCCGTAAAGGAGTCGCACACCTTTTGCGACCTCGGCATTTTCCGCTGCCAGTTGCGCGCGGATCGCCGCGTGCACTTCCTGGGCTTGCGCGGGGGACGCGGTCAACCCGGTCCCGATCGCCCAGACCGGCTCGTAAGCCACGACTGCGCGAGCAAAAGCTCCAACACCCAACTCGTCGATCACGCTTCCCAGCTGCCTTGCGACAACCTCCAGCGTCTTGCCCGCCTCGCGCTCCGCCCGGGTCTCCCCGACACACAGCACCGGCACCAGGCCGCACGACTGAGCCGCGGCAAACTTGCGACTCACAACCTCGTCACTCTCGCCGAGAATCAGGCGACGCTCCGAGTGGCCCACGAGGACCATGCTACAACCGACATCCGCCAACTGACTGGGAGCAGTCTCACCGGTCAGCGCGCCTTGCATCGGCTCGACGGCGCTGTTCTGCGCACCTACATCGATCGCCTTGCCGGCCAGGCCCTGGATGACCTGGCTGATGAACAAGCAAGGTGGCATCACAGCTACATCGACTCCGCTCGGCAACGCCAGCTGACGCAAGCCTTTGATCAACTCGGCCACACTGGAATGCGTACCGTGCATTTTCCAGTTACCGGCCACCAAGGGTCGACGCATGCTGTACCTCGCGGGGCAAAGTGGGCGCAGATGTTACTCAACAGTTTCCAGACTGGCAAGCAAAATCAAGCACATACCTCAGAAACAATTTTTGCCAGCTGTTCGGCGTGGGCACGAACGCTAGCTTCCTCGTCGCCCTCGACCATCACCCGGACCAACGGCTCTGTGCCGGATTTGCGCAGCAGGACACGACCGCGCCCGCCCATTTGCTCGGTGACGCGGACGCTGGCCTCCTTCACCGAGGGGTGCTCGAGCGGATCGCTTTCGCCCTTGAAGCGCACATTGATCAGCACCTGGGGGCACTTGCGAATCCCCTGGCGCGCCTCGGCCAGGGTCTGGCCGCGATGCTTGAGCGCCATCAGCACCTGTAGCGCCGCGATGATGGCATCGCCCGTCGTGGTGTTCTGGCAGCAGACGATATGTCCCGAATTCTCCCCTCCCAGCATCCAGTTCCGAGCCAGCAGTTCGGCCATCACATAGCGATCGCCGACCTTCGCCCGCACGAACGGGATATGCAGTTCCTGCAAAGCCAGCTCCAGGCCGAGGTTGCTCATCAGGGTGCCGACCACACCGCCTTGCAGGCGCCCGCTTTCCTGCAGGTCGCGCGCGATGAGGAAAAGCAGTTCGTCGCCATCCACGACCGCACCGGTATGGTCGACCATCATCACCCGGTCGCCGTCGCCGTCGAAGGCGATGCCGAGGTCGGCATGGTGCTCGACCACCGCAGCCTGCAGGCCATCCAGGTGAGTGGAACCGCACTTGTCGTTGATGTTCAGGCCATTCGGGCTGGCCGCCAGCACCGTCACTTCCGCGCCCAGTTCCCGGAAGACGCTGGGAGCGATCTTGTAGGTAGCGCCGTTGGCGCAGTCGAGCACGACCTTGAGACCGTTGAAGTCGGTGCTGGTCGGCACGCTGCTCTTACAGAATTCGATGTAGCGCCCCGCCGCGTCATTGATCCGCGAAACCTTGCCGAGACGGGCGGACTCCACCACGGTCATCGGCGCATCGAGCAGTTCCTCGATCATCAGCTCGACGTCGTCCGGCAGCTTGGTCCCCTGCCCGGAGAAGAACTTGATGCCGTTGTCGTCGTGGGGATTGTGCGAAGCGCTGATCACCACCCCGGCCTCGGCGTGGAAAGTCCGCGTCAGGTAGGCGATGCCGGGGGTAGGCATCGGTCCCAGCAACAGGGTATCGGCGCCGGAAGCGGAGAGCCCCGCCTCGAAGGCCGACTCGAACATGTAACCCGAGCTGCGCGTGTCCTTGCCGATCAGGACCCGGCAGTTGCCCTGCCGGCGGAAGGCCATGCCCACCGCCCAGCCCAGCTTGAGAACGAAGTCCGGAGTAATCGGAAACTCGCCAACACGACCACGGATACCGTCAGTCCCGAAGTATTTTCTGCTCATCTTTTGTCTTCCGTGCTCAATCCGCCATTTCAACGGCGGAGATCATTCGCATCACGTCGACGGTCGCCGCCACGTCATGCACTCGAATTATCCGTGCGCCCTTGGCCAGCGCCAGGGCCGCCAGAGCTAGGCTGCCGTAGAGGCGTTCGTCCACCTCCCGCCCCAGTACCTTGCCGATCATGCTCTTGCGCGAAACGCCGACCAACAACGGCAAGCCCAGGCCATGGAGTGCCTGCAGATGCCTGAACAGCACCAGGTTGTGCTCCAGTGTCTTGGCAAAACCGAAACCCGGATCCAGCAACAGCCGCTCGCGGTCGATTCCGGCCGCCACGCAGGCATTCACACGCTCCTGCAGGAACGCGCCGACTTCCGCCACCACATCCTGGTAGGCAGGCGCATCCTGCATGGTCTGCGGTTCTCCACGCATGTGCATGAGGCAGACCGCCAGGCCGCTATCCACCGCAGCATCCAGCGCACCGTCGCGCTGCAGCGAACGGACGTCGTTGATCAGACCCGCTCCGAGACGCGCAGTTTCGCGCATGACCGCGGGCGTGGAGGTATCCACCGAAATCACGACGTCCAGCTCGCGAGCGATGCGTTCGACTACCGGAGCGACCCGCTCCAGCTCCTCCGTCGGAGAAACGCTGCGCGCACCGGGACGGGTCGACTCGCCGCCGACGTCGATGAGCGTTGCGCCTTCCCGCACCATGCGCTCGGCATGCCGCAGGGCATCGTCCAGCCGGTCGTAACGGCCGCCATCGGAAAAGGAATCGGGGGTGACATTGAGGATGCCCATGACATGTGGGCGGGCCAAATCAAGAACCCGACTGCCGCAAGGCAGTCGGGTCGGGTATTGCGGATTGCTCATTCAGGGCTCTCAGTGCTCGCCGGCCGGCCCACCGATGGGAGGGGTGTTCTCGCGGCGGCCCGACTCTTCCAGGTTGGCCGGCGGGGTGCCGGTACCCGAACCACCCTGCCAGTCACGCGGCTCGCGCGGCACGCGACCGGCCATGATGTCGTCGATCTGGTCGGAGTCGATGGTTTCGTACTTCATCAGTGCGTCGGCCATCATCTCCAGCTTGTCGCGGTTCTCGTCGAGCAGTCGCTTGGCGGTACCGTAGCAGTCGTCGATGATGCGCCGGACTTCCTGGTCGATCATCTTGGCGGTCTCGCCCGACACATTGGCGTGCTGGCTGCCGGCGCTACGGCCGAGGAACACCTCGCCCTCCTCCTCCGCGTACATCAGCGGGCCGAGCTTCTCGGACAGCCCCCACTTGGTCACCATGTTCCGCGCCAACTGGGTAGCACGCATGATGTCGTTGGAAGCGCCAGTGGTGACGCCTTCGAAGCCGAGGGTCATCTCTTCCGCGATACGGCCGCCGAACAGCGAGCAGATCTGGCTTTCCAGCGCGCGCTTGGACAGGCTGTAGCGATCTTCCTCGGGGAGGAACATGGTCACGCCCAGGGCGCGTCCGCGCGGAATGATGGACACCTTGTAGACCGGGTCATGCTCCGGCACCAGGCGACCGACGATGGCGTGGCCGGCTTCGTGGTAGGCGGTGTTGCGCTTCTCCTTCTCGGACATGACCATGGTCTTGCGCTCGGCGCCCATCATGATCTTGTCCTTGGCCAGCTCGAACTCGCGCATGTCGACGATGCGCTTGTTGGAGCGCGCGGCGAACAGCGAAGCCTCGTTGACCAGGTTGGCCAGGTCGGCGCCGGAGAAACCGGGCGTACCGCGGGCGATGACGGCAGGATCGACATGGTCGCCCAGCGGCACCTTGCGCATGTGCACCTTGAGGATCTGTTCGCGCCCGCGGATATCCGGCAAGCCGACCACCACCTGGCGGTCGAAGCGGCCCGGGCGCAGCAGCGCCGGGTCCAGAACGTCCGGACGGTTGGTGGCAGCGATGACGATGATGCCATCGTTCATCTCGAAGCCATCCATCTCCACCAGCAACTGGTTGAGGGTCTGCTCGCGCTCGTCGTGACCACCGCCCAGGCCGGCGCCGCGATGGCGGCCGACGGCGTCGATCTCGTCGATGAAGATGATGCACGGCGCATGCTTCTTGGCCTGGTCGAACATGTCGCGGACACGGGAAGCGCCCACGCCGACGAACATCTCGACGAAGTCGGAACCGGAAATGGTGAAGAACGGCACCTTGGCTTCGCCGGCGATGGCCTTGGCCAGCAGGGTCTTGCCGGTGCCGGGCGGGCCGACCATCAGCACGCCGCGCGGGATACGGCCGCCCAGGCGCTGGAACTTGCCCGGATCGCGAAGGAACTCGACCAGCTCGCTGACCTCCTCCTTGGCCTCGTCGCAGCCGGCGACGTCAGCGAAGGTGGTCTTGACCTGGTCCTCGGACAGCAGGCGCGCCTTGCTCTTGCCGAAGCTCATCGGGCCGCCGCGACCGCCGCCGCCACCCTGCATCTGGCGCATGAAGAACATGAAGACGGCGATGATCACCAGGATCGGGAAGCTGGCGACCAGCAACTGGGTCCAGATGCTCTGCTGTTCGGGCTGCTTGCCCTCGACCACGACGTTGTTGTTGACCAGGTCGCCGATCAGGCCGTTGTCCTGGATCGCCGGGCGGATGGTCTTGAAGGTATCGCCGTCGCTACGCTTGCCGGTGATGACATAGCCATCCACGGTCACTCGCTCGACCTTGCCATCCTTGACCTGCTGGATGAAGTCCGAGTAGTTCAGCGTCTGTGGCTCGCTCGGGCTCGAGAAATTGTTCATCACGGTCACCAGTACCGCCGCGATGATCAGCCACAGAATCAGATTCTTTGCCATGTCGTTCAATTGACTACCCTCTGAAGCCGGCTCCGTCCTGGAAACCGCTTCACACGACGGCCAGACTCCTTCCGGCCAAAAGTACTACACAAGCGCCCGCGCACGCAGGCGTTGTCTGTAACCCTTTATGAACCCTCGCCCGTCCCGGCACAACAGGTCATCGACCAATAGACAGGCTATAGGGTCAATCATTCCAGTCTATTCCCCGCGAAAGCCGCGTGCGAGCAGATACTGTTCCCGCGAACGATCACGCGACGACAGGGGCTTGCGCATCTGTACCTTGTCGAACATTTCCCGGGCCTGCTTGTGGTACTGGTCGAAACCTTCGCCCTGGAAGATCTTGATCAGGAAATCGCCGCCCGGCCGCAGCACACGGCCGGCCAGGTCCAGCGCCAGTTCGCAGAGATACATGGCGCGCGGCTGGTCGGCGGCCCGCACTCCACTCATATTGGGGGCCATATCGGAAATCACAAGGTCTACCGGATGGTCGCCGATCGCCTCGAGGATCCGCGCGAACACCGCGTCCTCGGTGAAGTCGCCCTGGATGAAGGTGACGTCGGGGATACTGTCCATCTCAAGGATGTCCGAAGCGATCAGCCGGCCGCGATCGCCGATCACCCGGCTGGTGACCTGCGACCACCCGCCCGGCGCGGCGCCCAGGTCGACCACGGTCATGCCCGGACGCAGGATGCGGTCCTTCTCCTGGATCTCCAGCAGCTTGTAGCTGGCGCGCGAGCGATAGCCATCGCGCTGGGCCATCTTCACGTAGGGATCGTCGAAATGTTCTTTCAGCCAACGCTGGCTGGTTTTGGAGCGGGCCACGGAATACCTCTTCGGGCACCCCCGGTCGGCGGGGGCAGCATCACTTGGACTAAAACTGGGGTAAAATAGACGACTTTTTCCCAGGGGTCTGATTATGGCGCTCACTCAAGAGCAGAAGAAACAGTTCAAATCTATCGGTCACCACCTGAAACCGGTATTGATCGTAGCCGAGAACGGCTTGACCGAAGGCGTTCTCGCCGAACTCGAGCGCGCACTCAACGATCACGAACTGATCAAGGTGAAACTGGCGCTGGCCGAGCGCGACGATCGCCGCGCCCTGCTCGACGAACTCTGCGCGCAGTCGCGCAGCGACCTGGTGCAAAGCATCGGCAAGATGGCGCTGGTCTATCGGAAGAACCCGAAGCCGAACAAGAATCTCTCGAACATCAGCCGTTTCGCCGGCATCTGATGTCCCATCCAACCAAGGTCGGGAAACTTCCCGACCTGGTTCAGACGTATTCCTCGTCCCGCCCCGGTACCGGCTGCAACACCAGCAGCAGGCCACACATCGCCACCGCCAGGTAGTTGAACAGCAGCCAGCGCACCGCCTCGGGCGCCAGCCCACGCACCAGGAAGTACACCAGGCAGAGCAGCGCGACGGCGAGCAACAGCTGACCGCGAAGGTCTCGCCAGAGGCTCCTCGGCCCGTGGCTCGACACCAACACCAGCGCCTGCAGCGCCGCACAGAATCCGGCGAAGCCGATCAGCAGCGGCGTCAACGCCGCGGCTACGGTTTCCACCAGCAGCGGCGCCAGTCCGGTCTTGGCCAACGCAGGCAGGACCACGAACTGCAGCAACCAGAGGCCGCCGACCCAGAACGTCTGGGCCAGCAGCCAACTGATCGCGCCTGCGCGCAACGGGGCGCGCTTAGATATGGCGAACCTCGACGATCTCGTACTCGACGTCGCCGCCCGGGGTTCTCACCAGCACGGCATCGCCTTCGGTCTTGCCGATCAGCGCACGGGCGATCGGCGAATTCACCGAGATCTTGCCACCCTTGATATCCGCCTCGTCGTCGCCGACGATCTGGTAGGTCACGGTCTCGTCGGTCTCGACATTGGCGATGTCGACGGTGGTGCCGAAGATCACCTTGCCGCTGTGCGGGATGGCGGTGACATCGATGACCTGGGCGTTGGACAGCTTGGCCTCGATGTCGCGGATACGCGCCTCGACCATGCCCTGCTGTTCGCGCGCCGCATGGTACTCGGCGTTTTCCTTGAGGTCGCCCAGTTCACGCGCTTCGGCGATGGCCTGGCTGATCTGCGGGCGCAGCACGCCCTTCAGGTGTTTCACTTCTTCTTCCAGGGCGCGGGCGCCCTGGACGGTCATGGGGAACTTGCTCATGCCTTGATTCCTGCGTGGAGATCCTGCAGACGCCGAACGGTCTTCTCGGGACCGAACTTGAGCGCCTCACAGATCGCCTGCCCACCCGCAATGGTGGTGGTGCAGCAGATCTTGTGCTGCAGGGCGTTTCGACGAATGGAGTAGGAGTCAGCGATGGACTGCCGGCCCTCGGTGGTGTTGATGATCAGGGTGACCTCGTCGTTCTTGATCATGTCCACCACGTGCGGGCGACCTTCGGTCACCTTGTTCACGCGACGCACCGGCAGGCCCGCGGCCTCGATGACACGCGCGGTACCGGCGGTGGCTACCACTTCGAAGCCCAGCGCGACCAGGTCGCCAGCCACCTGGGCGGCGAACGGCTTGTCGTCTTCGCGGACGCTGATGAAGGCGCAACCGGCGGTCGGGAGAATCTCGCTGGCCCCCAACTGAGCCTTGGCAAAGGCTTCGGCAAAGCTATCACCGACGCCCATCACTTCACCAGTGGACTTCATTTCCGGGCCGAGGATCGGATCGACGCCGGGGAACTTGGCGAACGGGAACACCGCTTCCTTGACGCTGAAGAACGGCGGGATGATTTCCTGGGTGAAGCCGACCTCGGCCAGGGTCTTGCCGGCCATGACGCGGGCGGCGACCTTGGCCAGCGACTCGCCGACGCACTTGGAGACGAACGGCACGGTACGCGAGGCGCGCGGGTTGACCTCGATGACGAAGATATCCTCGCCCTGCACCGCCATCTGCACGTTCATCAGGCCGACCACGCCAAGCTCCAGGGCCATTTTCTTGACCTGCTCGCGGATCTCGTCCTGGATGTGCTGCGGCAGCGAGTACGGCGGCAGCGAACAGGCGGAGTCGCCGGAGTGAACGCCAGCCTGCTCGATATGCTGCATGATCGCGCCGATCACCACGATCTCGCCGTCGCATACCGCGTCGATGTCGACTTCGATGGCGCAGTTGAGGAAGTGGTCGAGCAGCACCGGGCTGTCGTTGGAAACCTGAACCGCCTCACGCATGTAGCGCTTGAGTTCTTCTTCCTGGTAGACGATTTCCATCGCCCGCCCGCCCAGCACGTAGGACGGGCGTACCACCAGCGGATAACCGATGGCCTTGGACGCAGCCAGGGCCTCGTCTTCGCTGCGCGCGGTGGCGTTGGCCGGCTGGCGCAGGTTCAGGCGCTGGACCATCTGCTGGAAGCGCTCGCGGTCTTCGGCACGGTCGATGGCGTCCGGGCTGGTGCCGATGATCGGCACGCCGGCCTCTTCGAGGGCGCGGCAGAGCTTCAGCGGGGTCTGGCCGCCGTACTGGACGATCACACCCTTGGGCTGCTCGACGCGGACGATCTCAAGGACGTCCTCGAGGGTCACCGGCTCGAAGTACAGGCGGTCGGAGGTGTCATAGTCGGTGGAGACGGTTTCCGGGTTGCAGTTGACCATGATGGTCTCGTAGCCGTCTTCGCGCATCGCCAGCGCCGCGTGCACGCAGCAGTAGTCGAACTCGATGCCCTGGCCGATGCGGTTCGGACCGCCGCCGAGGATCATGATCTTCTCGCGGCTCGACGGGTTGGCCTCGCACTCTTCCTCGTAGGTCGAATACATGTAGGCGGTGTCGGTGGCGAACTCGGCGGCGCAGGTATCGACGCGCTTGTAGACCGGCAGTACCTTCAGCTTGTGGCGATGGCTGCGCAGGTTCTTCTCGGTGACGCCGAGCAGCTTGGCCAGGCGCGCGTCGGAGAAGCCCTTGCGCTTGAGCTTGTACATCAGCTCGCGATCGATAGAGGACAGGCCGAGGGTCTTGACCTTCTCCTCGTCCTTGACCAGGTCCTCGATCTGCACCAGGAACCATTCGTCGATGCGGGTCAGCTCGAACACTTCCTCGACGCTCTTGCCGGCGCGGAAGGCGTCGGCGACGTACCAGACACGCTCGGCGCTGGGCACGGTCAGCTCGCGCTTGAGGATGCTGTCGGCCTCCGGGTCGTTCAGGTCGAGCTTCGGATCGAAGCCGGTGGCGCCGACTTCCAGGCCGCGCAAGGCTTTCTGCACCGACTCCTGGAAGGTCCGGCCGATGGCCATGACTTCGCCGACCGACTTCATCTGGGTGGTCAGGCGGGCATCGGCTTTCGGGAATTTCTCGAAGGCGAAGCGCGGGATCTTGGTCACCACGTAGTCGATGGCCGGCTCGAACGACGCCGGGGTGCGACCGCCGGTGATGTCGTTCTGCAGTTCGTCGAGGGTGTAGCCGACCGCCAGCTTGGCGGCGATCTTGGCGATCGGGAAACCGGTGGCCTTGGAGGCCAGGGCCGAGGAACGGGAAACCCGCGGGTTCATCTCGATCACCACCATGCGCCCGGTGTTCGGGCAGATGCCGAACTGCACGTTGGAACCGCCGGTTTCCACGCCGATCTCGCGCAATACCGCCAGCGAGGCGTTGCGCATGATCTGGTATTCCTTGTCGGTCAGGGTCTGCGCCGGTGCCACGGTGATCGAGTCACCGGTGTGCACGCCCATCGGGTCGAAGTTCTCGATGGAGCAGACGATGATGCAGTTGTCCTTCTTGTCGCGGACCACCTCCATCTCGTATTCCTTCCAGCCGATCAGCGACTCGTCGATCAGCAGCTCGTTGGTCGGCGACAGGTCGAGGCCACGGGCGCAGATCTCTTCGAACTCTTCACGGTTGTAGGCGATACCGCCGCCGGTGCCGCCCATGGTGAAGGACGGACGGATGATGCAGGGGAAGCCGACCTGCTCGAGCACGCCGTAGGCCTCCTCCATGCTGTGGGCGATGCCCGAGCGCGGACAGGCCAGGCCGATATCCTTCATCGCCTTGTCGAAGCGCGAGCGGTCCTCGGCCTTGTCGATGGTATCGGCATTGGCGCCGATCATCTCCACGCCGAACTTCTCCAGCACGCCGTGGCGCTCCAGGTCCAGGGCGCAGTTCAGCGCAGTCTGGCCGCCCATGGTCGGCAGCAGCGCGTCGGGGCGTTCCTTCTCGATGATCTTGGCCACGGTGGCCCACTTGATCGGCTCGATGTAGGTCGCGTCGGCCATCGCCGGGTCGGTCATGATGGTCGCGGGGTTGGAGTTCACCAGGATGACGCGGTAGCCCTCCTCGCGCAGGGCCTTGCAGGCCTGGGCGCCGGAGTAGTCGAATTCGCAGGCCTGGCCAATCACGATGGGGCCGGCACCGAGGATCAGGATGCTCTTTATGTCTGTACGTTTTGGCATGGGACTCTCGTTGCAATAATCAGGACAGGGTTGCGGTGGCCAGCTTCACACCAAAGCCGACGAACAGGGCGCCGACGCCCGAAGTGGCGCCGGCAGCCAACCGTTGCCGCCGGCGGAACCAGGCCGCCAGCCGCACACCGGTGAAAATCAGGAAGCTCAGGTAAAGGGCGCTGACCAGTTCCAGGATCACCGCCAGCACCAGGAACGACAGGCCCGGATAGGCATAGCCGGGATCGACGAACTGGATGAAGAAGGAGATGAAGAACAGGATCGCCTTGGGATTCGACAGGCTGAGCAGCAGCGCCTTGCGGAACGGCTGGTGGACATCCACCTGTTCGGCCTGCGCCGCCGTCGCTTCGGGATTGCGCAGCTTGCGCCAGGCGCCCCGCAGCATGCCGACGCCGAGATAGAACAGGTAGGCCGCACCGAGGTACTTCAGGCCGATGAACAGCATCGGCTCGGCCTTCAGCAGGGACGCCACGCCAAGGGCCGACAGCAGCATCAGCACCGCGTCGCCGAGGAACACGCCGCAGGCGGCCCGGTAGCCGGTCGCCACGCCACGCTGGGCCGAAGTCGCGAGGACGAACAACGAGTTCGGCCCGGGCAACAGGATCACGAAAACCACACCCAGCACGTAGGTCCAGAAATCGGTTATCCCCAGGGTCGGCATGGCTCTGCTCCTCAGCGACGCTCGGCCATCGCCGAGATGAAGCGGTCGAACAGCGGGGCGACGTCATGCGGACCGGGGCTCGCCTCGGGGTGGCCCTGGAAGCTGAAAGCGACCTTGTCGGTGCGCTCGATACCCTGCAGGGTACCGTCGAACAGCGACTTGTGAGTGGCTCGCAGGTTGTCCGGCAAGGTGCTCTCGTCGACCGCGAAACCGTGGTTCTGGCTGGTGATCATCACCACGCCGCTGTCCAGGTCCTGCACCGGGTGGTTGGCGCCGTGGTGGCCGTGGCCCATCTTCAGGGTCTTGGCGCCAGAGGCCAGGGCCAGCAACTGATGGCCGAGGCAGATGCCGAACACCGGGATCTCGGTATCGAGGAATTCGCGGATCGCCTGGATCGCGTAGTCGCACGGTTCGGGGTCGCCGGGGCCGTTGGAAAGGAAGATGCCGTCAGGGTTCAGCGCCAGCACTTCGCTGGCCGGTGTCTGCGCCGGCACCACGGTCAGGCGGCAGCCGCGCGCCACCAGCATGCGCAGGATGTTCAGCTTGACGCCGTAGTCGTAGGCCACCACGTGATACGGCAGTTCACCGGCCGGGATCTCCGGATGACTGTCGCTTTCCAGGTTCCAGACGCTGGAGCGCCACTCGTAGCGCTCGGCGGTGGTGACCTCCTTGGCCAGGTCCATGCCCTTCAGGCCGGGGAAGGCGCGAGCCAGCTCCAGCGCGCGTTCCTCGGTAGCGTCGGCACCAGCCAGGATGCAGCCGTTCTGCGAACCCTTCTCGCGGAGGATACGGGTCAGGCGACGGGTATCGATGCCGGCGATGGCGACGGTGCCGTTGGCTTTCAGGTAGTCAGGCAGCGACTGCTTGCTGCGCCAGTTGCTGGCGATCAGCGGCAGGTCGCGGATGATCAGGCCGGCGGCCCAGACACGGTTGGCCTCGGCGTCTTCCGGGGTGGTACCGGTATTGCCGATGTGCGGGTAGGTCAGGGTGACGATCTGCTGGGCGTAGGAAGGATCGGTAAGGATTTCCTGGTAGCCGGTCATGGCGGTGTTGAACACCACCTCGCCAACGGTCTGGCCGTCGGCACCGATGGCTTCACCGCGAAAAATGCTGCCGTCGGCAAGTGCAAGTATGGCTGGCTTAGTCAAGAAGACCTCCCGTAAATCAAGCCTGACTGGTCGCGCAGGTGTAAAAAAGCGGGATGACACCGTGAAGAGTCATCCCGCTTTTTTTCGATTCATGCTGCGCTGCTTTTAGTGGACACACTAAAGCTGTAGTTTACAGAATCGCGACATTCCGGTCCACCAATAAGACGACGTGCGGCAGCGCCTCAGCGTAGGCCGAGCACATCCTGCATGTCGTACAGGCCGTTCTCCTTGCCCTCCAGCCACAGCGCCGCACGCACCGCGCCACGGGCGAAGGTCATGCGGCTGGAAGCCTTGTGGGTGATCTCCACGCGCTCGCCCTCGGCGGCGAACAGCACGGTGTGGTCGCCCACCACGTCTCCGGCGCGCACGGTGGCGAAGCCGATGGTTTCCCGCGCCCGCGCGCCGGTCTGCCCCTCGCGTCCGTAGACCGCCACTTCCTGGAGGTCCCGGCCGAGCGCCTGGGCTACCACCTCGCCCATGCGCAAGGCGGTGCCGGACGGCGCATCGACCTTGTGCCGGTGATGGGCCTCGATGATCTCGATATCCACTTCGTCGCCCAGCACCCGTGCCGCAGTATCCAGAAGCTTCAGGCAAAGGTTCACGCCGACGCTGAAGTTGGCAGCGAAGACGATCGGGATATCCTTCGCCGCCTCGGCCAGCAGCAGCTTCTCGTCGGCGCTGAAGCCGGTGGTGCCGATGACCATCGCCCGGCGCGCCTTGCGGCACTGTTCGAGGTTCTTCAGGGTTACGGAGGGATGGGTGAAGTCGATCAGGACGTCGAACTCCTCGCAGACCTTGCCCAGGTCCCCGGACAGCGGCACGCCGATCCGGCCGAGACCGGCCAGCTCGCCGGCGTCCGCCCCCACCAGGGTGCTATCCGGACGATCCACCGCCGCCGTCAGCCCGGCGGCACCGCCGGTCTGCTGAACGGCCTCGATCAGGTTCTTGCCCATGCGCCCGGCGGCGCCCACTACGGCTATACGTCGCATAAAACCACTCCACGCGGAACCCGGACGCGGCTGTCAGGCCGCGCCCATGGCTTTGTTTATAGGTCGTCGAAGAAACGCTTCATGCCTTCGAACCAGCCACTGGCCTTGGGCGAATGCGAGGTGTCGCTCTGCAACGACTTGCGGAACTCCTCGAGCAGCTCGCGCTGGCGCTTGTCCAGGTTCACCGGGGTTTCCACCACCACCTTGCACATCAGGTCGCCGGCGCCGCCGCCGCGCACCGGGGCCACGCCCTTGCCGCGCAGGCGGAACAGCTTGCCGGTCTGGGTGCTTTCCGGAATCTTCAGCTTGACCCGGCCATCCAGGGTCGGCACTTCCAGCTCGCCACCCAACGCAGCGTCGGCGAAACTGATCGGCACTTCGCAGTACAGATGCTTGCCGTCGCGCTGGAAGATCGGGTGCTCGCGCACATTGACCACCACGTACAGGTCGCCCGCCGGACCACCCATGCTGCCGGCCTCGCCTTCGCCGGTGAGGCGGATGCGGTCGCCGGTGTCGACGCCGGCCGGCACCTTCACCGACAGGGTCTTCTGCTCTTCCACGCGCCCCTGCCCATGGCAGGAGCCACAGGGATCGGAAATCATCTTGCCGGTGCCGTGGCAGCGCGGGCAGGTCTGCTGGACCGAGAAGAAGCCCTGCTGCATGCGCACCTGGCCGATACCGCCGCAAGTGGTGCAGGTGACCGGTGTGGTGCCGGGCTTGGCGCCGCTGCCGTTGCAGGTCTTGCAACCGACCAGGGTCGGCACGCGGATGGTGACGGTGGTGCCACGTACCGCCTCCTCCAGGTCGAGGTCCAGGGTGTAGCGCAGGTCCGCGCCGCGCTGCGCGCCGCCGCGCGAGCCACCGCGGGCACCGCCGCCACCGAAGAAATCGCTGAACACATCGCCGAAGATGTCGGAGAAGCTCGCCCCGCCGAAACCGGCGCCAGCGCCCCCACCCATATTCGGATCGACGCCGGCATGGCCGTACTGGTCGTAGGCCGCCCGCTTGCTGGCATCGGAGAGGACCTCGTAGGCCTCGTTGGCCTCCTTGAACTTGTCCTCGGCTTCCTTGTCGCCAGGATTGCGGTCCGGGTGGTATTTCATCGCCAGGCGGCGGTAGGCCTTCTTCAGGTCCGCCTCGCTGGCGCCACGCTCAACCCCCAGAACCTCGTAAAAGTCTCGTTTCGCCATAACCTTTCCGTCTCAATTAAGGACCCTCCAGACACGCCAACGCGGGAGCAGGCTCCCGCGTGGCGGATCATGCGTACCGGCCTGGCCGGCACGCGGGGCAGAAGCAAGCCGGGGCTTACTTGTTGTCCTTGACCTCTTCGAACTCGGCGTCCACCACGTCGTCAGCGGCTTTCGCCTGCTCGCCCTGGGGAGCGTCTTCGCCCTGCTGGGCCTGTTCGGCGTACATCTTCTGCGCCAGCGGGGTGGAAGCCTGGGACAGAGCGTTCATCTTGGCCTCGATCTCGGCCTTGTCGTCGCCCTTCACCGCCGCTTCCAGCTCGCCCAGCGCCTTCTCGATGGTCGCCTTGTCCTCGGCGGTGGCCTTGTCGCCCGCCTCGGTGATCATCTTGCGGGTCGCGTGGACCAGCGCGTCGCCCTGGTTGCGAGCGGCAGCCAGTTCCTCGAACTTGCGGTCCTCCTCGGCGTTCGCCTCGGCATCGCGGACCATCTGCTGGATCTCATCCTCGGACAGGCCGGAGGATGCCTTGATCACGATGGACTGCTGCTTGCCGGTGGCCTTGTCCTTCGCCGAGACGTGCAGGATGCCGTTGGCATCGATATCGAAGGTCACCTCGATCTGCGGCACGCCGCGCGGAGCCGGCGGAATGTCGGCCAGGTCGAACTTGCCCAGCGACTTGTTCTGCGCGGCCTGCTTGCGCTCGCCCTGCAGCACGTGGATGGTCACCGCGCCCTGGTTGTCGTCGGCGGTGGAGAACACCTGCGACTTCTTGGTCGGGATGGTGGTGTTCTTCTCGATCAGACCGGTCATCACGCCGCCCAGGGTCTCGATGCCGAGGGTCAGCGGGGTCACGTCGAGCAGCAGCACGTCCTTCACGTCGCCGGCCAGGACCGCGCCCTGGATGGCGGCACCGACAGCCACGGCTTCGTCCGGGTTGACGTCCTTGCGCGCTTCCTTGCCGAAGAACTCGGCAACGGTCTTCTGTACCAGCGGCATGCGGGTCTGGCCGCCGACCAGGATCACTTCATGGATATCGGAAACATCCAGGCCGGCATCCTTCAGCGCGGTGCGGCACGGCTCGATGGTGCGCTGCACCAGGTCTTCGACCAGGGACTCCAGCTTGGCGCGGGAAACCTTGACGTTCAGGTGCTTCGGACCGCTCGCGTCGGCAGTCACATACGGCAGGTTGACGTCGGTCTGCTGGGTCGAGGACAGCTCGATCTTGGCTTTCTCGGCCGCTTCCTTCAGACGCTGCATGGCCAGCGGGTCGCCCTTCAGGTTGATGCCGCTTTCCTTCTTGAACTCGTCGACGAGGTAGTCGATCAGGCGGATGTCGAAGTCTTCGCCGCCGAGGAAGGTGTCGCCGTTGGTGGCCAGCACTTCGAACTGGTGCTCGCCGTCGACTTCGGCGATCTCGATCACCGACACGTCGAAGGTACCGCCGCCCAGGTCATAGACGATCACGGTGTGGTCGCCCTTGGCCTTGTCCAGGCCATAGGCCAGCGCCGCCGCGGTCGGCTCGTTGATGATCCGCTTGACGTCGAGGCCGGCGATGCGGCCGGCGTCCTTGGTGGCCTGGCGCTGGCTGTCGTTGAAGTAGGCCGGAACGGTGATCACCGCTTCGGTGACCGGCTCGCCGAGGTAGTCTTCGGCGGTCTTCTTCATTTTCTTCAGCACTTCGGCGGAAATCTGCGGAGGCGCCATCTTCTGGCCCTTCACTTCCACCCAGGCGTCGCCGTTGTCGGCCTTGACGATGCTGTACGGCACCATCTGGATGTCTTTCTGAACCACGTTCTCTTCGAAGCGACGGCCGATCAGGCGCTTCACCGCATACAGGGTGTTCTGCGGGTTGGTGACCGCCTGGCGCTTGGCCGGCTGGCCCACCAGGGTTTCGCCATCGTTGGTGTAGGCGATGATCGAGGGGGTGGTACGCGCGCCCTCAGCGTTCTCGATGACCTTGACGTTACCGTTCTCCAGGATAGCCACGCAGGAGTTGGTGGTACCCAGGTCGATGCCAATGATTTTGCCCATATTCACTCTCCAGAAACTTTGATTCCGTGCGACCCGCCCGTGGGTCTCGTGCTCGGTTGACTACCCAGATGGGGTCGTCGCGTCGAATTTCAAGCCTGCTCGTCGATGGACGGCGGGGTTTCCGCCGGCGCCTTGCTGACTACCACCATCGCCGGACGCAGCAGGCGGCCGTTGAGCAGGTAGCCTTTCTGGAACACCTTGAGGACACTGCCCGGCTCGGCCGAAGCGCTTTCCTGCATGGCCATCGCCTGGTGCTGCTCGGGGTTGAAAGGCTCGCCTTCCGGGTTCAGCGCCTCCACCTGGTAGCGGCGCAGGGTGTCGTCGAACATCTTCAGGGTCAGTTCCATCCCTTCGCGCATCGGCTTGATCGCCTCGTCGTTGGGATCGGACATCTCCAGGCCGCGCTCGAGGGTGTCGACCACCGCCAGCAGGTCGCCGGCGAATTTCTCCAGCGCGAACTTGTGCGCCTTCTCGACATCCTGCTCCGCACGCCGGCGTACGTTCTGCAGATCCGCGACCATGCGCAGCGCCTGGTCCTGGGCGGCAGCCAGCTGCTCTTCCAGTTCCTGCACGCGGGCGGTCAGGTCCTCGGCGGCGCCGGTGGGCTGCTCGGGGGTCTGTTGATCCAGGGTCTGCTGTTCGTCAGCCATGCCACTCTCCTTCAAAAATAAGCTGGCAAATACAAGGCGAACGCATAAGTTCGCAACGTTGCCGGCTATATGGGGACGGCTTTCCACGGTTCAAGGGGCGAGCGGCAATTGCCAGCCGGAAAAAATACTGTATAAATAACCAGACAAAACCCACGGAGCCGCCCGCCATGCTGGTTCACCTGTCCGTTCACAACTACGCCATCGTCGAGCACCTGGATCTCGAACTCGCTACCGGCATGAGCGTGATCACCGGCGAAACCGGCGCGGGCAAGTCGATCATGCTCGACGCCCTCGGCCTTACCCTCGGCGACCGCGCCGACAGCGGCGCGGTCCGTCCCGGAGCGGACAAGGCCGACATTCTCGCCAGCTTCGACGTCAGCGCCATCGCCGAGGCCCGCGACTGGCTCGCCGAGCGTGACCTGGAACAGGACGGTCCGTGCATCCTGCGCCGGGTGATCACTGCCGAAGGTCGCTCGCGTGCCTACATCAACGGCACGCCCTGCCCGCTGGGCGACCTGAAGAGCCTGGGCGAACTGCTGATCGACATCCATAGCCAGCACGAGCACCAGTCGCTGCTGAAGAGCGAGACCCACCGGCGCCTGCTCGACGAGTACGCCGGCTGCCAGGAGCTGGCGCGCCAGGTGCAGCTCGCCGCGCAACGCTGGAAGCAGACCAGTCAGGAACTCGAACGCCTATCGCGTAGCGGCGACGAACAGCGCGCCCGCCACCAGTTGCTCAGCTACCAGCTGGAAGAACTGGAAAACCTGTCCCTCGGAGAAAACGAACTGGAAAGCCTGGAGCAGGAGCAGAAGACCCTGAGCAACGCCGAAAGCCTGCTCGCCGCCTGCCGCCAAGTCGTGGAAATGTGCAGCGAGAGCGATGCCGGCAACGTCCTTTCCGCGCTCAATGCCAGCCTCAACCGCCTGACCTCGTTCAGCGGCCAGCCCGCCGCTCTCGGCGAAGCGGTCAATCTGTTGTCCAGCGCGCAGATCCAGGTCGAGGAGGCGATCGGCGAACTGAACCGCTTCGTCGACCACTTCGATGCCGATCCCAATCGCCAGCAGCAGGTCGAGGAGCGCCTGGACGTCATTTACTCCCTGGCGCGCAAGCACCGGGTCCAGCCCGCCGAACTGGCCGACCTGCAGCAGCGCCTGTTCGACGAACTGGAGGCGCTGAACGCCGACGACGAAGCGGTCGGACGCCTGGGCGACGAGCTGGCCGCCTACGCCCGGCATTACCAGGAAAAAGCCGAAGAACTGAGCCGCCTGCGCCAGGCCGCGGCCGCACCTCTTGCCGCCAGCGTGGAGCAGGAGATGCAGCGCCTGGGCATGCCCGGGGGGCGCTTCGCCATCGTCCTGCATCCCGGCGACAGCGCCGAGCCGCAGGCCAACGGACTGGAAAGCGTGGAGTTCCTGGTCAGCGCCAACCCCGGGCAGCCGCTGAAAGGGCTGGCCAAGGTCGCCTCGGGCGGCGAACTGTCGCGGATCAGCCTGGCGATCCAGGTGATCACGGCACAGACCTCGCGCATCCCCACCCTGGTCTTCGACGAAGTCGACGTCGGCATCGGCGGCCCCACCGCCGAAGTGGTCGGACAGTTGCTGCGCCGCCTCGGCGAACGCGGCCAGGTCCTCACCGTGACCCACTTGCCGCAGGTCGCCGCCCAGGGCCACCAGCACCTGTTCGTGCACAAGGAACGCGGCAGCAGCGAAACCCGTACGGCGGTCGCCACCCTGAACAAGGCCCAGCGGATCGAGGAGATCGCCCGCATGCTCGGCGGCGTCGACCTGACCAAGGAATCCCTGGCCCACGCGAAGAAACTGGTCAACCTGGCCGCCCAGAACTGAACGTTCCTTCAATGGAAAATGAAAACGGCGACCCCAGGGTCGCCGTTTTCGCATGGAACCGTTGCGCGACTACTTCTTCTTGCGCACGTAGAGCACCAGATTGTGATCGACCAGCTCGAAGCCGCGCTCGCGGACGATTTCCTTCTGGCGCTTCTCGATTTCCGCATCCATGAACTCGATCACCTCGCCGGTATCGACGCAGACCATGTGGTCGTGGTGGCCGCTATCGGCGAGCTCGAACACGGCATGGCCGCCATCGAAGTTGTGACGCACCACCAGGCCGGCGGCCTCGAACTGGGTCAGCACCCGATAGACGGTTGCCAGGCCCACGTCCTCGCCTGCTTCCATCAGCGCCTTGTACACGTCTTCGGCGCTCATGTGGCGTTGCTCGGCCGAGTCGAGCATCTGCAGGATCTTGACCCGCGGCAGGGTCACTTTAAGGCCGGCTTTTCGAAGTTCGCTATTTTCAACCATGTCTGCTTTCTCAGCGCGGGATGTTTCGCAGTATCCCGGAATACGGGTATGATCGGGCTTTTATTTGCCCAGCCAAGATAGTGGAAGTCGCTCACCGATGCAAAACGCCAAGCTCATGCTGACCTGTCTCGCTTTCGCGGGGCTTGCCGCACTCGCCGGTTGCTCGTTTCCTGGCGTCTATAAAATCGACATCCAGCAAGGCAACGTCGTAACGCAGGACATGATAGACCAGTTGCGTCCCGGAATGACCCGACGCCAAGTGCGGTTTATCATGGGCAACCCGCTCATCGTCGATACCTTCCACGCCAATCGTTGGGACTACCTCTACAGCATCCAGCCGGGCGGCGGTCGTCGCCAGCAGGAGCGCGTCAGCCTGTTCTTCAACGACAGCGACCAGCTGGCCGGCCTGAACGGCGACTTCATGCCCGGCGTCAGCCGCGACGAAGCGATCCTCGGCAAGGAAGGCAGCACCACCGTCACCCAGCCGGCCGACCAGCAGAAACCGGAAGCGCAGAAAGAAGAGCCGCCGAAACCGGGCTCCACCCTGGAACAGCTCCAGCGCGAAGTGGACGAAGCCCAGCCGGTACCGGTTCCGACTCCCGAACCTCTGGACCCCAGCCCGCAATGACGGCTGGCGTTCCACGAAAAAGCCCGGCATTCGCCGGGCTTTTTCATTTCCGCAGGAAACCCCTCGGCTAACCGCCTTCGCGTTCGCTCCGGGCCCGTGCGGCACGCTGCTTGCGCACCTCCTTGGGATCGGCGATCAGCGGGCGGTAGATCTCCACCCGTTCGCCGGCCTCCAGCACTCGCTCCTCCGGGCGTGCCAGGAGCTTGCCGAAGATACCCAGCGGGCAACCTTGCACATCCAGCCCTGGAAAGGCCTCGGCGATGCCGGAGAGCAGCACGGCCTCGCGTGCGCTGGTACCTGCCGGCACGCTCAGGCGCAGTAACGCCTGTCGCTCCGGCAGCGCGTAGACCACCTCGACGGCGATCTCAGCCATAGAGTTGCTTGGCGCGCTGGCAGAACGCGTCGACCATGGTGTTGGCGGCCTGGGTGAACAGCGGCCCGAGGGTCGCCTTGACCAGCGGCCCGGCGTAATCGAAGGTCAGGTCGAGGGTGATCTTGCAGGCCTTCTCGCCCAGCGCCTTGAACTGCCAGACGCCATGCAGTTCGGTGAACGGTCCGTTTTCCAGGTTCATCTCGATGGAAGCTCCCGGCACCAACACGTTGCGGGTGGTGAAGCGCTGGCTGAGGCTACCCTTGGCCACGGTCAGCTCGGCGCGCATCAGGCTTTCGCTCTCCTCCAGGACCTGGCTGGCCGAACACCAGGGCAGGAACTCCGGATAGCGCTTCACGTCGTTCACCAGATCGAACAGCGCGCGGGCGGGATAAGGCAACAGCGCCGAACGCTGGATATGGGTGCTCATAGAACTCTCACTTCTGCTGTCGAGCGGGCGACTCCCCAAGCATAGCCGGCGGGACGGCGGCATCCGCCACGGCGGCGCGCTGCGCCCGTCGACCGGGGCCAGGGTTCGGCAGAAAAAACGCTCAGCGCAGCCTGACGCCACTTGAAGACTTTTCTTACAAAACCTTGGCCAGCGGCCAGGAAAAGAGTGGGCATTGTCCGAAATTCGCCTCTATCCCTCAAGCGCGACGCCGCCCCATAGCGGTGAAGCCGGCGACTCCCTATAATGCGCCGCCTATGGCTAAGCAGAAGAAACACCCTTCGGGGACCATCGCGCAGAACAAGAAGGCTCTGCACGACTATTTCATCGAACAACGCTTCGAGGCGGGCGTCGCCCTGGCGGGCTGGGAAGTGAAAAGCCTGCGCGCCGGCAAGGCCCAGCTGGTCGACAGCTACGTGCTGCTCAAGGATGGCGAGGCCTGGCTGCTCGGCAGCCACATCACGCCCCTGACCACCGCCAGCACGCACGTGATCGCCGACCCGGTGCGCACGCGCAAGCTGCTGCTGCACAAGCGCGAACTGGGCAAGCTGTTCGGCGCCGTGCAACAGAAGGGCTACGCCTGCGTCGCCCTGTCGATGTACTGGAAGAAGCACCTGGTCAAGTGCGAGATCGCCCTGGCCAAGGGCAAGAAGGACTTCGACAAGCGCCACACCGAGAAGGAGCGCGACTCCGATCGGGAGATCCAGCGCGCCATGCGCCACGGCAAGGACGACTGAGCGCGTCCCTGCCCGCGCCTCGCTAGTCTTCCTGCACGCTGCGCCGGCGCTGCGAGCGCTTCATCCTGCGCGCCTCTTCCTGGACCTCCGCCAGGACCTCCTGCACATAGTGGATGTGCTGGTTGGACACCTCCCGGGCCAGCTCCGCCTGACCGCTGATGATCGCGTCGTATAGGCGCTGGTGCTGCTCCATCAGTTGCGCGCGGGTTTCCGTGCGCTGCGCGTACATCCCGCCGATATTGGTCACCACGTTGCGCCGCAGCAAGTCGAACAGGCCCTTGATGGTGTGCAGCAGCACGGTGTTGTGGCTGGCCTCGGCGATCGCCAGGTGGAAGCGCGCGTCGGCGGCACCCTCTTCCGCGCTGACCTGGTCGTTGCGCGCATAGCAGGCCTGGAGCGCCTCGAAGGCCTCGGTCAGGCGCTGGTGATCGAGGGAGGTCGCACGCAGCGCCGCGTAGTAGGCACAGGACCCTTCCAGCGTGTGGCGAAACTCCAGCAGGTCGCGCTGGGCCTCCGGGTTACCCTCCAGCAGGTGCAGCAGCGGATCGCTGAAAGTCGCGCCCAGCGATTCGGTCACATAGTTGCCGCCACCCTGGCGGCTGACCAGCAGCCCCTTCGCCACCAGTTTCTGGATCGCCTCGCGCAGCGACGGCCGGGAAACCCCGAACTGCTCGGCAAGCACGCGCTCGGCGGGCAGCCGCTCGCCGGACTTCAGCGTGCCCTCCAGGATCATCGCCTCCAGTTGCGCAACGATGTCATCCGACAGACGGCGCTGCCTGACCTGACCAAATTCCATATCCCGACACCCTTACCCGAAGTTTCGTCGCAAAGCCTCTGCCATGCGCCCAGCGCGAAAAAGAGAGGAAGCGTACCGAGCCGCTCCCCGCACCACAAGCGAGCCGCCACGAGCCCCGCACGAGCATCCTTAGACAAAAGTCGTAGACGGGCAAATTGACACGCCGAACGCTCGACTCTTAACCTGAGCGCTCGCTTTTGTAAATTGGTCTTACCAATTATGCGAGCTTTGCCAGGTTCGGCTGCCCAGCGCCCTTGCACACACAGGTCTTGGCGCGTATCCGATCTGGTCACAGGCAAACCCAACAACAATTAGGGAGCCAACCCCCATGCAAGCCTGGCAACAACTCTATACCCCCCTGGGCAGTCTCGGCCTGTCGGCCGCCGCGGCCGTCATCCCGATCGTGTTCTTCTTCCTCGCCCTGGCGGTATTCCGCCTCAAGGGCCACATCGCCGGCAGCATCACCCTGGCGCTGGCCATCGCGGTGGCCATCTTCGCCTTCCACATGCCCGCCGACATGGCCTTCGCCGCCGCCGGCTACGGCTTCCTCTACGGTCTCTGGCCGATCGCCTGGATCATCGTCGCCGCGGTCTTCCTCTACAAACTGACGGTGAAGAGCGGCCAGTTCGAGGTGATCCGCAGCTCGGTGCTGTCGATTACCGGCGACCAGCGCCTGCAGGTACTGCTGATCGGCTTCTCCTTCGGCGCCTTCCTCGAAGGCGCCGCCGGTTTCGGCGCGCCGGTGGCGATCACCGCCGCCCTGCTCGTCGGCCTCGGCTTCAATCCGCTCTACGCCGCCGGCCTGTGCCTGATCGCCAACACTGCGCCGGTGGCCTTTGGCGCACTGGGCATCCCGATCATCGTCGCCGGCCAGGTGACCGGCATCGACGCCTTCAAGATCGGCGCCATGACCGGCCGCCAACTGCCGTTCCTGTCGATCCTGGTACCGTTCTGGCTGGTGTTCATGATGGACGGCTGGCGCGGCATCCGCGAAACCTGGCCGGCCGCCATCGTCGCCGGCGGCAGCTTCGCCATCACTCAGTACCTGACGTCCAACTTCATCGGCCCGGAGTTGCCGGACATCACCTCGGCGCTGGTCAGCCTGGTCTCCCTGACCCTGTTCCTCAAGGTCTGGCAGCCGCAGGGCGCCAGCGAAGCGCTCGCCGCCAGCGGCGGCGCGGCCGTGGCCGGTGGCGGCTACGGCGGGCAACGCAGCGTCGAACCGTCCGCCTACAGCTTCGGCGAGATCCTCAAGGCCTGGTCGCCGTTCCTGGTGCTCACCGTACTGGTGACCATCTGGACCCTGAAACCTTTCAAGGCCCTGTTCGCCCCGGGCGGCGAGCTCTACTGGCTGGTGTTCAACTTCGCCATCCCGCACCTCGACCAACTGGTGGTCAAGGGCGCGCCGATCGCCACCAGCGCCACGCCGATCGCCGCGGTATTCAAGTTCGACCCGATCTCCGCCACCGGCACGGCGATCTTCCTCTCGGCGCTGGTATCGATGTTCATCCTGCGCATCGGAGCGAAAATTGGTATTACCACTTTCAAGGAAGTCCTGGTGGAGCTGAAGTGGCCGATCCTGTCCATCGGCATGGTCCTGGCCTTCGCCTTCGTCACCAACTACTCGGGCATGTCCACCACCCTGGCCCTGGTCCTGGCCGGTACCGGCGCGGCGTTCCCGTTCTTCTCGCCGTTCCTCGGCTGGCTGGGGGTATTCCTGACCGGTTCGGATACGTCCTCCAACGCCCTGTTCAGCTCCCTGCAATCGACCACCGCGCACCAGATCGGAGTCAGCGACACCCTGCTGGTGGCCGCCAATACCAGCGGCGGCGTGACCGGCAAGATGATCTCCCCGCAATCCATCGCCGTGGCCTGTGCCGCGACCGGAATGGTCGGCAAGGAATCCGACCTGTTCCGCTTCACCCTGAAGCACAGCCTGATCTTCGCCGCGCTGGTCGGACTGATCACCCTGGCCCAGGCATACCTATTCACCGGCATGCTGGTGCACTGACCGCGCCCTGATCGGCCGCGCGTCGGCGATACTGCGCAGGAAATGGTCCGGGGGAGACTCGCCTACGATCGTAGGCCCGGCTCCCTTGGCCATTTCCACCGTGTCCCGCTCCACTGCGCTCGATGCAAAACCTTTCGACACAACGGAAGAGCCCAATGATCATTTCCGCTTCCACCGACTACCGCGCCGCCGCCCAACGCAAGCTGCCGCCGTTCCTCTTCCACTACATCGACGGCGGCGCCTACGCCGAGTACACCTTGCGTCGCAACGTCGAGGACCTGTCGGCCATCGCCCTGCGTCAGCGGGTGCTGAAGAACATGTCCGAGCTGAGCCTGGAAACCCGCCTGTTCGACGAGACCCTGGCGATGCCGGTGGCGCTCGCCCCGGTCGGTCTCACCGGCATGTACGCCCGCCGCGGTGAAGTCCAGGCGGCACGCGCGGCGGCGGCGAAGGGCGTGCCCTTCACCCTGTCGACGGTATCGGTGTGCCCGATCGAGGAGGTCGCCCCGGCCATCGACCGGCCGATGTGGTTCCAGCTCTACGTGCTGAAGGACCGCGGCTTCATGCGCAACGCCCTGGAGCGGGCCAAGGCCGCCGGCGTCACCACCCTGGTGTTCACCGTCGACATGCCGGTCCCCGGCGCCCGCTACCGCGACGCCCATTCCGGCATGAGCGGCCCCTACGCCGCGCCGCGCCGCATCCTGCAAGCCATGACCCACCCGGCCTGGGCCTGGGACGTCGGCCTGCTGGGCAAGCCCCACGACCTCGGCAACATTTCCGCCTACCGCGGCAACCCGACCGGACTGGAGGATTACATCGGCTGGCTGGGCGCCAACTTCGACCCGTCGATTTCCTGGAAGGACCTGGAGTGGATCCGCGAGTTCTGGGACGGCCCGATGGTGATCAAGGGCATCCTCGACCCCGAGGATGCCAGGGATGCGGTGAAGTTCGGCGCCGACGGCATCGTCGTCTCCAACCACGGCGGCCGCCAGCTCGATGGCGTGCTGTCCAGCGCCCGCGCGCTGCCGGCGATCGCCGATGCGGTGAAGGGCGAACTGGCGATCCTTGCCGACTCCGGCATCCGCACCGGTCTCGACGTGGTGCGGATGATCGCCCTCGGCGCCGACAGCGTGCTGCTCGGCCGCGCCTTCATCTACGCCCTGGCCGCCGCCGGCGAGGCCGGGGTGCGCAACCTGCTCGAACTGATCGAAAAGGAAATGCGCGTGGCCATGGTCCTCACCGGGGCCAAGTCGATCGGCGAGATCAGCGCTGACTCGCTGGTCCGCGAACTGGGCGCCTGAGACGCCCACCAGAAAAGCCAGAAAACGCCCGGGGCGTGACCGTCGTCCCAGGGCCGAGGAAAGCCGATGAGCCTGCCGATTCCCTTTCTCGAGACCGTCGAGCGGCTGATACCGCGCGAACGCCGCTTCGACGACCCGCTGTCGACCCTGGCCTTCGGCACCGACGCCAGTTTCTACCGGTTGATTCCCAAGCTGGTGCTGCGCGTCGAAAGCGAGGACGAGGTCGCCGCGATCCTATCCGCCGCCTACCGCGAGCAGGTCCCGGTGACCTTCCGCGCCGCCGGCACCAGCCTCTCCGGCCAGGCCATCAGCGACTCGGTGCTGCTCGTCCTCGGCGACAACTGGAACGGCCGGGAAATCCGCGCCGACGGCGCGCAGATCCGCCTGCAGCCGGGTGTCATCGGCGCCCAGGCGAACGCCTGGCTGGCGCCGTTCGGCCGCAAGATCGGTCCCGACCCGGCCTCGATCAACGCCTGCAAGATCGGCGGCATCGTCGCCAACAACGCCAGCGGCATGTGCTGCGGCACCGCGCAGAACAGCTACCACACCCTCGCCGGCCTGCGCCTGCTGCTGGCCGACGGCACCCGCCTGGACAGCGAGGACCCGGCCAGCGTCGCGGCCTTCCGCGCCAGCCACGGCGAGCTGCTTGAACGGCTTGCCGAACTCGGCCGCGAGACCCGCGCCAATGCCGAACTGGCCGCGAAGATCCGCCACAAGTACCGGCTGAAGAACACCACCGGCCTGTCGCTGAACGCGCTGGTCGACTACGACGAGCCGCTGGACATCCTCACCCACCTGATGGTCGGCTCCGAGGGCACCCTCGGCTTCATCAGCGCGGTGACCTACGACACCGTCCCGGAACACCCGCACAAGGCCTCGGCGCTGCTGGTTTTCCCCACGGTGGAAACCTGCTGCACGGCGGTCGCGGTGCTCAAACGCCAGCCGGTCTCGGCAGTGGAACTGCTCGATCGGCGCAGCCTGCGCTCGGTGGAGAACATGCAGGGCATGCCGGAATGGGTGAAGAGTCTTTCCGCCGGTGCCTGCGCCCTGCTCATCGAGTCCCGCGCGGCGAGCCGCACGCTGCTGCACGAACAGCTCGGGCGGATCATGGCCTCCATCGCCGAATATCCGCTGGAGAAGCAGGTCGACTTCAGCGAAGACCCGGCGGTCTACAACCAGCTCTGGCGCATCCGCAAGGACACCTTCCCGGCTGTCGGCGCGGTGCGCGAGACCGGCACCACGGTGATCATCGAGGACGTCACCTTCCCCGTCGAACGACTGGCCGAGGGAGTCAACCGCCTGATCGAGCTGTTCGACAAGCACCGCTACGATGAGGCGATCCTCTTCGGCCACGCGCTGGAGGGCAACCTGCACTTCGTCTTCACCCAGGGCTTCGACTCGCCCGAGCAGATCGCCCGCTACTCGGCGTTCATGGACGACGTGGCGCACCTGGTGGCGGTGGAGTACGGCGGCTCACTGAAGGCCGAGCATGGCACCGGGCGCAACATGGCGCCGTTCGTCGAACTGGAGTGGGGCGAGGACGCCTATCGCTTGATGTGGCAGCTCAAGCGCCTGCTCGACCCGCGCGGCATCCTCAACCCGGGTGTGGTCCTCAGCGACGACCCGCAGAGCCACCTGAAGAACCTCAAGCCGCTGCCGGCTGCCGACGAGATCGTCGACAAGTGCATCGAGTGCGGTTTCTGCGAACCGGTCTGCCCGTCGCGCGGACTGACCCTAACGCCACGCCAGCGCATCGTCCTGTGGCGCGACATCCAGGCGAAGAAGCGCGCCGGCGTCGACACCACCGAGCTGGAGCGCGACTACCGCTACCAGGGCATCGACACCTGCGCCGCCACCGGCCTATGCGCCCAGCGCTGTCCTGTGAACATCAACACCGGCGAGCTGATCCGCAAGCTGCGCGGCGCCGACGCCCGCCACGCTGGTGGCGCCACCTGGCTGGCGCGCAACTTTGCCGGAGCCATGCGCGCTGCGCGCTTCGCCCTGCTCGCTGCCGACGGCGCCCGGCGCCTGCTTGGCGCGCCCCTGCTGGCCAGGGCCAGCCGCGGCCTCAGCCAGGCCAGCGGCGGCCGCGTGCCGCAATGGACGCCGGCGCTGCCGCAGCCGGTACGCCTGGCGCCGCCGCCCGCCCCGCTCGACGACGAGCGGCCGAGGGTGGTCTATCTCGCCGCCTGCGTCTCGCGTGCCATGGGCCCGGCCTTCGGCGACGAAGAGCGCGAGCCGCTGCTGGACAAGACCCGCCGTCTACTGGAAAAGGCCGGCTACCAGGTGGTGTTCCCGGATAACCTGGACAACCTCTGCTGCGGCCAGCCGTTCGCGTCCAAGGGGTATGCGAAGCAGGCCGACGACAAGCGCGACGAGCTGCTCGCCGCCCTGCTCCAGGCCAGCCGCGGCGGCCTCGACCCGATCTACTGCGACACCAGCCCCTGCACCCTGCGCCTGGTCCAGGGTCTGGACGATCCGCGGCTGCAGATCCACGACCCGGTGAAATTCATCCGCAGTCACCTGCTCGATCGCCTGGAGTTCATCCCGCAGGACAAACCGGTAGCGGTGCACGTCACCTGCAGCACCCAGCACCTCGGCGAGAGCCAGGCGCTGATCGACCTGGTCGGCCGCTGCACCCGCGAGGTGGTGATCCCGGAAGGCATTCACTGCTGCGGCTTCGCCGGCGACAAGGGCTTCACCACGCCGGAACTGAACGCTCACTCCCTGCGCAACCTGAAGGATGCCGTGCAGTTCTGCGAGGAAGGCGTATCCACCAGCCGTACCTGCGAGATCGGCCTCAGCGAGCACGGCGGGATCGACTACCGCGGGGTGGTCTACCTGGTGGACCGGGTGACGCAGGCGAAGGGCGCGCCTCGGTAGGGCGAATAACCACTCGCGGTTATCCGCCGGGCCATGCTCCGCAGAAGCAGCGGATAGCGCCGCTGGCGCTATTCGCCCTACCTCACGACTCCCACCGGTAGGGCGAATAACCGCTCGCGGTTATCCGCCGGGCCATGCTCCGCAAAAGAGGCGGATAGCGCCGCTGGCGCTATTCGCCCTACGTCACGACTCTCACCGGTAGGGCGAATAACCGCTCGCGGTTATCCGCCGGGCCATGCTCCGCAGAAGCGGCGGATAGCGCCGCTGGCGCTATTCGCCCTACGTCAGGCGAAATGGCTGCTCCGGCGTCGTCGGCCCGCGCCGGGTCGGGCAAAAAATCCGTCGTTAAGCACCTCTTAAGTCAGCCGCGCCTATCGTGCCTTCCACCGCGAGGACATCCCTCGCCGAAACGGAAGCAGGAGGCCTTCATGGCAATTCAACCGTTGCGACTCGATCCGATCACCGTGCTCGGCAAGCAACTGGTCATCGAGCTGTTCGACTGCGTCGACCAGCGCTTCGACGATATCCAGTGGATCGAGGAAAGCATGCTCGAGGCCGCCCGCCAGGCCAACGCCACCATCATCACCTCGGCGTTCCACAAGTTCAGCCCGATCGGCATCTCCGGCGTGGTGGTGATCGCCGAATCGCACCTGGCGATCCATACCTGGCCGGAGTACGGCTATGCCGCGGTCGACGTGTTCACCTGCGGCGACGTGCTCGATGGCGCCCAGGCCGTGCGCGTGCTCAGCGAACGCCTGGGCAGCCGTCGGCACCTGATCTCGAGCATGGACCGCGGCCTCGGCGGCCATCGCCTGGGGCTGCTCAGCCGCAGCCTGGCCGGCAATGGCCCGGTCGACGAAGACAGCCCGACCCTGCGCTGGGCGCTGGGCCAGGGCACGGGGGTGGCCTGATGGATACGCCGATCGAACGCGCCCCGCTGGCTCCCGACCTGAGCCAGGCCCGTTACGCCGTCGACCTCACCGGCCTGGTGCCGGCGGAGGTCGCCGCCGGGCTGCCGCCGCTGCCGCCGAACCACTTCTATTTCTATCCGCCGGACCCGCTGCTGGAAGGCGACGGCGCGATCACCGCGATCGAGGACAGCGACCCCTTCGACCAGTACGTCTACCGCCTGCGCCGGGTGCTCTACCAGGGCCGCACGCGCTGGCAGAACGTGCTGATCGCCGACACCTACAACTACGACCGCGTGCTGATGCTCGACGGCGCGATCCAGAGCGCCGAGAGCGATGAGTCGCTGTACCACGAGCTGCTGGTGCAGCCGGCCATGCTCGCCCACGACGAGCCGCGCGACGTACTGATCATCGGCGGCGGCGAAGGCGCCACCCTGCGCGAGGTGCTGTCCCATGCCAGCGTGCGGCGGGCGGTGATGGTCGATCTCGACCGGGAGCTGGTGGAACTGTGTCGCGAACACCTGTTCCAGTGGCACCAGGGCGCCTTCGACGACCCACGCTGCGAACTGCTCGCCGAGGACGGCCGGGCCTATCTCGAGCGCGACCCGTCGCTCTATGACGTGGTCATCATCGACGTCGTCGACATGCTCGACAACGGCCCGGCCCAGGCTCTCTATACCCGCCAGTTCTACGAGCTGCTGCATTCGCGCCTGCGACCGGGCGGGGTGGTCGCGGTGCAGGGGCTGGAGTTCTCCCACAGCGACGACAAGCCCCACGCGGCCCTCGCCCGCACCCTGCGCAGTGTCTTCTCCCAGGTCCACAGCTACCGCGCCACGGTGCCCTCGTTCCTCTCCTCCTGGGGCTTCCTGCTGGCTTCCGACTGGCTCGACACGAACCACTGGCAGGCCGAGGACATCGACCGACGCATCGAACGCAAGCTCGGCCCGCTGTGGCTCGACCACCTCGACGGCGACTACCTCAAGGCCTGCTTCGTGATGGACCGGGAAACCCGCTTCCTGCTCGCCCAGCCGGGACCGGTACTGGAAGACGGCGTACCCTTCGTCGCACCGCCGGATATCGAGGAGATCGAGTTCGGCCCGGCACAATTGCCGGCCCTGGCGAGGACCTGAAGATGTCCGCCGCTCCCCTGGCCAGCGTACCGCTGGCCGTCAACGGCGCGCCCTGCCTGCTGCACCGGGTACGCTTCCGCTCCGCCGCGGACGGCGGCGGCCTGCCGCTGCTGGCCACCCTGCGTGATCCGCAGCCGGCGCTGGCCGTCCTGGCGCAACGCATCGAGCTGAGCGAAGACGCGGAACTGCCGGAGACCGCCGTCGACGACGAGCTGCTGGTGATCTTCGCCAACGCCGGGCTACAGACCGGGCACGCCTGGCACCAGCGCCTGGAAGCCTGGATGGCCGCCGGCGAGGACGAGCGCCAGCCGCCCCTGGAAGCGCCCTCGTTCGGCGAGCGGGTGCTGTGGCGCCCCGGCCGCGCGCTGGTCATCGGCAACCCCGAGCGCTGCCGGGAGCTGCTCGAAGGCCTGGCCGTCTTCGCCTGGCACGAAGGTCACCTGCGCCGCCTGGAAGGCGAGACCGCGGCGGCCTGGGAACCGGCCCAGTCCGATGTCGAACTGACCCAGCTACCGCGCCGTGCCGCCCTGCGGCGCCAGGAACATGTGAACCGGCAGGTGCGACGCACTACACTCTGGCGCATGGCCTATGCCCGCCTGGAGTCGCACCTGGAGAAGCCGCCGCTGCAACTGAACGGCGCTGTGCGCCGGCTCTACAACGAACTGGCCATGCAGGCCGAAGTGCACGATCGCCTGGCGACCCTGGACGACCGCATCGAAGTGCTGCAGGACCTCTACGAACTGGCCGCCGACCGCCTCGGCGAATACCGCTACTTCCGGGGCGAACTGCGGGTCGAATGGCTGATCGTCGCCATCCTCCTGCTGGAGGCCGGCCTGAGCCTGTGGGAATTGTGGAATCACTGAAACGAGGCTGCCATGAGAATACTGCTGGCCGAGGACGACCTGCTGCTCGGCGACGGCATCCGCGCCGGGCTGCGCCTGGAAGGCGATACCGTGGAATGGGTGACCGACGGCGTGGCCGCGGAGAACGCGCTGGTCACCGACGAGTTCGACCTGCTGGTGCTCGACATCGGACTGCCGCGCCGCAGCGGCCTGGACATCCTGCGTAACCTGCGCCACCAGGGCCGGCTCACCCCGGTGCTGCTGCTCACCGCGCGGGACAAGGTGGCCGACCGGGTCGCCGGGCTCGACAGCGGTGCCGACGACTACCTGACCAAGCCCTTCGATCTCGACGAACTGCAGGCACGGGTGCGCGCCCTGACCCGCCGCACCACCGGTCGCGCCCTGCCGCAACTGGTGCACGGCGAGCTGCGCCTGGACCCGGCGACCCACCAAGTGACCCTGTCCGGGCAGGCGGTGGAACTGGCGCCGCGCGAATACGCACTGCTGCGCCTGCTGCTGGAGAACAGCGGCAAGGTGCTCTCGCGCAACCAACTGGAGCAGAGCCTCTACGGCTGGAGCGGCGACGTCGAGAGCAACGCCATCGAAGTCCACGTCCACCACCTGCGGCGCAAGCTCGGCAACCAGTTGATCCGCACCGTCCGCGGCATCGGCTACGGCATCGACCAGCCGGCGCCCTGAAAACCGCCTACCGGAGTCCCCCGATGTCCCGTGCCGCCGTCCCCTCCGTCCGCCGGCGCCTGCTGGTCAACCTGCTGGTCGGCTTCGTGCTGTGCTGGCTGAGCGTGGCGGCGCTGACCTACCACCTCTCGCTGAAGCAGGTGAACCGCCTGTTCGACGACGACATGGTGGACTTCGGCGAAGCCGCCCTGCGCCTGCTCGACCTTGCCACCGAAGACCAGGCCGGCGAGGACGGCTCCATCACCGAGATCATCGAACGCAGCCGCGAAGCGATCCAGGGTCTGCCCCTGCTGCGCCGCGAAAGCGCCCTCGGCTACGCCCTGTGGCGCGACGGCCAGCCGCTGCTGTCGAGCCTCAACCTGCCGCCGGAGATCACGGCCCAGGGCCCCGGCTTCAGCACCGTGGAAGCCCAGGGCACCCACTGGCGGGTGCTCCAGCTGAACATCGACGGCTTCCAGATCTGGATCAGCGAAAACCTGATCTACCGCCAGCACACCATGAACCTGCTGCTGTTCTACTCGCTGTTCCCACTGCTGCTGGCGCTGCCGTTGCTCGGCGGCCTGGTCTGGTTCGGCGTTGCCCGCGGCCTGGCGCCGCTACGCGAAGTGCAGGCCGAGGTCCAGCAGCGCTCCGCGCGACACCTGCAGCCGATCGCGGTGGAAGCGGTGCCGCTGGAGATCCGCGGCCTCATCGACGAACTCAACCTCCTGCTGGAGCGTCTGCGCACCGCCCTCGAGGCCGAACGCCGACTGACCAGCGACGCCGCCCATGAAATCCGCACGCCACTGGCCAGCCTGCGCACCCATGCCCAGGTCGCGCTGCGTTCGGAAGACCCCAAGGCCCACGCCCGCGGCCTGCTGCAAGTCAGTCGCAGCGTCGAGCGGATCAGCACCTTGATGGAGCAGATCCTGCTCCTCGCCCGCCTCGACGGCGACGCCCTGCTGGAGCAATTCCACCCGGTCAACCTCGCCACCCTGGCCGAAGACGTACTCTCCGAACTGGCGCGCCAGGCCATCGACAAGGACATCGAGCTGTCGTTGCACCAGGAGACCGTGCACGTGATGGGCATCGACCTGTGGCTGAAGGCGATGGTCGGCAACCTGGTGGGCAACGCCCTGCGCTACACATCGGCCGGGGGCCAGGTCGAGATCCGCGTCGAGAATCGCGCCCAGCACGCCGTGCTGCGGGTGCGCGACAACGGCCCCGGGGTCGCCCTGGAAGAGCAGCAGGCGATCTTCACCCGCTTCTACCGCAGCCCCGCCACCAGCAGCGGCGAGGGCAGCGGCCTGGGCCTGCCGATCGTCAAGCGCATCGTCGAACTGCACTTCGGCAGTATCGGCCTGGGCAAGGGACTGGAGGGCAAAGGGCTGGAAGTGCAGGTGTTCCTGCCGAAGACCCAGCCGGACGCGACGCGGCCGCCGGCCAGAGGTCCGGACAGCGGGCGGTCACATATCTGATAGCCTGCGCATTGGCCGGGAAAGGGATAGGCTAGCGGCTTCGCAACCTCCCAGGAGACCCGGATGAACATCGGTGAAGCGGCGAAGAAAAGCGGACTGACGCCGAAGATGATCCGTTACTACGAGTCCATCGAGTTGCTCCGCCCAGCCGGACGCAGCGCCAGCGGCTATCGCCACTACAACGAGAACGACCTGCATACCCTGGCGTTCATCCGCCGTTCGCGGGACCTCGGTTTCTCCCTCGACGAAGTCGGCAAGCTGCTCACCCTCTGGCAGGATCGCCAGCGTGCCAGTGCCGACGTCAAGGCCCTGGCGGCGCAGCACGTGCGCGAGCTGAATCGCAAGATCGAGGAGCTCAGCACCCTGCGCGACACCCTGCAGGACCTGGTCGAGCACTGCCAGGGCGACCACCGCCCCGACTGCCCGATCCTCAAGGACCTGGCGTCTGGCTGCTGCCACTGATATCCAGCAGCGGCCAGCGCGCCGTCCAGTTCTTCTCCCGCAGGCGCCGCCGGTAGACCTCCGGCTTGCCGGCGAAATGCGCGGTGGGCCGCACCTTCAGCGCCAGCAGGTCGTCGACGCCCAGCGGTGCCAGTAGCTCCAGGCGTTCGCCGACGAGCCGCAGCGCCACCGCCGTGCACGTTTCCGCCCAGTGGCACAGCGCATCGGCGCAATCCCGGTAGGGCCGGTCGCCGTTGCGCAGGTGCATGCGCGCCTGGTTCTTCACCGACCAGGGTACCTCGCAGCGACGGCGCAACGCGGCCTCGAAGTCGGCGTCGGCCTGCGGGTCGAGGGCCCGCGGGGCGAAATGAAGTACGTCGATGTCCGCCAGCGGCGTGGCTTCGCCGTAGCCATGCAGATGGTCCCATACCGCGTTGCGCACGAAGCCGGCGCCGATCCAGGCGCCCTCCGGGCCGACCTCGCGCAGCACGCGGAGCAGATGCAGGCGCGAGGAATCGGCGGCGATCAGCGCGAGGATGTCTTCCGCCGTTTTCATCCCAACCGCCGCACCGGCCAGGCGAAGCGTCGCAGCAGGCTGGCCGGCAACAGGGTGATGGCCAGCCCGACGAACACCAGCGCGCAGGCCAGCAGGCTGTCCAGGTCGAGGCGTTCGCCGAGCAGCAGCCAGCCGGCGAGCATGCCCGACACCGGCACAGCCAGGGCGAACGGGGTCACCAGGCTGGCCGGGTAGTGGCGCAGGAGGAAACTCCAGATGGCGAAGCCCACCGTGGTCGCGCCGAAGGCGATGTAGAGCAGCGCGCCGAAGCCGCCCCAGCTCATGTTCAGCACGGCGCGCTCGATGGCTTGCGGACCTTCGAATAGATAGGAAAGCGCCAGCAGCGGCAACGGCGGGACCAGGCTGACCCAGCAGATCAGGCGCAGCATGTCGGTGGCCCCGGAACGCTTGGTGGCGATATTGGCGAAGGACCAGGCCAGCGCTGCGGCGACCACCAGCAGGAATGCCAGCAGGCTGTCTCCCAGCGGCCGTTCCAGGCCGATCAGGACCAGCCCCGCCGCCGCCAGCAGGAGGCCGAACAACCCGCGCGGCGTCGGCCGCTCGCCCAGCCACAGGGCGGCGATGAGGATGGTGAAGAATACCTGGCTCTGCAGCACCAGCGACGACAGCCCGGCCGGCATGCCTTGGGCCATGCCGACGAACAGCAGGCCGAACTTGACCACCCCGAGAAGCACGCCGATCAGCAGGATGCGTCCGAACGGCGCCGGCATCGGCCCGCGCAGGACCAGCAGCGGCAGCGCCGCCAGGGCGAAGCGCAGGGCGCAGAACAGCAGCGGCGGGAAGTCGCCGAGGCCGACCTTGATCACGACGAAGTTCAGACCCCAGATCAGGGTCACCAGCAGGGCGAGCAGGATATGTGCAACAGGCATGGCGGCCTCCGGAAAACTTCAGGCCACGCTAGCAGTTGCGTGCGCAAGGGTCGCGATACAGTTGGCGGGAAAAAACATCCGCCAGCCGCTCACTGCAACCAGGGCGGCGGCGGTTCCTCGCGCTCGCCACGCGGCGCGTCGTCGGCCTGGCGCAGCGCCTGGCGACGCGCCTCCTCGCGCTGCGCGGCCTCGATCTCGCGGAGCACCGCGCGCACGTCGGCGGCCTCTTCGGCTTCGACGAAGGTGCCGCTGAGCGGGGTTTCCGCTGTCAGCTCGCCGGCTTCGTAGAGCGCCCACATTTCCTTGGCATAGCGGGTCTGCCTGAGTTCCGGGGCGAAGCGGCCGAAGTAGGCGGCCATGTTGCCGACGTCGCGTTCGAGCATGCTGAACGCATGGTTGTTGCCGGCCGCGTCGACCGCCTGCGGCAAGTCGATGATCACCGGGCCATCCGGACCGAGCAGGACGTTGAACTCGGAGAGGTCGCCGTGCACCAGGCCGGCGCAGAGCATGGCGACGATCTGGCGGATCAGGAAAGCGTGGTGGCGCCGTGCCTCGTCGGGCTCCAGCGTCACGTCGTTGAGACGCGGCGCAGCATCGCCGTCGGCGTCCGCCACCAGCTCCATCAGCAACACGCCATCGAGGAAATCATAGGGCTTCGGCACCCGCACACCGGCCCCGGCGAGACGGAACAGGGCCGCCACTTCGGCATTCTGCCAGGCTTCCTCCTGTTCGCGGCGGCCATACTTCGAGCCCTTGGCCATGGCCCGCGCCTGGCGGCTGTTGCGGACCTTGCGGCCCTCCTGGTACTCGGCGGCCTGGCGGAAGCTGCGCTTGTTGGCTTCCTTGTAGACCTTGGCGCAACGCAGGCTGTCGCCGCAACGCACCACATAGACCGAGGCTTCCTTGCCGCTCATCAGCGGGCGCACGACCTCGTCGATCAGACCGTCTTCGATCAACGGTTCCAGGCGTCTGGGTGTCTTCATCGGTGCTACGCGGTTCCTCGGGGCCAATGTGTAAGGCAAAGGGTCTGACGTTATACGGCAAACGCCGTGCCGAGCACAGCCGGACGCGCCGGCTTTCCGCCGGACTGCGCACCGATCGGCGTACTAGGCCGGTGGCGCGGTGAGTTCGATGCTTTCCGCCACCGCCTGTTCCAGCCGCTGCATCTCCACGTCCAGCGCCTCGGCGCTGTCGGCGTAGCGCCGGGCAACCTCGGCGAAAGCGTCGGCCACGGCGACGAAGGCCTCCACCAGCCGTGGGTCGAATTCACTGCCGGCGCCGGCCTGGATCAGCAGCACCGCCTCGGCATGCGCCAGCGGCGGCCGGTAGGCGTGCCGGCTGGTCAGTTCATCGTAGCGGTCGGCCAGGGCGACGATCCGCGCCGCCAGGGGAATCCGCTCGCCCGCAAGGCCTTCCGGAAAGCCCCGGCCATCCCAGCGTTCGTGATGACTGTAGGCGATCTGCCGGGCGAAGCGGAGGAATCCGGAAGGCTGGCCGAGCCGCCGCTCGGCGCTGGCCAGGGCGTCGCGCCCGGCGCGGGTATGGCCCTGTAGCAGGGCGGTGTCGGCGGCGTCCAGTTGCCCGGGGTTGAGCAGGACCCGGTCGGGCACCGCGACCTTGCCGATGTCATGCAACAGCGCCGACTTGCTCAGCAGGTCGACAGCCTCCGGAGTCAGCTCGTCGGCGAACGCCCGCTGCGCCGCCAGGTGCTCGGCGAGCAGCCTGACATAGCGCTCGATACGCGGAAGATGGCGGCTGCGCGGGTTGTCGCGAAGATCGCCAAGGGTCGCCAGGGCTTCGATGACGGCGTCCTGCAACTGTTGCAGCTGGCGCGTGCGACGGCGCACTTCGAGTTCCAGGTATTCGCTCTTGTCGCGCAGGAAATCGGCATTGGCCTTCAATTGCAGGTGGGTACGCACCCGCGCCAGGACGATCGGCGGGCTCACCGGCTTGCCCAGGTAATCCACCGCGCCCAGGGCCAGGCCCTGTTGCTCGTCGTCGCGATCGGCGCGGGCAGTGAGGAACATCAACGGGATGTCGCGGGTCAGCGGATCGGCCTTGAGCCGTCGGCAGACCTCGTAGCCGTCCATGCCCGGCATGTTCACATCGAGCAGGATCAGGTCCGGGCGCGGCTCTTCGACGGCCGCCCGCAGCCCGGCCGGGCCGCTGCCGGCGGTGCGCACGCGGTACTGCTCCTCGAGCAGCTCGCGCATCAGCAGCAGGTTGTCCGGGGTGTCGTCCACCACCAGCACGAGTTCCTGCTCGGGCCTGTCCAGCATGCTCTCCATCGCCCCTCCGGCCTTCGCTACGGGGCCGCCTGGCGGCGACCGTCATTCCGTATTGAAGACGCTGGAGACGACTTCTGCACGTCCGGTCAGGCGCCCGGGGCGACCGTTCAGGGCGTCAGGCGGAAACGCAGTGGCGAATCCTCGGCCTCGGCGCCGTTCTCGCTCTCGCCGAAGGCCCGGCGCTCGATGGGGTCCTGGCCGAAATACTCCTTGATCGGCGACTCGATGGCCTTGCCGCCGGGGCTCACGTGACTGGCGCAACCGCCAAGGAACACCAGGACCACACCGATGACCAGCGCTTTCATCTTCGTACCCCCGTCAGCCCGGCCCATCCGGGCGCTGCGCCGCAGCATGGCGCAGCCCGCCTTAGGGATCGCTTAAGGCATTCAGGCGGCGGCGCGGCTGGCGCGCCACTGGGGCAGGCCGATGAGCACCACGGCGCTGATGATCACCGCCATCGCCAGCCCCTCGATACCGCCGATCCGCTCGTCGGCGAACAGGGTGCCGAGCAACACCGCCACCGCCGGATTGACGTAGGCATAGCTGGTGGCCGCCGCCGGCCGTACGTTGCGCAGCAGGTACTGGTAGGCGCTGAAGGCGATGATCGAGCCGAACAGGATCAGGTACACCAGCGCCAGCCAGCCGCTGGTGCTCGGCCAATGCTCCAGGCGCTCGCCGCTGGCCAGGCTGCCGACCAGCAGCACCGCGCCGCCGACCAGCATTTCCGCGGCGCTGGCCATCGGTCCGGCCGGCAGCGACAGGCGCCGGCTCCACACCGAGCCGAAGGCCCAGGACGCGGCAGCGAACAGGATCAGGCCGGCGCCGGCAGGGCTGGCCTGGAGGTTCGAACCGAGGTTGAGCAGGACGATGCCGAACAGCCCGAGCACGATGCCGCCCCATTCCAGGGTGGTGTTGCGCTGGCCGAACAACTGGCTGAACAGCAGGGTGAACAGCGGCACCGTAGCCACCGCGAGGGCCGCCACCCCGGAAGACACGCCCCAGTGCTCGGCCACCGTCACCCCGCCGTTGCCGCAACTGAGCAGGAGGATTCCGACGACCCCCGCGCCGCGCCACTCGCGCCAGGTCGGCAACGGCGCGCCGCGCCAGCGCAACCAGGCGAACATCAGGCCGCCGGCGATGACGAAGCGCACCCCGGCCATCAGCATCGGAGGCCAGGACTCGACGCCGAAGCGGATCGCCAGGTAAGTGGAGCCCCAGATGAAGTACAGGGCGAAGAACGCACCGAAAAGCAACAGCGGAAGGCGACGGGCAGGCATGGAAAGCACTCGACAGGGCAGGCGGGAGAAAGACTTCATTTTATGAGGTCGCTACCCGCCGGTTAAGGCACAGCCGCTGGTTATCGGGACGTAACACTTTTCTTTCCATGGAAATCGGCCATGCTTTCCGTCGATTCGACAACCGGGATCCATCATGGACAAATACGACCGTGCGCTCCTCGCCGCCCTGATCGACAACGGCCGCCTGACCTTCGCCGAACTGGCCCGGCGCATCAACCTGTCGCCCCCGGCGGTAGCCGACCGGGTGGCCAAGCTGGAGGCCGAAGGGGTGATCACCGGCTACCACGCCTCGGTGAACCTGGCCAAGCTCGGCCTGCCCATCGAGTGCGTGATCGAACTGCGGATCACCGAGAAGGATTGCCAGTCAGTGCTCGACGAACTGGCCCGGATCCCCCAACTGACCCTCTGCCACCGGATCACCGGCGACGCCTGCGTGCTGATGAAGGCCGCCGTGGCTTCGATGCCGGAGCTGCAGGACCTGATCGACCGGCTGATGAAGTTCGGCATCAGCAAGACCTCGATGATCCTCTCCACCCCCTTCGCCGACCGCCAGCCGGCAAGCCTGCGGGGGCAGGACGGCAATGGCGGATGTGCGGCGTGAGCCCTACGCCGGGGTTATCCGGCAGGCGTCGGGATCCGTACTTCATCGCCGCCACGAACCCGAACGGTAGGGCGCATAACGCCAACGGCGTTATCCGCCGCAGCGGCACTCCCGGCCGATAGCGGAGCCGCCCTCACCCCAACTCTCTCCCTGAAGAGAGAGGGGATTCTCCGTACAAGCGTCGAATTCGCTGTCTCCAACGCCGCCGACGAACCCGAACCGTAGGGCGCCAGCAAAAAAAAAGGCGGTCCCGTTCGCACGGCACCGCCCAAGTCACGGAGTTGCTTACATCGTCGAGCGACAAGGCCGCTCGCCCTATTGGATTACCGCTCGATGATCGCGGTCACACCCTGCCCACCGGCGGCGCAGATGGAAATCAGCCCGTGTCCCTGCTCCGCCAGCGAGAGCAGCTTGGCCAGGTTGGCGACGATCCGTCCTCCCGTGGCGGCGAACGGGTGGCCGGCGGCCAGTGAGCTGCCCTTGACGTTGAGCTTGCTGCGGTCGATGGAGCCCAGCGGCTGGTCGAGGCCGAGGCGGGTCTTGCAGTACTCGGGGTCTTCCCAGGCCTTCAGGGTGCAGAGCACCTGGGCGGCGAAGGCCTCGTGGATCTCGTAGTAGTCGAAGTCCTGCAGGCTCAGGCCGTTGCGTGCCAGCAGCCGCGGCACCGCGTAGACCGGCGCCATCAGCAGGCCCTCCTGGCGATCGACGAAGTTCACCGCCGCCGCCTCGCCGTCCTTGAAATAGGCCAGGATCGGCAGGCCGCGCGCCTTCGCCCACTCCTCGCTGGCCAGCAGTACCACCGAGGCGCCGTCGGTCAGCGGCGTCGAGTTGGCCGCCGTGAGGGTGCCGCGCGAACCGCGCTCGAACACCGGCTTGAGGGTGCCGATCTTCTCCAGGTCGATATCCGGGCGCAGGTTCTGGTCGCGGGTCAGGCCGCGGAACGGCGTCATCAAGTCGTTCTGCCAGCCCTCCTCATAGGCCGCGGCCAGCTTGTGGTGGCTCTCGAAGGCCAGCCTGTCCTGCTCGTCGCGGGGAATCTGCCAGGTCTGCGCCATCAGTTCGCAGGACTCCCCCATCGACAGCCCGGTGCGCGGCTCGCCGTTGCGCGGGATGGCCGGGACCACGTGGCGCGGGCGGATCTTCAGCAGGCTCTTGAGCTTGTCCAGGTTGCTCTTGCCGCGGTTGGCCTCGAGGAGAATCTTGCGCAGGCCCTCGTTGACCCCGATCGGCGCGTCGGAAGTGGTATCGACGCCGCCGGCGATGCCGCTGTCGATCTGCCCGAGGGCGATCTTGTTGGCCACCAGGATCGCCGCCTCCAGGCCGGTACCGCAGGCCTGCTGGATATCGTAGGCCGGGGTTTCCGGGGCCAGGCGCGAACCGAGCACGCATTCGCGGGTCAGGTTGAAGTCGCGCGAATGCTTCAGCACGGCGCCGGCCACCACCTCGCCAAGGCGCTCTCCGTGCAGGTTGTAGCGCTCCACCAGGCCTTCCAGGGCGGAAGTGAGCATCTCCTGGTTGCTCGCCGTGGCGTACACGGTGTTCGAGCGGGCGAAGGGAATACGGTTGCCGCCGACAATGGCGACCCGGCGCAGCTGGGTCATGGAAGAACTCCTTGCTGGAATCGTTTACGCCGAGCCGAGGCTCGACCCGTTAACTGAGCGGTCAGTGGCGCACAGGCTAACCTTAGCCGGTCGCGTCGCATTGGCCGCCCTGCCGTTATCCCGGTCAGCGCGGTCAATTGCGGCAAACAGGTGGCTGCGTAGAGTTGTCCACACTGTTACCCGCGTTCCCTCGGCATCGTTGGCCGGCGGAATCCACCTTCAGCCTTGGAGCCTTTCCACCGGGAGCCCGTTCCATGACCGATCGTTACATCGCCTTCGCCAACTCCCCCGTCGGCCGCCGCCTGGTTGGCGCCGTCGGCCTTCCCTCCCCGCTGCGCCTGGAGCGCTGGCAGGCCGGCCGGGTGCGGCCGGTGGACGGCCCGCTGGTGATCGGCGGGAGCGGCGCGCTGGCCGAGGCCGTGCTGCCCTTCGCCGGCAAGCTGACCGACGCGGTGTTCGCCGCCGTCGAGGGACAGTTCGAGCTGCCGCGCTGGACCGCCGAGCACAGCCCGCGGGCCAAGGCGGTGCTGTTCGACGCCAGCGGCCTGACCCGCTTCGAGCAGTTGGTGGCGCTGCGCGACTTCTTCCAGCCGGTGCTCAAGGGCCTCGACAAGTGCCCGAAGGTGGTGGTCCTCGGACGCCCCCCCGAGTCTCTCAAGGACCCGGTCGCCGCCAGCGTGCAACGCAGCCTGGAAGGTTTCACCCGCTCCCTGGGCAAGGAAATCCGTCGCGGCGGCAACGTGCAGTTGCTGTACGTCGGCAAGGGCGCCGAGGACCAACTGGAAGGCGCACTGCGCTTCTTCCTCTCGCCGAAGAGCGCCTACGTCTCCGGCCAGGTGATCCGTCTTGCCGCCAACAGCGCCCAGGTCCACGACTGGAGCAAGCCGCTGGCCGGCCAGCGCGCACTGGTCACCGGCGCCGCCCGCGGCATTGGCGCGGCCATCGCGGAAACCCTGGCGCGCGACGGCGCGGAAGTGGTGCTGCTCGACGTGCCGCCGGCCAGGGAGGCCCTCGAAGGCCTCGCCGCGCGCCTCGGCGGCCGTGCCGTGGCCCTCGACATCTGCGCCGCGGACGCCGGGCAGCAACTGGTGGACGTGCTGCCTGAGGGCGTCGATATCGTCGTGCACAACGCCGGGATCACCCGCGACAAGACCCTGGCGAAGATGAGCAGCGACTTCTGGAACTCGGTGATCAACGTCAACCTCAATGCCCCGCAGGTGCTGACCCAGGCCCTGCTCGACGGCGGCAAGCTGCATGACAACGGCCGGGTGGTGTTGCTGGCGTCGATCAGCGGCATCGCCGGCAACCTCGGGCAGAGCAACTACGCGGTGAGCAAGGCCGGCCTGATCGGCCTGGCCCAGGCCTGGGCGCCGGCGCTGGGCAAGCGCGGCATCACCATCAACGCGGTGGCGCCGGGCTTCATCGAGACGCAGATGACCGCCGCCATTCCGCTGACCATCCGCGAGGCCGGCCGGCGGATGAACTCCATGAGCCAGGGCGGCCTGCCGCAGGACGTCGCCGAAACGGTGGCCTGGTTCGCCCAGCCGTCGTCCGGCGCGGTCAGCGGCCAGGTGCTGAGGGTGTGCGGGCAGAGCCTGCTGGGGGCCTGAGGCGGCCCCTGACTCCCCGGCAACAGGACGCCGACCCGGTAGGGCGGATAACGCCAACGGCGTTATCTGGCCCTGCACCGGGAAACCACCGGTAGCCCCTTCGGACAGGCCCTACCCGCGCCCCTGCTGCCCGCGCCGGCGGAACTCCACCGGCGTCTCGCCGACCCAGCGCTTGAACGCGCGATAGAAGGTGCTCGGCTCGGAAAACCCGGTGCGTTCGACGATCACTTCGATGCGCTCGTCGGTCTTCAGCAGCAGTTCCTTGGCCAGTCGGCAGCGGTAGTCGGTGACCAGATCGTTGAAGCGCACCCCGGCCATCGCCAGGCGTTCGCGCAGACGTCGGGCCGGCATGCCGAGGCGCGCGGCGACCTGCTCCAGGGTGGCGCCTCCGTCCACCAGCAACTCGCCGATCAGTTCGCGGACCTGGCGCACCAGGTCCAGGCGCTCCACCTCGGCCAGTTGCCGGCGCGCCAGCGACTCGTGCATGCGCAGCAGTTCCGGGGCGGCGTGGCGCGAGGGTTTGTCCAGCACCGCGGCATCGAATACCAGCGCGTAGCGCGGCATGCCGAGGATCGTCGGGCAGCCGTAGACCGCACGGTAGCGCTCCATCGGCGCGCCGGTTTCGTTCATCAGTTGCACTTCCAGCGGCTTGAACTCGCCCTCGGTGAGCGCGCCGAACAGGCGGATCACCGCGCCGGCGAGCATTTCCGGGAAGTGGCGGTTGATCGCCGGCGATTCGCCCAGCGACAGCACCGCGCGCTCGCCCTCCACCTCCAGTTGCGCCTGCAGGGTGTCGGACAGCAGGCGTACGTAGCGCAGGGAATGGCGCAGGCCGGCGCCGAAGGTATCGCTGGAGAGGAACAGGTATTCCAGGAGCAGGCCGTGGAACGCCGGCAGGTGCTCGGCCAGGTGCAGGCCGACATGCTCTTCGCCGCACTCGTCGGCGGCGGCCTTCCAGAACAGGTTCTGTGCGGAATGGGGGAAACGGCCGGCCGGCAGGCCACCCGGTGGCAGCCCGACACGGACCAGGACCCGGTCCGGATCGCAGCCGCTGGCGCGCAGGGCGTCGATCACCGGGCGCATCAGCGCTACATCGTCGGTCAGATCACGCATGGTGTTTTTTCTAGTTATCCATGGGGCGGGCCCATCTTAGGCAGCTTTGCCATCCCCTCTCAAGGAGAGGCCATAGAAATAACCCATCCCGCATGACGGAAAAACCCTCAGATCGACTAGCCGCCGGCGTGGTCGAAAATCTCGATGCAGACGCATCCCGGAGCCGATTGACCGCCCTGCCAGCGGCGTCGGCCAGGCGGCCAATGCCTGCTGCGGGTGCTCGACTAAGCTGACAGCCACCTATTTCGAGGAGATGTCCAATGCCCACCGCCTGGCTCGACCTGCCCGCCCCACCCGCCCTGCCCGGCCTGTTCCTGCGCGCCGCACTGCGCCGCGGCATCCGCGGCAAGGCCCTGCCCGAGCGCGGCCTGCGCAGCCAGGTCACGGTGGACCCGAAGCACCTCGAGCGCTACCGCCAGGTCTGCGGCTTCCGCGACGACGGCCTGCTGCCGCCGACCTACCCGCACATCCTCGCCTTCCCGCTGCAGATGGCGCTGCTCACCGACAAGCGCTTCCCCTTCCCGCTGCTCGGCCTGGTCCACCTGGAGAACCGCATCGACGTGCTGCGCGCGCTCGGCGGCCTCGGCCCGTTCACCGTGAGCGTCGCGGTGGAAAACCTGCAACCGCACGACAAGGGCGCCACCTTCAGCATCGTCACCCGCCTGGAAGACCAGCTTGGCCTGCTCTGGGTCGGCGACAGCAAGGTGCTCTGCCGCGGCGTCAAGGTGCCCGGCGAAATTCCGCCGAAAGCCGAGCAGGAGCCGCTGCCGCTGGAGCCGGTCGACAACTGGAAGGCGCCCGCCGACATCGGCCGGCGCTATGCCCGTGCCGCCGGCGACTACAACCCGATCCACCTGTCGGCGCCCAGCGCCAAGCTGTTCGGCTTTCCCCGCGCCATCGCCCACGGCCTGTGGAACAAGGCTCGCAGCCTGGCCGCCCTCGGCGAGCGACTGCCAGCCTCGGGCTATCGGGTCGAGGTGCGCTTCCAGAAGCCAGTGCTGCTGCCGGCCAGCCTCACCCTCCTGGCCAGCGCGGCGGCGGCGGACGGCCAGTTCAGCCTGCGCGGCAAGGACGACCTGCCGCACATGGCCGGGCATTGGAGCCGGCTACAGGGCTGACGCCGGTCCGCCATGCCTTGAAGCTTCGGGCGCAAAGCCCGAAGCTATGCGGCTGCTTACCGCCACCGCGAAGAATCCCCATGGACCTGCACGAACTCACCGCGCGCCTGCACGCCATCCGCGACCGCAACGACTGGCGCCAATTCCACAGCCCGAAGAACCTGGCCATGGCCGCCAGCGTCGAGATGGCCGAACTGGTGGAGATCTTCCAGTGGCTGACGGAAGACCAGTCGCGCACGCTGTCGGCCGAGCAGCTCGAACACGCTGGTCAGGAAGTTGGCGACATCGTCCTTTATCTGCTGCTGTTCTGCGGGGAAACCGGCCTCGACCTGGAACAGGTGGTGCGCGCCAAGCTGGCCGACTGCGAACGGCGCTTCCTGCCATGAGCGACCGCCATTTCGACGAACTGGCGACGCGCTTCGCCGAAAAGATCTATGGCGGCGCCAAGGGTGCGATCCGCCTCGCGGTACTCCAGGCCGACCTCGCCGAGGCCCTCCCGGAGCGACCTCTGCGGGTCCTCGACATCGGCGCCGGGCTCGGCCACATGTCGCTCTGGCTGGCCGCTCGCGGCCACCGCGTAACCCTCGCCGAGCCAGCGCAACCCATGCTCGACGGCGCCCGCCAGCGCTTCGCCGAAGCCGGGCAGGCCGCCGAATTCATCCAGGCGCCCTGGCAGGAACTGCTCGGCCAGCTCACCGAGCCCTACGACCTGGTGCTCTGCCACGCCGTGCTCGAGTGGCTGGCCGAACCCCATGCGATCCTGCCGGTGCTGCACCAACTCTGCGCACCCGGCGGCTGGCTGTCGCTGGCCTTCTACAATCGCGACGCGCTGATCTACCGCAACCTGCTCAAGGGCCACTTCCGCAAGCTGCGCAAGGAACGCTTCGCTGGCGAGGGGCAGAGCCTGACCCCGCAGCGCCCGCTCGACCCGCGCGAGCTGGAACAGGCGCTGGCAGCGCGTTGGCGCATCAAGGCGCGCAGCGGCGTGCGGGTGTTCCACGACTACATGCCGAGCGAGTTCCAGGCTAAGGCCGAACGGCTCGACCTGGTGGAAATGGAACTGGCCTACCGCCGCCACCCGGCCTTTGCCGGGCTTGGCCGCTACCTGCACTGGCTGTGCCGCCCGCAATGAAAGGCGCAGAATGCAGTCTGAGCCTGCAAGGGCCGCCGACGTAGCGCGGCCACGGAGCGTCGAGCATGCAATCGCGACTGTTGATCCTGCCGTTACTCGCCAGCCTGGCCGCCCTCGGTGCCTGCCAGGGCGACAATCCCTACCGCGCCAGCTCTCTGCCCTACCCGCCGCAGCCGGCCACCGCGGCCAATCCCGGCCTCGATCCCGGCGCCTATCCGGCGGCGCCGCGCGACTACGCCCGCTACCGTAGCTGGAGCTGGGCCGCCGCCGGGGTCAGCGGCTTTCCCCAGGGCCTGGACGACAACCAGTTGCGCGACGCCGTCAGCCAGCAGCTCGACCAGCGCGGCCTGCGCCCGGCGCGGCCGGGCAGCGCGGCCGACCTGCAGGTCAGCGCGTTCCTGCGCAACGAACTGCGCACCCGCCAGGTCACCGACTACTACGGCGGCTACTACGGCAACTACGGCGGCTGGCGCGATCCCTGGTACGGCTATGGCGCCAGCTACCCGGTGACCCGCAGCTACACCGTGCAGGTCACCGTGGTCCGCGTCGAGCTGAACGACGCCCGCAGCGGCCAGCCGGTGTGGGGCAACAGCGCCGAGTTCGACTCCGGCGACTCCGCCAGCGAACAGGCCAAGGCCCTGCGCGAAGCGGTGAAACGGGCGCTGTCGAGCTACCCGCCGGGCTGATCGGCGAGCACCCGGCGGCGGATCGCCTCCATCTTCCTGGGCGAGTTGCTCATCACCGCGTCGGCGCCCAGGGCGCGCGCGGTGCGGTAGTCCTCGGCGGTCTCGATGCCGAACATCACCACCTTCACCGGCTCGCGGCGCACGCAGTCCATCGCTTTGCGCGTCCACAACTGCGCCGCCGGCACCTTGTAGGAAGACTCGCCAAGGGTGAAGCGCTCGGTCACCGTCAGTTCGCGGCGCAGCTCGATGCCCATCCAGGTGCCGCCGGCCGGCGGTGCCTCGCAGCGCTCGCCGAAGGCCAGGCCGACCAGGCGGTTGCGCGTCGCATCGCGGCTTTCGAACTGTCGCGCGCGGTCCGCGTAGCGCTGCGTCAGGTAGTCGTTGGCGGCCTTCTCGGTGGAATAGAAACGCACCCGCGACCAGGCCTTCTGCCGCTCCAGCTCGCCGGCCACGGCATCGACCAGCGGCTCCACCGGCAGCGACTTCATGTCGAGGAACACCGGCACCTGCGGCGGGATCGCCCGCAGCGCCTGGCGCAGCGTAGGAATCCGCAGCGGCTTCTGGCGGTAGGGATAGCTGCCGTCCTCGGCCTTGAACATATAGCCGGCGTTCAAGCGCGCCAGCTCGGCCAGGCTCGACTGGCCGACCGCACCGGCGCCCTGGGTCAGGACCGCCAGGTCAGCGGGGCGATAGAGCACCGGATGGCCATCGGCGCTCAACTGCACCGACAACCATAGCGCGTCGGCGCCGTTGTCCAGCGCCTTGCGGATCGCCAGCAGGGTGTTCTCCGGGTAGTCCGCGGTGCCGGCGCGATGGGCCACCAGCAGCGGGCCCGGGCCATCCGCCGGTACCACCGAGCGTGCCTCGACGCAGCCGGTCAGCGACAGGCCCAGCAGCAGGATCGCAATACTTCGATTCATTTCATTCTCCCGTCGCGCCCTATAGGGCGGGTGCTCGCCAACGTTACTTGTGGAGACGCTTCAAACCCGCGTTTCCTCTTGCCTTTCATCCGGCGCTGAGCTTGGATGTGAACTCTGACTGGAGAAAAACCATGATCCGCCGAATCCTGCTGCTCGGCCTGCTCCTCAGCCTCGCAGCCTGCGAAACCACCCAGCTCGACCGCGACTTCGACAGCTCCCGCGACTTCGCCGCCTACCGTAGCTGGAGCTGGTCGCAACCCGCCTTCGAATACCGCCCCGACGACCCACGCATCAAGAGCGACCTCACCGAGCAACGCATCCGCGAAGCCGTCGCCCAGCAGCTCGACCAGCGCGGCCTGCGTCCGGCCCAGGGCAACGCCAGGGGCGACGTCACGGTGCGCGCCTACCTGATCGTCGACGATCGCCAGGACCAGATCACCACCAACTACGGCGGCGGTTACTGGGGCGGCTACTGGGGAGGATACTGGGGCGGCCCGGCGATGGCCGAGACGCGCACCGTGAATTACAAGGTTGCCACCCTCCAGGTCGACCTGTTCGACGGCAAGGACGGCAAACTGGTCTGGCGCGGCAGCGGCGAGCAGATCATGCGCACCAGCCCGCCGAGCCCGGCCGAGCGCGAGCAGGCGATCCGCGAGACGGTGCAGAAAGTCATGTCGCAATACCCGCCGCGCTGACATGCAGCTCAGCCACCGCCCGGCGGAGACCGGTGACCTGGAGACGGTCGCCGGCTTCCCCCAGGACCGCGACGAACTCTTCTATTGCTACCCCAAGGCGATCTGGCCGTTCAGCGTCGCCCAGCTGGCCGCCGCCATCGCCGAACGCCGCGGCAGCACCGTGGCCGTGCACGACGGACAGGTGCTCGGCTTCGCCAACTTCTACCAGTGGCAGCACGGCGACTTCTGCGCCCTCGGCAACATGATGGTGGCGCCCGCCGCGCGCGGCCTGGGCGTGGCCCGCTACCTGATCGGGGTCATGGAAAACCTCGCCCGCGAACAGTACAAAGCGCGCCTGATGAAGATTTCCTGCTTCAACGCCAACGCCGCCGGGCTGCTGCTCTATACCCAGCTCGGCTACCAGCCGCGCGCCATCGCCGAACGCCACGATCCGGACGGCCGGCGCGTGGCGCTGATCCAGATGGACAAGCCCCTTGAACCCTGACACCCACGCCCAGCGCGTCCTCATCATCGTCTCCAGCGGCCCGAGCACCCCGGCCCGCTGCGCCGCGCCCTTCCACACCGCCACCCTGCTGGCCTGCATGGACGCCGAGGTGACCCTGTTCCTCAGCGGCGAAGGCGTGCAGTTGGCCCGCCGCGCCGTCGCCGACCAGTTGCGCGCGCTGGACGGCGGCGAGCCGCTGCGCCACTTCATCCGCCAGGCCCGCGAGGCCGGCGCGCGCCTGCTGATGTGCCGCCAACCCGGGGTGAACATCGACGAAAGCGAACTGATCGAGGAACTCGACGAAATCTCCAGCGGCGGCGAACTGGCACGGCTGATCCTCGAATCCGAGCGGGTGCTGACCCTATGAGCGCGAACCTGCACGGCCTGGAGTTCCCCGACGGGCTGTTCTACGCCCCGGACTACAACCTGTGGTTGCGCGAGGAAGTCGACGGCAGCCTGACCCTGGGCCTGAGCGCCTACGGCTGCGCGCTGTATGGCGAAATCTTCGCCTTCACCCCCAAGCGCGACGGCTGGCACATCGAACGCGACCGCAGCTTCGGCGTGGTCGAGTTCGCCAAGGCTGCCTCCTCGGCCCGCAGCCCGTTGGCCGGGACCCTGCTGGCGAGCAACCCGGCGGTGGTCAAGCGCCCGGCGCTGATCAACCGGGATTGCTACGGCGAGGGCTGGATGGCACGGCTGCAACCGGACGACTGGGCCTCGGCGCGGAGCGCGTTTCTCCAGGGAGACGCGGCGCGGGAGGCATTCGCCGAGCGCATGCGCCTGGATGGGTTCGATCCGCAGCATCCAGGGGTGCAGGCACTGGACTTCTGAGACTCCCAGGTTTTACCCGCACCCCGCTCGCGGAAGGCGGATAACGCCGCTGGCGTTATTCGCCCTACCCCAGCTCTCCATCGCCGCCAATCTCCCGCATATCCCCGGAGTCCGCCATGTCCTCACCCCAACCGCCCCGCTTCGACGGCCAACGCTGGAGCAACGCCGACGACGACCGCATCGAGGTGCTGCCTGCCGACCCCGCCTGGCCACAACACTTCGCCGCCGAAGCCGAAGCCATCCGCACGGCGCTGGCGCTGCCCGGGCTGGGCATCGAGCATGTCGGCAGCACCGCGGTGCCCGGGCTCGACGCCAAGCCGATCATCGACATCCTCCTGCTGCCGCCGCCCGGCCACGATCCGCAGCGGCTGGTAGCCCCGCTGGAGGGCCTCGGCTACCAGTTCTGGCGCGAGAACCCGAACACCCAGCGGATGTTCTTCGTCAAAGGCATGCCGCCCTTCGGCCATGGCCGCACCCACCATGTCCATGTCATGCCCCTGGCCCAGGCCGACCGCTACCTGCTGTTCCGCGACTGGCTGCGCAACCACCCCGACGACGCCCGCCTCTACGCCGAAACCAAGCACGCCCTGGCCCGCCGCTACCCCACCGACCGCGAGGCCTATACCCGTGGCAAGGACGAGGTCGTCGCAAGGATTCTCGGCCGGGCGCTGGCGGCGACGCGGCACCCAATGATACAGAGTGGCCTGGTAAGGGGAGAACGCGAAACGCACGCCAGGGAACTGCGTGAAACGCTGGTCGCCGGCGCGGAATCGACGCCAGGCGGCCCCGCCGATACAGCCTATTTCGAGTCGCTGCGCAGCCGGGTAAGCAAGCCCCAGGACTGAGGCGGATAGCGTGCTTCGCTCACTACTGCGACTGTGCGAGCGCGGCTTCCACCAACCTCTCGATCACCTCCCCCACCCTCCCCGGCTCGCCAACCTCCACCCAGCGCAAATGCGCGAACCGCGGATCCTCGCGCAGGCCGGTGTATTTGCGGCGGTTGCCTGCGAAGGTGGTCCATGACCAGAGCAGGATCGAATCCCTGGAGCAGAACGCCATCCGCAGCGATTCACGGTTGCCGTGGGACAGGCGGGTGCGCAGCAGGCCCCGGGCCAGGGTGCGGCGAAGGACCCGGGAGAACACCGTCCAGCGCCCGAAATTCAGCCATACCACGTGGGTGGCGCGGCCCCAGAGCAACTCGCGGACGGCGCTGTAGTTGCCGTCGGCGACCCAGCGCGGCGCCGTCGTCGCCCGCTCCACGGCGTGCTCGAAGCGTTCGTGGGGCACGGCTTGCCAGCCGGGGCCCCAGTAGAGTCGGTCGAGTTCGACATGCGTACAACCCAGCCTGGCGGCCAGCGCGGCGGAGAAGGTCGTCTTCCCGGCCCCGCTGGTGCCGACCACCACCACACGCAGCGGCGCGCCTCGCTCGGCCTCGACGCAGGTCATGCCTTGACCGCGACCAGCGTGTAGCACATCGGGATCGCCAGCGGTCCGTCCTCGTAGAGGTCGTAGAGTTCCTCGCGGTTCGAGTGCGGGTACTCCTTGAAGTGACTCAGGCGCAGGCCGGCGCCGAGCAGCCCGCCGAGGATGTCGCCGAGCGGGTGGACGTACCAGTAGCTGGCGATGCCGGTATCGCTGCCGCTGCCTTCGTAGACGATGGCCTCCCGGGATACGTGGGGCGTGTCGGTGAAGTAGTCGTTGCGCAGTTCGAACGGTCGCTCCGACTCGGGTTCGAGCATCTCCAGGAACGGGTGGGTCTCATAGATCGCCAATTGCCCGCCCGGCTTCAGCAGGCCGCTCACCGAGGCGAAGAAGCGCGCGATGTCGGGCATCCAGTTGAGCACACCGATGGTGATCAGCAGCAGGTCGAACTGACCGTTCAGCTCGGCGGGCAGCTCGTAGGCATTGGCTTCGACGAAACGCGGCTGATGCGGCGAGCGCTCGGCCAGTTGCCGCGCCTGGGCGAGGAAGGCGGCGGACTGGTCGATCCCCACCGCCCGCGCGACGCCGAAGGCGTACAGCGAAAGCACTTCCCGGCCGTTGTTGCAGCCGACCTGGACCGCCGCCTTGCCGGCCAGGTCCAGATTGCGCAGCACGCCAGCCAGGGTCTCGTCCAGGCAACTGAAGCCGGTTTCCTGTACCGCCAGCGACAATTCCTGCCAGCCGCTGCCACGCAGGTGACTGTCGGCGGACGCGTCCCAGGCGCGTCGGTTGCTTTCCACCGCGTGTTCAAGATCCGTCATGCGAAAACCTCAGAAGTGTTCCCAGGAAGGCCAGCCGAGTCGCGAACCCGCAGCCCACTCAATCGCGGAATTGCAGCCCGATATGGGCTCGGCAGTCGCGTCGTTCCAGGCTGCCTTCCTGGAAAGCGCCGCAGGCGCGGTTTCTCAGAGGCAGCGTCTGTTCCACCACGGTCACCCGCACCTCGTTCGCCGGTTGGCGCTGCTCGGCGGGTCGCGGCGCCTGACGCCGGCCGTTCAGGTTGTCGGCCCCGCCTGGCGGGATGCGCCGGCGCGTCGCGGCGATCCGCCTGCATGCTCAATAGAGACCGGTGGCGCTGCCCCGCTCGAACAGCGGCACCTGGTTGGCCAGGATCATGTTGTAGCTGAGCATGAACGGCACCCCGCCGCCGCTTTCGGCGATCTGGCTTACCCAGCCGATGGGGTTGTTGAACAGCGATTCGTCGGGGCTGAGCACGCCGACGGCGGCGCTGTCCGGGTCGCCGTCCCAGGTCACGTCGCCCCAGTGCCAGCCGAGGCCACGCACGTACTGCGCGCCGATCAGCGCGCCGAGGGCGAAGACCGCCTCGTCGTCGAGGCTGCGCCCCTGCTCCCTCGCATCGCGCACGTAGTCGGTGACGGCGGCGACGATCTGCGCCGGCGTCTCGTCCGCGGCGACGCCAAGCAAGGCGAGCCCCTGTGCCTGCAGCTCCGCCAGTTGCTGTTGCAGGTCCGTTGAAAGCGGATTGATCTCGGCCATCCCTGTTCTCCCGAGGCAAGCGTGCGCACCCGTCCGTCGGGCGCGCCATGAAGCGCGTTATCTTACGGCTTCGCGGCGACGAAAGCGCCCTCCCCAGCCAAACGTAGCGCAGCCGCTAATCGCCTCTTCCCGGAAATGCTGCCTTCGGCTCTACTGGCGAATTTGTGCCATCCATACCCGAGACAGCCCCATGACGCTGATCGCCGCCGCCCAGAGCTGCGCCCACCCCGCCGACCTGCCACGCAACCTCGACGACCACCTGCGCCTGATGCGTATCGCCCAGGCACGGGGCGTGCGCCTGCTGGTGTTTCCCGAACTGTCGCTCACCGGCTACGAACCCACCGCTGCCGCCGCCCTCGCCCAGCCGGCGGACACGCCCCTGCTGCAACCGCTGCGCCAGCTCGCCGAGCAGGCACGGATGACCACGGTGGTCGGCCTGCCGCTGCGCTCGCCGAAGCATGCCAAGCCGCTGATCGCCGCCCTGATCCTCGGCGCCGACGGCAGCCTCGGCGTCTATGCCAAGCAGCACCTGCACGCGGGCGAGGAACGCCACTTCTCAGCCGGCGACGGCGGCCCCCTGCTGGAGATCGACGGCCTACCGATGGCGTTGGCGGTCTGCGCCGACTTCAGCCAACCCAGCCACCCGGCCCACGCCGCCCGTGCCGGCGCTCGCCTCTACATCGCCAGCGCGCTGATCGGAGAAAACGGCTACCCGGCCGACTCGGCCCTACTGGCCGGTTATGCCCGCGAGCACGGAATGGGCGTGCTGCTGGCCAACCATGGCGGGCCGACGGGTGGCTGGAAGGCGGCGGGCAGGAGTGCGTTTTGGAATGAGCGGGGAGCGCTGGTCAGGGAGACGACGGGGACGGGTGAGACGCTGCTTCTGCTGGAACGGACCGAGATAGACGCTTGATCCTGTGAGACACGATGGCCGCCGAAAGCGAGCGGAGAATTGGCGGAAGGCAGTGGGAGTCGAACCCTATTTTTAGGGTGGTCTTATTTGGCCTATGCTGGACAATTACTGAAAAATCAATTACTTGCAAGCAGGCAAAGTCGCCTTAATTGGTCATTGCTGATCAGTGATTTCGACACTTTTTCGACTGTGAAGGATCCGTGAGAAAAAGGCCGATCAGTCAAAAATGTGGTCTTCTCCAGCCTCGAAGCCTTCCGTCCAATGAGATTCGTCCAGTGAGTAGGCGATGATTGAAAAACCTTCAGGGTAGTCTCGGAAGCCCGGAAGGGTAAGGTACTGGTCTTTCGCCTGCTCTGCGTTGAGTTGTGAGCTAAACACGCCTAGAAGCTTGTAACTTTCGCTCTCTGAGGGGCCATGGGTGTGATGGAGTATGTATGTGTACATATGTTTCTTCCTATTATTGCGTAGTACCGAGGGCCAATAGCCTACTCCGTAGCCTATGCGGCTTCTGGCGCTTTGTGCGTAAAATAGCTTCTGATGATAGTGCTTTTTCAATTAGGGAGATTTTTTTAGTGGTGGTTTCTTCCACTTTTTGTTTCCTTTAGCTTTAAGTGGCTTCCATTGCTAGGTTACGGACAGCTTCGGCTGACTCCGTCTTTAGTCTTGCTGCTCGGATTTCGATTGTTTTGCTCTGTCCAAAACTTGCATTCTGGACTATTCAGCTTGTTCAATCGTTCTTTTTCGGCTTGTTCTCGAAGAAGTATTTGTTCAGACTCGCTTTTACGTTGGACTGTGCGCTGTCTGATAGCTTCAGTTTCTTTCCGCATTCGTTCGCTAGAGCGTTTCAGTTCCTGGCTAGCTTCGTAAACATATCGTTCAGCTATAGCTTTAGCGATTATGAGTTCTATACCATCCTTTAAGAGGCTGCCTAAGGTCACGCCAATAGTAATTATGGCTAGCCATTCGAAACGGCTTATTGGGCGAGCGCGAGGTGCCCAAGGGGCACGAATCTCATCTGTATCAACCTGCATGGGCTCCTTTCCTTATATTTGGCTTCATGCCAAGTCTTAAACCTAAGAGTTATTTGGCGGATTAAACTCTATGCCTTAGAGTTTTTCTCAGCATCTTGAGCTTTTAGCATGTCAATAGCGAGCCTTATCTCGGCTATATTCTCATCTTGACTGGTTGCAAACATCTCTCTGATAGTTTTTATTTTTTCTAAAAAACTTCCGCTTTCTTTGAGAGGCTCATACGCACTATTCCCGCCTTTCACAAGCCCTTCAGCCTTAAGGATGATAAGTAAAGACGTATATGCGCCATAAAAATAAACCGTATCAATTGTATGCCACTTATTGAAGGCTGGAAGAATAAATCTATTTATCTTATCTGAGGTCCACCCTTCTACAACTGCTTCACCAATAATAGCAGTCATGCTGTTTAATAAAAAATTACTGGTAAGTAGGAATGGAGGGGCCTCATCGCGATGGTTACTTATTTTTATCCTGCTCTGATTTGAGTTTTGCGCGTCAGAGTCTGAACTACCTTCTGTAAACCTTGAATACAAATTGTTCATATTGATATTATTTTCAACTAGGTTTGTATTTAGCGACTCCACGGCGCTGATTATTTTAATTGTGGATTCGTGAAGGCTATCTTTCGACTTGTTTATATCTTTAGTGGCAGTTATTAAATCTTCAACTTGAGCCCGCATCTCTTCCACTGAAGTGTTGTGAGAAATTGATTGCACAAAAGAATATATTATCGCCACTACACCTAAGACTATAGAGACAACAGTTCCGGCAAAGGATATGTAACCAAGGGCGTTCGAACTTCCTCTGTATTGAAATGCCAGCCAATGAAGAATAAATTGCAAAATAACAATTATAAAGATTGTTAAAATCCATTCCCTTTTACTGAATCGGTCCATATCTTACATCCCAAGCTGGAATAGTGTGATGGTGCAGTATTAACTTGTATAGCTAATATCTGTGATCCTAGTTTTCTGAGTGTACTTTTACTCTCTTAGTCTCTCGGGCATACCAACGTCTAGCCACTTCCTGTGTGATCGCTATCCCGCGCTTTGACTGGTCAAGTTTCGGTTGGCCTCTTCGTATTCGGGGCTGGTCTGACCTATATCAGGCATTACCTCACCGGTGAGTAGCCACCAACGGAACTGCGGAAAGACCTTAGCGATGGCAAGTATCTCTTCCTCCTTAATCTCCCGACTCTTAGACGGATTCTTGAGGTTGCTCCATGTGTAGCGGCTGATACCTGTCAGTTCTTCGAGCTTAGGCAGCCGAATGTCCGACCAAGCAAGGATGGCTATAACGCGCTGCTTTATCATAACTAATTCATCTAAATAAGCTCTAGTCAAAACGACTCAAGCAAAATAAGATTCAAATCAGCTTAAGTCATAATGACTCAAGCCACTATCCAACAATGTCCAACATAGTGCAGCAAAGGCCATGGAAGTGGAAGAAATCAAGGCTCAAGACCTCCGCGCGGCGCCCCCGGTGTTGCCGTGGCGGGACTTCGCGAACTGGATTGGCATGGGGGAAGACCACGAAACCGTCCGTGGATGGATTCGTAAGGGCTATATCCCCGCGTACAAGATCGGCAAGCACGTGATGGTCAATGTTGCGCTCTTCACCCATCAACTGATGGAAAAGGAGGAGTTCTGATGCTGTCAGGCAATCCTATCCATGCGTTGCTGACCTTCTTGGAAGGCTATCTGCTGCAAACGGCACAGCCCCCTAGCGAACCCTTCGACCGCGCCCTGATGCTGATCGATGGCCTCATGGATGCCGGCTACCTCTCCCAACCGGAAGAATCCTATCTGGCCGACCTGCGGGTTGAAGCTCTCGCCTGGGGCCGTGCTCGCCAAGATAAGGAGGAAGCTGACCATGTCGTCTCCGAATTACTTGCGCCAAACCCACGCTCCGGACTGCGCCTGCTCTGTGTGCTGGTCCGCAAGGCAGGTCATCCCATTGCACAGCCCGTCGCCGTGTCCAGACTGCCGGCCCCCTGGGCTGCCCTATCTGGAAGATGGCCGCTGGCTCTGCCGTTCCCGTTCCTTCTGCGCGAAACACGACCCGTCCCGGCGTCCGCCGAAGTACTGGCACGTTGTGTACGACAGCGGGAAGCCCACGCCCTTTGTGCCCGTGCGCGAAGCATTCCAACGGGAGGGCTGACCCATGCTCGCTGACACCCTGAAAGCGCTGCTCCTGCTCTGCCTGATCCAAGCCATTCGCACCGTGGCCGATCCGGTCAAGGGCCGCGCTCCCGGCTCGTCGGAACAGCTTCACCGTTCCGGCGAACGGAAGCACGGGCGCAGCGCACCCTTGAACGCCTCCCCCCCTGAAACAGCCTCCGCTGGGGAGTGTGGGGCAGCTTCTCCGCCCCGCGCTCCCGAGCCCTCGGCGGCAAGAGCGGGATGACAAGGGCAGAGCCCTTGGTGTTGCTCTGCGGGTTCCAAGGGGAAGCGTTCCCCTTGGCCGTCGGCGACGACGTTGCGATAGGGATCGTTACCCGGATGGGCCGAGACGAACACCCGTGGTTGGCTTGGTTCGCTAGCGAATAGAGCCCGGCCCGAAGGGATCGCCCGACAAATCACTTTCACCCAACACCGCTGAATGAAGGCGAAACAGCCGAATTTGCAGCAGCGGGACAACTCACGCCGAAAAAGGCGAATTGAAGGAGAAACACCGATGAACATGTTTGCAACCCAAGGCGGCGTCGTCGAACTGTGGGTCACCAAGACCGACACCTATACCTCGACCAAGACCGGGGAAATCTACGCCTCGGTCCAGTCCATCGCCCCGATCCCGGAAGGTGCCCGTGGCAACGCCAAGGGCTTCGAGATCAGCGAATACAACATCGAGCCGACCCTGCTGGACGCCATTGTCTTCGAAGGCCAGCCGGTGCTCTGCAAGTTCGCCAGCGTGGTCCGCCCGACCCAAGACCGTTTCGGTCGGATCACCAATACCCAAGTCCTTGTGGATCTGCTGGCCGTGGGCGGCAAGCCGACCGCGCCGACCGCCCAAGCCCCGGCTCGTCCGCAAGCACAAGCCCAAGCCCCGCGCCCGGCCCAGCAGCCGCAGGGCCAGGACAAACAAGACAAGTCCCCGGACGCCAAGGCGTAAGCCGTAGGAGGCCGCGATGCTCCGCTATCTCTCGCTGTTTGCGGTAGGTCTGGCCACCGGCTACGCCTGGGGCTGGATCGACGGCCTAGCGGCCTCCCTGGCTGTTTGAGGACTGCACGAATGGAAGGCTCTGTATCGGTTCAAGTGTGCAAGACCTGGGTCCAGAACGCGGACGGCACGGTCGGCTGTACGCACCTTGAGTGGATACAGACCTACCTGCTGCCGCCTGAGGCAGAGGGCTATTTGACTCTGCTGATGGGTGGTTTCGACCCGTCGGCCTTCCGCCTCGGCTTCGCCGGGACCATCGGGCTGTTCGCCGTTGGTTTGGGGGCTGGCTTGATCATTTCCGCCATGCGCAAAGCGCGCAATTAATGAGGTTCCAATCATGGAAAAAATGAAAACCCTGTTCCGCAACGCTTCCATCGCCACCGTCGGCCTGGCCGTGGCCAACGTCTCCTTCGCCGAATCGCTGCTCGACGAAACCACCAAGGGGGTTCTGGCGCAAGCCAGCACTGATGGCGGGTCCGTGGCCAAGCTGGTGATCGCCGCCGTGGCGGTGCTGGTCGGCCTCGCCCTGGTCATCGGCGCGATGCGCAAGGCCTGACGTGATCTGGTCCCTGATGCTGGGCGCATTCATGGCGTCCGCGCTGCTGACGGGATTGAAAATCGGCCAGTATCAGTGACAGGAGGAGGGGCCGAAAGGCCCCTTTTTTATGCCTCGCTTCGTACTACTTATTTTCGCCCTGGTGCTCGCATCGGCGGCCCACGCGGACTTCTACCAATGGAAGATTTCCATCCCCGGAAATCCCACGGCCTTCTTTCCATCCTATACGGCGGCATGCCAGTACTACTTCGATAACACGTCGGCCAACTGGCTAAAGAAAGTCAACAAACTGAGCTACAAGGAAGTTCAGTGCAGTGTTTCGGGTACTGGTGGAATCACTTGGGAGACGAAGACTGCCATCTTGACCGGCGACAGTTGCCCGGAAGGCACGGACTTCAATAAAGAGATCGGCGAGTGCAAGGAAAACAAGTGCGAAATCCTGGCCGGCTCGCTCTACGAAAAATCCCATCAAGCGCCGATCTCCCGCTTCATCAATTACCTCGGCTGCGAGATCGCTGTCAGTTCGATTGACGGTTGTATCGGCCCCGCTGAGGGGCAAGCCGGCGCGACGTACTGCAAGGTCATCGGCTCGTTCACCGGTAACTGGTTCACCTCCAATGGCTCCTGTGCCTTTGGCTGCGACGTGGGCCCGGGTGACGGTCCGCCTCCGGGTGGGGACGGCGGCACTGGGGGCGATGGTGGCAGCAACCCGCCCGGCGGCGACGGTGGAAGCGATGGCGGCACCAAGCCCGGTAACGGCGGTGGCGATGACGGCTCCAGTGGTGGCGGCGGCGGTGGGGGCGGTGGCGGTAACAACCCCTGTCAGGGCCATGTTGGCAGTGACTGCGGCACCACGCCCGGCGGTGACGGCAGTAGCGGCGGCGATGGCGACGGGTCCGGCTCCAGCGGCGGGACCGGTGGCGATGGCGGCGACGGCTCCGGCGGGGGTGGCCTGAAAGAGCCGAAGCAAGGCTCCTTCGACAAGACCATCAAGGAATACGACGACGCCATCGCCAAGGCGCAAAAGGACTTCCAGGAACTGCAAGGCAAGTTCGAAAGCGTCCTCGCTTCCAAGTTCGATATTCACCTGGGCACTGGCGGCGGCTCCCTGCCGTGTTGGGACTTTACCGCCCTCGGCCAGCGCTACGACGTCTGCCTCACCCAGTACGCCCAAGAACTCTCCGTCATCCGCTACGTGGTGCTGTTCATCGCCGCGATCCTGGCCGGATGGATCGTTTTCTATCGCTCCTGAGGAAACGCCATGGACATTCCCTTTCTCTCCGACATTCTCGCCTGGATGCAATCCCTCTGGGACTTCCTCTACAGCGGCGTCTATGACTTCGTCACCGACGCCTTTGTCCTGCTGACCAAGATGGCCATCAAGGGCTGGTTCGAGATGCAATTGTTCGTCGCGGAAATCGGCTACAAGGCGTTCCGCGAAGTCGTCGGCGGCATCGGTATCGGCTCGACCATCACGTCCTATTACTCGTCCCTGGACGGCGACCTGCGCTCGCTGCTGGCGTTCTTCGGCCTGCCGGACGCGGTGAACATGATCTTCGCCGCCATCGGCACGCGCTTCTCCATGTCCTTCATCCCATTCATAGGTAAGTGACATGGCGATCAAGATTCATCACGGCCCGAACGGCTCCTACAAGACCTCCGGCGCGATCCAAGATGACCTGATCCCCGCGATCAAGAAAGGCCGCGTCATCATCACCAACGTGCGCGGCCTGACCCGCGAACGGATCTTCCAAGTGATGCCGGAGACGCCCTCCAGCTGCGACGTCATCAACCTCGACCTCGAGGACCTGGATGACATGGAAAAGATGCGCACCTGGTTCATGTGGGCGCCGCGTGGCGCGTTCATCATCTTCGACGAAACCCAGCTGATCTTTCTGAAGTCCTGGCGCGAAGCCGACCTCAAGCGCTTCGACTTCCCGGACGGCCCGGAAGCGGCCAAGGCAGCCGGGCGGCCCATGGGCTGGCTGGATGCCTGGACCCGGCACCGGCATTTCAACTGGGACATCATCCTTACCACGCCGAACATCGCCTATATCCGCGACGACATCCGCATGACGGCGGAAAAGGCCTATCTGCACTCCAACCTCGCCGTCATCGGCATTCGGGGCCGCTACAAGGAAAGCCAGCACTCGGCGCAGGACAACAAACCGCCGGCCCGCGACGTGATCGTCGAGATCAAGAAAATCCGCAAGGAGACCTTCGCCCTCTATGAATCGACAGCCACCGGCTCCGTCACCGACACCATCGCCGGCAAGAGCCTTTTTAGACAACCTAAGATTCTTCTATTCATGGCAATTCCGGCCCTTGCTATTGGGTCTGTGGTTTATGACGGCGGACCTCGTTTGCTCATGGGCGACCCTGTATTGCCGCCTGCTGCTGGAACTGCTGCGCCTGCTCAAGCCGGTCCTGCTGTGGGTACTGCGCGTGTTACTGGTGCGGCTGGTCCTGATGCTGCTGATGATGTACCTGGGCACGCAGGCGTTCCGGGCGCTGCTCCTGTAGGCCATCCCTTCGCCGGCCGCGACTTCATCGTCAAGGCAACCCTGCTGTCCGCCTCCGGGCGCCGCACCTATCTGTTCGCCGTCCGGGGCCAGGACGGCAGCGAATTCACTCTCACCGATCGCGACCTGACCGACACCGGCTATGCCGTGGTGCCGCGGGGCAACTGCGCCGCGGAACTGAGCTTCAAGGGCGGTTGGTCCGGCTATGCCGCCTGCGCCGGGCGTAGCGCCTTGGGCAATGTGCCGCCGGCTCAGACCGCCGCGCCGAACGTACCGCCCGCCGCCGCGAACGGCGCCGCCGTGCGGGTGACGGTGGTTCCTGACACCAGCCGCTTGCCGCGCTCGATCAACTGAGGGGGAGCCGATGAACTGGACAAGCTATTTCGCCGCCCTGGGGCTGGCGTTCCTGGCCTATCTGGCGGGCTTTTTCTTCGCGGTGGCGGTGACGCCGACGGGGCCGGTATGGCCGCTGTAGCCGGCCTGGCCGGGGCGCGCGCGAACGGCTCGTCTCGGAGTGAGCAAGCGCCACGGCGGGGCCGGCTGACGCCCCTGTAACACGTCAGATAAGCACCCCGCGATTTGGACATTAATGGACATTGTTAGGTGAAACCATGAAGAAAGTGACCCATCAAAACCGCCTCCTGCTGCAACCCGACGGACAACTGCTGGACTCCCCCAAGGGACGGCTCTTCGTTGATTCCATGACGGGGGCGTTCACCGACCTGTCAGGCGTGCGCATCCTGCGTTGCGGCGTGGACACGGTGCGGCAGTTGTACAACGGCAAGTTGCGCCCGGAAGTGATGGCGCTGTTTGACCTCTCGGTGGATGTGGTCGAGTTCGCCGGCTACGAATGGTCCAAGGGCCGCATCGGTCGCGACTCCGGCTATCAGTACCGTCTGCAGAACGCAGAACTGGGGCTGATCCTGCTGATCAAGAACCACAACATCAAGGTCGACACCCTTGGCTCGCACCTCAAGATTGAGGTGTCGCCCCATGCCCTCGACGGTGCCGACCCGCATATCCTCCAGGGCGTGCTGGATGACTTGGCCGCTGCCGTGCTGAGCCACTGCGAGACCAACCAAGCCGCTGTGCATATCGCCCTGGACGTACAAGGCTGGAAACCGCCTCGCGATCTGGTGGATCGCATGCATTGCCGCTCGCGTCGGGTGCGGCAAATCAGCGGGATCGAGCGGATCGAATTCGACGGCAACGCCTCGGTCTACGGGCGTGGCGAGACGTACATGTTTGGCTCGGCCAACGGCCTGCAACTGTCGATCTATAACAAGACCCTCCAGGCTCGGGCCACCGACAAGCTCGACTATTGGGAAAGCGTGTGGGCAACCCTGAACGGGGATCCGTTCGGCGATGGCGACCCGGCCTATAACCCCCTGGAAACGGTCTGGCGGCTCGAATTCCGTTTCCACCACTCCATCGTCCAGCAGTTCTCCGAAGGCTCGCGTATGGCCTCCGGGGAGGTCATTGGCTGCCGCACCTATGAGGGCCTCTGCCCGCACCTACAAGGGCTGTGGAACTACGCCTGCGAAAGCTTCAAGCTGCTGAGTCGGACGGCGGTCTACGATCCGTTCTGGAGCCTGATCAGCCAGGACGCCCGCGTCCAAGTCGAGTGCGATCCGCTGATCGAGCGCACCGAGTACCGGCGCTATTACAAGACCGCCAAGGGCTTCAGTGGGCGTAACTGCGAGATGTTCCTCGGCCAGTTCATCAGCCTGATTGCGCGGGAGCGCATTCCTGCAAAAAAGGCTATTGAGTCCGCCCGCAAACTGGAGTTCTGGCACGTTATCGAAGACCACTATCTCGCCAAGGGTTGGACTCGTCGCGATCTGGAAAGGCATATACACAAGCTGATGTGTGATCGGTATCTACGGCGGGGATACGCGATCTGATGGCGATCACCAAGCTTGAGGATGGCCGCTGGCTGGCCGACGTTGAACCGATCAAGGGTAAGCGCTTCAGGAAGCGTTTCAAGACCAAGGGCGAAGCCCAGCGGTTCGAAGCCACCGTGCGGCAAAGGACCATTGAAAACCCGGCCTGGACACCAAGACCGAAGGATCGTCGACGCCTGTCTGAGTTGGTGACCCGTTGGACGTTACTCCACGGCCACGCCCTGACGGACGCTGACCGTCGTTCCCTGGTGCTGCGCAAGATGGCGGAACGCATGGGCGACCCCATAGGCTCGGTGGTAACCGGGAACATCTTCACCGAGTATCGGGCCAGACGCCTTGCGTCAGGCATCAGCGGCAAGACCTTGAACAACGAACTGGGCTACCTGCGGTCGCTGTTCAACGAACTGCACCAGTTGGGTGAAATCGACTATCCAGACCCGCTGGCCAAGGTGAAGGCGATCAAGCTGCAAGATCGTGAGTTGACCTACCTGACCCGCCAGCAGATAGAAACGCTGTTCCGTGCCCTTCGGGAACATTGCAAGACGCCTCATGTGGAACCCGTCGCCCTGGTCTGTCTGGCTACCGGTTGCCGCTGGGGTGAAGCTCAAGGGCTGACCCTGGATCGGGTCCGGGATGGAGCGGTGCAGTTCGTTAACACGAAGTCAAAGCGTCGCCGCTCGGTCCCGATACCTCCAGAACTGGAACAACGCCTGCACTCGCACCTGCGCCGCTACGGCAAGTTCTCCAACTGCCGCGACAGCTTCGACTTCGCCGTGAAAATGTCCGGTGTCGCCCTCCCCCGTGGGCAGAAATCGCACGTGCTCCGCCACACGTTCGCCTCGCACTTCATGATGAACGGCGGCAATATCCTGACTCTGCAAAAGATTCTCGGGCACTCGTCGCTGACCATGACCATGCGGTATGCACACCTCGCCCCGGACTTCCTGCAAGACGTGATCAGACTCGGCCCGCTGAAAGACTTTCGACACTTCTTCGACACGACGGATTTTTCGACACCGGCGGAGACGCTGGAAGCCTAGAGCGGCAAGGGCTGTGGAAGGGGGATATGGCGGAAGGCAGTGGGAGTCGAACCCACCCAGGAACGGCTGCCGTCCCCCACCGGATTTGAAGTCCGGCCACGCCACCGGGCGTGATTGCCTTCCTCTTTGATTTGCAAGAGGTTTTCCTCGAGACGGGAGCTTATCAGGCCGGGGTCCGAAGAAGAAATGCCGGATGTCATGGAAAGTCGTTCGCATGGCCGGGCGAGCAGAGCGTAGCCCAGCCTCGGAGCACTTCACAGGCGTTTCAGGCAATGGCAGTAGACGAAGTGCTGGACCCGGCCGGCGGGAGTGACGTGGTGTTCGTCGCGGTGCTCGGTGAGCTGGAAGGCGGAGCCGAACTCGGCGTGCAGTTCGTCGGCGTCGTAGCGCATGACTGGCAGGCCGCTGCATTCGGTCGGGCCGTCGGCGGCGAAGGTGGCGACGATCACGTGGCCGCCGTGGCGGACCGCCTTCATCACCTGGCGCACGTAGGCGCGGCGGGCTTCGGCAGTGGTAAGGAAGTGGAACACGGCGCGGTCGTGCCAGACATCATAGGTGGCTTCCGGCAGGTCGACGCCGGTAATGTCGCCGGCGATCCAGCGCACCTCTTCGCCGCGCGCGCCGAGGCGGTTGCGGGCGACGCGCAGGGCGGCGTCGGAAAGGTCGAGCACCGTCAGGTCGCCGAAGCCTTCGGCGAGCAGGCCGTCGACCAGGGTCGAGGCGCCGCCGCCGACATCGATGATCGCCGCCTCGCGGGGCGCGCCGATGCGTCGGATCAGGTCGAGGGACAGCGTGGCCTCGGCCTGGAACCAGCTCACCGCGTCGGACGGCTTGCTCTCGTATACCCGTTGCCAGTGCTCTCGTTCGGACATGACGACCTTCTCCGTGTTGCGCTGCGACCCATTACCCACCAAGGGCGTTAACGGCACATTAACGCCATAGGCGGTGTTGCGACAGGGCCGCTCCTCAACCGTAGGCACCGCGCAGCGACATCACGCCGCGCCTTCGCGCCGCCTGGCGGATCAGCAGTTCGCCCACGGCCAGGGCCAGCGCCACGCCGCCGACGATCTTGCCGGCGTAGGCCCAGTCCATCGGCGCGCCGGGGGTGACGACGAACAGGCAGATGCCGGCCAGCACATGCAGCGCGACGAACAGCGCCCAGAGACTGGCCAGGCGGTCGCCCAGCGGCATCCGGTAGGGCCGTGGACGCGGGTCGGCGCGGCGCAGGCGGACGAAGGCCAGGCACATCAGCACATAGGGCATCATGAAAACCATGGCGAAGATCGACAGCAGGGTCCAGAACAGTTCCTCGACAGTGTGCGCCACCAGGCCGTAGAGCAGCAGCAGGACGATGCTCACCGCCGAGGCCAGCACCGCCGAGCCGATCGGCGTGCCGTGGCGCGAATGGACCACGCCGAACAGCGCCGGCAGCTCGCCGGCCTTGGCCGCTTCCACCGCGGCACGGTTGGTGCCCATGCTCCAGGTGACCATGTTGGTGAAGAGGGTGAACAGGACGAAGGCGCCGACCAGGTCGGCGAGCATCCCGCCGGCGCCGTCGTGGCCGTAGATGTTGTAGAGGGTATGGGCGAAGATCCGGGTGACGTCGGTTTCCTCGGCCGGTACCGCGGCCAGCACGCCGAGGGTGCCGAAGATGTTGAAGGCGCCGACGATCAGCCCGGAGATCAGCACCGCGCGCGGGATGTCGCGGCGCGCGTTGCGCATCTCCGCGGCGCTGCAACAGGCCAGCTCGGTCCCCATGATGCCATAGACCATCACTCCCAGCGCGGCCATCTGGCCCGGCGAGGACGGGACGATGGAGTCCAGGCTGAAGTCGTTGGCGAAGCCATGGTTCCAGCCGAAGTGCAGGCCGCCGACGCCCAGGGCGAGCACCGCGAGCAGCTTGAGCAGCGCGCCGAGGTTCGGCAGCCACTTGCCCAGGCGCAGCGCGACCACGTTGAACGCCGCGGTGAGCAGCGCCAGGGCTATGCCGATGGCGATCTTGCCCCAGAGGCTCAGCTCGGGGAAATAGAAGGCGCCGAGCATGCTGCCGAACAGGGTGTAGACCGAAGGCATCCACAGTGCGTTGTTGACCCAGTACATCCATGACACCCGGGCCCCCCAGCGGAAGCCGAAGGCGCTGCGCACCCAGTGGTAGACGCCGCCGTTGGCGGGGAAGGCGGTGCCCAGCTCGGAGGTCATCATGGCCATCGGCAGGAACAGCAGGACCAGCACGTAGAGCCACCAGAACAGGCTCGACGGACCGAGGGAGGAAGCCAGGGCGATCTGGTCCATGAAGAGCATCGCCGAGACCGTGTAGAGCACCACATCGCGCAACCGCAGGACCTTGTTCTTGTTGTCGTCCATTGGGGTTCTCCTGAATGTTCGGGTGGGGCGCCGGCGGCGCCCCGGCGCTTACCGGTGACCGGCGCGGACAAGATCCTCCACGGTTTCCTCGATGCTCTCGCGCAGCACCCGGACCACGGTATCGACCTGTTCGCGGGTGAGGATCAGCGGCGGCGACATCACGTTCAGGTGGACGATCGGACGAACCAGCAGGCCGCGCTTCTGCGCCCGCAGGTGGACCCACTCGCCGATGTTCAGGCTTTCCGGAAACAGCGCCTTGCTCGCCTTGTCGGCGACGAACTCGACACAGGCCATGAAGCGCATCCCGCGCACGTCGCCGACGATGGGCAGGTCGCGGAGACTTTGCAGGCGCTCCTCGAAGTAGCGGCCGACCTCGTCGGCGTGGGCGAGCAAGCCCTCGCGCTCGATGATCTCGATGTTCTTCAGCGCCGCCGCGCAGGCCACCGGGTGGCCGGAGTAGGTGAAACCATGGCTGAAGCAGCGGCCCTTGTCCGGCTCGGCGATCACCTCCCAGATGCGCCGGGAGAAGATGCACGCGCCCAGCGGCTGGTAGCCGGAGGTGAGGCCCTTGGCGGTGAGGATGATGTCCGGCTGTACGCCGAACACCGCCTGGCTGGCGAAGAAGTGGCCGAGGCGGCCGAAGGAGGTCACCACTTCGTCGGAGATGTACAGCACGTCGTAGCGCTGGCACAGCTCCCACATCCGCCGGTGGTAGCCCGCGGGCGGGACGATCACGCCGCCGGAGCCGAACACCGGCTCGGAGATGAACGCCCCCACCCGGTCGGCGCCCAGTTCGAGGATCTTGCGTTCGAACTCGTCCACCAGGCCATCGAGGAACTCGGCTTCGCCCACTCCTTCCGGAGCGCGGTAGTAATAGGGACAGGCGAGGTGGTGGATGCGCTCGTCGAGGAAGTCGAACTCGGCCGGCCGGTCGGCGCTCTTGCCGCCCAGCGACATGCCGAGGAAGGTCGAGCCGTGGTAGGCGTTGATCCGCGTGATGACGTGCTTCTTGGCGCGCTTGCCGCGGCAGTTCTGGTAGTAGTGCATGAGGCGGATCGCGGTGTCCACGGCGGTGGAACCGCCGGTGGTGAGGAACACGTGGTCGAGGTCGCCGGGGGCCAGCTCGGCGAGCTTGCGGCAGAGTTCGATGGCACGCGGGTTGGCCATGTCGCAAAAGGGATTGGAATAGGCCAGCAGGCGGGTCTGCTCGGCCACGGTGCGAGCCATTTCCTCGCGCCCCAGGCCGATGTTGGTGCACCACATGCCGCCCACCGCGTCGAGGTAGCGGTTGCCGGCGGTGTCGTAGATATAGGCGCCGTCGCCGGCGGCGATGTTCAGCGAGCCGTTGACGCGGTGGTCGTCGAACACGTGGTAGCCGTGCATGTAGTGGGCCTGGTCGGCACGGACCAGGTCGGCGTCGCCGAGGGGGGACGTGGCGTGCAGTCTTGCGTTCATCGGGCTGTCGCTCTTCTCGGATGGATGCTCCGAGGGTGCAAGAGCACCGCGCGGCGGGCCATACCCCATTTTGGGGTAAGCGCTGGGTGCGGCCGACGCGGCTTGCTATCCTGCGGCGACAACGACAAGAACGAGCCGTACCGTCCATGCAGGCCATCGCCCCGAACGCGCTCGACCGCTGGCACGAACACCTGGCGCTGGCGATCCGGCGCCTGCGCCAACCCGACTTCCTCGCCGCGCTGGTCGACGCCATCCACCAACTGGTGCCGATCGAGTCGAGCATGATCAGCCTGGAACGCAAGGGCCACGCGCCCACCCTGCTCTACGAGCGCGGCATCGCCGAGCGCTTCCGCGAGGCGATCATCCGCCGCTACTTCTCCCGCGGCTACCTGCTCGACCCTTTCTGCCTGGCGGTGGAGGAAGGCCTTCCGGAAGGCTTCTACACCCTCGGCGAGATCGCCCCCGACGACTTCTTCCAGAGCGCCTACTACCAGACCTACTACCTCGGCGCCGGAGCGGTGGAGGACGTCTACTACATCCTCGACCTCGGCCCTACCGAGAAGCTCTCGATCTGTCTCTACAACGGCCTTTCGGCGAGCCGCTACAGCGACGCCCAGGTCGCCGCCCTCGCCGGCCTGGCGCCGCCGGTGCTGGAGCTGACCCGGCAGTTCTGCGCCGGGCGCGCCGACCTCTCGCCGAACCCGCAGGCCGACCTCGCCCCGCGCCTTCAGGAAGTGCTGCGCGGCTTCGGTCGCGACGTGCTCACCGACCGCGAACGCGAGGCCTGCCACCTGCTGCTCAGCGGCCACTCGGCGAAATCCAGCGCGCGGCTGATGGACATCTCCCCGGAGACCGTGCGCATGCACCGGAAGAATCTCTACACCAAGCTGGAAGTCGGCTCGCAGTCGGAACTGTTCGCGCTGTTCATCGAGTGCCTGAGCCAGGGGCAGCGCGTCGGCCCCTGAGACTCAGGGCGAGACGCCGCCGAGCAACTGTTCGGCCAGCGCCGAACCCTCGCGCAGGCGACGGTCGTTGCCGATGCGGCGGGTCAGGCCGATGCGGTCGAAGTGCTCGAGGATCTGGATGCTGCGCTTGCGGCCGATGCCCAGGCGGTCGCGGAATTCCGCCGGGCGGATCAGCCCGGCGGGGTCGCGCACCTGCACGGCGATCTCGGCCAATTGACGCAGGGTGGCTTCCGGGTAGAACAGGTCGCGCACCACCTGCTGCAACTGGCCCAGGCGTGCCAGCTTGCGCAGCAGGTTGCGCATGACGGCTTCATCCTGGCGCAGCTCGCGGGCCAGGTCGCGGACCCAGGGCGGGTCGTAACGGCCGGCTTCGAGCAGCGGCCAGAGGCGCGCGCGCAGTTGCTCCTCGCTATCGCTCAGGCGCACTTCGTGGCCGGGCAGGTGCAGCCAGGGCCCGCTGCTGTGCACATCGCCGCCGGCCAGGGCGGCGTCGAGCAGGGCGATGAACACCGGCCGCTCCAGCTGCGGCAGGGCGTAGCGACGCAGGCGGTCGCGGTCGGGACCGAGTTCGTCCGGTAGCTCTTCGTGGAAGCGCCGCAGGCCGGCGAGCAGTTGCTCGACCAGGGCGAACCAGCGCTCCCCGGCGAACAACCGGGGGCCGAGGCGGGTCTGCACCTCGACCACCTCTTCCGGCAGCCGCCAGTGCTCGCGCGGGCGGTTGAAGGATTGCACCAGGCGTTGCGGGTCGAGGCCGTTCTCGGCCGCGCCGAGCAAGGTCGGCAGCGCCTCCTCCAGGCTTTCCTGGCGCAGCGCCTGAAGCTGTGCCAGACGTGCCGGCGTTCGTCGGTTGCGCGCCGGCGCGGCGCCGTCGAGCACCCGCCCGCCGCCAAGGGTGCGCTGCGCCGACTGGTCGCGCAGCACCAGGCGGTCGCCATGCAGGGCCTGGATCGGCGCGTTCAGCACCAGTTGGGCGAAGGCGCGGTGGCCAGGCTCCAGTTGTTCGCCTTCGAGCAGGGCCAGGCGCCCGGTGACGTCCTGGGTGCCCAGGTGCAGGTGCACCGGGGTCCAGTGGGTGAAGTCGCGGAGTTCGTCGGGCAACAGGCGGAAGTCGATGTCGACCCGCGTGGTCGGCGCGTGCAGCGCGGCCTGCAGCAGCCAGTCGCCGCGCTGGATCTGTTCCAGCGCGAGGCGCTCGCCGGCGATGTTCAGGGCCACGCGCTGGCCGGCCCAGGCCTGTTGCGCGGGCCGGTTCTGCGCGTGCAGGCCGCGCACCCGCACCGGCCGCCCGGCGTTGCCGAGGAGCAGTTCGTCGCCCACCGCGACCTGTCCGGAGAAGGCCGTACCGGTGACCACGATGCCGCTGCCGGCGACGCTGAAGGCCCGGTCCACCGCCAGGCGGAAGTATCCCTCGCGGCTACGCTCGCGGACTTCGCCGGCGAGCCCGCCGAGTGCTTCGCGCAACGCCTCGACGCCCTCCCCGGTGCTGCTGGAGAGCGGGAAGATCGGCGAGCGCGCCAGCGGGCCGGAGGCCAGCAGGTGTTCGACCTGGGTCCGCACCTGCTGCACCCGCTGCGGCTCGACCCGGTCGATCTTGGTCAGCGCCACCAGCGCCCGGCGGATACCGAGCAGTTCGACGATCGCCAGGTGCTCGCGGGTCTGCGGCATCAAGCCGTCGTCGGCGGCCACCACCAGCAGCACGCAATCGATGCCGCTGGCGCCGGCCAGCATGTTGTGGACGAAGCGCTCGTGGCCGGGCACGTCGATGAAGCCGGTGGGGCTGCCGTCGCCAAGGTCGGCGTAGAGATAGCCCAGGTCGATGGTGATCCCGCGTTGGCGCTCGGCCGGGCGGCGGTCGCCCTCGATGCCGGTGAGGGCGCGCAGCAGCGAGGTCTTGCCGTGGTCGATGTGCCCGGCGGTGCCGACGATCACGACAGCTCGCTCCGCAGTCGCGGCAACTGGGCGAGGAACGCCGGCTCGTCGTCGAGCTGGCGCAGATCGAGCCAGAGGGCGTCGTCGTCGAGCCGACCGATCACCGGCAGCGGCAGCCCGCGCAGGGCTTCCTCGAGGTTGCGCAGGGCGCGTCCGCGCAGGCGCCTGGGCTGCCGCGGACGCAGGCACAGCGCGGCGCTGGCCAGCCGCGCCACCGGCTGCGCGCCGCTGCCGATCATGCCCAGGGCGTCGACCACAGCGACCTCCCAGCCCTCGCCGAGCGCCTCGCCCAGCGCCGGCGCCAGACGCTCGGCCTGGGCGCGGATCTCCGCCGCCGGGCGGCTGAGCAGGCGCAGGGTGGTCAGGCGTTCGGCGAGGCGGTCCGGATCGCGGTACAGGCCGAGCACCGCCTCGAGGGCGGCGAGGGTCAGCTTGTCGACGCGCAGGGCGCGCTTGAGCGGGTTCTTCTTGATCCGCCCGATCAGTTCTCGGTTGCCGAGGATCAGCCCGGCCTGGGGCCCGCCGAGCAATTTGTCGCCGCTGAAGGTAACGATGTCGGCGCCGTCGGCCAGGGCTTCCTGCACCGTCGGTTCCTTGGGCAAGCCCCAGCGGGTCAGGTCCACCAGGGTGCCGCTGCCGAGGTCTTCCAGCAGCGGCAGGCCATGGCCATGGGCGATGGCCGCCAGTTGCGCGGTGGGCACGCTGGCGGTGAAGCCCTGGACGCTGTAGTTGCTGGTATGCACGCGCATCAGCAGGCCGCTGCGCGGGCCGATGGCGGCTTCGTAGTCCCTGGCGTGGGTGCGGTTGGTGGTGCCCACCTCGTGCAAGCGCACGCCGGCGCGGGCCATGATGTCGGGAATGCGGAAGGCACCGCCGATCTCGATCAGCTCGCCGCGCGAGATGATCCCTTCCTTGCGCGCCCCCAGGCTGTTCAGCGCCAGCAGCACCGCCGCCGCGTTGTTGTTGACCACGGTGACTGCCTCGGCGCCGGTGAGTTCGCGGATCAGCCCGGCGATCAGGTCGTCGCGGTCGCCGCGCTTGCCGCTGGCCAGGTCGAACTCCAGGTTCAGCGGGTAGCGCGCGGCCAGGGTGATCGCCTCGACGGCCTCGTCCGGCAGCAGGGCGCGGCCGAGGTTGGTATGCAACACCGTGCCGGTCAGGTTGAACACCCGCCGCACGCGGCTGGCATGCTGCGCGGCGAGGCGTTCGCCGGCGCGCCCGGCGAGCACCGCCTCGCTCAGTTCGATCTCGGCGAGGGCACCGCGTCGGGCCGGCTCGCGCAGTTCGTCGAGCAGGTCGCGGAGGGTCGCCAGCAACGCCTCGCGGCCGTAGCGCTGGTGCAGGGGAGCGGCCGCCGCGCTGCGCAGCAGGCGGTCGACCGAAGGCAAGCGAACGGAACTCATGGAGAAACCTTATCCACAGGGTAGGGTCACCGACACGCCCATCATAGACGCGTCGGCGCATGCCCGCAGCGTCTTCGGCTATTCGCCGCCGGGGGCCAGCAACAGGTTCGGCGAACGCCGCAGGTAGCCGTCCTCGGCCAGGCGCATGTCCAGCGCCAGGCTGGCCAGGTCGTCGGCAAGGGCATCGGCGTGGCGGTCGAACTCCAGGTAGAACTGCTTCAGGTAGCCCTGGCAACTGGGGCAGGTCTCGGCGCGCAGCACGGCTTTTTCCGCCGGCTGCCCGTCATGCTCCAGGGACAGGTAGGCCAGGTGCTTGCTTTCCTCGCAGTGGCTGCACTTGATCCGCACGTAGTGCCATTCGCAGGCGCACAGCGAGCAGCTCAGGTAGCGCAGACCGGTTTCCTTGCCGCCCTGGCGGATCATCCCGGCCATCGGCGGCGAGCCGCAGGCGGGGCACAGGGTCCGGCTCTCGGTCTCGACCACCGCGCCCTCCTCCAGTCCCAGCAGCCAATGGCTCCAGGCTACCTGCAGGGCGGCGCCGAGGAACGGCACCAGGGCCGCCGGCAGGAGGTCGAACTGACCGCTGAGCAAGGCGATGGCCCAGGCCTTGCGCTGGCCTTCATCGGCTTCGCGCAATTGTTCGAGTGCCGCGCCGACGGCGGCGTTGGCCGGTGCCGGGTAGCCCGCGAGCAGGGCATCCAGCCAGGGCAGCCAGGCGCCTTCGCGCACCAGCAGGTCGTAGGCCAGCGGCGGCATGCCGTGCTCGCGGCTCTTGCGCAGGCGCTCGGGGTCGAGCGGGGCCAGGGCCGGCGGGTTGTCCAGCAGCGCCTGCTGGAGCCGGCAGAGACCGGCGACCAGCCGCAGGTAGTCGCCCATCGGGTGCCCCTCGGCCAGTTGCAGCAGACGCTCGCCGCGGCGGGCGAACAGGTCGCGCGACGGCTGGTGCAGGTGCGGGGGAATGTTGGCGGCGGCTTCGATCTGCCCCGGCTGAAGAATGGTGCGTGACACGGGAACTCCTCGGGTCTGCGCCGGCGGGCCGGTGGGCCGCGCCGCAACGATCGGGCGCCCGGTGGGGCGCGGAATGAATGCAAAGGCCCCATCGCTGGGGCCTCCGGTCGGGCGATGGCGACACTATACGCGTCAGTGCTCCTCGCCCTTGCCGACTTCCTTCAGCCAGCCGTTATGGTGCTTGCGCGCCCAGGCGCGGCTGACCTTGCCGTAGAGCATCGCGCCCATCGAGCCCTTGACCCAGATGCCGGCGTAGATATGCACGATGATGCTGGCGATCAGGACGAAGGCGGCGAAGGCGTGCAGGAGCGCCGACAGGCGGATCGCCTCGATGCCGAACCAGGCGCTGAAGTACTGGCGCCAGATCACGATGCCGGTGACCAGCAGGGTCAGCATGCTCAGCAGCAGCACCCAGAACAACAGCTTCTGCCCGGCGTTGTAGCGGCCGACTTCCGGGAGGTTCTCCTCGCGGTTGCTGACCACGTCGCGCCACTGCTTGAGCCACTGGATATCGCTCTTCTGCACCCGGTTGTGGTGGGCGAAGCGCACCACCAGGCCGAGGAAGAAGACGAACATCGCCAGCCCCAGGAAGGGGTGCAGGATACGCGTCCAGGGACCGCCGCCGAACAGGTTGGTCAGCCAGAACAGCGCCGGGTGGAACAGCGCCAGCCCGGACAACCCGGCCATGAAGAACAGGATCGCCACGGCCCAGTGGTTGCTGCGCTCGTTGGCGTTGTAGCGCTGGATTTCATTTTTCATTTCCGACTCCTCGAGAGCGCCGCCGCTGCCGCCGGGTCGCGGAGGACCGGCGGCAACGCCCGCGCGCAGGCTCAACGACGCTCGTGCGGGTCAAAGGTGTGTACCGACGGATCGACCTGGTGCACCGGTGCCTCGGCTTGCCCGTGGTCTTCCTCGTCGTCCGCGCGGTTGGGACCGACGCGCACATAGTGGAAGAACCCGGCGAGCACCGTGGCGCCCATGGCCAGCAGCGCCAGCGGCTTGGTCACGCCCTTCCACAGGCTGACCAGCGGGCTGACGCTCGGCTGGTCGGCCAGGCCGGCATAGAGCGACGGCTTGTCGGCGTGGTGCAGCACGTACATCACGTGGGTGCCGCCCACCCCTTCGGGGTCGTACAGGCCGGCGTTCTCGTAACCGCGGCTCTTCAGGTCGACGATGCGTTCGGCGGCGTGTTCCTTCATGTCCTCCTTGCTGCCGAAGACGATGGCGCCGGTCGGGCAGGTCTTCACGCAGGCCGGCTCCATGCCCACCGAGACGCGGTCGGAACACAGGCTGCACTTGTAGGCCTTGTGGTCCTTCTGCGAGATCCGTGGGATGTCGAACGGGCAACCGGTGATGCAGTAGCCGCAACCGATGCACTTGTCCTGGTTGAAGTCGACGATGCCGTTGGCGTACTTCACGATCGCTCCCGGGCTCGGGCAGGCCTTCAGGCAGCCCGGCTCGGCGCAGTGCATGCAGCCATCCTTGCGGATCAGCCACTCGAGGTTGCCGGCCTCGTTCTCGTGCTCGGTGAAACGCATCACCGTCCACGAGTCGGCCGTCAGGTCCATGGGGTTGTCGTAGGTGCCATGGTTGTGGCCGACCTCGTCGCGCAGCTCGTTCCATTCCGAGCAGGCGACCTGGCAGGCCTTGCAACCGATGCACTTGGACACGTCGATCAGTTTCGCCACTTCCTCCTGGTTCCGCACCGAGGGCATCGGCGTGGTGGTCGCGGAGCGGGCGTGGATGTCCTGACTACTCATGTTTCACCTCACGCCTTTTCCACGTTGACCAGGAACGACTTGAACTCCGGCGTCTGGGTATTCCCGTCGCCCACGAAGGGGGTCAGGGTATTGGCCAGGAAGCCGTTGCGCGCCATGCCGGCGAAGCCCCAGTGGATCGGGATGCCGACGTGGTGCACGGTCTTGCCGTCCACCTGCAGCGGGCGGATGCGCTTGGTCACCACCGCCACCGCCTTGATGTAGCCGCGGTTGGAGGAGACCTTGACCTTGTCGCCGGCATTGATGCCCAGCTCCTTGGCCAGCGCCTCGCCGATCTCGACGAACTGCTCGGGCTGGGTGATCGCATTCAGCCGGCAGTGCTTGGTCCAGTAGTGGAAGTGCTCGGTGAGCCGGTAGGTGGTCGCCGCGTAGGGGAACTCGTCGGCCGTGCCGAACAGTTCCATGTCGTTCTTGAACACCCGTGCCGCCGGGTTGCTGATCGCCTTGCGGTTGTCGCGGTGCAAGGGGTTCACCCCGATCGGCGTCTCGAACGGCTCGTAGTGCTCGGGGAACGGGCCTTCGGCCATCTTGTCGACGGCGAACAGGCGAGCCACCCCTTCGGGGTTCATGATGAACGGGTTCATCCCGGCTTCCGGCGGTACGTCGGCCTTGTAGTCGGGCACGTCGGTGCCGCCCCAGGACTTGCCGTTCCACCACACCAGGCGCTTCTTCTCCGGGTCCCACGGCTTGCCGCTGACGTCGGCCGAGGCGCGGTTGTAGAGAATCCGCCGGTTCGCCGGCCAGGCCCAGGCCCAGCCGAGGGTCTGGCCCATGCCGTAGGGGTCGCTGTTGTCGCGGCGGCCCATCTGGTTGCCCTGCTGGGTCCAGGAGCCGGCGAAGATCCAGCAGCCGCTCGCCGTGCTGCCGTCGTCGCGCAGCAGGGCGAAACCCGGCAACTGCTCGCCGGCCTTGGCCAGGATCATGCCGTTGGCCGGGTCGACCAGGTCGCTCAGGGCCTTGCCGTTGAACTCCCGGGCCAGTTCGTCCGGGCCCGGTTCGTCGGGCTTGAGGTAGGACCAGTCGAGGCCGAGGATCGGGTCGGGGAAGGCCCCGCCGTCCTTGCGGTACATCTCGCGCAGGCGGTGGAACAGCCCGGCCATGATGGCGATGTCCGGACGCGCCTGGCCCGGCGGCTCGGCGCCCTTCCAGTGCCACTGCAACCAGCGGCCGCTGTTGACGATCGAGCCGTCTTCCTCGGCGAAGCAGGAGGTGGGCAGGCGGAACACCGTGGTCTTGATGCTGGCGGTGTCGACGTCGTTGTACTCGCCGACGTTGCGCCAGAACTCCGAGGTCTCGGTCACCAGCGGGTCCATCACCACCATCCACTTCAGGCGCGCCAGCGCGGCGCCGACCTTGGCCTTGTTGGGGAACGAGGCGATGGGGTTGAAGCCCTGGCAGAAGTAACCGTTGACCTTGCCCTGGTACATCATGTCGAAGTAGCGCAGCACGTCGTAGCCGGCGCCCGGCATGTCGAGCTTGGGCAGCCAGTCGTAGCACCAGTTGTTTTCCTTGGTCGCCGACTTGCCGAACCAGGCCTTCATCAGGCTGACGTGGAACTTGCCGTAGTTCTGCCAGTAGGACAGCTGTCCCGGGCGCAGCGGCTTGGCCGTGCGCTTGGCGATGTAGGCGTCGTAGTCCTGCTCGGCGTCCATCGCCAGGGTCAGGTAGCCCGGCAGCGAGTTGGACAGCAGGCCGAGGTCAGTCAGGCCCTGGATGTTGGAGTGGCCGCGCAGGGCGTTCATGCCGCCGCCGGGCATGCCGATGTTGCCCAGCAGCAGCTGGACCATCGCGCCGGTGCGGATCATCTGCGCGCCTACCGAGTGCTGGGTCCAGCCCAGGGCGTACATGATGGTCATGACCTTGCCCGGCTTGGAGGTCTCGGCGATTTCCGCCCAGATCTTGAGCATCATGTCCTTCGGCGTACCGCAGATGTTGCTCACCACGTCCGGGGTGTAGCGGCTGTAGTGCTGCTTGAGCAGGTTGAACACGCAGCGCGGGTGGGTCAGGGTCGGGTCGACCTTGGCATAGCCGTCCTCACCGATCTCGTAGCCCCAGGAGGACTTGTCCGGGTAGGTCCGCTTCTCGGCGTCGTAGCCGTTGAACAGGCCGTCCTCGAAGCTGAAGCCTTCCTTCACGATGAACGAGACATCGGTGTAGTTGCGCACGTATTCGTGCTGGATCTTGTCGTTTTCCAGCAGGTAGTTGATCAGGCCGCCGAGGAAGGCGATGTCGGTGCCGGTCCGGATCGGCGCGTAGTAGTCGGCGACCGAGGCGGAACGGGTGAAACGCGGATCGACCACCAGCAGCCGCGCCTTGTTGTGCGCCTTGGCTTCGGTGACCCATTTGAATCCGCACGGGTGGGCTTCGGCGGCGTTGCCGCCCATGATCAGCACCAGATCGGCATTCTTGATGTCGGTCCAGTGGTTGGTCATGGCTCCACGGCCAAACGTCGGGGCAAGACTTGCCACCGTCGGGCCGTGTCAGACACGCGCCTGGTTGTCGAATCCCAGGATGCCGAGGGAGCGCATCACCTTGTGGGTGATGTAGCCGGCCTCGTTGGACGAGGCGGACGCGGCGAGGAAGCCGGTGGTCAACCAGCGGTTGACGGTCTGGCCCTGCTCGTTCTTCTCGACGAAGTTGGCGTCGCGGTCTTCCTTCATCAGCTTGGCGATGCGCTCGAGGGCTTCGTCCCACTCGATGCGCTTCCACTCGCTGGAGCCGGCCTCGCGCACTTCCGGATACTTCAGGCGGTTCGGGCTGTGGATGTAGTCCAGCAGGCCGGCGCCTTTCGGGCAGAGGGTGCCGCGGTTGACCGGATGGTCGGCGTCGCCCTCGATATGGATGATGTTCTGCGCGACGTTCTTGGCGCCGTCGCCCTGGCTGTACATGATCAGGCCGCAACCGACCGAACAGTAGGTACAGGTGTTGCGGGTCTCGACCGTGTGCGCCAGCTTGAAGTGGCGGACCTGGTCGGCGAAGGCCTCCGTGGGGGCCATCCCGAGCGCCGCAAGGCTCGATCCTCCAAGGCCTATACCGCAGACCTTGAAGAATTGCCGACGGTTCATATCCATCGTGCATCTCCTGCATCAGGCAAAGGACACCCGGGACATGGCCGGATGTCTCTGGTTAAAAGATAGCCAGCCTGGCGAGGTACGCCAGCCGGGCATGGCTACGGGGCAGCGAACCCTACACGAACGCTGGGTTTTTCTGCCTTGACCGGAGTCATTACACGGCGGCGCAAACCTTGTCCAGCAAGGTGCGCGGAATCGGGACAGGTCCGAACGCCGCGAGGCGCGCGAACAGGAGGTGATATCCAGGTGCCATTAGACCAAAGACTAATGCCGGGTCGCCTAGGGCTGCGGCGACCCGGCGAGCGGATCAGAGTCCGACGTTCCTGAGGCGATTGGCATGCTGCCGATAGACCTGGGTCGGGTCGCTCTCGAACAGGCTGACCAGGCCGAGCAACTGGTTGACTTCGTCCAGATGGTCCATCCGGTAGTTGTCCTTCACCACGCTGCCCAGGTGGCTGGAGCATTGGCCGACCAGACCGTCGTTGGCCTCGCCGAACAGCAGCCCGGTCACCGCCAGGCCGGCGGAGCTCGGGTCGAGCGCATTGGTCAGGGAGCCGGTGCCGCTCATCGAGTAGTAGCGCACCCCGGCTACCGTCTCCGCGCCCTGGCCACAGGCGCTGGCCGGGATCGCCTGCGGGAAGCGCTGGTTGAACCGCGCGGTGCCGGGAGTGTTGAGACTGTTCAGGGCAGCCAGCGCGTCGCCCTTGACCCACTCGCCGCCGTCGACGATGTCGACCACCGAGAACAGCGCCTCCACCGCCGAGGCGATCACCTCGGTGCCGATCGGCCCGAGGAACTCGCTGAAGCCGGTCACCGCGTCGGCTACCGGCGTGCCCTTGTGCGGCGTGCCCATGGTGGTGACCGAGGCCACCAGTTGCGGCGCCACCCCGGCGACGTAGCGCACGGTCATGCCGCCCTGGCTGTGGCCGATCAGGTTGACTTTCTCCGCGCCGGTCAGGGCCAGGACTTCCTCCACCTGCGCCAGTAGCTGTTCGCCGCGCACCTCGTTGCTGTTCACCGGCGACTGCGAGGTGGCGAAGACCTTCGCGCCGTCCTTCTCCAGGGCCGGCACGATAGCGTGCCAGTAGTCCACCGGGCCGACGCTCTTGAAGCCGAACAGACCGTGGGACAGCACGATGGGATAGCGCGTGCGGGTGTAGTCGGTCGCAGCGTGCACGGGAAGGCTGGCGGCCAGCGCTACCAGCGCCGCCGCGAGGAACGTCTTGTTCTTGTTCATCGTCGAGACTCCGTTCGGATTGGACAGGCAGTTGGCAAGGCACGTGCTGGGCGGGCCGGAACCCCAGCCTGACAGCGCCGCCAAAGGCGTCGAGCCGTGCTTAAGTTGGGCTCCCGGCGCACGCCATTACCCCGGGTAACAGCGCCGCCGTTCCCATTCCGCCCGCCGCGCCGCAAGTGCTGTCGGAGAGCTTTCGACGCCTGTCACCCGGGGCCACAGCGGTGCAGCGCAGCGAGCACCTATCCGATCAGCCAGTCCGCCGGCTTGACCGAAATGCCTGGCGGTTCCGGCAAGCGGGCCGCATTCGGCGGCGGCGCAACTTCCTATGGTGAAGCGTCCCTGGCTACCGGAACCGCGCCATGCGCAACCCCTACCCGCCGCTCGCCGCCGCTCCCTATCCGCACCTGCTGGCCCCGCTGGACCTGGGCTTCACCCGTCTGCGCAACCGCGTGGTGATGGGTTCGATGCACACCGGGCTGGAGGATCGTCTGTGGGACTTCGGCAAGCTCGCTGCCTACTACCGCGAGCGTGCCCGGGGCGGCGTCGGGCTGATCGTCACCGGCGGCTTCGCGCCCTGCCGCGAAGGTTGGCTGCTGCCCTTCGGCAGCAGCCTCACCAGCGCCCTGGAGGTGCCCGCCCATCGTCGCCTGACCCAGGCGGTGCATGCCGAGGGCGGCAAGATCCTGCTGCAGATCCTCCACGCCGGGCGCTATGGCTACCACCCGATGGCGGTGTCCGCCTCGCCGTTGAAGTCGCCGATCAGTTGGTTCACCCCGCGCGAGCTCTCCGAGCGCGGCATCCGCAAGACCATCCGCGCCTTCGTCCGTTGCGCGCGGCTGGCCAAGGCCGCCGCCTACGACGGCGTGGAGGTGATGGGCAGCGAAGGCTACCTGCTCAACCAGTTCCTCTGCCCGCGCACCAATCGCCGCGACGACCAGTGGGGCGGCCCGCTGGAAAACCGCATGCGCCTGGCGCTGGAGATCGTCCGCGGCATCCGGCGGATCGTCGGCCAACGCTTCATCCTCTGCTATCGCCTGTCGCTGCTCGACCTGGTCGAGGGCGGCAATACCTGGGACGAGGTGCGGCGCATCGCCCTGGCCCTGGAGGAAGCCGGAATCACCCTGCTCAACACCGGCATCGGCTGGCACGAGTCGCGCGTGCCGACCATCGTCACCTCGGTGCCGCGCGCGGCCTTCGCCGAGGTCAGCGCACGGCTGCGCCACGAGCTGAAGGTGCCGGTGATCGCCAGTAACCGGATCAACACCCCCGAGGTCGCCGAATCCCTGCTCGCCACCGACAAGGCCGACCTGGTGTCGATGGCCCGGCCGCTGCTGGCCGACCCGCAGTTCGTGGCCAAGGCCGGCGCCGGCCGGGCCGAGGAGATCAACACCTGCATCGCCTGCAACCAGGCCTGCCTCGATCATGCCTTCGCCAACCGCCGCGCCACCTGCCTGGTCAACCCGCGGGCGGCCTTCGAGACCGAATTGCGCTACCGCAAGGCGCGCACGCAGAAGCGCATCGCGGTGATCGGCGCCGGCCCCGCCGGGCTCTCCGCCGCCTGCGTGGCCGCCGAGCGCGGGCATCGGGTCAGCCTGTTCGAGGCGAGCGGGGAAATCGGCGGGCAGTTCAACCTGGCCAAGCGGATTCCCGGCAAGGAGGAGTTCCGCGAAACCCTGCGCTACTTCCGCGTGCGTCTGGAACGCCTCGGCGTCGACCTGCGCCTCGGCCACCGGGTGCGCCAGGGCGAGCTGGACGGTCAGTTCGACGACGTGGTGGTGGCCACCGGCATCCAGCCACGCCGGCCAAGGATCGACGGCATCGGCGGACCGACCGTACTCAGCTACGTGGACGTGCTGCGCGGCGCGCCGGTGGGCGCGCGGGTCGCCATCGTCGGCGCCGGCGGCATCGGCTTCGACGTCGCCGCCTTCCTCGTCGCCGCGCCCAGCGACGGCCAGCCGCGGGCGCTCGGCGAATGGCTCGCGGAATGGGGCGTGGACCTCGACAACAGCCAGCCCGGCGGCCTCCGCGAACCCGCTCCGACGCGGCCGGCGCGCCAGGTCTGGCTGCTCCAGCGCAAGCCCGGCGCTCCCGGCGCGCAGCTCGGCAAGACCAGCGGCTGGGTACACCGCGCACACCTCAGGCACAACGCCGTACGCATGCTCGGCGGGGTGGAGTACCTGAAGATCGACGAACGCGGCCTGTTGATCCGCGTCGACGGCGAGGAACGCTGGCTGGAGGTGGACAACGTGGTGATCTGCGCCGGCCAGGAGCCGCTGCGCGAGTTGCAGATCAGCCAGGCGGCGGAAAGCCTGCGCTTCCACCTGATCGGTGGGGCGCGGGTGGCAGGGGAACTGGATGCCAAGCGGGCGATTCGCGAGGGGGCCATGCTGGCGGCGCGCTTGTAGGGGGATAACGCCGCTGGCGGTATGGCTGCCGTAGGGCGAACAACCGCTCGCGGTTACCCGCCGGGCGGAATCCGAGGGCGTGCGATGGGGTCTCGCGTTTTCCTCCTCCGCCCCCGCCTGGTGCATACTGTGCGACTCCCCGTACCACTCCGGCCCGTCCCTCGCCATGCGCGGGGCGCGCTCGCCGTCATCGTTCCAGGAGTCTTGCATGCCCACTCCACCCTGGTGGCTGTTCGTCCTGCCCCTGCTCGCCGGCGCCTGCCTGCCGCTGCAGGCGGGGATCAACGGCCAGTTGGCCAAGCAGGTGTCCAGCGTCCTCGCCGCGGCACTGATCTCGTTCTTCGTCGGCACCCTCGGGTTGCTCGCCCTGACCCTCTCGCAGCGCGAGTTTCCCGGCCTGGCGGCATTGCGCGGGCTGAGCTGGTGGCACTGGTGCGGCGGTTTCCTCGGCATGTTCTTCATCTTCATCGCCGCCTTCGCCGCACCGCGCATCGGCGCGCTGATGTTCATGGTGCTGGTGCTTGCCGGCCAGCTGGGCATGGCCATGAGCCTCGACCACTTCGGTTGGGCCGGCTTCCGCGAGGCACCGATCAGCGCGCTGAAGCTGGGCGGGTTGGCACTGATCGGCGCCGGCATCTGGATGATCCGCAAGGGCTGAGTGCGTCTTGCCGCGGACGCGTCGGCCGGCCTATAGTCGGCCTCGGCGTTCTCCACGCCTCCCGTCCGCGGAAAGGGCAGCGCCCAGGCGATCCACCCCAAGCATCGCGCATGCGACTCCAGGCCTGATGGCGGACAAGGCTGCAGAGGAGATCGTATGTCCTTTTCCCGCACTCTCGGCGACGGCCGGATCAATCTCGAACAGCAACGCAAGCGCGCCAAGGAGCTGTTGCGCCAGTGGCGCCGCGACCCGGCCAGCCTTACAGGGCTTCCGGGGCAGGAGCCGCGCCTGGCCGACGCCCAGTGGCAGGTGGCGCGCGAACTGGGCTTCGCCAGTTGGCCGCGACTCAAGGCGCATGTCGACGCCATCGCCTTCGCCAGCCGCCACCCCGATCTGGTCGGCGGCGATGAGGCCGCGACCCTGCACCTGCGCTGCGGCAACGACATCGCCCACGGCCTGAAGCTCGCCGGCTTTCGCGGCGACTTCCGGATGTTCGCCGACCCGCTGACCATGGGACCGGTGCCGAACCTGCCGTTGCCCGAGTTCCTCGCCCTGCGCAGCGACTACCTGAGCCGCGCCTTCGACCTCGACCCGGCCGACGCCCAGGCCCGCCAGCGCCAGGAATACGCCGGGCTCGAGCGGCTCGGCGAATACTCGCGGGTGGCGCTCTGGTGCGAGGCGGATGCCTACGACCAGTTGTTCCTGGTCCGGGTGCTGGCAGGAATGCAGACGCCGCCGGAGCACCTGGAACTGATCGAGATCGACCGCGTGCCAGGCGTCGAGCGCTTCGTCGGCATCGGCCAACTGGCGCCTGAGCTGCTCGCCTGGCTATGGACCCAGCGTCGCCCGCTGGACGCCGAAGCCCTGGCGCTGGCCCGCGCGGCCTGGGACGCCTACCGCGATCCGGCGCCACTGCGCTGGGCGCAACTGGCCGCCGCGCCGACCCCGGCGCTACCGTTGCTGGGGCCGGCGCTGCGTCGGCAACTGCATGAACTGCCGGCCCTGCGCGACGGCCTGTCGCTGAGCGAACGGCTGACCCTGGAGATCGTCCGCGACGGCGAGCGGCCGAGCGCCGGCCAGGTCTTCGCCGAGCTGACCGCACGGCGCGAGCCGCTGCCCTATCTCGGCGACCTGATGTTCCGCGTCCTGCTCCGCGCGCTGCTGGAAGAGCCCGGCGCGCTGCTGCGCACGCCGGCGCCGGAACTGCCCTGGGAACGCCAGCCGCTGGCCCTGACCGCTGCGGGCCGCGAGGTCCTGGCCGGGCGGCGCTACCGCCTCGACCTCGGCGCCCCCGAACGCTGGGTCGGCGGCGTATGCCTGCGCGCCGGCACCGCGCACTGGGCGCTGGACGAGCAGGACCGGCCGGTATGGCGGGAGGACCCACGGCACTGACGCTCATCGCCCGGACGAGCGCAACGGGCGCGCAGCCACTATCATTGCGCGCCCGTTTTCCCCGCACCCGCCCGCCGATGAAGAAAATCCCGCTCGCCGCCGCCGACCCCGACCGCCTGGATACCTGGGTGAAATACCGCGAAGGCCTGTGCGGCGAGTGCAACGCGACCTGCTGCACGCTGCCGGTGGAAGTGCGCATCGACGACCTGATCCGCATGCGACTGGTCGACGAGTTCGAGCGCGAGGAGCCGGCCAAGCGAATCGCCAAGCGACTGGAAAAGGATGGCGTGATCGAGCACTTCAACCACAAGCGCGAGATCTTCACCCTCACCCGCATGGCCAACGGCGACTGCCTGTACCTCGACCGCAAGACCCGCCTGTGCACCATCTATGCCCGCCGCCCGGACACCTGCCGCAACCACCCGCGCATCGGCCCGCGTCCCGGCTACTGCGCCTACCGGCCGAGGTAGTCTCAGCCAGGCGGCGCCACGCCCTGGCATAACTGGTACTGTCCCACCGGCGGCCGGCAGCGCAAGCGCTGGCGCACCTCGTCGGGCAAGGCGCCGAACGAACGCGAGCGGATCGCCAGCAGGGCGTCGCGACGCAACCAGCCGGCCAGCTCGCTGTCCTCCGCCCGTTGCGCCCGCCCGCCGCTGTAGAACACTGCCGAGTACGGCCGCTTCGGCCAGAACACCAGCGGCCGCTCGCGCCAGCCGGCGTCGCTGGCCAGCAGCGCGGCGGTGGACTTCTGCTCGGCGCGCGAGCCCAGCAGCAGGGAGCCGAGGAACAGCGCGAACAGCAATGGGGTCAGTGCCAGGCAAGCCAACCCGCCACGCCGCAGCCAGGCGCTGCGCGCCAGCGGCGCGCGCAGCAGGTCGGCGGCGAGCAACGCCAGGGCCGGCAGGCCGGGCAGCACGTAGGTCCAGAGGACGTTGCCGGCGAAGGTGAAGAACAGGCACGGCGCCAGTCCCCAGAACAGCCAGTAGCGCCTGCGCGAGGCGACGCCATCGACCACCTCCCCGCGCTGGCGCCAGCCCAGCCAGAGCAGCAGCGGCAGCCAGAGGCTCCAGGGAAACGCGGCGGCCAGCAGGAACAGCCAGACGCTGCCGTAGGGATAGGCGTGGGCATTGCCGTAACGGTCGCCGTCCCAGCCGGCGGTGACGAAGCGCTGCCAATGCTCGCCGAGCAGGAAGTACTCGAGGAAGCCCGGCGTCTTCAACTCCGCCAGCAGGTACCAGGGCGCGGCCACCAGGAGCATCAGCAGGCTTCCGCGGATCCATGGCAGGCCCCGCCAGAGCGCGCGCCAGCGCCACTCCAGCAAGGTCCACAGGCCGATCGGCAGTCCGGCGAGGATCAGCGTCAGCGGCCCCTTCGCCAGCAGCCCGAGGCCGAGGCCGAGGAACATCAGCCAGCCCTCGCGGCGCCGGATTCCCTCCGCGCCATGCAGGCCCAGCCAGAAGCCGCGCATGGCCAGGACCAGCGCCAGGGCCAGGGCCATGTCGGTCATTACCGCCCCGGAGGCGACGAAGAACAGCGCCGAACTGCCCAGCAGGACGCAGGCGATCCGCGCCTGCCGACGATCTTCGCGAGCCTGCCAGTCCCATACCAGCCACAGCACCAGCACGCCCAGCAACCAGTGCGGCAGGCGGCTGGCGAACTCGTTGGCGCCGAGCAGAAGCTGGCCGCCGGCGCTGAGCCAGAAGGCCAGCGGCGGCTTGCCCCAGAACGGCACGCCGACGTCGTACCAGGGCGTGATCCAGTCGCCCAGTTCGGCCATCTTCCGCGCCACCTCGCCATAGCGGGCCTCGGTGGTGTCCATCAGCGGATAGCTGCCCAGGCTCAGCAGGCGGATGGCGAAGGCCAGGGCGAGCAGGAACCAGGCCAGCGGCCAGCCGCGCAGCGCCCTCACGGATTGGCCCCGCCGACCTGCGCCGGCAGGTAGCGGTCGATCAGGTAGAGCGGGCGGCGCCGCGCTTCCATGGTCATCCGCCCGAGGTATTCGCTGCACACGCCGATGGCCAGCAGTTGCAGGCCGCCGATCAGGAACAGCGCGGCGATCACCGGCCAGTGTTCGTGGATCTCCTGCTGGCCGAAGATCCCGGCGAGCAGGGTCGCCAGGGCCGCCAACAGGCTGAGCAGGCCGAGGTAGCCGGCGACCTTCAGCGGCGCGGTGGAAAACCCGGTGATGCCTTCCAGGGCGAAGTTCCACAGCCGCCAGTAGCGCCACTTGCTGTGGCCGGCGACGCGGGCGGCGCGGCTATAGGCGATATCGACCTGGCGGAAACCGACCCAGGCGAAAAGCCCCTTCATGAAGCGATTGCCTTCCGGCAGCTCGCAAAGGGCATCGACCACCCGCCGGTCGAGCAGGCGGAAGTCGCCGACGTCGCGCGGGATCGGCACCTCGCTGAGGCGGTTGATCAGCCGGTAGAAGGCGCTCGCCGAGGCGCGCTTCAGCCAGCTTTCGCCGGCCCGGCTGCGGCGGCGCATGTTGACCATTTCGGCGCCGCCGATCCAGGCGTCGAGCATCTGCGGGATCAGTTCCGGGGGATCCTGCAGGTCGGCATCGATGACGATCACCGCGGCGCCGCGCGACAGCTTGAGCCCGGCGCTCATCGCCTGTTCCTTGCCGAAGTTGCGGGTGAAGCGGGCCACGCCCACCCGGCGGTCGGCGGCCTGTAGCTGGGCGAGGATCGCCGCGCTGCGGTCGGTGCTGCCGTCGTCGACATAGAGCACCTCGCAATCGTCGCCAAGGTCGCCGAGCACGGCGCCCAGGCGCTGGTGGAAGGCCGGCAGCACCGCCTCCTCGTTGAACACCGGCACTACCACGCTGAGCAGGCAGGGGGCCTCGAGCTTCGACGCCAGGGAAGGTTCGATCATCATGAGAAGGTCCAGAGTCGATGAAGGTGATAGGTCGCCAACAGCAGTGCGCCGGTCGCGGCGAGCTGGGCCAGGCGGTAGTCGAGTCCGGCGAGGTCGCCGAGCAGCAACACCAGGACGGCGTTGCCGAGTACGCAAAGCAGGCTGACGGCGAAGAAGCGCGGCAGCGAACGGGACACCGGGCCACGGTGGCGGAAAGTCTTCCAGCGATGCCCCAGGTAGGCAGCCAGAGCCCCGCAGCCTGCTCCCGTCGCGGCGGCCACGGCGGCGCCGACGGCGAAGCCCTCGACCAGGAGGGTCAGCACCAGGTAATGAACGGCGGTGGCACCGGCGCCGACCGAGACGAAACGCCCCAGGAGCATGCATGGCTTCCTCTGGAAACAACCGACGCCGGCATTCTAGGAAGGTGCGCAAAGCCCCGCGGTTAGCGCTGCGCAAGCTTCCTGACAGGTTTTCGCAGGGTTCCCCGCGGCAGGCCTGGAAGCCGCGTCGGACAAGGAATACACGGCAGGCAGAGGTCTGTTACCGGATATGAAAAACGGGTTTTCCGCAGGCCTCGCCGCCGTCGCTATACTGCCCGGCCGATCCGGAGGACCCCATGAGCCTGTTGCGCGATGCCTGGCGCCACGCCCCGACCCACCACAGGGTCTGGGCGCTGGCCGGGCCGATGATTCTGTCGAACGTTTCCGTTCCCCTGGTGCACCTGGTGGACAGCACGGTGGTCGGCCACCTGCCGCACGCCTACCAGCTCGGCGCGGTAGCCGTGGGCGGCAGCCTGTACACCCTGATGGTCGGCGTGCTCGGCTTCCTGCGCATGGGCACCACCGGCTTCGCCGCCCAGGCCGCCGGCCGCGACGATGGCGGCGCGCTGCGCCTGATCCTCGCCCCGGGCCTGGGCATGGCGCTGCTCCTGGCCCTGCTGCTCGGCGCGCTGGCCCTGCCCCTGAGCGGCTGGGCCCTGCAACTGATGCAACCTTCGGCGGAACTGACCGGCGAGGCCCGCGCCTTCTTCCATACCCGCCTGCTCGGCCTGCCGGCGGCCCTGGCCAGCTACGCACTGGTCGGCTGGTTCCTCGGCACGCAGAACGCACGGGCGCCATTGGCGATCCTGTTGACCACCAACCTGAGCAACATCGCCCTGGTGCTCTGGTTCGTCCACGGCCTCGACTGGGGCGTGCAAGGCGCGGCCCGCGCCTCGGTGCTGGCGGAATGGAGCGGCGCCCTGCTCGGCCTGGCCCTGACCCGCCGCGACCTGGCCCGGCGCCCCGGGCGGGCGCAGTGGCAACGCCTGCGCCACTGGCTGTCCTGGCTGCCGCTGCTGATGGTCAACCGGGATATCTTCATCCGCAGCCTGGCCCTGCAACTGGTGTTTTTCCTGCTCACCGTACAGGGCACCCGCCTCGGCGACGCCACGGTAGCCGCCAACGCCCTGCTGCTCAACGGCCTGCTCCTGACGTCCTACGCCCTCGACGGTCTCGCCCACGCGGTGGAGGCGCTCTGCGGCCACGCCATCGGCGCCCGCGACCGAGCCGCCCTGCGCCGCGCGCTGGTGGTAGCCGGTGGTTGGTCGCTGCTGGCAAGCCTGGCGTTCGCCGCGCTGTTCGCCTTGTTCGGCCACCTGTTCATCGACCTGCAGAGCGACATCGCCGGCGTCCGCGAAGTCGCCTACGCCTATCTGCCGTACCTGGCCTGCCTGCCGCTGCTGGGGATGTGGAGCTATCTGCTCGACGGCCTGTTCATCGGCGCCACCCGCGCCCGCGAGATGCGTAACGCGATGCTCCTCGCGGTGGCCGCCAGCCTGCCCCTCGGCTGGCTGTTGCAGGGGCTGGGCAACCACGGGCTATGGCTGGCGTTCCTCGCCTTCATGCTGCTGCGCGGGCTGGTCCTGGCCGCCTACGGCTGGCGCCTGACCCGCCGCGATGGCTGGTTCGCCGCTCAGGGCGCCGACAGCGGACGATAGGCGAGCATCAGCGGGACGTCGGCAGCGTGCGCGACCTGTACCAGTTCGCTGGCCAGGCGCCCACCGGGAAACACCAGCACCAGGTCCGGCGCGGCCTCGCCGAGGACGCCCTCGCCATACTCGCGCAGGGCGTTGTCGCTGCCACTGCGCTCCGGATAATCGTAGGCGCGCGAATCCGCGCCACGCTCGCGGCACCAGCGCTCGGCCTCGTCCGGCAGGCCGCTGCCGGCATGCAGCAGGTGGCCGAGCAGCGCCACCGGTTGCAGGCCGTGGCACTGATCGAGCGCCAGGCGCAGGCGTTCGGCGTCCTTGAAATGGCGTCCGGCGCAGATCAGGAGGCGCATGCCGATCCCTCCCCTTGCCCTGGCTCGTCCGGCCGCTTCGCCATCGGATCGATGCCGCTGCGTTCGAGCAGCGGATAGGCCAGGGCGGTGACATGATGGTGGATGCGTCGGTAGTCGCGGAGAATGCGCTGGAACACGTCACCGGACTCCACCCAGGCACCACGATCGTCGCGCAGGCGACGGAAGCGCTCGCGACTGGCATCGGCCTCCAGTCGCTGCAGCAACTTCTTGCGCGCCACCAGGCGCAGCGCGGCGTCCAGGTCTTCGCGAAGGAACGCGCTGATCGCCAGGTGCAGGCTCTCCTCGATCGCCGCCTGCAACGGCAGCATGCGGCCCAGCTCGAACTCGCTGCCGGCGCGGCTGCGCCCGGCCCAGCGCATCGCCAGGGGCAGCAGGCTGTTGGCGACGAGATCGCCGATGTGCTCGATGTTGATGGCGAACAGAAGGATTTCCTGGGCACGATCGGCGTCGCTGTCGCCGAGGCCGTCCTGGCCGAGGTCTGCCAGGTAGGCGCGGATCGCCGCACTCAACTGGTCGAGGGCCTGGTCCTGGCGACGGATTTCCGCCGCCACCTTCGCCTCCGGTCGCTGCAACAGGCCGCTGGTGGCGCGCAGCATCAGACTGGCCATGTCGGCCAGCCGCAGGACTTCGCGAGTAGCGTTGGCCAGGCCGATGTTGGCCACCTCCAGCCCGGCTTCGTCGAGGTAGCGCGGCATGCCCGGCTCGTCGGACTGTGCCTCTTCCGGCAACAGGCGCGCGAGCAGCGCCGCAAGGGGTCCGGTGAAGCCGATCGCCAGCAGTGCCAGGGCCAGGTTGAAAGCACTGTGGAACCAGACCGCCGCCGCACCGCCGAGTGCGTTGGCCGGTTGCGCCAGCGCCGTCAGCCAGGGCAGCACCAGCAGGCAACCGAGCAGGCGCACCAGCAGGTTGCCCAACGGCAGGCGCCGCGCCACCCGGCTACCGGCCACCCCCAGCGCCGGCAAGGCGCCGCCGAGGTTGGCACCGAGCACCAGGGCCAGGGCGATGGGCAGCGAGACCAGTCCGGCCTGGGCCAGGGACGCCACCAGCAGTACCACCGCGACACTGGAATGGCAGGCCCAGGTCAGCAGCGCGGCGAGCAGCAGGGCGATCAGCGGATCGCCTTCGAGGCCGTGGATCACCGCGACAAAGGCTGGCGAGGCCTCGATCTGCTGCAGGGAATGGCCGAGCAACGCCAGCGCCAGAAGCATCAGGCCGAGTCCGATCAGGCACTGGCCAAGGCTCTCCAGGCGTGGACCGTCGCCCAGGCGGAACAGCAGCAGGCCGGACAGCAGGGCCAGCGGCGCCAGCAACGAGGTGTCGAAGCTGAGCAGTTGCACCACCAGGGTGGTGCCGACGTTGGCGCCGAGCATCACTGCCAGCGCCGGCGCCAGGCCCAGGGTGCCACTGGCAGTGAAGGACGCTGCCATCAGGCTGGTGGCGGTGCTGCTCTGCAGCAGGCCGGTGATGCCGAGCCCGGCGAGCAGGGCCAGCCAGCGGTTGCCCAGGTGGCGGCCGAGCCAGTTGCGCAGCACAGTGCCGAAACCGCGCAGCACGCCGCTGGAGACCATGTGCGTGCCCCACAACAGGAGGGCCACGGCACCGGCCAGGTTGATCAGGAGGATGGTTCCCAGCATGGCGGAACTCCCGGTTCGGAATGGATCGTGAAGGGAACGGGCTCATTGACCCATGGCCAGCCTGAGCGAGGCACGGTTGAGCGCGCTCGAGCAGTCCAGCAGGTATTTCACTTCGACCTGGCTCAGGCGGCCGCTGGCGTATGCGCGCACGCTGACCACCATCAGCAGGTGCGCGGCCTTCGCCAGCAGCCGTGCTGCCAGGCCACAGAGCGCGCGGCGAGACGCGCCCAGGCATTTGCGTACGACGTTCATGGCTGCTTCCTCGGTGGAGGAGCGCGCCGCAGCGCGGCACGCCCTTGGGCTCAGAAACGCAAGGTCGCTCCCGAGACCAGCCATCGCTCGCGCTCGCCGCGCAGGTGGCCGCCGACCAGCAGATCGAGGTCCAGCCGTTCGCCCAGGTGCAGCCGCGGTCCGGCCTGCCAGCCGCTGTCGCCGGCCGACTCGCCGAAGCGTTCGGCGATCAGGGTCAACGGCTGGCCGACCCGGTATTCCATGCCCACGCCCCAGTTCCAGCGATGCCGGCGCTCGCCCTCGGCGTAGGCATGCCCCAGGCCGACCCCGGCGTTCAGGCGCAGGGCCTCGAACGGCTGGTAGCTCAGCGGCAGGTTGAAGCCGGCGCCTTCGAAGGCGTGCCGGCGGTCCAGGTAGAGATCCGCCGAGAGCGCGAAGGCCAACGCCAGGCCGAGGTCGTCGCGGGCCAGCAGCGGTGTCTTCAGCTCGGGGCTGAGGCGGCTGTGCCGATCGCCTGCGTCGCCCTCGCGCACCAGCGCCGCGCCGAGCTGCACCGATGGTAGGGCGGAGAAGGTGCAGGCTGGCGACAGCACCGACTGGTAGCGGTTGCCGTGGTGGCGTTCGCGCTGGTGCCAGGCGTCCAGGTTGCATTCGCCGACGGGGTCGATCTCGCCGTCGTCGACCCGGTAGGCGCCGCCCGCGGCGCGAGCCTCGGACAGCAGCGCCAGCAGCAGGACGCAGGCGAGCGCGGCGGCGACGAAGCCCAGGCGCCAGGACAGGGCGCGTCGCAGCGCGGCCGGCAGCGGTTGGAAAAGGGGCGCCCGCGGGCGCCGGTCGTGCAGGGTCATGATGCGTCTCTCCATGCGTGGGTCCGGTGTGCGTTGCGCGGCGCGGCGAGGCTTGCCGACGCGCCGGGAAAGGCCGGGACGAAGCCCGGCCGATCGCTCAGAACCACTGGCCGAAGCGGCGGATGTAGAGGGTCTTCATGGTCTGCGCGGTGACGCAGTAGCAGAGCAGCGTGCCCACCAGCCAGGGGAAGTACTCCCACGGCAGCGGCTGCAGGCCGACCATCGCCCCCAGCGGCGAGAACGGCACGTAGATGCCCAGCGCCATCACCAGCCCGGTCATCAGCATCACCGGCAGCGCCGCGGTGCTCTGGATGAAGGGAATCTTCTGGGTACGCAGCATGTGCACCACCAGGGTCTGCGAGAGCAGGCCCTCGATGAACCAGCCGGACTGGAACAGCGACTGCATTTCCGGGCTGTTGGCGGCGAACACGAACCACATCAGCGCGTAGGTGGTGATGTCGAAGATCGACGAGGTCGGGCCGATCCAGACCATGAAGCGGCCGATGTTCTTCGAGTCCCACTTGCGCGGCTTGGCGAGGAACTCCTTGTCCATCTTGTCCCACGGCAGCGACAGCTGGGAGATGTCGTACATCAGGTTCTGCAGCAGCAGGTGGATCGCCAGCATCGGCAGGAAGGGGATGAAGGCGCTGGCCACCAGTACCGAGAACACGTTGCCGAAGTTGGAGCTGGCAGTCATGTTCAGGTACTTCATGATGTTGCCGAAGGTCTCGCGGCCCTTGATAACGCCCTCCTCCAGGACCATCAGGCTTTTTTCCAGGAGGATGATGTCGGCCGATTCCTTGGCGATGTCGGTGCCGCTGTCCACCGAGATGCCGACATCGGCATCTCGCAGCGCGGGGGCGTCGTTGATGCCGTCGCCGAGGAAGCCAACGGTGTGTCCGTTGCCCTGCAGGGCCTTGAGCACCCGCGACTTCTGCAGCGGCGTCAGCTTGGCGAACACCGTGCGCTCCTCGGCCAGGCGTTGCAGGGTGGCATCGTCCATCAGGTCGATGTCGCGACCGAGCAGCGGCTCGCCGACGTCCAGGCCGACCTCGCGGCAGATCTTCGCGCTGACCACCGGGTTGTCGCCGGTGAGCACCTTCACCGCCACGCCGTTCTCGCGCAACGCGGCGATGGCCGGGCCGGCGGTTTCCTTCGGTGGATCGAGGAAGGTCAGCAGGCCGGCGATCACCAGGTCGCGCTCGTCGCTGGCGCCGTACTGGGCCTGGGACTCCGTGCGCGAGAGGCTGCGGGTGCCGAGCAGGAGCACGCGGAAGCCGTCGCGGTTGTATTGCTCGGCCAGCGCCAGCAGGGCCCGGCGGCGTTCCTCGTCGAGCGGCAGGTCGACACCGTCCTGGTGCACGCGGGTGGCGATCTCGAGCATTTCCTCGACCGCGCCCTTGCACACCAGCAGGTGTTCGCCGTCCTTGCCCTCGAGGATCACCGAGAGACGCCGACGGACGAAATCGAAGGGCAGTTCGTCGACCTTGCGCCAGGCATCCGACGGCGTGATGCGCGGGTTCTGTTCGACGAAGGCGACCACCGCGCGGTCCATCAGGTTCTTCATCCCGGACTGGTGGAAGCTGTTCAGCCAGGCCATTTGCAGGACCCGGTCGCAGCGCCGGCCGGCAACGTCGACGTGATGCTCGAGGATGATCCGGTCCTGGGTCAGGGTGCCGGTCTTGTCGGTGCAGAGCACGTCCATGGCGCCGAAGTTCTGGATCGCGTTGAGGCGCTTGACCACCACCTTGCGCCGCGACATCGCCACCGCGCCCTTGGCCAGGTTGGCGCTGACGATCATCGGCAGCATTTCCGGGGTCAGGCCGACCGCCACGGCGAGAGCGAACATGAACGCCTCGGTCCAGTCGCCCTTGGTGAAACCGTTGATCAGCAGCACGATCGGCACCATCACCAGCATGAAGCGGATCAGCAGCCAACTGACGCTGTTCACCCCACGGTCGAAGGCGGTCTGCGCCCGCGAACCGACGATGGAACGGGCCAGCGAACCGAAATAGGTGCGCGCACCGGTGGCGACCACCACCGCGGTGGCCGTGCCGCTGACCACGTTGGTGCCCATGAAGCAGATGTTCGGCAGTTCGAGCAGGTCCTGCTGGTCGGCGGCGATCCGCTTGGCGGACTTCTCGCGGACCGCGCCGAGGGTGTCGTATTTCTCCACCGGCAGCGCCTCGCCGGTGAGTACGGCCTGGCTGATGAACAGGTCGCGCGATTCGATCAGGCGGATGTCGGCGGGGATCATGTCGCCGGCGGACAGGCGCACGATGTCGCCGACCACCAGTTCGCCCATGGGGATTTCCCGCAGCTCGCCGCGCATCCCGCGCTCGTCGCGGCGCAGCACGGTGGCGGTGTTCCGCACCATGGCCTTGAGCGCCTCGGCGGCCTTGCCCGAACGGTATTCCTGCCAGAAGCGCATCAGGCCGCTGACCAGGACCATGCAGAGGACGATGATGACGCCGGTGAGATCGGTTTCCTCACCGTCCTGCAGGGGCAGCCAGAAGTCGGTGAAGAAGCTGATCGCAGAGAGCGTCATCAGCACGTAGATGAAGGGGTTGTTGAACGCCTGCAGCAATTGCACCAGGACGTGTGGCGGACGGTCGTGGGCCACTTCGTTGGGGCCGTCGGCGTGCAGCCGGGCGGCGGCCTCGGCCTGGTCGAGGCCATCCTGGCGACCGCGGACGTTGGTGAGGGTGGTTTCCAGGCTGTTCTGCGCTTCGCGGGCGGCGCGCATGGACAGTCGGTCGTTGCGGCGCTCGGTATCGAGCTGGGTATTGCGTTGGGTCGCTACGCTCATGACTCGGTCTCCTGTCGCGAGCTGCGCGACGGCGACACGAGTCGGTTGCCGGTCAGGTGACAGGCAAAGGCGTGCCGGGTCGCGATGTTCGCGATCGGTGGGAAGAATGTTCGGCTTGTCCGGGTGAGGCCCACTGCGCGCGGCCGCTCAGGCGGCACGCAGCAGGCCGACTTGGTGGTTCGTCCATGGCAGGCTCCTTGTGCGAAGGGTTGGGCAGGAGAAAGGGTCAGCCGCGCATCGGGCGGCGACCGCTCTCAGGGTTCTCTTCGACCTGCGTCTCCAGGCGGCGATACTCCAGGCGACCGCCGGCCGGGTCGACACGCCAGGCGAGGCTCGCAGGATGGCCGTGGCCGGGAAGGATCGCGCCGGGGGACTGCGCGGCGCGCACGCGCATCTTCGCCACGAAGGCGGATACGCCGGGGGATACCGAATTCTCGAAGTTCATGACTCACCTGTACCCGGCGTGCCGGACACGGGTGAGAAGCAGTGGGTCAGCCCAGGATGCCGCTCAACCGACCGACCCGTTGCGGGTTCCGTCGTGCGTTGGTTTGGGTCATCGCACCAGCCGGCATCTGCTGGGCCGGGCGACGACTACTGGGAATACTGTCCATGGCTCTCTTCGTAGGGGGAAAGAAAGTGCCCGGCTCTGCGGGCGGGGGTTTTATAGACCTCTTGCCAGACGAGGTCAACCGAAAAAGCCGTTTCGTTCAGGCTTCTATGGAACATCGGAAAATTCCCGCAGGAGTCCGGCGAAAAGACACCGGCCAAAAGCGCTCAGGCGGAGATCAGTCCCGCCAGCCGTCGCGCCAGCGCCGGCACTTCGGAGGCCGGGTCGAGGCGCAGGCGAAAACGGGTCTGCAGGATGTCCAGCAGTTCCTCGACGTCGCGCAGTTGGCGCTGCAGCGTCTCGCCGTTGCCGGCGCGCTGGCCGAACAGCCCGTCGGCCAGGGTCAGGCGCAGGTCGCCCTCGGTTATGGCGGCCTTCAGGCCCTGGCGGAATACGCTGTGCGGGTGGGTCGAGGTGTACCAGTTGCGCGGGATGTAATCGATCCACAACTGCGGGCGCAGGTCGAAGCGGTACAGCGGCAGCCAGCCGCTGCGACCGCGCACGGCGCTTTCGTAGAGACCGGCGTGCGGGTCGACCAGGCGCACGCAATGCACCTGTCCGGCGTCCGCCTCGTCGCCCGGCAAAGGCAGTGCTCGCGGCGGATTGGCCGAGCCGAAGCCGACATCCACCAGGAACTCGCCCTCCGCCAGGTACAGACGCAGCATCAGATGCGATTGCTGGGTCAGCGGCGCGTCGTCCGGGAGTCCCCAGCGTACCCGTGCCACCAGCAGTTCCAGCTCGTAGCCGAGGGCCAGCAGCAGGCGGGCGAACAGCGAGTTGAGTTCGAAGCAATAACCGCCGCGGCTGCCCTCGACGACCTTGGCGAAAACCTTGTCGGCGTCGATCTCGATGGGACGGTCGAGCAGCACGTCGAGGTTCTCGAAGGCGACCCGGCGCAGATGCGCGTCGATCAGTCGGTCGAGATTCGCCAGACTCGGCGGACCGGGATCGTCGATGCCGATATGGTGCAGGTAGGCATGGGTCTGCTCGGGCGTCAGCGGGGTCATGGCGGGCTCCGGAAAATGGCCAGCTCGATTCTAGACGCATTCTCGGGGAATACCGGAAGCGCCGTCAGGCACATTGGCCCGGGGTCTGCTTGACTGTGCCCATCCCACCCCGAGGAGCGCCGCCATGGCCCAGGCAATCGTCGCCTACCTGCACTACCTGTCGATCTTCCTGCTGTTCGCCCTGCTGGTGTTGCAGCACCGCCTGCTGCGCCTGCCGCTGGACCTGGAGCGCGCCCGCAGCCTGGCGGCGATCGACCGCGGCTACGGCCTCTGCGCCCTGGCGGTACTGGCCAGCGGGCTGGCGCGGGTGCTGTGGTACGGCAAGGGCCTCGACTATTACCTGCACAATGGCCTGTTCCACGCCAAGGTCGGGCTATTCGTCCTCGCTGCCCTGGTCTCGCTGTTGCCGACCGTTACCTTCCTTGGCTGGCGCGGCGCCCTCAAGGCCGGCGAAGTGCCGGCGGTGACGCCGGCCCGGGGCCGGCGGGTGGTCATGGCGGTGCGCCTGCAACTGCTCCTGCTGCTGGTCATTCCGTTGCTGGCTACGCTGATGGCGCGCGGCTTCGGCATGCGCGGCTGAGCCCTCAGTTCTGCATGGCCCGGCCATGCACGTCCATCGCCGCCTGGCGCAGCGCCTCGGAGCGGGTCGGATGCGGATGGCAGGTCAGCGCGAGGTCCTCCGCCGAAGCGCTGAACTCCATGGCCACGCAGGCTTCGCCGATCATCTCGCTGACGCCCGGCCCGATCATGTGCACGCCGAGCACCTGGTCGCTGCGGGCATCGGAGAGGATCTTGATGAAGCCTTCGCTCTCGTGGTTGATCTTCGCCCGGCTGTTGGCGCTGAACGGGAAGCGTCCGACCTTGTACTCGCGCCTCGCCGCCTGCAGCTGCTCCTCGCCGAGGCCGACGCTGGCCACTTCCGGCTGGGTGTAGATGACCGACGGAATCACCTCGGCGTTCATCTCCGCCGCATGCCCGGCGATCCGCTCGATGCAGACGATCGCCTCTTCCTCGGCCTTGTGCGCCAGCATCGGTCCCGAGGTCACGTCGCCGATCACCCAGACGCCCGGCGCCGCGCTGCGCTGTCCCTGGTTCTCCAGCATGCCGCGACGATCGCTGGCCAGGCCGACCGTCTCCAGCCCCAGTCCTTCGGTATAGGGGCGCCGGCCGATGGCCACCAGCACGTAGTCCGCCTGCAGCGATTCCGTAGCGCCGCCGGCGGCCGGTTGCAGGTCGAGTTCGACGCCCTGCTCGCCACTGCGCGCGGCGACCACGCGGGTGCCGAGGCGAAACCGCATGCCCTGGCGGGTCAGGGCGCGCTGCAGGGTCCTTGCGGTTTCCCCATCCAGCCCCGGGCAGATCCGCTCGAGGTACTCCAGCACCGTGACCTGTGCGCCCAGCCGGCGCCAGACCGAACCAAGCTCCAGGCCGATCACGCCGGCGCCGATCACCACCAGGTGGCGAGGCACTTCGACCAACTCCAGGGCGCCGGTGGAGTCGAGGATGCGCTGGTTGTCCACAGGCACGCCGGGCAGCGGCGCCGGTTCCGAACCGGTGGCGATAACGATGTCGCGCGCCTCCAGTTGCGCGTGGCCGCCGTCGGCAAGGGCCACGCCGACCCGGCCCTCGCCTTGCAAGCGCGCCCAGCCCTTGATCCACTGCACCTTGTGCTTGCGGAAGAGGAATTCGACGCCACGGGTCAGGGCGGCGACGCTCTCGTCCTTCTGCTTCATCATCTGCGCCAGGTCCAGTTCCGGGCTGACCCGGATGCCGAGCCGGGCGAACTCGCCGCCGCTCGCCGCGGCGTATAGCTCCGAGGCGTGCAACAGGGCCTTGGACGGCATGCAGCCGACGTTCAGGCAAGTCCCGCCGAGGGTTTCGCGACCCTCCACGCAGGCCACCTTCAGGCCCAGCTGGCCGGCGCGAATGGCAGCGTTGTAGCCCCCCGGACCGGCGCCGATCACGATCACGTCATAGCTTTCCATCATCCTGCTCCTCGGTTGTCCCGCCACGGCCCCCTCAGCGTAGGCGACGCCGGCGCAAATAGAGGAAACGCCGCGTAGAGGGACCGAAAGCGATTGTATTTCGCTCGTCATGCAAAGCTTATATGATGACCGTAATTTTACTGCAACCCTTTCCCACCACGACAGGAGCACTACCATGGAACAGCCCGGCCGCGAAGATCGCCTGAACGCCTGGATCGCCACCGAGCGGGCCGCCCGCGCCCGCCTCGGCGCCAGCGGAACCCTGGAGCTGGCGCAAGTCGCCGCGCTCTCCCCGCAGGAGTTCTTCGACCGCATCGGCAGCGGCCAACTGCCCTGTCCGCCCTACGGCGAACTGGTCGACTTCGTTCCCATCGAGTGGTCCGAAGGGCGCTTCCTGTTCCAGGGCACCCCGGACCGCCGCCACTACAATCCGCTGGGTAGCGTGCACGGCGGCTACGCCGCGTCGCTGCTGGACTCCTGCATGGGCTGCGCGATCCATACCCGGCTCCAGGCCGGCCAGGGCTATACCACCACCGACCTGCGGATCAGCTACCTGCGCGCGCTGACCGACAAGGTCGGCCCGGTGCGCGCCGAAGGCCGGGTTGTGCACCTCGGCCGCTCGACGGCGGTCGCCGAGGGCCGGTTGTACGATGTCGACGACCGTCTCTACGCCGTCGGCTCGACCACCTGCCTGGTCCTGCACATGGCCGGATGAACGCGGCTTCGCCAGGGAAGGCCGCCAGGCGTTAAGATGACGACCTGCATTCCAAGGTATCGAAGCCATGCGTTATCCCGAAGACCACAAGCAGAAGACCCGCCGGCGTATCGTCGAGGAGGCTGCCCGGCTGTTCCGCCAGGACGGCGTCGGCGCCACCGGGCTGCAACCGCTGATGAAGGCCCTGGGCCTGACCCATGGCGGCTTCTACGCGCACTTCAAGTCCAAGGACGACCTGGTGGAAACCGCGTTGCGGCATGCCGCGGCGCAACTCGACGAAATCACCGCGCCCCTGGCGGAGGCGGAACGACCGCTGGCGCTGCTGATAGAGCAGTACCTGTCGCCGCGTCACCGCGATAACCCCGGCGCCGGCTGCCCGTTGCCGACCCTGTCGGCGGAACTCGGCCAGCGCGGCACGCCGAGCCCAACCACCGACAGCATCGTGCGCAAGCGCCTGGCGATGATCGAAGCGTCCCTGGAGGGCGAGGACGCAGGCGAGCGCGCCGTGCTGCTGCTCGCTTCGCTGGTCGGCGCGCTGCAACTGTCGCGCAGCGTGCAGGATGAGGCGCTGTCGCAACGGATACTGGAAGCGACGCGCAAGAAGCTGCTGGAGCAGATGGAGCGCTAGGGCCTCAGCCGAGGTAGCGCTCGGCCGGCCGCTGCCGCGACAGATTGGGCGCGAGCCTGGCCCGCGCCGTCATCAGCGCCTGCCAATCGGCCGCATCCGGCAACGACGGGATGGTCACCGCTTCACGCCGATCGAAACCGACCAGCGCCGCCTCCACCAGGTCCTCGACCTCCATCACCATCTCCGCGGGAATCCCGGCGATTCCGGTGCCGCTGCGCTCCCAGATCTCGGTACGGGTGACGCCGGGCAACACCGCCTGGACGTAAACGCCGCTGCCGGCCAGCTCGTGCTGCAGCGACTGGCTCAGGCTCAGCACGTAGGCCTTGGTCGCGCTATAGACGGCATTGAACAACTCCGGCGCCAGCGCCACCACCGAACCAAGGTTGACGATGGCGCCGCCGCCACGCCGGCGGAACCCCTCCGCCGCGCCGGCAGCCAGGCGGGTCAGGGCCACTACGTTGAGGGCGATCATCCGCTCCGCCCGGTCCATGTCGGCATCGGCCAGCGGACCGTTCATCGCCACGCCGGCGTTGTTCACCAGCAACGCGATCGAGGCGTCGTCGCGCAACCGTCGCTCGACCCGCAACCTATCGTCGCGCTCGGACAGGTCGGCGCGCAGGATCTCCACCCTGACCCCGTGGGCTTGGCGAAGTCGATCCGCCAGGGCTTCCAGGCGTTGCCGGTCGCGCGCCACCAGCAACAGGTCGTGGCCACGGCGGGCCAAGTGCTCGGCGTAGGTCGCGCCGATTCCGGAAGAGGCGCCGGTGACCAGGGCGACGCCATTGCCAATCTGTTCGTTCATGTGGGTTCTCGCTGGAAAAAAGCCTGACCGCTGACAGCGGCTGTTTATATTACACACTTAATATTATGACCATAATTAAAACCGTCAAGCCTTTATCCGTTCCAACGAGCAGGGAGGGATGAGGAAAACCTTCATGCAACCGTCACGGAAAACGCCAATAAAAGGTCAGGACCCACACCACCCCGACATGCCCTACCATGGCGTTGTCCATCGCGGGAGGATCATGCGTCATGTATCACGGTGAAAGACTCAATGCCTGGACCCACCTGATCGGTGCGGTCGCCGCCTGTACCGGCGCCGTATGGCTGACGGTCCAGGCGAGCCTCAACGGCAGTCCGTGGAAGATCGTCGGGGTCGGCGTCTACGGCGTCACCCTGACGCTGCTCTACAGCATCTCGACCGCCTACCACAGCGTGCGCGGGCGAGCGAAGGTGGTGATGCGCAAGCTCGACCACCTGTCCATCTACCTGCTGATCGCCGGCAGCTACACGCCTTTCTGCCTGGTCACGCTGCGCGGTCCCTGGGGCTGGACGCTGTTCGGCATCGTCTGGGGCCTGGCGGTACTCGGCATGCTCCAGGAGATCAAGCCACGCTCCGAGGCGCGAGTGCTGTCGGTGGTGATCTACGCGGTGATGGGCTGGATCGTGCTGATCGCGGTGAAACCGCTGCTCGCCGCCCTCGGCAGCGCCGGCTTCACCTGGCTGGCGGCCGGCGGCGTGCTCTATACCGTAGGGATCGTCTTCTATGCCTATGACCACCGCTTCCGCCACTGGCATGGCATCTGGCACCTGTTCGTGATCGCCGGCAGCCTCCTCCACTTCGTGGCGATCTGGCGCTACGTACTCTAGGCGCGGTCCGGCGCGAAGCAGCGGGAGCTGGTCGCGCCGGAGGCTCAGCCCTTCTTCGTCCGCGACAGCGCGATGCACGCCACCACGATCAGCACGCCGCCGGCGATGGTCAGCGCGTCCGGCACCTCGCTCCAGAACAGCCAGCCCCAGCCGGCGTTGAAGACGATGCCGATATAGCGGGTCACCGCAACGATGGTCGCGCTCTCGTGACTGAAGGCGCGGGTTAGGAACACCTGGCCGAGTAGCGATACCACCCCGATGGCCAGCAGCAGCCCCCACTCGCGCAGCGTCGCCGGCACCACGAAGTCGTTCCACATCAGCGGGATGGCCACCAGGGTGGCCACCGCCAGGAAGTAGAAGACGATCTCGTAGGTATGGTGCCGCGCGCTCAGTTGGCGGATCGCCACCGAGGCACCGGCGGCGAACACCGCACTGAGCAGGCCGACCACGGCGTATACCGAGTAGCTGGAATAGCTGAACGGCTTGACGATCATCAGCGCGCCGAGCACCACCACCAGCAACAGCCAATAGACCGCCCGGGGAATCCGCTCGCCGAGGAACAGCGCGGAGAAGAGGATGACGAAGAACGGCGACATGTGCGCCAGGATGCTCGCGTCCGCCAGCGGGATATGGGCGATGGCGTAGAAATAGCAGACCAGGTACAGCGCCCCCATCACCCCGCGCACCAGCAGCATCGGCACGCCCTGGCGCGACAGGGCGACACCGGCCTGGCGCATCAGCAGATAGATCAGCAGGGTACCGATGGCGCTGCGGAAGAACACGATCTCGGCAGCCGGCAGGGTGGCGCTGGCTTCCTTGACCAGGGCGTTCATCACGCTGAAGGTGAAGGACGCCAGCACCGCCAGCAGCACCCCGCTCTTCAGCAGGTCGAGCACCATTGGCGATAGATGGCGTCCGCCGCCGGACGGCTGTCGATCGGATACAGGCTTGGATGGCACTGGCTCGCTCCTTGGCAATCGATGAATCGGGACACGGCGTTCTCGTAGCTCGCCAACAGGCTGCGCGCCTGCGGCATGGCCAGGTCGAAGTGGGCGGCCAGCGCGACGATCAGCGCCAGCTTGCGATAGTCCTCCAGCGGCACCCGCGGGAGCCGCCAGAGTCCGTCTTCGTCGCGACTGACGCGGCGGAACGGCACGGCGGAAAAGTCGAAGTGGCGACCCTGCTCGTCGGCCGGAGAGAACGGATCGACCAGCAACGCCGCATAGCGCACGAACAGCAGGTATTCCTGGCGCTCGGCGCCCGCCTCGGCGAAGCCGTCGATGGCCGCGCGCGGCAGCATCGTCTCGTGCACCGGGTAGTTGTCGTCGTTGAGGAACCGCAGCAGGTTCAACGGCTCGGCGCCCATCCGCCGCAACAGTTCGCTCAGCTCGCACCACAGCCGCCGCATGGCGCCAATGGCCCCGGGGGTGATAGGTCCCTCCGGGTAGAGCTTGTACATGAAACCGGGCGGCCCCTGCTCGGAAAGTATCCGGGCGAGGGCGAACTCGCCGAGAAAGAACGGACTGTGCACGTAGGTGGTGACGTTGCGGCCCTCCGCCGCTTCCGGCGTCGCCAGGGGTACCACCTCCACCCCGCTGCCGGCCAGGACTCGCCGCCAGGTCTCCCGCGCCGGGCAGTCCGGCCGGCTGGAACCCAGGTAGACCCTGCGCTTGACCGCCTTGGTCAGGGCCCGCAGCGGTTGTGTCTCGTCGATCACCTTGGTCGCCGCGTAGTAGCTGGACAGGCTCAGCACGGTCGCCTGGCACCCCGCCGGCAGGGCGCTGCGCACCAGCAGGTTGGCGCCGATGAAGGCGGACACCAGCAGCAGCGTGCGCACCCCGCCGAGTCGCTCCCAGGGCAACCCGCGGACCACGTCCAGGTAACTGTCGGCCGGCACGCAGAGCACCAGGGTCTGCCAATCGTCGCGAAGCTCAGCGGGGTCCTGGTGGAAGACGTCCAGCGCGGCGTTGCCGGACAGCCAGCGATGCTGCCCCTGCCCTTCCAGCTGCAGGCAGGCGCCGCGCGCCAGGGCCTCGGCGATCCGCTGGCTGCGCCGGCCGGGATGGTTCAGCGCGCCGAGGCGACCGGCACCGTGGCGGCGCAGGTCCAGCGCGACCTGGATCGCCACCGCGCCCAGACCGACCAGCAGGACGTTGCCCAGGCTCTCATCAGCGGCATTCATCGACCGGCCTTCTCCAGGATCAGGGTGTCGTACAGCGGCTGGCTGACCCGCTCCGCGCAAACCCGCCAGCCATCCAGTTCGGCCGGCTCCACCGGGTAGTTGAACAGTCCCTTGATGCCGCTGCCGTGACGCAGCAGGACCTTGGCGTCGGCGCGCATGACCTGGCGGATCTGCGCCAGCACCGCGCTTTTCTGCTGCACCAGCGAAGCGATCAGGAAATGCGTGGCATCGCGGGAAAACGCCAGTTCCGCCGGCGGCAGCGAGGAAAACTGCATGCGCGCCTCCAGCCCCTGGCAGCGGGCGATCTCGCGGGCACAGCCCAGGGCCTCCTCGTCGATGTCCAGGCAGCACAAATGTGCGCCGACCTCCCGCGCCAGCACCAGGGCCGAGGTCGGCAGGGCACCGGAGCCGACGAACAGGACCCGTGCATCGGCATCTATCCCGGCGCTGTCGAGTTCGCCGCGGATGGATTCCAGCAGGCTACCCAGGTAGCGGCCCATCTCGCCGGGCTCATGCAGCACGCCCTGGCAAAGGTGCTTCTCCAGTTCGCAGAGGGCCTGCACCGCCGCGTCGCGCAGGCGCAGGCCGAGCGCCTGCAACGCAGGGTCGTCCGAATCGGCCTGCCACTGCGCCCGGCTGCAATCCTCCCCGATCAGTCCGCTCAGACGGTCGAGCTTGCGCCTGAGGATCTCGTAGCAGCCGCAACACTCGCGGGCATAGACGGTGAGCAGGCGAATCTCGCATTCCAGTTCGCGGAGGGTTTCCAGCAGCGGTGTGCGTCCTTGCATGGCATGGCTTCCTGGCGGCGGTAGAGGGCTCAGTAGTTCAGGGTCAGGCTCATGGTCAGGTTGCGCGGCTCGCCGGGGGCGACCCAGACGTTGTTATAGGAACGCTCGTAGTAGCGACGATCGAAGAGGTTGTTGACGTTCACCCCGAGGGTGGCATTGCTCGCCAGCGGATAGCGCGCGAGCAGGTCGACGGTGGTGTAGGCCGGCAGTTCGAAGCCGCTGTCGCTGCTGTCGCCGGCGCGCTCGCCGACATAGTTGACCGCCGCGCCGGCATCGGCGCCGTGCAGCCAGCCTTCGCGGAACTCGTAGACGCCCATCAGGCTGCCGCTGTGCTTCGGCACGTTGAGCAGGCGGCTGCCGCGAGCGATGTTCTCATCCTTGGTCACTTCGGCGTCGATATAGGCGTAGGCGCCGATCAGCCGCAACTGCTCGGTGAGCTGGCCGCTGAACTGCAGGTCGAAGCCCTGGCTGCGCGCCTCGCCGGCGGTCTGCTGGTAACCGGGATTGCTCGGGTCGGCGGTGAGCACGTTCTTCTTTTTCAGGTGGAACGCGGCGAGGGTCATGCCCAGCCGGCCATCGAGCAGGTCGAGCTTCACCCCCGCCTCGTAGCCGCGCCCCTCCTCCGGGTCGAAGGCCTTGCCGGCCATGTCGGTACCGCCATTGGGCTTGAAGGATTTCGAGGCGTTGGCGAACAGGCCGACCTCCGGGGTCGCCTGGTACAGCACGCCGATGCGCGGGGTGGCGGCACGCTGGGTCTGCTGCGAGCTGGTGTCGCGGAAGCGGCCATTGTTCAGGCGCGTGGCGTTCATGTCCTGGCGGTAGCGGTCGAAGCGCACGCCGAGCAGGCCGCGCCATTTCTCGCTGAACTCGATCTGGTCCTGCAGGTTGAGGGCCATCGCGTCGACTTCCTCGTGGTTGCGGTCGTCGCGTCCGAAGGGTGGTTTCGGCTGGCCGTAGACCGGCCGGCGGATGTCGATGGCATAGGGGTTGCGCGACGGGATGCTACGCAGGATCAGTTCGTCGTTGTGGTAGCGCTCGTACTCGAGGCCCATCAGCAACTGGTGGCGGATCGAGCCGGTATGGAGGTCGCCGAGCAGGTCGAGCTGGGTGATGCTGTCGTGCCACTCGAAGTCGCGGTAGCGGTACTCCCGGCGCAGGCTGTAGCCGTCGGCGGCGAGGCTGGAGTTCTCCGAGGCGTAGCCGTCCAGGTGGCCATGCTTGTAGTGGCTGGCCAGGCGCAGGCTCCACTGCTCGTTGAAGTGATGGCGCAGGGTGGCCTGGAGGGTTTCGTTGTTGTTGTCGATCTTGCCGTCGTCCGGTTCGCCGAAGAACCGCGAGCGCGGCAGGCTGCCCAGGTGGTTGTGCGGCGCCACGGTGCCGCGGTCGAAGACCTGGCGGTTGCGCACCACCTCGGCTTCCACCAGCAACGAGGTGTCCGGGTCCAGTTGCCAGCTGAACGATGGCGCCACCAGCAGGCGCTGGCCGTCGGCGTAGTCGCGGAAGCCCTTGCTGTCCTCCACCGCCAGGTTCATCCGGTAGAGCAGGTCGCCCTCTTCGTCCAGCGGCGTGTTCAGGTCCAGGGTCGAGCGGTAGCGGTCCCAACTGCCGGCGCTGGCATGCAGGCGGGCGAAGCGCTCGGCCTGGGGCTTCTTGGTCACCAGGTTCACCGTGCCGCCGGGATCGCCGCGCCCGTACAGGCTGGAGGCCGGTCCCTTGAGGATTTCCACGCGCTCGATGGTGGCGCTGTCCGGGGCGTTCATATAGCCGCGGTTGGCGCTGAAGCCGTCGCGGTAGAACTCCGAAGTGGTGAAGCCACGGACGTTGTACTCGAACATCGTCAGGCCGCCGAAGTTGTTCTGCCGCGAGACCCCGCCGGCGAAGTCCAGCGCCCGTTCGATACGAGCGCTGTCAAGGTCGTCGAGCACCTGGCGCGGCACCACGCTGATGGCTTGCGGGATGTCCTCGATACGGGTGTCGGTGCGCGTCGCGCTGGCCGTCCGATTGGCCCGGTAGCCCTGCACCGGGCCCTCCGCGCGCTCCGCTTCGGCGGTGACAGTGAGGACCTCCAGCTCCGCGGGACTTTCCGTTTCCGCCCAGAGCGCCGGACTGCTGCAACCGAGGCCGACACCGAGGACAAGCGACACACTGACTCTCATGGGAAATCGCACCAGAAAAGAAATGATATACTATAACGCTACCAGTTCGATTCCGGCCTCGCAATACAATGCCCGGCTCTATCTCGCTTCTCGCCGCCAGGCTGTGATACTCATCCCTCTTTTCCGACGACCAGCCCAGCCATGCCCAACTCCGTCTCCAATTCCTCCCGCCTGCACAGCATCGACGCCCTGCGCGGCCTGGTGATGCTGTTCATGCTGCTCGACCATGTCCGCGAGACCTTTTTCCTGCACCGCCAGGTCGGCGACCCGATGGACGTCGCCAGCACCGAGCCGGCGCTGTTCCTCAGCCGCACCCTGGCGCACCTGTGCGCGCCGGTGTTCGTCTTCCTCACCGGCCTGTCGGCATTCCTCTACGGCGAGAAGCACCAGGGACGCCGGGCGGTCTCGGCGTTCCTGTTCAAGCGCGGGTTGTTCCTGGTGGCGCTGGAACTGACCCTGGTGAACTTCGCCTGGACCTTCCAGTTGCCGCCGACGGTGATCTACCTCCAGGTGATCTGGGCGATCGGCCTGAGCATGCTCGCCCTGGCCGCCCTGCTCTGGTTGCCGCGCCCTCTGCTCGCGGCGCTCGGCGTGCTGCTGGTGGCCGGCCACAACCTGCTCGATCCGCTGCATTTCGCTCCCGGCTCGGCCTGGCACCTGCCGTGGGCGGTGCTCCACGACCGCGGCTGGATCGAAGCGGGCGACGCCCTGCGCCTGCGCACCTCCTACCCCCTGCTGCCGTGGATCGGTGTGATCGCCCTGGGCTATGCCGCAGGCAACTGGTTCAGCGGCGCCACGCCGGCAACCACGCGCCGACGCTACCTCCTGGCGGGCGGTGGCGGGCTGTTGCTCGGCTTCATCCTGCTGCGCCTGCTCAACGGCTATGGCGAGAAACCCTGGGCCTTCGGCGAGACGCCGGCGATCACCCTGATGGGCTTCTTCAACGTCACCAAGTATCCGCCGTCGCTGCTGTTCCTCGCCCTCACCCTGGGAATCGGCCTGCTGCTCCTGGCCTGGTTCGAACGCCTGGACTGGAGCGGTCGCGGCAAGGCCCTGGTGGCGTTCGGCGGAGCGCCGATGTTCTTCTACCTGCTGCATCTCTACCTACTGAAGCTGCTGTACCTGCTGGCGCTGGCGATCTGGGGCGCCAACCGGGGCGACTACTTCGGTTTCTCCTCGGTGCCGGCGCTATGGCTGTGCAGCATCCTGCTGGCCGTGACGCTGTACCCGGCGGTGCACTGGTTCGCCGGTTTCAAGGCGCGGCGGCGGGATATCGCCTGGTTGAAATACTTCTGAGGCGCGGAGCATCCAGGAGCCGCTGGAAACGTCCAGCCCTTCCCCCCCACGGGTAGGACGAATGCTGCGAAGCGTTATCCGCCGGACACAGCAGGCAACCACGCCGACGTCCACCGCCGGCAGGGAAGTAGAAATGAAGGGTTGCGCGGAACTCCCAGACAACGGAAACGAAACGGCCGGCGGGCGCCTCGCGCCCGCCGGCCATTGCCTGGTTCGCTTCCCGTCGCCGACGGGCTAGCCAGTCAGGACAGGTACGCCGAGCGGGTCAGCCCCAGGCGCAGCGCATCCAGGTACTGGTTGCGCTCGCGGGCGGTGAGCTTGGCCCCGGCGACCTTGTCGCGGTAGAGGGTCATCAGTTCCTCCGGCGACAGGTGCACGTAGCGCAGCATGTCCTCGATGGTGTCGTGGGTCTCGATGCCGGCGTGATAGATGCCGCCGTCTGCGCGCTGGTAGACGTTCACCGAGTCGGTGTCGCCGAACAGGTTGTGCATGTCGCCGAGGATCTCCTGGTAGGCGCCGACCAGGAATACCCCGATCAGGTAGTCCTCGCCCTCCTTCACCTCGTGCACCGGCAGGCTGGTCTCGATGCTCTGCTCGTCGACGTACTGGGTGATCTTGCCGTCGGAGTCGCAGGTCAGGTCCTGCAGTACCGCGCGCCGATCCGGCTCCTCGCCCAGGCGGTGCAGCGGCAGGATCGGCAGCACCTGGCCGATGGCCCAGGTATCCGGCAGGCTCTGGAACACCGAGAAGTTGCAGATGTACTTGTCGGCGAGCTTGTCGTTGAGTTCGTCGAGGACCTGCCGGTGGGAGCGCTGGCGGGCCTTGAGCTGGTTGTGCAGGCGCCGGCAGATAGCGAAGTAGCACTGCTCGGCGAGGGCTTTCTGCGCCAGGCTGATCTTGCCGTCGGCATACTGCGCGGCGGCGTCGCCGATGTAGTGGGTGGCGCGCCAGTAGGTCTCGGTGACCATCTCGGCATCGGTCGGGCCGAGCAGTTCGGCCAGCCAGCGGACGATCTCCGGCTGCTCGTCGAGATCGACGATCTTCGGCACGTCGTCGTTGTGCCGCTCGACGTCGGTGACCTGGGTGATCAGCACCGCATGGTGCGCGGTCAGCGCCCGGCCGCTCTCCGAGAAGATGTGCGGATGCGGCAGGCCCTGGGCGTCGCAGAACTCCTTGAGCATGCCGACCACCACGCCGGCATAGTCATCGATGTCGTAGTTGATCGAGCTGGCGTTGCGCGAATGGGTGCCGTCGTAGTCGACGCCGAGGCCGCCGCCAACGTCGATGTGATCCACCGGCAGGCCGAGCGCGCGCAGCTCGCCGTAGTAGCGGATGGCTTCCTTGAAGCCGTGCTGGTAGTCGGCCAGGTTGGCGATCTGCGAGCCCATGTGGAAATGCAGCAGGCGCACGCCCTGGTCGAGACCGGCCTGGCGGAAGCGCTCGACCACCGACAGCAGCTGGGCGGCGGAAAGGCCGAACTTGGCCTTCTCGCCACCGGTGTCTGCCCACTTCGACGAAGCCAGCGAGGACAGCCGCACGCGCAGGCCGACCTGGGGCTGCACGCCGACGTTGGCGGCCTCCTCGATCACCAGCTGCACCTCGGATTCCTTCTCGATCACGATGAACACGTTGTGCCCGAGCTTCTGCCCCATCAGCGCCAGCTTGATGAACTCGCGGTCCTTGTAGCCGTTGCAGACGATGGTGCCGCCCTTCGGGGCCAGCGCCAGCACCGCCATGAGTTCCGGCTTGGAGCCTGCCTCCAGGCCGATGGAGACGTTCTCGGTGGCGATGATGTTCTCCACCACCGCTTCCTGCTGGTTGACCTTGATCGGATACAGCGCGGTATAGCGGCTCTGGTATTCGAGGCGCTCGATGTTCGCGTCGAAGGCGCCGGTGAGCTTGCGCACGCGGTCCTGCAAAATATCCGGGAAGCGCACCAGCAGCGGCAGGCTCAGGCCCGCCTCGCGCAGCTGGCCGACCAGCTCGTAGAGATCGATGGGCGTCGAGTCGGCACCCTGCGGACGCACTTCGACATTGCCGCCATCGTTGATGGCGAAATAACCCGCACCCCAGTGGCGGATGCCGTATACGCCGCGGCTGTCGGCCACGGTCCAGTTGCTGCCATCGTCTTTGCGAGTCCGTCGAGCGGCCATGCGCGGTGATCTCCTCAATGTTCGGGGTCGGGCGGGCGCCGGGATCTCCGGATGGCCCTGGGCCGGCACGCCTGTGGTGGAGGCTAGCCGGAGGATGTGACGTTGCCGTGTTGACCGCCACACTGGGCGGTAGTTTAGGAAAGCCGAGGAAATCCGCTCATGCGGGTATCCGCAGTCTCCCATCTAGGGAAAGGGCTGGTGCGGCCTTCGCGGTGCCGGACCTGCCCGCTCTCTGCAGGGGAGAACGCGGTCAGCCGCCGGACTTCTTCGCCTTGAAACCGCGCTTGAGGAGTTCGTCGATCAGCAGTTCGACATGCTCGCCCTGGATCTCCACCACGCCGTCCTTGAGACTGCCGCCGGTGCCGCAGCGCCGCTTCAGCGCGCTGGCCAGCTCCTTGAGCGCATCGCCGGCGAGCGGCAGGCCACTGATGGTGGTCACCGTCTTGCCGCCGCGGCCCTTGGTCTCGCGGCGCACGCGCGCGATCCCGTCGCCGACAGGCGCTACGGCCTGCCCGCAGATGCAGGCGTCTTTGGGTTGCTGGCAGTCCGGGCAATGCCGGCCGCCATCCGTGGAATACACCAGCCCGCCGAGGGCGGACAGGGACGAAGCTTTTTTGACCACCGGGCGTTTCCCCCAGAATGGCCTCGACGGGCCAGGTCAACAACGATGGCCGGCGGGAGCCGACCGCGACGCCCCACTCAGGCAGGGGCTGCGCAGGGGCGGCATGGGGACCGCCCGAAAAGGTCGCGCAATTTAGCAGCATTGCGAGCAAATGCTAAGAGCGAAAATGCGCCATTGATCGGTGAAATGGCGACATCCGCGGCTCAGGCGTCCAGGTACAGGCGCAACGCCTGCAGGGAATCGGGGCAGTACGGCAAGCTGCGAGCCTCCTCCAGCGCCAGTTCGGGACGGATGAAGCGGGCCTCGGAGATTTCCTCCGCCTGCAGGCGCAAGGGCGCATCGGAGACGGCGGAAAACACCGCGCACCAGAGCCGGTTGCCCGGTTCGTCGAAGAAGAAGCGACCATGTTCGCGCAGGACCGCGTCGCGGATTCCCAGCTCTTCCTCCAGTTCGCGGGCGGCGGAGTCGGCGTAGGGCTCGCCGGCCTGGACCATGCCGCCGGCGGCGAGGTCCCAGTACCCGGGATAGACCGCCTTGCTCAGGGTCCGGCGCTGCACGCACAGCTCGCCGGCGGAGTTGAACAGCAGGATGAAGGTGCCGCGACCGATCAGCCCGCGCTCGCGCAGCTCCGCGCGCGGCAGGCTACCGAGCGGGCGGTCCTGCTCGTCGACCCAGGCGATGAGTTCGGCGTCGGAGGCGGCCCGGTGGGCCACCTCTTCGGCGCTGATCGGCGCGGCCATGGGTCAGCCCTGGGAAAGCAGCTGGCGCAGGTCGATCACCGCGGCGTTGGCGCGGGAAATGTAGTTGGCCATCACCAGCGAGTGGTTGGCCAGGATGCCGTAGCCGCTGCCGTTCAGCACCATCGGGCTCCACAACGGCTCCTGCGCGGCCTCCAGTTCGCGGATGATCTGCCGCACGCTGACCGTGGCGTTCTTCTTCGCCAGCACGTCGGCGAAGTCGACCTCGATGGCGCGCAGCAGGTGCGACAGCGCCCAGGCCTGGCCCCGGGCCTCGTAGAAGACGTTGTCGATCTGCAGCCAGGGGGTTTCCTGGACCACTTCCTCGACCTTGGGCGCCTCGCCCGGCTGTACCTCTTCGGGGTTCTTGATGTTGGTGTTCAGCTTGACCCGGCCGACGCTCGCCGACAGGCGCTGGGACAGCGAGCCCAGGCGGGTGGCGACGTCGCCCAGCCAGTTGTTCAGGTTGTCGGCACGGGCATAGAACTGCGCGTTGGGCTGGTTCGGGTCGGACAGGCGAGCCAGGTAGCGGTCCAGCGACTTGATGCCTTCCTGGTACTCCGACTCGGACGCCGGCAGCGCCCAGCTCTTGTTGTCGAAGTTGAAACGCGGCTCGGCGCGAGCCAGGTCGGCGTCCTCGGTGGACTGCGACTGCGAACGGGCGAAATCCTTGCGCAGCGCCCGGCTGATGTCGCGCACCTGGACCAGCACGCCATACTCCCAGCTGGGCATGTTGTCCATCCAGATGCCCGGCGGGAAGATGTCGTTGGAGATGTAGCCGCCCGGCTTGGTCAGCAGGGTATCGACTACTTCCTTGAGGGTTTCCACCGTGGTGTAGCCGGTGACCATCTGCCGCCCGGCGCGCTCGGCGGCGGCCTGGGCGCCCTGCTGCACGGGGAACAGGTCGGGTTCCTGGCTCCAGTACCAGCCGACCAGCATCGCCACCAGCAGGTAGATGCCCAGCAGGCCTCCCACCACGCGCACCAGCCAGGGGCCGCCGAAGTAGGTACGCACATCATCCACGGAATTGTCCACGCGATCGCGCATGGTCCCACGACGCTTCTTCCAGTCCAGCATGGCAAGGGTCCTTAAAACAGCTCGATAGATGGGGGATTGGACCATGGCGAACGCGTTCCGTGCCAAGCGCCAACCCTTCCAGGACGCCGAAAACCTCGGCATCGTCGGCTTTCAGCGTAGTGGAAGCCGGTTTTGTGCCGGAATGCTCAGTGAGAATTTTCCGAAACAGGCATAAGCATGCCGTAGTCCGTCGCACAAAGGCACCCACCAACAGGTGGGGATGACATTTGGAAAAGAAAAGGCTCCTCTCGTCAGCCGCCCAACGGCCGCTGGCTTTCATGGCGATAGGTGATAGCATAGAGCCATCATTCGCAGCGACGCTCTGCCGCGAAGACCACGAAAGAAGCGCGTCATGATGACCGAGCACGATGACCCGACCCTGGACCGCCTGAAGCACCACTTCGCCCAGCGAGTGATCAACCAGGCGCGCCAGGTTCTGGAGGTCTGGCAACGCCTGACCCGCGCGGAGTGGAACAGCGACGGCATGGAAGAACTGGCCGACGCCACCCTGCGCCTGCAGCGCTACGCCGAACGCTTCGAGCAAGCCGAGCATGCCCAGTTGGCCGGTGCCATCGACCGTACCCTGGACGTCGTCGAGGCCAACCGCGGCCGGCTTTCCAGCGAGTCGATCAGCGAACTCAACCAGTTGATGCAGCGCCTGTCGCGCACCGGCCTGCGGCATGGCGACCAGCTCGAGCACACCGTCCTGCCGCCGTTGCGCAAACCGGTCTACCTGGCACTGAAGGACCGCGAACGCGCCGAGCGCCTGGCCCAGCAACTGGAGTTCTTCGGTCTGCAGGCGCTGAGCTGCGAGACCGCCGACGCCTTCCGCGCCAGCATGCGCGAACGCTACCCGGCGGCGATCGTCATGGAAGTCGACTTCGCCGGCCCCGACATGGGCCTGCGACTGGCCAGCGAGGCCCAGGCCGGCCTCGAACACAAGCTGCCGGTGCTGTTCTTCAGCGACAGCGAAACCGACACACCGACCCGCCTGGCCGCGGCCCGCGCCGGCGGCCAGGAATTCTTCACCGGCACCCTGGACGCCTCCAGCGTGCTGGAAAAGATCGAGACCCTCAGCCGCCTGAGCTTCTACGAGCCCTACCGGGTACTGATCGTCGACGACTCCCGGGCCCAGGCGCTGCACACCGAGATGGTCCTCAACAGCGCCGGGATCATCACCCGCGCACTCACCGAGCCACTGTCGGTGATGGCCGAGCTGAGCGACTTCCAGCCCGACCTGATCATCCTCGACATGTACATGCCCGAATGCCTGGGCACCGAATTGGCCAAGGTGATCCGCCAGCACGAGCGCCACGTCAGCGTGCCGATCATCTACCTGTCCGCCGAGGACGACCTGGACAAGCAGCTGGACGCCATGAGCGAAGGCGGCGACGACTTCCTCACCAAGCCGATCCGCCCGCGCCACCTGATCGCCACCGTGCGCACCCGCGCCAGCCGCGCGCGCAGCCTGAAGGCGCGGATGGTGCGCGACAGCCTGACCGGCCTGTACAACCACACCCATACCCTGCAACTGCTCGAGGACGCCCGTCTGCGCGCACGTCGCGATGGCCGTCCGCTGAGCTTCGCGATGCTCGACATCGACCACTTCAAGCAGGTCAACGACCGTTTCGGCCACCCCATGGGCGACCGGGTGATCAAGGGCCTGGCGCTGTTCCTCAAGCAACGCCTGCGCAAGACCGACCACATCGGCCGCTATGGCGGCGAAGAGTTCGCCGTGGTCCTTCCGGACACCGACCTGGACGCCGCGCGCCTGGTGCTCGACGAGATTCGCCAGCGCTTCGCCGAGATCCACTACCCGGCGCAACCGACCGACCTGCGCTGCACCTTCAGTTGCGGCATCGCCGAGCTGACCCCGGACCTCGATATCAAGAGCATGGCCAAGCAGGCCGACGAAGCGCTGTACCGGGCCAAGCACGGCGGGCGCAACCGGATCGAAGTATATCGTCCCGACGCTCGATAATGGCCTTTTGTCATCAGCCGGTAACCGAACGGAAATAACCTGCGATCTCGCCGTTCCGTAGTCGGACGAGACTCGCCATGCGCCTCAAGCAACTCACCAACCTCAACACCCTGCTCCTGCTCACCGTCTGCCTCGCCCTGGGAATCACCCTGTGGTGGTCGCAACGCGCCATGGAGCGGCCCTTCCAGTTGCTCGACCAGTACCTGGAGCTGTCACAGCGCTTCGACGAACAGGTCGCGCGCAACATCCGCCAGTACCTCGGCAGCGGCGACGCCGTGCGCCAGCAGGCCGCGCTGCAAGCCCTGGAAAGCCTCGCCGAGGCCTTGCCGGAGCTACCGCCGGACCTCGCCCGGACCCTCGCGCCAAGCCTCGCGGAGTTGCGCGAATTCAGCGCCGGCGACCTGCTCGCCGCCGGCAAGCTCGCCGGCGACCCGCAGGGCCTGCTGCTACAGGCCGAGCGCGACCTCACCGGCAACCTGGAACAATGGTCCGCCTACCTGGACGCCGCGGCGGGGCAGCCCCAGGCCGGCGCCTACCGCACCCCGCTGCTGCTCGCCAGCCTGCACCTGACCCGCCTCAGCCTGGCCCGCGCCAAGCTGGTGGAAAGCGCCAACCCGGCCCTGGCCGGCGACGTCGAGCGCGAATTGGCCAACCTGCGCGAGCAGGCCGGGCGGATCGAGGCCTTGCCGCTGCTCGGCGTGCTCGACGAGCAACGCTCGGCCAGCGACGACTTCGCCGCCATGATGGGGCTGGCCGGCGACGCCGAGGCTGGCGCCGGCAATGCCGAAGACCGCGGCGTGGCGCTGCGGCGCGAACTCGCCAGCCTGCTGCAACGCTATCCGGACGAGTTACGCCGCACCCGCGACCTGATCGAGCGTCGCCAGCAACTGTCCGCCGACACCGGCGCCAGACTGGACGCGGTGCGCCAGGCCCTGGCCACCCTGGAACCGCAGGTGCGCGGCGAACGCCAGCGCCTGCAAGGCCAGGTACGCCTGATCCAGGGTGGGATGATCGCCCTGATCCTGCTCATCGCCCTCGCCATCGACAGCCTGCAAAGACGCCTGGCGCGGGTCCTCGGGCAACTGGTGCCGGCGCTCTCGGCCTGGGCCGACGGCGACTTCTCGCGCCCCATATCCCTGCATACCCGCACCGAGGACCTGCGCAACCTGGAAGATTCGCTGAACCGCCTGCGCAGCTTCCTCGCCGAGCTGGTCGGCGCGATCCACCGCCGCGCCGAACAGGTCGCCGGCAGCAGCCAGACCCTGGCCGAGGTCAGCAGCGGCCTGCACGCCGGGGTCGAGCACCAGGCCGGCGATACCGGGCAGATCCGCGACGCCCTCGGCGACATGGAAGCGGCGATCCAGCAGGTCGCCGGAGACGCCAGCCAGACCGCCGACGCCAGTCGCAGCGCAGGCCAGGCAGTGGAGCATGGCCAGCGGGTGATCGGCGAGAGCCTGGGCGGCCTGCGCGAGCTGGTCGACGAGGTGCAAGGCAACGCCCAGTCGATCGAGCGCCTGGCCGAGGAGTCGGCGACCATCGGCAGCGTGCTGACGGTGATCCGCTCGATCGCCGAACAGACCAACCTGCTCGCCCTCAATGCCGCCATCGAGGCCGCCCGCGCCGGCGACCAGGGCCGCGGCTTCGCCGTGGTCGCCGAGGAAGTCCGCTCGCTGGCCCAGCGCACCGCCGGGGCCACCGAGGAGATCCAGCAGCTCATCGGCCGCCTGCAACAGGCCGCGCGGCAATCGGTGGAGGCCATGCGCAGCCAGGTCGAGCATGCCGAACGCACCGCCGAACAGGCCGGCGCGGCGGAGGGCGCGCTGGACGAAGTGGTCGCCGCGATCCATACCATCGGCGTGATGGCCGAACGCATCGCCGAAGGCTCGACCCAGCAGAGCCAGGCGGTCGGCGAGATTCGCTCGCACAGCGAACGCATCCACGCCCTGGGCGGGGAAAACCTGCGGCTGATCGGCCATAGCCGCGAACAGGGCGAGCAACTGCGGCAACTGGGCGGCGACCTACGCACCACGGTGCAGGCCTTCCGCCTGTGACCCTGCGGCGACGTGCCGCAAGGCGCCAGAGGAACCGTCTGGCTTCGGACCGGTCGGATACCGCTCAGCGGAACCGGGGCAGGACCTGATCAGCCGCACGGGGCTCGATCGGGCCCGGCTTTCCGCTATCATTCCGGCTTTTGATCCGACGAGATATCCATGCGCCGCCTGCTGACCCTGATCCTCCTGCTGGTCGCCCTGCCCGCCGGCGCGGGCCTGTTCGACAGCCGTCCCGGCGCCTCCCTCGGCGGCGGCCTCGATGGCGGCGACTTCCTCAAGGTCGACCAGGCGTTCAAGCCCAGCGTCGAGCGCAGCGACGCGCAGCACGTGCTGCTGCGCTTCGTCAACGCCGAGGGCTACTACCTCTACCGCCACCGCTTCCAGTTCAAGGTCGAGCCAGCCCAGGTCAGCCTCGGCCAGGTGCAGCTGCCGGCGGGCAAGCAGCACCACGACGAGTACTTCGGCGATACCGAGGTCTACTACAACATCGTCGACCTGGAGATTCCCCTGAACAACCCGGCACGGCAGCCCTATACCCTCGTGGTGACGTACCAGGGCTGCGCCGACAAGGGCCTCTGCTACCCCCCGGAAACCAGGCGCTTCGACATCGACGGCGGTGCCGCGACGCCAGCCGCGAGCGACGCGGCCGGCAAGGGCCCGCTCGAGCACAAGGGCAAGCGCAGCCTGCTGTTCTTCTTCCTCGCCGGCCTGACCCTGACCTTCACCCCCTGCGTGCTGCCGATGCTGCCGATCCTCTCCGGAGTGGTCCTGCGCGGCCGGCCGGGCGGTGGTCGCGGCTTCGTCCTGTCGCTCGCCTACGTGCTGCCGATGGCGCTCTGCTTCGCCCTGCTCGGCGCGCTGATGGGCATGTTCGGCGCCAGCCTCAATCTCCAGGCGCAATTGCAGTCGCCCTGGGTACTGGTGCCATTCGCGGCGTTCTTCGCGCTGTTCGCCGTGGCCATGTTCGGCTTCTTCGAGCTGCGCCTGCCCGGCTTCATCCGCGAACCGCTCGACCGCCTGGCCGGCGATGCGCGCGGCGGCTCGATCCTCGGCGCGGCCACCCTCGGCGTGCTTTCCAGCCTGCTGGTCTCGCCCTGCGTCTCCGCCCCGCTGGCCGCCTCGCTGCTCTATATCAGCGCCAGCGGCGATGCCTGGGGGGGCGGCCTGCAACTGTTCGCCCTCGGCCTGGGCATGGGTACGCCGCTGGTGGTGTTCGGCGCCGGCGGCGGCGCCCTGCTGCCCAAGAGCGGAGCCTGGATGAACGGCGTGCGCAACGCCTTCGGCGTGCTGTTGCTGGCGGTCGCCGTGTGGCTGCTGGAGCGGGTGGTGTCCGGCCCGGTGGCGCTGATGCTCTGGGGCATGCTCGCCGGCGGCGCCGGCCTGGCCCTGGGCGCCCTCGAATTCACCCCGAAGAGCGCCGCACGCCGCCTGCTGCAACTGCTTGGCCTGATGTTCCTGACCTACGCGGTGGCCGCCTGGATCGGCGCCCTGCAGGGCGAGTCGGACCCGATCCATCCGCTGGGCCGCTCGGTGCCGTCGATCCATGCCGGGCCGCCGAGCACGCCCGGCGAATGGCAGAACCTGACCACCCCGGCGCAGTTGGACGCCGCCCTGGCCGAGGCACGTCAGGCCGGCAAGCCGGTGCTGCTGGACTGGTATGCGGACTGGTGCATCAGTTGCAAGGTCATCGAGCGCCAGGTTCTCACCGATCCCACGGTGCAGGCACGACTGCCGGCCTACCGCCTGCTGCGCTTCGACATCACCGAAAGCAACCCGGCCCAGCGCGGCCTGCTGGACCGCTACAACCTGTTCGGTCCGCCGGCGATCCTGTTCTTCGCCCCGGGCGGTGACGAATGGAGCGACTTGCGCGTCATCGGAGAGATCGACGCCGCCGGGCTCGCCGAACGACTGCGCCGGGCCGCTACCCGGCAGTGACATGCGCTGACATACTTCTGCCGCAATTGCCGGTCAACATGCGGCGATCTACTGCAATCTAACAGTGACTGGACAGTCATACGGAAATTCCGGCATAGTGCCCGCTTGCCGTTTGCAGCCTGTACAGGACAATCAACAAGACAATGGCGACCCTCCTCGTATTGCACGGGCCGAATCTGAACCTGCTGGGCACCCGCGAGCCCGGCACCTACGGTTCGACCACCCTCGGGCAGATCAACCAGGACCTCGAGCGCCGCGCCCGCGAAGCCGGCCACCACCTGCTGCATCTGCAGAGCAACGCCGAATACGAACTGATCGACCGGATCCATGCCGCGCGCGACGAAGGCGTGGACTTCATCATCATCAATCCGGCGGCATTCACCCATACCAGCGTCGCGTTACGTGACGCGCTGCTTGCGGTGAGCATCCCATTCATCGAAGTGCACCTGTCGAACGTGCACAAACGTGAACCTTTCCGGCATCACTCCTACTTCTCCGACGTGGCGGTAGGGGTGATCTGCGGTCTCGGCGCCACAGGCTACCGCCTGGCCCTGGAATCCGCCCTTGAACAACTTCAACGCCCCTGACCTCACTGGGAGTGCTAGCGCTAATGGACATTCGTAAAGTCAAGAAACTGATCGAGCTGCTGGAAGAGTCCGGTATCGACGAGCTGGAAATCCGCGAAGGCGAAGAGTCGGTACGCATCAGCCGCCACAGCAAGACCGCCGCCCAGCCGGTGTACGCACAGGCTCCGGCCTTCGCCGCTCCGGTCGCCGCGCCGGCGCCGGCAGCCGCCGCTCCGGCCGCCGCTGCCGCGGAAAGCGCCCCGGCCGCTCCGAAGCTGAACGGCAACGTGGTTCGCTCGCCGATGGTCGGCACCTTCTACCGCGCCGCCTCGCCGACCTCGGCCAACTTCGTCGAAGTCGGCCAGAGCGTGAAGAAAGGCGACATCCTGTGCATCGTCGAAGCCATGAAGATGATGAACCACATCGAAGCCGAAGTTAGCGGCACCATCGAGTCGATCCTGGTGGAGAACGGCCAGCCGGTTGAGTTCGACCAGCCGCTGTTCACCATCGTCTAAGCCGCGGGGAACCTGCGATGTTGGAAAAAGTGCTGATCGCCAACCGCGGCGAAATCGCCTTGCGCATCCTTCGCGCATGCAAGGAGCTGGGGATCAAGACGGTGGCGGTACACTCCACCGCCGACCGCGAGTTGATGCACCTGTCGCTCGCCGACGAATCGGTGTGCATCGGTCCGGCCCCGGCCACCCAGTCGTACCTGCAGATCCCGGCGATCATCGCCGCGGCCGAGGTCACCGGCGCCACCGCGATCCACCCCGGCTACGGCTTCCTCGCCGAGAACGCCGACTTCGCCGAGCAGATCGAACGCTCCGGCTTCACCTTCGTCGGCCCGACCGCCGAGGTGATCCGCCTGATGGGCGACAAGGTTTCGGCCAAGGACGCCATGAAGCGCGCCGGCGTCCCCACCGTGCCGGGCTCCGACGGCCCGCTGCCGGAAGATGAAGAGACCGCCCTGGCGATCGCCCGCGAGGTCGGCTACCCGGTGATCATCAAGGCCGCCGGCGGCGGCGGTGGGCGCGGCATGCGCGTGGTCTACGACGAGTCCGAGCTGATCAAGTCGGCCAAGCTGACCCGCACCGAGGCCGGCGCGGCGTTCGGCAACCCGATGGTCTACCTGGAGAAGTTCCTGACCAACCCGCGCCACGTGGAAGTCCAGGTGCTTTCCGACGGCCAGGGCAACGCCATCCACCTCGGCGACCGCGACTGCTCCCTGCAGCGCCGCCACCAGAAGGTGATCGAAGAGGCGCCGGCCACCGGCATCGACGAGAAGGCTCGCCAGGAAGTCTTCGCCCGCTGCGTCCAGGCCTGCATCGAGATCGGCTACCGCGGCGCCGGCACCTTCGAGTTCCTCTACGAGAACGGCCGCTTCTACTTCATCGAGATGAACACTCGCGTGCAGGTGGAGCACCCGGTATCTGAGATGGTCACCGGTGTCGACATCGTCAAGGAGATGCTGCGCATCGCCTCCGGCGAGAAGCTCTCGATCCGCCAGGAGGACGTGGTCATCCGCGGCCATGCGCTGGAATGCCGGATCAACGCCGAAGACCCGAAGACCTTCATGCCCAGCCCGGGCAAGGTCAAGCACTTCCACGCCCCCGGCGGCAACGGCGTGCGCGTCGACTCGCACCTCTACAGCGGCTACAGCGTGCCGCCGAACTACGACTCGCTGGTCGGCAAGGTCATCACCTACGGTGCCGACCGCGACGAGGCGCTGGCGCGGATGCGCAATGCCCTGGACGAGTTGATCGTCGACGGTATCAAGACCAATACCGAACTGCACAAGGACCTGGTGCGCGACGCCGCCTTCTGCAAGGGCGGGGTGAACATCCATTACCTGGAGAAGAAACTGGGTATGGACAAGCACTGATCCGTCAGTCGCTGCGCACAAGGGCTGCCTCCGGGCGGCCCTTGTCGTTTCCGCCTGCCGGCCGCCCCAACGGTGCTATCCTCGTCGCCCCTCCACCACCGGACTCCTGCATGGAACGCATCCGCCGCTGGTACCGCCAATCGCTGGCCGCCGCGACCGAGGCCGCGACCTGCTTCGCCTTGGGTTTCAGGGAAAGCCTGCAACCCGCCGCACTCTTCCGCTCCGCGAGCCTGTGCATTCTCGTCAGCGTGCTGTGCACCTGGCTGTTCGTGCATTTCTTCGAACCGATCATCCGCCTCTGCGGCTGGGCCGCGCTGTACACGGCATTCAGCGTGGCCAACTTCGCCCTGATCCCCAGCGGCTCGCTGATCGAGGCCGGCAGCGGTGGCCCGTACTTCGATCCGCTGGCGGCCTTCAACGGCCTGGCGGGACTGGCGCAACTGGCGTTCTATTTCGTCGGCTATGCCGCGCTGTTCTTCGTCGCCCTGTACGCCGCCAGCATCGTCTTCGGCATCCGCCTGGGCCTGCGCATCGGCCTGCTCGGACAACTGAAGGAACAGGTCCGCCAACGCTACCCGCGATTGGCACCTGCCTCCGGCGAAAGGATCTCGCTGTGGCGTGCCGCCGGCTTCCGCCTGGCACCCTGGCTGGGCGTTTCCGGATCGATCCTGGTCGGCCTGCTGGTTCCGCTCTACAACGGTGTACTCCTGCTGCTGGCGCTGGCCTACCTGAACATCCGCTTCCTGCTGCCCGCCACGCTGGCCGGGCTGGCCGATGCCGGCGAGCAGCTCGCCGTGCTTCGTGCTCGCCGCGGCAGCCTGTTGCTGTTCGGCCTGCTGATACTGCTCCTGGCGCTGGTGCCGCTGCTCAACCTGCTGCTGCCGGCGGTGCTCGGCGGCGGTACCTGCCACCTGGCCAATCGCGGCCTGGCGCAACTGCGCGGCGAGGCCACGGCAGAGAGTGGCAGCGCCGGCTAGCCTCAAGTAAGCTTGCGCGGTGGAAAACGGGTCGCCCCTGGGCGGCCCGTTTCGTTTACAGCCGCAACAGAGGTCGCCCCATGCCCTGGTTACAAGTTCGCCTGGCCATCACCCCGGAACAGGCCGAAACCTACGAAGACGCCCTGCTCGAAGTCGGCGCCGTCTCCGTGACCTTCATGGACGCCGAAGACCAGCCGATCTTCGAGCCGGACCTCGGCACCACCCCGCTGTGGTCGCGCACCCACCTGCTGGCGCTGTTCGAAGCGGACACCGATGAGACCGCCCTGCTCGCCCACCTCGCCTTGCTTACCGGCGGCGACCTGCCCGAGCACCATGTCGAGGAAATCGCCGACCAGGATTGGGAACGCAGCTGGATGGACAACTTCCAGCCGATGCGTTTCGGCCGCCGCCTGTGGATCGTGCCGAGCTGGCACGCCGCCCCCGAGCCGGACGCGGTCAACCTGCTGCTCGATCCGGGCCTGGCCTTCGGCACCGGCACCCACCCGACCACCGCGCTGTGCCTGGAATGGCTCGACGGCCAGGAACTGGCCGGCCGGCAGGTGCTCGACTTCGGCTGCGGCTCGGGAATCCTCGCCATCGCCGCGCTGCTGCTCGGCGCCGAACGGGCGGTCGGCACCGACATCGATCCACAGGCCCTGGAAGCCTCGCGCGACAATGCCTCGCGCAACGGTATCGAGCCCGCGCGGTTCCCTGTCTACCTGCCGGCGGACCTGCCGCAGCGACAGGCCGACGTGCTGGTCGCCAATATCCTCGCCGGCCCGCTGGTTTCCCTCGCCCCGCAACTGACCGGCCTGGTACGTCCCGGCGGCCTGCTGGCGTTGTCCGGCATCCTCGCCGAGCAGGCCGAGGAGGTCCGCGCGGCCTACTCCGCACACTTCGATCTCGACCCGACCGCCGAGCGCGAAGGCTGGATCCGCATCAGCGGCCGCCGCCGCGCCGATTGATGGCGCGCCGCCAGCCACCACTGATCCCGCCCCACTGCCTTCGTGCAAGAAGCTTGGGGTAGACTAGCCGCCGGATTTTCCCTACGGATCGCCGCATGAGCGAAAGCGTCATCACCCAATGTCCCCATTGCAGCACCAGTTTCCGCGTCAACGACGCGCAACTGGGCGCCGCCAATGGCGCGGTCCGCTGCGGCACCTGCCTGAAAGTCTTCAACGCCCTGCAACACCAGGTCGGTGGCGCGCCGCGCGCGAACGCTCCTTCGGCAGCCGAAGCGAAGCCGGTCGCCGCTCCGCCACCCGCGCCCAGCGTCGCGGGCGCGCCCCCGGCAGCGCGCCCGCGCGACGAAACCCTGTGGATCCATGACGACCTCGACCTGGACAGCCTCAACCTCGACGAGGAACTGGCCAAGCTCGACGAATTCGAGCTGAACCAGGAGTTCTCCAGCATCGAGAAGGCCCCGCGACCGGCGGAGAGCCTGCTGGCGCGCCGCGACGACGAACGCGATCCACACGACGAACGCTGGGCCGAGGCGCTGATCGCCGATGCCGAACCGGCCCAGCCGGCGCGCGGCAACCCGCGCCAGGAACCGAGCCTCGGCGAACCGCTGGCGGAAGAGCGGGTATCCTTCGTGCCGCTGCGCCGCGCCGAGGATCCGCCGGAACTTCGCCTCAGCCTCGATGACGACGATGACGACGAGCCCAGCCTCGGCAAGCGCCGCCACGGCCTGAGCGCCCTGGATGAAGACGACGAGGAAAGCGCCGAGGAACAGTCCGTCGCGCCCCTGGGCAGCGCCCGCAAACCGGACGAGGCGCCGGTCGAGAGTCTCGACCAGTTGCGCGACGAGCCGCTGCAACTGGCCTGGGAGAAGCCCCGGCGCCAATGGCCGCGGCGTCTCGGCTGGCTGCTGCTGATCCTGCTGGCGCTGGGCGGTCTCGCCGCTCAGTACATCGCCTACCATTTCGACGAACTGGCGCGCCAGGACGCCTATCGCCCCTGGTTCGCCCAGCTCTGCCCGGAAATCGGCTGCACCCTTCCCTCCAAGGTCGACGTGGAGCAGATCAGGAGCAGCAACCTGGTGGTCCGCAGCCATCCCGAATTCAGCGGCGCGCTGGTGGTCGACGCGATCATCTACAATCGCGCCAGCTTCTCGCAGCCGTTCCCGCTGCTGGAACTGCGCTTCGCCGACCTCAACGGCCACCTCATCGCCAATCGCCGCTTCAAGCCCGGCGAGTACCTCGGCGGCGAGCTGGCCGGACGAACGGAAATGCCACCGCAGGTACCGATCCACGTGTCGCTGGACATCCTCGACCCGGGTCCGAAGGCGGTGAACTACAGCCTGAGCTTCCATTCCCCGGAGTGACCGGAAAGACCTCGCCGGTCGCCGCCGGGCCGCTACGCCCAACCGCTCGCGCGGAGCGCCAGGCGCAAGTGCCGCTCGTCTTCCAACTGTAAGAACTAAGGAATCGGCTGTTCAGAATTTATCCAAAACAGCCTTTATCCGGTCATCCAGAGCGGGTATCATGCCCTCCCTTTTTTCGCAGCACCGCAAGACAGGGAAGCCCCATGTCGGTGGTACGCATCGGCCCATATACACTGCCCAACAGACTGATCCTCGCGCCGATGGCCGGGGTGACCGATCGTCCGTTCCGTCAGCTTTGCCGTCGCCTTGGCGCCGGGATGGTGGTATCGGAGATGGTGACCAGCGACGTCCGCCTGTGGAACAGCCGCAAGTCGCGCCTGCGCCTGATCCACGATGGCGAGGACGAGCCGCGCTCGGTGCAGATCGCCGGCGGCGATCCGGCCATGCTGGCCGAGGCCGCGCAGCGCAATGTGGAACTCGGTGCGCAGATCATCGACATCAACATGGGCTGCCCGGCGAAGAAGGTATGCAACAAGGCAGCGGGGTCCGCCCTGCTGCGGGACGAGGCGCTGGTCGCCGAGATCCTCGATGCCGTGGTCAGGGCGGTCGACGTACCGGTCACCCTGAAGATCCGGACCGGCTGGGACCGGGACAACCGTAACGGCGTCACCGTCGCGAAGCTCGCCGAACAGGCGGGGATCCAGGCTCTTGCGGTGCATGGCCGGACCCGCGCCGACCTGTACACCGGGGAGGCGGAGTACGAGACCATCGCGGCGATCAAGCAGGCCGTGTCGATACCGGTGTTCGCCAATGGCGACATCGATTCGCCGGAAAAGGCCAGGAAAGTCATCGAGCAGACCGGGGTGGATGCCCTGCTGATCGGTCGGGCCGCCCAGGGAAGACCGTGGATTTTCCGCGAGATCGACCATTACCTGCGGACCGGCGAGCACCTGCCGGCGGCGCCGCTTCCCGAAGTGCAGAGCATCCTGCTCGAACACCTCGCGGAGCTGCACCTTTTTTATGGGGAAGAAATGGGTGTGCGGATCGCCCGCAAGCATGTGGGGTGGTATCTCGCGACTCTGCCGGGCGCAAGGGAATTCCGCGCCCAGTTCAATCGTTTGCAGGACACGGATGCGCAGTGCGCCAGCGTCAGGCAGTTCTTCGCCGAGCGCCAGAACAACGGAACAGGGGTGGCCGCATGACAACGATGACGACCGAGACTTTAGTGAGTGGAACAACGCCCGTGAGCGACAACGCCAACCTGAAACAGCACCTCACCACGCCGACGCAAGAAGGGCAGACCCTGCGCGACAGCGTGGAGAAGGCATTGCACAACTACTTCGCCCACCTCGAAGGGCAGCCGGTCACGGACGTTTACAACATGGTGCTCTGCGAAGTCGAAGCGCCGCTGCTGGAAACCGTCATGAACCACGTCAAGGGGAACCAGACCAAGGCCTCCGAGCTACTCGGCCTGAACCGCGGGACCCTGCGCAAGAAACTCAAGCAATACGATCTTCTTTAAGAGCGGCGGCGGGCTCCGGCCAAGGGCGCGCGTCCCGGCCGGCACCCGCGGCCGGAAGCCAGCCCTCAGGACCCTTGCAATGACCGACCAAACCACCCGCCTGCCCATCCGCCGCGCGCTGATCAGCGTTTCCGACAAGACCGGCGTCGTCGACTTCGCCCGTGAGCTGGTCGCCCTCGGCGTGGAAATCCTTTCCACCGGCGGCACCTACAAGCTGCTCCGGGACAACGGCATCTCTGCCGTGGAAGTGGCCGACTACACCGGCTTCCCGGAAATGATGGACGGTCGGGTGAAGACCCTGCACCCGAAGGTGCATGGCGGTATCCTCGGTCGCCGCGACCTGGACGGCGCGGTCATGGAGCAGCACGGCATCAAGCCGATCGACCTGGTGGCGGTCAACCTGTATCCCTTCGAGGCCACGGTGGCCAGGCCCGACTGCGACCTGCCTACCGCCATCGAGAACATCGATATCGGCGGGCCGACCATGGTCCGTTCGGCGGCGAAGAACCACAAGGATGTCGCCATCGTGGTCAATGCCGGCGACTACGCCGCCGTGATCGAATCCCTCAAGGCCGGCGGCCTGACCTACGCCCAGCGTTTCGACCTGGCCCTCAAGGCGTTCGAGCACACCTCCGCCTACGACGGCATGATCGCCAACTACCTGGGTACCATCGACCAGAACCGCGATACCCTAGGCACCGCCGACCGCGGCGCCTTCCCGCGCACCTTCAACAGTCAGTTCGTCAAGGCCCAGGAAATGCGCTACGGCGAGAACCCGCACCAGAGCGCGGCGTTCTACGTCGAGGCGAAGAAGGGCGAGGCCAGCGTCTCCACCGCCATCCAGTTGCAGGGCAAGGAACTGTCGTTCAACAACGTCGCCGACACCGACGCCGCCCTGGAATGCGTGAAGAGCTTCCTCAAGCCGGCCTGCGTGATCGTCAAGCATGCCAACCCCTGCGGCGTCGCCGTGGTGCCGGAAGACGAAGGCGGCATCCGCAAGGCCTACGACCTGGCCTACGCCACCGATAGCGAATCGGCGTTCGGCGGCATCATCGCCTTCAACCGCGAGCTGGACGGCGAAACCGCCAAGGCCATCGTCGAGCGCCAGTTCGTCGAGGTGATCATCGCGCCGAAGATTTCCGCCGCCGCCCGCGAGGTGGTCGCCGCCAAGGCCAACGTACGCCTGCTCGAATGCGGCGAATGGCCAGCCGAGCGCGCCCCGGGCTGGGACTTCAAGCGGGTCAACGGCGGCCTGCTGGTACAGAGCCGCGACATCGGCATGATCAAGGCCGAGGACCTGAAGATCGTCACTCGCCGCGCGCCCACCGAGCAGGAGATCCACGACCTGATCTTCGCCTGGAAGGTGGCCAAGTTCGTCAAGTCCAACGCCATCGTCTACGCCAGGAACCGCCAGACCGTCGGCGTCGGCGCCGGCCAGATGAGCCGGGTCAACTCCGCACGGATCGCCGCGATCAAGGCCGAGCACGCCGGCCTGGAAGTGAAAGGCGCGGTGATGGCTTCCGACGCCTTCTTCCCGTTCCGCGACGGCATCGACAACGCGGCCAAGGCCGGCATCACCGCGGTGATCCAGCCGGGCGGCTCGATGCGCGACAACGAAGTGATCGCGGCGGCCGACGAGGCGGATATCGCGATGGTGTTCACTGGCATGCGCCATTTCCGCCATTGAGTATCACGGCGGCTGAGCGCGATGCGGTCAGCCGCCCTACCCACGAATTTCACGCAGGGCGGATAACGCGGCGCGTTACCCGCCGTTGCGCCAGGAGAACCCCATGAACGTACTCATCATCGGCAGCGGCGGTCGTGAACATGCCCTGGCCTGGAAAGTCGCCCAGGACCCGCGCGTGGCGAAGGTCTTCGTCGCCCCGGGCAACGCCGGCACCGCCACCGAAGCCAAGTGCGAGAACGTCGCCATCGACGTGCTGGCCCTGGAGCAACTGGCCGACTTCGCCGCGAAGAACGTCCAGTTGACCATCGTCGGTCCCGAGGCGCCGCTGGTGGCAGGCGTGGTCGACCTGTTCCGCGAGCGCGGCCTGGATATCTTCGGCCCGACCGCCGGCGCCGCCCAGCTGGAAGGCTCGAAGGCCTTCACCAAGGACTTCCTCGCCCGCCACCGGATCCCCACCGCCGCCTATCGCAACTTCACCGAGGTCGAGCCGGCCCTGGCCTACCTGCACGAGCAGGGCGCGCCCATCGTCATCAAGGCCGATGGCCTGGCCGCGGGCAAGGGCGTGATCGTCGCCATGAACCTGGACGAAGCCGAAGCCGCCGTGCGCGACATGCTCGCCGGCAATGCCTTCGGCGACGCCGGCTCGCGCGTGGTGATCGAGGAGTTCCTCGATGGCGAGGAGGCCAGCTTCATCGTCATGGTCGACGGCCAGAACGTGCTGCCGATGGCCACCAGCCAGGACCACAAGCGCGTCGGCGATGGCGACAGCGGGCCGAACACCGGCGGCATGGGCGCCTACTCGCCGGCCCCGGTGGTCACCGCCGAGGTCCACCAGCGGGTGCTGGACGAAGTGATCTACCCGACCGTGCGCGGCATGGCCGAGGAAGGCAACGTCTATACCGGCTTCCTCTATGCCGGCCTGATGATCGACAAGAGCGGCGCGCCCAAGGTCATCGAATTCAACTGCCGCTTCGGCGATCCGGAAACCCAGCCGATCATGGTCCGCCTGGAGTCCTCCCTGGTCCTGCTGGTCGAGGCCGCCCTGGCCAAGGCGCTGGACAAGGTCGAGGCGACCTGGGACCCGCGTCCGACCGTGGGCGTGGTACTGGCCGCCGGCGGCTATCCGGGCGACTACGCCAAGGGCGAGGTCATCGAAGGCCTGGCCGAGGCCGCCGCGCTGGACGGCAAGGTGTTCCACGCCGGCACCGCGCTGAAGGATGGCCAGGTGGTCACCTCCGGCGGCCGCGTGCTCTGTGCCACCGCCATCGGCGAGAGCGTGTCCGCCGCCCAGCAACAGGCCTATCGCCTGGCCGAGAAGATCCGCTGGAACGGCTGCTTCTACCGCAAGGACATCGGCTACCGTGCCATCGCCCGCGAGCGCGGCGAGTCCTGACCGGGCCCGAAGCCGCGGGCGCCGCACGGCGCTTCCGCGGCCTATGCCGTTGCCACGGCCACTTGGCTATAATCCGGCCATTCACCTTCGAAGGGACTTCGCCGTGGTACGGCTTCGGATCGCCATAGGACTACTCGTCAGCTTCCTGCTGCTTCTGCTCGGTCCGATGTCGCCGGCGGTCGCGGACGACGCCGGCGTTTCCAGCGTTCCCCTGCAAACCACCGCCACCACCCCCAGCGTCAACCAGAACTGGCGCCTGCTGCGCGACGAGAGCGCGCAACTGCGGATCGCCGACGTCCTCCAGCGCAAGGAGCAGTTCCGCCCGCTGGCCAAGCGCTCCTTCATCTTCCCCGCTAGCCCCCAGGCGGTCTGGCTGCAGGTCCAGCTTCCCGCGCAGAAGGTGCCGAGCTGGCTGTGGATCTTCGCCCCGCGGGTGCAGTACCTGGACTACTACCTGGTGCAGGACGGCCAACTGGTGCGGGACCAGCACACCGGCGAGTCGCGACCGTTCCAGGAGCGCCCGCTGCCCTCGCGCTCCTACCTGTTCTCGCTGCCGGTCGACGGCAAGCCGATGACCCTGTACGTGCGGATGACCTCCAACCATCCGCTGATGGCCTGGTTCGACCAGATCGACGAAGCCGGCCTGGTCGGCCTGGAGAAGCCCGCCTACGCCTTCGGCATGCTGCTCGGCGGCATGCTCCTGCTGCTGATGTACAACCTGATCCGCTTCGCCTACTCGCGCAGCGCCAGCAGCCTGTGGCTGGCGGCGGTGCACGCGGCGCTGGCGGTCTGCGCCGCGGCGAACCTGGGGCTGGTGGCGTTCTGGCTGCCGGGACTCAAGTTCAACCAGTCGCTGACCGCCGACCTCGGCGCCCTCGGCGCCGCGGTGAGCCTGCTGTGGTTCGCCTGCAGCTTCTTCCGCGGCACTGCGGAAAGCCGCCTGAACCGCCTCCTGCAAGGCGAGGCGCTGTTGATCCTGGCGGTCGGCGCGATCATCGCCTTCACCCAGCAACTCTGGTTCAGCTGGCTGATCTACCTGCTGGTGATCCTCAGTTCGCTCAGCGTCCCGCTGATCGCGGCCTGGCACTGGTATCGCGGCTACCAGCCGGCGCGCCTGATCGTTGCCGGGATGATCGTGTTCAACGCCGGCTTCATGGTGTTCCTGCCGGTACTGTTCGGCACCAAGCAACTCGATCCGGGCTGGCTGGTGCTCGGCGTGTTCAGCTTCGCCACCCTCGCCGGGCTGGTCCTGAGCGTCTCGCTCACCGAACGCCAGCGGCTGATCCAGCAGCTCAACCTGCAACAGCGCACCAGCGAGGCGGCGCACACCGCGGAATTGCAGACCAAGGCCGAGTTCCTGGCCAAGATCAGCCACGAGATCCGCACGCCCATGAACGGCGTGCTGGGCATGACCGAACTGCTCCTCGGCACCCCGTTGTCGGCGAAGCAGCGCGACTACGTGCAGACCATCCACAGCGCCGGCAACGAGCTGCTCACGCTGATCAACGAGATACTCGACATCTCCAAGCTGGAGTCCGGGCAGATCGAGCTGGACGAAGTGCAGTTCGACCTCAACGCGTTGATCGAGGACTGCCTGGATATCTTCCGGGTCAAGGCCGAGCAGCAGCGCATCGAGCTGATCAGCTTCACCCAGCCGCAGGTGCCGCGGGTCATCGGCGGCGATCCGACGCGCCTGCGCCAGGTGGTCCTGAGCCTGCTGGACAACGCGTTCAAGCAGACCGAGGAAGGCGAGATCCTGCTGGTGGTGGCCCTCGACGACCAGGGCGAGACGCCACGCCTGCGCATCGCCGTGCAGGACAGCGGCCACCCGTTCGACGCCAAGGAGCGCGAGGCGCTGCTCACCGCCGAGCTGCACAGCGGCGACTTCCTTTCCGCCAGCAAGCTCGGCAGCCACCTCGGCCTGATCATCGCCCGCCAACTGGTGCGGCTGATGGGCGGGGAGTTCGGCATCCAGTCCGGCAGCAGCCAGGGCACCACCCTGTCGCTGACCCTGCCGCTCGACCCGCAGCAGCTGGAGAACCCCACCGCCGACCTCGACGGCCCGCTGCAGGGCGCCCGGCTGCTGGTGGTGGACGACAACGAAACCTGCCGCAAGGTGCTGGTGCAGCAGTGCAGCGGCTGGGGCCTGAACGTCAGCGCGGTGTCGTCCGGCAAGGAGGCGCTGGCCCAGTTGCGCACCAAGGCGCACCTGCGCGAGTACTTCGACGTGGTCCTGCTCGACCAGGACATGCCCGGCATGACCGGCATGCAACTGGCGGCGAAGATCAAGGAAGACCCCAACCTCAACCACGACATCCTGCTGATCATGCTCACCGGGATCAGCAACGCGCCGAGCAAGATCATCGCCCGCAACGCCGGGATCAAGCGCATCCTGGCCAAGCCGGTGGCCGGCTACACGCTGAAGGCGACCCTCGCCGACGAACTCGCCCAGCGCGGCGTCAGCGGCGTCACCAACTACCTGCAACCGGCCAAGGAAGCGCAGGCGCCGAGCCTGCCGAGCGATTTCCGGATCCTCGTCGCCGAGGACAACAGCATCTCCACCAAGGTCATCCGCGGCATGTTGAACAAGCTCAACCTCCAGCCGGACACCGCCAGCAACGGCCAGGAGGCGCTCAGCGCGATGAAGGCGACCCAGTACGACCTGGTGCTGATGGACTGCGAGATGCCGGTTCTGGACGGCTTCTCCGCCACCGAGCAGCTCCGCGCCTGGGAAGCCCACGAACAGCGCCCGCATACCCCGGTGGTGGCGCTCACCGCGCACATCCTCAGCGAACACAAGGAACGCGCGCGGCTGGTCGGCATGGACGGGCACATGGCCAAGCCGGTGGAGCTGTCGCAATTGCGTGAGCTGATCGCCTACTGGGTCGGCGAACGCGATCGCCGCCGCCAGGGCGACGCCCTGCCCTCCTGAGGGCAGCGACGTGCTCCGGGGCTGCACCCGGCCTCCGCCACGGCGGATAACCGCAAGCGGCTATTCGCCCTACGCCCCGGTGGTCCCGGCTCCCGTAGGGCGCATGACGCCAACGGCGTTATCCGCCGACATCCGGCCTCGTTGTCACATGCCACGCGAACCGGCATATTGCCAACCCGCCGGACATCGCACCGGCCCGTCGCACGCTATGCTCATGCCCACACCCGGACCGGAAGCGCCTCCATGCATTTGCTGTTCAGCGTCTACCTGAAGATGCTGGTGCTCTATAGCCCCTTCTTCGTGCTGTCCTGCTTCATCAGCCTCAGCCGCGGCTTCGGCCCGCGCGACCGCAAGCGCATGGCCTGGCGGGTGGCCCTGGCGGCGCTGATCGCCAGCGTCGCGCTGTACCTGTTCGGCCGCTACATCTTCATCCTCTTCGGTATCACCGCCGACGCCTTCCGCATCGGCGCCGGCAGCGTGCTGTTCATCTCCGCGCTGGGCATGGCCCAGGGCCGCGCGGCGGTGCAGAGCGACAACGTGCAGCAGGACGTGACCATCGTCCCGCTGACCATTCCTCTCACCGTCGGCCCCGGCACCATCGGCGCGCTGCTGGTGATGGGCGTCGGCCAGGGCTGGGAGGCCAAGCTGATCTCCCTGGTGGCGATCTTCCTCGCCTGCCTGACCCTCGGCACCACGCTCTATCTTTCCGACCGCATCGAACGCCTGCTTGGCGACCAGGGGCTACAGATCGTCAGTCGCCTGATGGGCCTGTTCGTCTGCGCACTGGCGGCGCAGATCATCGTCACCGGCCTGAAGGGTTCGCTGTTCCCAGGCTGAGCGCACCAGCCTGAGGCGGACGCCCTGGATGCCGCGCCCTGACGCACCGCGGTGGTGCCAGGACGGAGCGACGGCGTACCCATGGACGCGCCGCCGGCGGCAAGGAGGGAGGTCAGCGCGACGCCTCCCCTTCCGGAGCCCACGGCGCCTTCTCCGTCGATATCCGGCGAAAACCCGTTGAAAACGCAGCCTTCCCCGGCATAGCCAGACCTGCTCGGCATGCTTCCCCGGCGACTCGCGGCGCCTTTTCGCCGACCGATACCGGCCAGCGCCAAGAAGAGGCACAGCCTTTGCTCTGGAGCCTCGACGAAGAGATCCAGGCCGCAGTGCGCACCCCGCCGTCCACCGGACGGATGCCCGACGACAAGCACGACGCCTCCTGAAAACTGCCGCCCCGACCGCTGGTGAATGGAGAACAACACCAATGAAACGTCGCAGTCTGCTCAAGGCCTTCACGCTGTCCGCGTCCATCGCTTCCATGGGCCTGTCCTGGTCCATCCAGGCCGCCGAAACCATCAAGGTCGGCATCCTCCACTCGCTGTCCGGGACCATGGCGATCTCCGAGACCTCGCTGAAGGACATGGCCCTGATGACCATCGACGAGATTAACGCCAAGGGCGGGGTCAACGGCAGGAAGCTGGAGGCGGTGGTGGTCGATCCCGCGTCGAACTGGCCGCTGTTCGCGGAAAAGGCCCGCCAGTTGCTGACCCAGGACAAGGTCGCGGTGGTCTTCGGTTGCTGGACCTCGGTGTCGCGCAAATCGGTGTTGCCGGTGTTCGAGGAACTCAACGGATTGCTGTTCTACCCGGTCCAGTACGAGGGCGAGGAACTCTCGCCGAACGTCTTCTATACCGGCGCGGCGCCGAACCAGCAGGCGATCCCGGCGGTGGAGTACCTGATGAGCGAGGACGGCGGCGGCGCCAGGCGCTTCTTCCTGCTCGGCACCGACTATGTCTACCCGCGCACCACCAACAAGATCCTGCGCGCCTTCCTGCACAGCAAGGGCGTGGACGACAAGGACATCCAGGAGGTCTACACGCCGTTCGGCCACAGCGACTACCAGACCATCGTCGCCGACATCAAGAAGTTCGCCGCAGGCGGCAAGACCGCGGTGGTCTCCACCGTCAATGGCGACTCCAACGTGCCCTTCTACAAGGAACTGGCCAACCAGGGCCTGGAAGCCACCGAGGTGCCGGTGGTGGCCTTCTCCGTAGGCGAGGAAGAACTGCGCGGCATCGACACCAAGCCGCTGGTCGGCAACCTCGCGGCATGGAACTACTTCGAGTCGGTGAGCAATCCGGTCAACGAGAAGTTCGTCGCCGACTGGAAAGCCTACGCCAAGGCAAAGAACCTGCCGAACTACGGCACCGCGGTGACCAACGACCCCATGGAAGCCACCTACGTCGGCATCCACATGTGGGCGCAGGCCGTGGAAAAGGCCGGCAGCACCGAGGTCGACAAGGTTCGCGAGGCGATGGCCGGGCAAAGCTTCAAGGCGCCATCCGGCTACACGCTGGTCATGGACAAGAGCAACCACCACCTGCACAAGCCGGTGATGATCGGCGAGATCCAGGACGACGGCCAGTTCGAAGTGGTCTGGAAGACCCCCGAGCCGCTTCGCGCGCAACCCTGGAGCCCGTTCATCCCGGGCAACGAGAAGAAGCCGGAGCATGCGCTGAAGAGCAACTGAGTTCTGCCGTGAAGAACCCTGCCCCCCTGACCAGGCGTTCCCCTGAACGGAACGGGAACGCCCCGGTCGCGCGCCTAACGGCCCCCTCGTCCTTCAGGGAGAGGGCGGGGGACCGGCCATACCGCACGTCGCCCAGGAACCCCAGCATGCCCCTTGCCCTCCTCACCCGCCCGCTCCATGCCTGTGTCCTGGTCCTGGCCGCCCTTCTCGCGGTGACGGCCTACGCCGGACCGGCGCAGGACTTCGCCGCTGCCGACAACGGCGGTCGCGCCCACCTGCTCGAACACTGGGCGGCGACGCCCGACGCCGATCGCCTGGCCTTTCTCGAAGCGCTGCGCCACAACCGCATTGCGCTGGACAGCCGCCAGCAGCCATTCATCCTCGGCGCCGACCAGCGTTTCCAGGCCGCCGAAGGCGACGCCCTGCCGGACGGCGAGCCGAAGCCGCTGCGCCTGAACAATCGCCTGCGCGGCCTGCTCAACACCGCCCTGGCCAGCCACCAGTTGGTGGCCAACGAAGTGCCGCTGCGGCAGGCCGCCGCGCAGCAGTTGCAGAAAACCGCCAAGGCCGCGCAACGGCCGCTGCTCGAAGCGCGCCTGCGGATCGAGAGCGACGCTGGCGTGAAGGAAGCCCTCGGCCTGGCCCTGGCCAACCTGCAACTCGGCGATCCCGACCCGGCGCTACGCCTTTCCGCCGTGCGCCTGCTCGGCGAGTCCGGCGATCCGCTGGCGCGAACCCGCCTGGAGAACCTGCTCGACCCGGCGGTGGAACCGGAGGAAGGCGTGCGCATCGCCGCCGCCACCAGCCTGGCCCAGGTCAAGCGCCGGCTGCTGGTCGGCGACCTGCTCGGCCAGGCCTTCAGTGGCCTGTCGCTGGGCTCGATCCTGCTGCTCGCGGCGCTCGGCCTGGCGATCACCTACGGCCTGCTCGGGGTGATCAACATGGCCCACGGCGAAATGCTCATGCTCGGCGCCTACTCCACCTACGTGGTGCAACTGCTGTTCCAGCGCCTGGCGCCGGAATGGCTGGCGCTCTACCCGTTGCTGGCGCTACCGGTGGCGTTCTGCGTCAGCGCCGCCATCGGCATGGCCCTGGAGCGCACGGTGATCCGCCATCTCTACGGCCGGCCGCTGGAAACCCTGCTCGCCACCTGGGGCATCAGCCTGGTGCTGATCCAACTGGTGCGGATGCTGTTCGGCGCGCAGAACGTCGAGGTAGCCAACCCGGCCTGGCTGTCCGGCGGCATCCAGGTGCTGCCGAACCTGGTGCTGCCGTGGAACCGCATCGTCATCATCGGCTTCGCCCTGTTCGTGCTGCTCCTCACCTGGCTGCTGCTGAACCGCACGCGGCTCGGCCTGAACGTCCGCGCGGTGACCCAGAACCGCAACATGGCGGCCTGCTGCGGGGTGCCCACAGGGCGCGTGGACATGCTCGCCTTCGGTCTCGGCTCGGGCATCGCCGGGCTCGGCGGGGTAGCCCTGTCGCAGGTCGGCAACGTCGGCCCGGACCTCGGCCAGGGCTACATCATCGACTCCTTCCTGGTGGTGGTGCTCGGCGGCGTCGGCCAGCTCGCCGGCAGCGTCCTCGCCGCCTTCGGCCTCGGCGTGGCGAACAAGATCCTCGAACCGCAGATCGGCGCGGTGCTGGGCAAGATCCTGATCCTCGCGCTGATCGTCCTGTTCATCCAGAAACGCCCGCAGGGACTGTTCGCCCTGAAAGGGAGGGTCATCGATTGAACCAGCCACTCACCGTCACCCTCGCCCGCCGGGCCGGCGGCCGCGTCACCGCTATCGCGCTCGGCGCAGCCTTCGCCACGCTGCTGGTCATGCCGCTGCTGCACCTGCTGCCGGCGGACAGCGCGCTGCACCTCTCGGCCTACAGCCTGACCCTGACCGGCAAGATCCTCTGCTACGCCATCGTCGCCCTCGCCCTCGACCTGGTCTGGGGCTACGCCGGCCTGCTGTCCCTCGGCCACGGGCTGTTCTTCGCCCTCGGCGGCTACGCCATGGGCATGTACCTGATGCGCCAGGCCTCCGGCGACAGCCTGCCGGCGTTCATGACCTTCCTTTCCTGGAACGAACTGCCCTGGTACTGGGCCGGCACCCAGCACTTCCTCTGGGCGCTGTGCCTGGTGGTGGTGCTGCCCGGCGCGCTGGCCTTCGCCTTCGGCTACTTCGCCTTCCGCTCGCGGATCCGCGGCGTGTACTTCTCGATCATGACCCAGGCCCTGACCTTCGCCGGCATGCTGCTGTTCTTCCGCAACGAGACCGGTTTCGGCGGCAACAACGGCTTCACCGACTTCCGCAGCATCCTCGGCTTCCCGATCACCGCGCCGGGCACCCGCGCCGCCCTGTTCCTCGCCACCGTCGCGCTGCTCGCGGCCAGCCTGCTGCTCGGCTGGCGCCTGGCGCGAAGCAAGTTCGGCCGGGTCCTCACCGCGCTGCGCGACGCCGAGAACCGCCTGATGTTCTGCGGCTACGACCCGCGCGGCTACAAACTCTTCGTCTGGACCCTGAGCGCGGTGCTCTGCGGCCTCGCCGGCGCGCTGTTCGTGCCGCAGGTGGGGATCATCAACCCCAGCGAGATGTCGCCGACCAACTCCATCGAGGCCGCCGTCTGGGTCGCCCTCGGCGGACGCGGCACCCTGCTCGGCCCGCTGCTCGGCGCCGGCGTGGTGAACGGCGCGAAGAGCTGGTTCACCGTGGCCTTCCCGGAATACTGGCTGTTCTTCCTCGGCGCGCTGTTCATCGTCGTCACCCTGTACCTGCCGCGCGGCCTGCTCGGCCTGCTGCGCAAGGAGAAGGAGCAATGAGGACCACCCCGCACCTGATGCTCGAACCGGCCTTCCACCCCGGCCTCGATACCGCCGGCAGCGGCCGCGACGCCATCGGCCTGGGCGCCGCCACCAGCGGCCGGCTGGACGCGCGCCACGGCACCATCCTCAGCCTGGAAGACATCAACGTCAGCTTCGACGGCTTCAAGGCCCTGCGCGACCTGACCCTGTACATCGGCGTCGGCGAATTGCGCTGCATCATCGGCCCCAACGGCGCCGGCAAGACCACCCTGATGGACGTGATCACCGGCAAGACCCGCCCGCAGAGCGGTACCGCGTATTTCGGCGACACCCTCGACCTGACCCGCATGAGCGAGGTGCAGATCGCCCAGGCCGGGATCGGCCGCAAGTTCCAGAAGCCCACGGTGTTCGAGGCCCTGAGCGTGTTCGAGAACCTCGAACTGGCGCAGAGGGCCGACAAGTCGGTGTGGGCCAGCCTGCGCGCGCGGCTCGACGGCACGCAGAGGGAACGCATCGAGGAGGTGCTCGCCACCATCCGCCTGCTGGAGTCGCGGCAGCGTCCGGCGGGTTTGCTGTCCCACGGCCAGAAGCAGTTCCTCGAGATCGGCATGCTGCTGGTGCAGGAACCGCAGTTGCTGCTGCTCGACGAGCCGGTGGCGGGCATGACCGATGCCGAGACCGAATTCACCGCCGAGCTGTTCAAGTCCCTGGCGCGCAAGCACTCGCTGATGGTGGTGGAGCACGACATGGGTTTCGTCGGCAGCATCGCCGACCATGTCACCGTGCTGCACCAGGGCCACGTGCTGGCCGAAGGCTCGCTGGCGGAGGTACAGGCCGACGAACAGGTGATCGAGGTCTACCTCGGTCGCTGACGCCAGCCATCCGCTCGGCGGGTAGCGCCTGCCAAGTGGCGCCCGTCGCGCAGGGCGAATGACCGCTCGCGGTTATCCGCCGAGCCAGGTTGGGAATCGCAGTGAAGAACCATCACGGGACAAATGGAAGAGAACCATGCTGCAAGTCGACAAGCTCCACCAGTACTACGGCGGTAGCCATATCCTCCGTGGCCTGAGCTTCGAGGCGAAGGTGGGCGAGGTGACCTGCCTGCTCGGTCGCAACGGGGTGGGCAAGACCACCCTGCTGCGCTGCCTGATGGGCCTGGTCCCGGCCCGCGAGGGCCAGGTCGCCTGGGAAGGCCGTTCGCTCACCGGACTCAGGCCGCACCAGCGGGTCCGCGCCGGGATCGCCTACGTGCCGCAGGGACGGGAAATCTTCCCCCGGCTGACGGTGGAAGAGAACCTGCTGATGGGACTGTCCCGTTTCAGCGCCAGGGACGCCCGGGCGGTGCCGGACTTCATCTACGAGCTGTTCCCGGTCCTGCACGAAATGAAACAGCGCCGCGGCGGCGACCTCTCCGGCGGCCAGCAGCAGCAACTGGCGATCGGCCGCGCCCTGGCCAGCCAGCCGCGACTGCTGATCCTCGACGAACCCACGGAAGGCATCCAGCCTTCGGTGATCAAGGAGATCGGCACGGTCGTCCGCAGCCTGGCGGCGCGCGGCGACATGGCGATCCTGCTGGTCGAGCAGTTCTACGACTTCGCCGCCGAACTGGCCGACCAATACCTGGTGATGGCGCGCGGCGAGATCGTCCAGCAGGGCCGCGGCCGCGACATGGAGAGCGAGGGCGTGCGCGGACTGGTGGCGATTTGAACGGACTGGGACACACTGCCGCTGGCGCAACCGGGGCCTGCGCTGGCAATCTCTATGCCCTCGTCTTTCCGCAGGAGGTCGAAATGACCGTCACTCTGCGCCCGGCCGTCCAGGCCGACGCGGGCTTCGCCGCGCTCTGCGTCGCCGCCGCCTATGCCCCGTGGATCGCGGTGATCGGCCGCAAGCCCTGGCCGATGACCCAGGACTACCACGAGGTGATCGCCAGCGACCGGGTCCTCATCGCCGAGCACGACGGCCAGCCGGTCGGCCTGCTGGTGACCCGGGAAACCGCCGACGGCTTCCTCGTCGACAACCTCGCCGTGCTTCCCGAATGCAAGGGCCAGGGCATCGGCCGACAACTGCTGGAGCGTGCCGAGCGCGACGCAACGAGCCTCGGCTACCGCTCGCTGTACCTCTACACCAATGAGCGGATGACGGAAAACATCGCGCTCTACGCCAGGGTCGGCTACCTCGAATACGAACGCCGCCAGGAAGAGGGATTCCGCCGCGTGTTCATGCGCAAGGCCCTGGCCTGACCCGACCGATGACCGCCGCCCTCCCCGACCTGAGCTTCCACCCCGCCTGGCACGCCCAACTGGAGCTGGCCTACGCCCGCGCCGGCGACGCCACCCGCCCGGTGACGCGGCGCCACTCCGGACCGCTGCGGGTGCAGAAGCACCTCTACGCCGAAGGCCCGGAAGTCTGCCAGCACATCCTCGTGCATCCGCCCGGCGGCATCGCCGGCGGCGACAGCCTGGCCTTCGACGTGCGCCTCGGCGAACGCGCCTGGGCCCAGCTCACCAGCCCCGGCGCAGCCAAGTGGTACCGCGCCGCCTGCCCGTCGCGGCAGACCCTGGAGATCCACCTGGAGCCCGGCGCCACCCTGGAATGGCTGCCGCAGGAAAGCATCGTCTTCGCCGGCGCCCAGGCCGAACTGGAAACCCGTATCCAGCTGCGCGGCGACGCCCGCCTGTTCTACTGGGACATGGTCGCGCTCGGCCGCCCGGCCAGCGGCGAGCGCTTCGCCAGCGGCCACTTCGTCGCGGCCCTGGACATCCGTCGCGACGACCGCCTGCTCTGGCACGAGCGCCAGCGCATCGACGGCGGCGACCGCCTGCTCGACTCGCCGATCGGCCTCGCCGGGCATCCGGTGCTGGCGACCCTGGTCGCCAGCGGCGAGATCGACACCGACCTGCTGCAACGCTGCCGCGCGCTCCCCTGCGCCGGCCGCGGCAACCTCAGCCAGTTGCCCGGCGGCCTGCTGGTGGCGCGCTGCCTGGCCGACGAGGCGCTGCACGCGCGAGCCTGGCTGATCGAACTCTGGCGCCTGCTGCGGCCGGCGCTGCTCGGCCGCGAGGCCGTTCCCCCACGCATCTGGAGTACCTGAGATGGACTTGTCCCCCCGCGAGAAAGACAAGCTGCTGATCTTCACCGCCGGCCTGCTCGCCGAGCGCCGGCTGGCACGCGGTCTCAAGCTGAACTACCCGGAGGCGGTGGCGCTGATCTCCGCCGCCCTGCTGGAGGGCGCGCGCGACGGCCGCAGCGTCGCCGAGCTGATGCACTACGGCACCACCCTGCTGAACCGCGAGCAGGTGATGGAGGGCGTGCCGGAGATGATCCCGGACATCCAGGTGGAGGCCACCTTCCCCGACGGCACCAAGCTGGTGACCGTCCACCAGCCCATCGCCTGAGGCCGGCCATGAGCGCTTCGATCCGCGACGCCGGCGTCGCCGACCTGCCCGGCATCCTCGCCATCTACAACGACGCCGTGGGCAATACCACGGCGATCTGGAACGAAACCCCGGTGGACCTGGCCAACCGCCAGGCCTGGTTCGACACCCGCGCCCGCCAGGGCTACCCGATCCTGGTGGCGAGCGACGCCGCCGGCGAAGTGCTCGGCTACGCCTCCTACGGCGACTGGCGACCCTTCGAGGGCTTCCGCGGCACCGTCGAGCACTCCGTCTACGTGCGCGACGACCAGCGCGGCAAAGGCCTCGGCGTGCAACTGCTGCAGGCGCTGATCGAACGTGCGCGGGCCCAGGGCCTGCACGTCATGGTGGCCGCCATCGAAAGCGGCAATGCCGCCTCGATCGGCCTGCACCGGCGCCTCGGCTTCGAGATCAGCGGGCAGATGCCGCAGGTGGGCCAGAAGTTCGGCCGCTGGCTCGACCTGACCTTCATGCAACTGAACCTCGACCCGACGCGCAGCGCGCCCTGAGCCCCAAGGAGCCCCCATGATCCCCGGTGAATACGACATCCAGCCCGGCGATATCGAACTCAACGCCGGCCGCCGCACCCTCGCCCTGAGCGTGGCGAACACCGGCGACCGGCCGATCCAGGTCGGCTCGCACTACCACTTCTTCGAGGTCAACGACGCCCTCGCCTTCGACCGTCCGGCCACCCGTGGCATGCGCCTGAACATCGCCGCCGGCACCGCGGTGCGCTTCGAACCGGGGCAGAGCCGCGAGGTGGAGCTGGTGGAAATCGGCGGCGGACGGCGGGTATACGGCTTTGCCGGGCGGGTGATGGGGGACCTCTAGGGCCCCACTGGCCAGGTTCGACCAAAGACAGCGAACACCGACGATCGCCAAAGGAGCGTTCGATGAAAATCAGCAGACAAGCCTACGCCGACATGTTCGGCCCCACCGTCGGCGACCGCGTGCGCCTGGCCGACACCGACCTGTGGATCGAGGTGGAACGGGACTTCACCGTCTATGGCGAGGAAGTGAAGTTCGGCGGCGGCAAGGTCATCCGCGACGGCATGGGCCAGAGCCAGCTGGGCGCGGCGCAGGTGGTCGACACGGTGATCACCAATGCGCTGATCCTCGACCACTGGGGCGTGGTCAAGGCCGACGTCGGTCTCAAGGACGGGCGCATCCAGGCCATCGGCAAGGCCGGCAACCCGGACATCCAGCCCGGGGTGAACATCGCCATCGGCGCCGGCACCGAGGTGATCGCCGGCGAGGGCATGATCCTCACCGCCGGCGGCATCGACACGCACATCCACTTCATCTGCCCGCAGCAGATCGAAGAGGCGCTGATGAGCGGGGTCACCACCATGATCGGCGGCGGCACCGGCCCCGCCGCCGGGACCAACGCCACCACCTGCACCTCCGGTCCCTGGCACATGGCGCGGATGCTCCAGGCCGCCGACGCCTTCCCGATGAACATCGGCTTCACCGGCAAGGGCAACGCCAGCCTGCCGCTGCCGCTGGAGGAGCAGGTACTCGCCGGCGCCATCGGCCTGAAGCTGCACGAGGACTGGGGCAGCACCCCGGCGGCGATCGACAACTGCCTGGAGGTGGCCGAGCGCCACGACATCCAGGTGGCGATCCACACCGACACCCTCAACGAATCCGGCTTCGTCGAGACCACCCTCGGCGCCTTCAAGGGCCGCACCATCCACACCTACCACACCGAGGGCGCCGGCGGCGGCCACGCACCGGACATCATCAAGGCCTGCGGCTTCGCCAACGTGCTGCCCAGCTCGACCAACCCGACACGGCCGTTCACCCGCAATACCATCGACGAGCACCTGGACATGCTGATGGTCTGCCACCACCTCGACCCGGCCATCGCCGAGGACGTGGCCTTCGCCGAGTCGCGCATCCGCCGCGAGACCATCGCCGCCGAGGACATCCTCCACGACCTCGGCGCGTTCAGCATGATCAGCTCCGACAGCCAGGCCATGGGCCGGGTCGGCGAAGTGATCACGCGCACCTGGCAGACCGCCGACAAGATGAAGCGCCAGCGCGGCCGCCTCGACGGCGACGGTGCGCGCAACGACAACTTCCGCGCCAGGCGCTACATCGCCAAGTACACCATCAACCCGGCGATCACCCACGGCATCAGCCATGAAGTGGGCTCCGTCGAAGCCGGCAAGTGGGCCGACCTGGTGCTCTGGCGCCCGGCCTTCTTCGGCGTCAAGCCGAGCCTGATCCTCAAGGGCGGGGCCATCGCCGCCAGCCTGATGGGCGACATCAACGGCTCGATCCCCACGCCGCAGCCGGTGCACTACCGACCGATGTTCGCCAGCTACGCCGGCAGCCGTCACGCGACCAGCCTGACCTTCGTCAGCCAGGCCGCCTTCGCCGCCGGCGTACCGCAGCAGCTCGGCCTGCGCAAGGCCATCGGCGTGGTCAGCGGCTGTCGCGGTGTGCAGAAGACCGACCTGATCCACAACGGCTACCTGCCGACCATCGAGGTCGACGCACAGAACTACCAGGTACGCGCCGACGGCCAGTTGCTCTGGTGCGAACCGGCGGACGTGCTGCCGATGGCGCAGCGCTATTTCCTGTTCTGATTCCCACGCGACGGGTCCCGGCGCCACGCCGGGACGTCGACCGCTCCGTTCGGACAGCTTGGCTTGTCGGCGCTAGCGGCGACAATGGTGCCTCTCCGCAGCCGCCGGCAGTCCGTCCATGTCCTCCCGCCAATCGTCCCGCAACGCTTCCACCCCGTATCTGGCCAAGGCCTTCCAGGCGACGGCCATCGTCGTGGTGAGCTACTTCCTCTACTGGACCTACCAGCTCTACCAGTACGGCGAGATTCCCATCAGCAAGAAGGACGTGATGCTGCGCCAAGCCATCCTCGCGCGCTTTCCGGCGGACTACGAGGTGGAAATCAAGGGCGCCGACCTGCTCGGCTTCGGCGAGAAATTCCTGGTCGCCTACGGCAATCGGCGCTTCGTCGGCAAGGCCTTCGCCATGGACGACCAGGTCATCGAGCGCCTGGAGCGGAACCAGGGACGGACCAACCTGCCGCTGGTGAAGGTGTTCTACATCGCCGAACCCGGCCTCCTCTCCTCGCTGCTCAACCTCTCCCCGTTCCTGGATATCCAGAAGAACATGGTCGAGCTGAGCCTCCGGGAATACCGGAAGATCCAGTTGGTCCCCTTCGATCCGGACGCGAAGCGGAAACCGCGCGAGCAGTTCGAAACCGATTATGCCTTCCCCCAGCTGTTCAGCCTCAGCCAACTGGAAGTCGCCGACTACGACGGCGACGGCCGCGACGAACTGCGCCTGGGCTACCTGTCCTACGCCGGCGGTTCGGGAGGGACGCGCTGGTCGGTGATCTACGACCTGAAGGACGGCGCGCTGACCGCCCATTCCGGCTATCCGGAAATGCTCGACATCGACGTCGCCCGGTTCATCCAGGCGGTCAACCTGTACGCCGGCCTCGACGGCACCCTGCCACGCGACCAGCGTCAGCTGGAAGACGTGGTCGGCCGAGGCAGCGAGCGCTTCGCGCTGACCGCCGCGGAGCGCCAGGCACTGGTCGCCGACCCGCCGCAGCGGGACGACTACGCCAGGGTCCTGATGAGCCTTTCGCCGCGCTCGCCCTACGCCCCCGATCGCTTCATCGACCTCGGCGACGGCAGCCGACTGACCCTGGCCCCGCGCCATACCGACGATTACTCGACCTTCCTCGACATCGGCGGGAAGAAAATCTTCGTCGAAGCCTTCTACGTCGACGACGACGCCTGCCACTGGTGCGAGCATCGCTGGCGAGTGATGGCTTTCCATTACGACGACGGTCGCTGGATCTCGGACCGCACCATCAACGGCGACAGCTTCAACGGGCAATGGCTGCGCAACGCGGAGCCGCTGGGCCTCAACGACGTTTTCGGCACCTACCGCGACCAGGGCCCGGCGGGCCTGGCCTGGTCCTTCATCGACCCGCGCTGGACCGCCTCCAGCCAGCATGACATGGACGATCCGCTGGGCGTGGGAATGCGCACCCTGTCGCCGGTGGAGCAATGGGTGAAGGAACGCTATCGGGAAAACTGAGGCAGGCCTTCAGCGCAACTGGCTGTCCTTGCTGCCGCGGCGGTTGTAGCCGCTGAACTTCGCCTGTTCCCTGTCGTGCTCGGCCTGGCAGTTGACGCACAGGCGCACGCCGGGAATCGCTCGGCGCCGCGCCTCGGGGATAGTCGCGTCGCACTCTTCGCAATGGGTCAGGCTCTCGCCACGAGGCAACTGGCTGCGCGCACGAGCGATGGCATCCTCGATCGTGCTGTCGATCTGTTCCTGCACCGCACCGTCGTTCGCCCACCCGCTGGCCATGACTGACTCCTCTGGCTGAAACCCTGGAACCTCCAGATATGGGCGTTCGCCCGCGGCTTTGCAAGGGCGGCGCGACCATCGGCCTGGCGTGGCACAATCGCCAGCCAAGCCTGGAGGTACACCGCATGATGGGACCGTTCCGCCGCCTCGCCCACCTGATCGACCAGGGCCGCCAGCTCGACGCCGCGCTCGCCGGCGATCCGTTCGCCCTGCCGGCGCCGGAGGACCGCTATAGCGTCCGGCAACTGCACGGCCTGTATCCGCGCCGTCATCCCGGTCTCTACGCACCGCTGCTCGGCAGCCTGGCGCTGCTGCTCGGTGCCGCGCCGCTGGGTCTTGCCGCGCTGCGCCTGGCATTGCCGGAGGCTCCTTTGCGGCCGCTGGGCTGGCTCTCCGCCCTGCCGCTGCTGGCGGCCTGGCTGTGGCTGATCGCCCTGCTCTCCCGTGGCGCCAGCCTCGGCCCGCGCCTGGCCCGCGACGCCAGCCTGCTGCTGGTCGCCACCGGGCTCCTGCTGCGCCTGGCCAGCGGCGAGACGTCGGGCCTGGTGGCCCTCGGCGGCGGCGCCTGTGCCTGGCTGCTGTTCAACAGCCGGGCGATGCAACGCTACATGGAACTGGTCTACGCCCAGCGCCTGTACCGCGCCCAGTCGGCCAACCGCCCCGGTTCGGCGCAGCGGCGCCTGGCCAACCAGGCCGCCTACCGCGAACGCAAGCGACGCGAGCGCTCCGGGCGATCCTGAACCAGACTGTCGCCCTGCGACCTTCTGCGCATTGGCGGGCGCCGCCGACCTGCAGGCGCGGCAGCGCAACATGGGCCTGGCCTGAGGTCGCCTACTCTTTGACTTCCATGTAGTCGCGGGCCCAGGCCTGGTATTCCTCGGGGAAGGTGTACTTCTTCGACAGCTCCGAGGCGGTCAGGTCCGAGGCCACCGCACCGCGCTCCTCGCGCAGGCAGTCGTAGGTCGCCTTGATCGCGGCGAAATAGGCGGCGTGGCCGTTGACCACGACACGCACGCCGAGCCGCGCCAGGCGGGCGTCGTCGCGCAGTTGCGGATTACCGTAGGTGACCAGCATCAGCGGGATGTGCAGGTGCTCGGCGATCGCCTCGAGGTGGGCGAAGTCGCGCACGCCGACCAGGCAGATACCATCGGCGCCGGCTTCCTGGTAGGCCAGGGTGCGCTGGATCACCGCATCGACGTCGATCAGTTCGGCGTTGGTCCGGGCAATGATGGTCAACGCCGGGTCGACCCTCGCCTCCAGGGCCGCGCGGATCTTGCCGACGCCTTCCTCGACGCAGATCAGGTCGGTGGACTTGCGCCCGAACTGCGCCGGCAGCAGGGTGTCCTCGATGGTCAGCGCGGCGATTCCGGCGCGCTCCAGTTCGACCACCGTACGCATCACGTTCAGCGCGTTGCCGTAGCCGTGGTCGGCGTCGGCGATCACCGGCAGGCGCGCCACCCGGCCGATGCGGGCGGCCTGCTCGACGAATTCGCTGAGGGTGATCAGGGCGAAGTCCGGCGCCGCCAGGACCTGCAGGGAAGCCACCGAACCGCCGAGGATGCCGCACTCGAAGCCGAGGTCGGCGGCGATACGCGCCGACATGGGATCGAACACGGAAGCGGTGTGGTAGCAACGGGAGGAGTCCAACAGCGCGCGAAACATCGCACGCAACTCATGGTGTGAGGCTCTATGCATGGCGAAATCCAGGACAACACGGCAAGACGGAGTGGGAAAGCAGCGCCAACATAGCACCATGCGCAGGCCCCTTGGCAAATCCGTATACAAAGGTCGGGGCGGCCCGCACGGACGTCCCAGGACGCTTCCTGCCGATCGCCGGCGGTGAAATCTACGACGCTCTCGCATACACTGCGCGGCCGTTTTTTTCCCGGACCGTTTCGCGCCATGAACCCGAGCACCGCCGCCCGCGCCCTGGGCATCGATTTTGGCACCTCCAACTCCACCGTCGGCTGGTGGCGGCCGGAGGTCGAACCGCTGATCGAGCTGGAGGACGGCAAGATCACCCTGCCCTCGGTGGTGTTCTTCAACGTCGAGGAGCGCCGCCCGGTCTACGGCCGCCAGGCGCTCGGCGAGTACCTGGAGGGCTACGAGGGCCGGCTGATGCGCTCGCTGAAGAGCCTGCTGGGCTCCAAGCTGCTGAAGAGCGAGACCACCGTGCTCGGCAGCGCCCTGCCGTTCAAGGACCTGCTCGGCCTGTTCATCGGCCAGCTCAAGGCGCGCGGCGAGGCCGCCGCCGGGCAAGCCTTCGACGCGGTGGTGCTGGGTCGCCCGGTGTTCTTCGTCGACGACGACCCGGAGGCCGACCGCGAGGCCCAGGACACCCTGGTGCAGGTGGCCAACAAGCTCGGCTTCAAGGAGGTTTCCTTCCAGTACGAACCGATCGCCGCGGCCTTCGACTACGAGCGCTGCATCCAGCGCGAGGAACTGGTCCTGATCGTCGACATCGGCGGCGGCACCTCGGACTTCTCCCTGGTGCGCCTGGCGCCGGAGCGGCGCAACCTGGCCGAGCGCCAGGACGACATCCTGGCCACCGGCGGCGTGCACATCGGCGGTACCGACTTCGACAAGCAGCTCAGCCTGGAAGGCGTGATGCCGCTGTTCGGCTACGGCAGCCGGATGAAGAGCGACGCCTTCATGCCCACCAGCTACCACCTGAACCTGGCCACCTGGCACACCATCAACGCGGTGTACGCGCAGAAGTCGCAATTGGCGCTGAAGAACATGCGCTACGACATCGTCGACAGCACCGGCATCGACCGCCTCTTCAGGCTCATCGAGGAACGCGCCGGGCACTGGCTGGCGATGCAGGTGGAAGACAGCAAGATCCGCCTGACCGAAACCGAGCGCCTGCACCTCTCGCTGGAGCGCATCGAGGCCGGGCTCGGCGTGGAGCTGACCCGTGGGCTGTTCGAGAACGCCGTCGACGGACTGCTGGAGCGCGTGCGCAACAGCGTCGCGCAACTGCTGGCCTCGGCCGGGGTCGACCCGGACCGGGTCGACACGGTGTTCTTCACCGGCGGTTCGAGCGGCATTCCGGCGCTGCGCCGGAGCGTCTCGGCGATGCTGCCCAACGCCCGTCATGTCGAGGGCAACCTGTTCGGCAGCATCGGCAGCGGCCTGGCCATCGAGGCGAAGAAGCGCTACGGCTGAGCCGCCCTGGCCGCGCCCCTGCCCTATAGGGGGATAAGGTCACACCGGGCCCGCCATGGCGGATAACCGCGAGCGGTTATTCGCCCTACGCCAAGACCACGCCACACCCGTCCGCAGGGCGGATAACGCCACAGGCGCTATCCGCCGCCACACCGAGCCCGACTAGGGCGGGACTCACTTCTTCAGGCAGGTGCTCATGAACGCCTTGCGTTCGTCGCCCTTGAGCGCCTTGGCGCTGGCGTCGGCGTTGCAGGTCTTCATCTTCTCCTGCTGGGTCGCCGCCTTGGCGCTGCCGCCGGCCTTCAGGCAACTGCTCATGAACGCCTTGCGTTCGTCGCCCTTGAGCGACTTGGCACTGGCGTCGGCGTTGCAGCTCTTCATCTTCTCCTGCTGGGCGGTGGCCTTGCCGCCGGCAGGCGCGCCGGCCTTCAGGCAGCCGCTCATGAACGCCTTGCGTTCGTCGCCCTTGAGCGCCTTGGTGGTGGCCTCGGCGTTGCAGGCGGTCATCTTCTCCTGCTGCGCGGTGGCAGCGAAACCATGAGCCGAGACGGCCATGGCCAATACGAACATCGGGATACGCAGGATATTCATCGAACTCTCCTTGAAGGGCTGCACGTTCGCATGCAGGTGCGCTGAAGTCTAGCGACTGCGGCGGGCTTTGCAGGGGCTGGGAACGCGTCCTGTGCGCTTGCGACAAGCGTCATGTTTCGCGGCTAGACTGACGCCTCGCACGAGGAGGAGTTCCATGCAACAGGTCATCGCGGTGAGCCTCTGCGCCACCCACGCGTTCAGCAAGCAGGTGCGTCCCGCCATCCGCCTCCTGAAAGGCCTCGGCGTCGAGGGCGACGCCCACCACGGCGTCACCGTGAAGCACCGCTCGCGGGTGCGGCAGGACCCGACCCAGCCGAACCTGCGCCAGGTCCACCTGATCCACGAGGAACTGCACGACGAGCTACGCGCCAGCGGCTTCGCCATCGGCCCGGGGACCATGGGCGAGAACATCACCACCCGTGGCGTCGACCTGCTCGGCCTGCCCACCGGCACCCGCCTGCGCCTGGGGGAAAGCGCCCTGGTCGAGCTGACCGGCCTGCGCAATCCCTGCTCGCAGCTGGACAACTACCAGCCCGGACTGACCGCCGCCGTGCTCGGCCGCGACGAACAGGGCAACCTGATTCGCAAGGCCGGGGTGATGGCGATCGTCCTGGAAGACGGCGAGGTTCGCCCCGGCGACGCCATCGATATCCAGCTGCCCCCCTTGCCGCACCGGGCCCTGGAGAAGGTCTGAGGCAATCCGCCGCGATTCCGGGCGAACTCTGCGCGAGGGCCTGCGTTCCAATGTTGGCAAGCACCGCTCAACCACAAGGAGTCACAGCATGTACAAGCAGTCACTGGCGGCACTGTTCGTGATGGCAACCCTGGCCGGCTGCGCGTCGACCAAGGTGCAGAACCCGGTCAACTACATCACCTTCCGCAACGAACCGCTGGTCAAGGATGTCGAGAAAGGCATGAGCCAGCAGGAAGTCCTGCGCATCGGCGGCACGCCTTCCGGCACCCAGAAGCGCCTGATGAAACCGGGGAGCTGCAACAGCTACATCCTCAACAAGGACGGCCAGCAGCAGCCGTTCTACGTCAGTTTCGACGGCAGCGGCAAGGTCGACGGCTCGGGCTTCCTGAGCTGCTCCGAGCTGGACCGCCACGAGCGCGACGCCCGCCCCTGACGGCTCGACGCCCCGCTTCCTTACGGAGGCGGGGCGTCTGCGTTCAGGCCCGGGACAGGGCCTCGATCAGTTCGGCCTTGCGCATCGTCGAACGACCGCGGATGTCGCGCTTGCGCGCCAGCTGCATCAATTCCTCGCGGGTCATCTCGCTCACCGAGGTGCTGCCTTGACGTTTGCCACGGCTCGCCGAGCCGCGGTTGGCCGGTCTCCCTGAGCGGGCCTGGGCGGCGCGATGGACCGAGTCCTTGCGGTCGGCGCGCTTGGCCGTCTCGCTCTTGGCGCGGCCGGAACCGCCCTTGCGCTCGCCGCCGCCGGACTGCTTGTTCACCGTCGCCCAGGCGCGCGCCTCGGCTTCCGATTCGCTCACACCCTTGGCCTTGTAGCTCTCCTCGATGTGCTCGGCCTTGCGCTGCTGCTTGTCGCTGTACTTGCTCTTGTCGCCACGGGGCATGGGGATATCTCCCTTTGCGATGGGTTCACTGTTGGGACCGGGAGGCGACGACGGACGTTCAGAGAAAGTGCGCACCGGCACAAACCCCTTGACCTTGCCCCAGGGGCAATCCGTAGTCTGCCGGTATCCCGCAGCAGGAACCGGAAATGCTCACCATCGGCCAACTGGCGCGAATCTTCGAGATCTCCACCAAGACGCTTCGCCACTACGATGCCATCGGCCTGTTCGTCCCCGCGCGCACCGGTAGCGACAACGGCTACCGCTACTACCAGCCGGAACAGATCGAGCAGCTCTCGCGCATACTCGCGCTGCGCCGGCTGGACGTTCCGCTGGAAGCCATCGACCGCCTGAAACGCGATGGCGCGCTGGACGACCCGCAACGCCTGCGGCATTTCCTGCAACGACACCAGCACACCCTGCGCGAAGAGATCAGCGCCCGCCAGCGCCTGCTGGCGGAACTCGACCGAACCCTGGCGACGCTCGCCCACTGGAGGATCCGCAACATGCATGCACGAATCGTCGAACGTCCCGCCTTCAGCGTGGTGGGCATGGAATACTTCGGCAGCGCCCCCGGCGACACCATCGGCCAGCTCTGGGAACGCTTCATCCCGCGCGAGCACGAGATCGCCGGCAAGCACGATCCCGAGGTCTCCTATGGCATCTGCGCGCAGCAGCCCAACGGCGAATTCCACTACGTCGCCGGCTTCGAGGTGCAGGAGGGCTGGCCGGTGCCGGAGGGCATGGTGCGCTTCCAGGTGCCGGCGCAGAAGTACGCGGTGTTCACCCACAAGGGCACGGCGCCGCAGATCGCCGAGAGCTTCCAGGCGATCTACAGCCACCTGCTCGCCGAACGCGGCCTGGAGCCCAAGGCGGGGGTCGACTTCGAATACTACGACCAGCGTTTCCGCGGACCGCTGGATCCGAACTCGCAAGTCGACCTGTATATCCCCATCTACTGAATCAGCGCTTGCCGGCCGGCACCTTGGCTGGCAAGCGCATGCGCTGCAGCAGCGCGGTGCACTGGTTGTCGTCGCTTTTGCTCGGCGCCACCAGCGCCAGCAGGCTGGCCGCCGGGCCCACCGTCACGCCGAGGGCTATCATTCCCGCGCCGCGCGCCACCAGCGGCCCGGCATGGACCCCGGCGTCGGGCTTGGCGAAGGTGCCGCGCACGTACAGCGGCGAGCGCAGCGAGAAGATCCGCAAGCCCTTGCTGTGCGGGGTGACATCGAGATCGAGCTTCTCGTTGGCGAAGTTCACCGTGCCGTCGACGTTGACCAGCGCGTTCTCGGTGTCGAAGACGAACAGCCGGCTGGTCATCAGGCCCTTCTGCAGGCCGAAGTCGGCGGCCGCGCAGTTGATCTTCACCTCGTCGTCGCCGAACAGCTTGGTCACCAGGTAGTTTCCGACATTGAGGCCGGCGATTTCGGTCAGGCCCTTGCTGATCGCGCCGTCGTTGATCAGCATCTTCAATTCGCCATCGGCGCCGCCGAGGATCTTCGCCACCGAATTGCCACTGCCGCTGAGACTGGCGTCGCCGTTCAGCTCGCCGAAGCTGGTCTGCATCGGCGCGAAGCCGGGGAACAACTGCTTCAGCTTGAAGCCCCGCGCGCTCATCTTCACTCGGCTCTGCATCGGCTGCTTGCCGCCGTCCAGGCGGATGTCCGACTCCAGCTTGCCGCCGGCCACGCCGAAGCGCAGGGGCTCCAGGCGCAGCAGGCCGTCGTTGAGCACCAGATGGGTATAGAGGTCGCTGATCGGCAACTGGTCGCTGTGCACGATACGCTTGCCGGTGAATTCCACGTCGGCGTCCATGTCGCGCCAGCGCTCGGTACGGAATTCCTCCACCGGCAGCACCTTGTCGCCCGGCTGGCGGCTGGTCTGCCCGCGCTTCTGTTTTTCGGCATTGCTGTCGGCGCCGATCAGCGGGCCGAGGTCGGCGAAGCGCAGTTGCTCGGAGGTCAGCTTGCCGGACAGCTTCGGCCTAGGCTGGCGAGCGACGAAGGTCAGGCTGCCGTGCAGGTCGCTGGCGCCGACCTTGCCGTTGAAGTTCTCGTAGCGGAACAGTGCGCCGCCCTCCTCCTTGAGCCGCGCCAGCAGGTGTCCGTCGGTGGAGTAGGCCGGAGTGTCCGGCAGGGTGATGCCGGTCAGCGGATAGAGATTGGCCATGCTGGTCCCGGACAGCTTCAGGCGCAGGTCGAGGGCGCCGAGGTTGAGCGGGTCGGTCAGGGTGCCGACCACCGCGGCACGGGTGCTGCCGGCACTGACCTCGGCCTGTAGCGGGAAGGGCTTGCTCGCATCCTGCAACGCCAGCATCCCGCCGACCTTGCCCGAGCCGGCCAGAGCCTGGCCCTTGTAGGTGCCCTTGACCTTCCAGCCGAACACATAGTCCTGGGCGTTCGCCGCATCGCCCGTGGCCAGCGCCTTGCCGGCCAACTGACCGAACGGCACCGGCTTGCCGAGCGGGTCGACCAGCACTTCCAGACGGGTCTTCAAACGCTGGTCGTCGAGGCTGACGCTACCCTTGTCGAAACCGATCTCGCGGATGTCCAGTTGCCAGGCGGACGGCTCGTCGCTGTCGCTGGCAGGCAGGTCGAAATCCCAATTGGCGCGGCCGTCGGCCAGGCGCAGGAGCTCGGCGCGCGGCTGGGTCAGCTTGATCTGTGGAATGCGGATGGTCTGCCAGAGCAACGGCAACGGCGCGAGGCGGAATTCGATGCGTTCCAGGCTGGCGAACTCGCTCGCCTTGGTCTTGCCCGCCGCCCACTCCGGGTTGCCGAGGGTGATGTCCTCGGCGCTGAAGCGCGGCCAGGGGATCCAGGCGCGCCAGCCTTCCTCGCCCTCCTCGCGGCGCCAGGCCACGGCGAGGTTGCCGTTGATGGCGAACGGGCGGTTCAGCGCCGCCGAGACCTTTTCGTTGAGGGTGGGCTTGATCAGGTTCCAGTCGAAGGTGGCGATGAACACCACCAACGCCGCCAGCAGCAGGACCAGGCTGGCGAGGCTCCAGGTCAGGATCTTTCGGCCGCGCGTCATGCACAACTCCTTTTCGCCGCGTCGGTTGTCGGGCAGGCGCGGCAGCGCGCCTCGCTCAGCCCGTCAGTGTGCAGGCTGGCCCATGGACTCGCCAGCGCGAATACGCCGGCCCGTTCCGTTAGGACCGGCGAAACGCCGGCGTTGCTCCCCGTCCCACGCATTTCAGGCAAAAGGCCAGTTCGGCGGCGGGTCGATAAAACTTTTTCGACCGCGTGGGACTCACACCTTAGGTAAGCAGAAAAAGCCGGCCGCAGAGCCGGCCCTTTTCACCGGATCAGCCTCAAGGAGAAAACCGATGACCACCGTTCAACTGACGGACGTCCAGACCCTTCGCGACCGTGCCCGCAAGAACATCCAGGAAGGCGCGGTCACCGAAGGCTATTCGGCCGATCGCCAGACCGTCCTGCGCCTGCTCAACGAAGCGCTCGCCACCGAGTTGGTCTGCTTCCTGCGCTACAAGCGCCACTACTTCATGGCCACCGGCCTTAAGGCGAGCATCGCCGCCGCCGAGTTCCTCGAGCACGCCAACCAGGAAATGCAGCATGCCGACCAGTTGGCCGAGCGCATCATGCAACTGGGCGGCGAGCCGGACTTCAATCCGCGCGGCCTGGAGGAGCGCTCCCATGCCGAATACGTCGAAGGCAAGACCCTGAAGGACATGGTCACCGAGAACCTGATCGCCGAGCGCATCGCCATCGACAGCTATCGCGAGATCATCACCTACCTCGGTAACGACGACCCCACCACCCGACGCATTTTCGAGGAAATCCTGGCCCAGGAAGAAGAACACGCGGACGACATGGCCGACATCCTCGACGACCTCGCCTGACTCCAGAGCAAGACCCGTCCGAGAGCCGGCGCCCGCAGCGCCGGCTTTTCTTTTCGCCTTATTTATCCAATTTATCGATTAAATAGAGAAAAGCTAACTATCCTTTACGAAATCTTCGACATCACAAAAATAATCAACTAACTTACTGATAAATAATAAGAAAACGCATAATCACCCATATCGATAGACACTATCATCGCACTTCGTTTTTAAATCGACTTATTCGAACTAAAAATGACTCCAACGCAATCGACAACCCACTCGGAGTCACCGTCATGAAAGCTTCCCTGATCCTCGGCCTCGCCCTCGCCACCCTGACCGCCAACGCCGCCTTCGCCGCCGACGGCTCCAGCCGCACCATCGACCGGCTGCACCAGGACATGTCCAGCGTCGAACTGCGCATCGCCGACAACGGCAGCGAGCAGACCATCGACCGCCTGCACAAGGACATGACCAAGGCCGAAGCCCGCCTGGCCGACAACGGCAGCGAACAGACCGTGGACCGCCTGCATCGCAGCATGAGCCGTTTCGACCTGCGCACCGCCTGACCGCTCGCTACGCCGCAAGGCGCGAGAAAAGCCCGGCTCGATGCCGGGCTTTCCTATTTTCCCATCCCTGTCGCGCTGGGCGCATGGCCCGAGGCAAGCCGCACTCTCCCGCCTCAGACTCCGCTGAACCAGTTGTAGCCCTGGTCCTCCCAGTAACCTCCGGGATTGCTGTTGCTGACGAAGATCTCCACCACGTGCTTGGCGTTCTTGAAGCCGAGCTTGGTGGGAATCCGCAGGCGCAGCGGATAGCCGTTCTCCTCCGGCAGCGCCTGCCCGGACATCTCCAGCGCCAGCAGGGTCTGCGGATGCAGCGCGCTGGGCATGTCGAGGCTGGAGTAGTAGCGGTCGGCGCACTTGAAGCCAACGTACTTCGCCGAGGTGTCGGCGCCGACCAGCTCCAGGAAGGTGCGCAGCGGCACTCCGCTCCACTGGCCGATCGCGCTCCAGCCCTCGATGCAGATCAGTTGCGTGACCTGGCTGGCCTGCGGCAGCCGGCGCAGTTGCTCCAGGCTCCAGGGGCGCTTGTCGCGGACCCGCCCGGAAACCTGCAGGCGGTATTCCGGCAGGTCGATCTCCGGCACGTTGTAGGCCGGGTAGAACGCGTTGAAGGGGAACGGCGAGGCCACCTGCGACGGATCGAAGGTCGGCGCCAGCCGCGTACGGCTGAACAGCCAGGCCTGGACCCGGTCGTTCCAGCGCGACATGGCCCAGAGTACCTTGTCGACCGAATCGCCATCCTGTAGCCGGCACCCCGAGAGCATCGCCAGGGCGCCCAGGGACAGGCCGCCGCGCAACAGCAGGCGGCGTTGCAAATCGACCATCTGCCGCTCGCTGGACGGGTCGACCGCGATCTTCGCGCGCTTCTTCTCCGGCCCCTTCATCCTTCGCTCCTCCGTCCGCGCCGCCACTCGCGTCCGATGATCATCGGCAGCAGGGTGCGCGGCACCAACAGCACCAGCAGCAGGTGCACGACGACGAACCCGACGACCCCGGCCATGGCCAGGAAATGCACCCAGCGCGCCCCCTGGAAGCCACCGAACAGCGCGGTCAGCCCGTGCAGTTGCACCGGTTTCCAGATCGCCAGCCCGGACAGCACCAGCAGCGCACCGAGCGCCAGGACCAGCCAGTACAGCAGGCGCTGCACCGCGTTGTAGCGGCCCGGCTCATGGACCAGGCGCAGGCCGAGGGCGAGGCGCAGGTCGCGCCAGACGCCGGCCGCGCTCAAAGGCAGGAAGTCGCGACGAAAATGCCCGCTGGACAGTCCGTAGGCGAGGTAGCACAGGCCGTTGCCGAGCAGCAGCCACATGGCGGCGAGATGCCAGGCGATGGAACCGCCGAGCCAGCCGCCGAGGGTCGCCCAGGCGGGAAAACGGAAATCCAGCAGCGGCGAAGCGTTGTAGATGCCCCAGCCGCTGCCGATCAGGCAGGCCATGGCATAGGCATTGAGCCAGTGGCAGAGTCTCACCGGCCAGGCGTGCAACGCACGGTTCATGGCTTTTCTCCCAGGAAACCCGGCCGGGACGGACGCGCCGTCCCGGCGAAACCTCACATCGGCGGGGTCACGCCGTCCTTGCCGACCGAGATGGCCAGGGCGGTGAGGCTGCCGTCGGTGCCCTTCTGCGGGAACAGCACGACCTTGGCGCCAGGCTTGAGCAGGCTGCGCTCGCCCGGCTCCAGGCTGACGATGGGCACGTCGTCCGGCACCACCACGGTCTTCTCGCCATCGCCGTATTTCACGGTCATGCGCCGGCCCTGGCTGACCACCAGGTTGCCGACCGTACCGTTGGTCATGGTCGAGGCGCTGCCATCGGCGTTCTCCCAGGGCCGGTGGCCTTCGCCGCTGCCGCGCAGGCTGGGGGCGAAGACATGCACCTCGAGGGCCTTCAGGGTGCCGTCGGGCTGCGGCACGGCGGCGGTGCCGATGAAGCTGTCGGGCTGGATGTCCTCCGGCTTCGCCAGCGACACGGCGCGGATCGCGGTCTTGTCGGTGAGCCTGACCGTCAGTTGCTGGCCGTTGCGGGCCTTCAGTTGCAGGTGGTCGTCGGCGGCCTGCTGGATGGTGCCGCGCAGCGGCTGCAGCATGCCCGCAGGCGGTTGCGCGGCGAAGCTGGCGGCACTGGCCAGGAGCAGGCCGAAGAACAGCGCGGGGGAAGCCTTGAGTCGAAGCATCGGTCGATCCTCGGTGGGGTTGAGCCTCGATGGTCGCCCCGCCGGCGGTACCCGGAGATGACTTTCGCATGACAAAAATGTCACCGAATCCGCGCCGCGCGCTGGCTAGAATGGCGGCGAACGAGGGGGAACGAGACATGCGCATCCTGGTGATCGAAGACGATACGAAGACCGGCGAGTACCTGAAGAAGGGCCTCGGCGAGTCGGGCTATGCGGTCGACTGGTCGCAGCACGGCGCCGACGGTCTCTACCTGGCGCTGGAGAACCGCTACGACCTGGTGGTCCTCGACGTGATGCTGCCCGGCCTGGACGGTTGGCAGATCATGGAAGTGCTGCGCAAGAAGCACGATGTGCCGGTGCTCTTCCTCACCGCCCGCGACCAGTTGCAAGACCGTATCCGCGGCCTCGAACTGGGTGCCGACGACTACCTGGTGAAACCCTTCTCCTTCACCGAGTTGCTGCTGCGTATCCGTACCCTGCTGCGCCGCGGCGTGGTCCGCGAGGCAGAGCAGGTGCAACTGGCCGATCTGCAGCTGGACGTGCTGCGGCGCAAGGTCAGCCGCCAGGGGCAGGTGATCGCCCTGACCAACAAGGAGTTCGCCCTCCTGCACCTGCTGATGCGCCGCGAGGGCGAGGTACTGTCGCGCACCCTGATCGCCTCGGAGGTCTGGGACATGAACTTCGACAGCGACACCAACGTCGTCGACGTGGCGATCAAGCGCCTGCGCGCCAAGGTCGACAATCCCTTCCCGAACAAGCTGATCCATACCGTGCGCGGCATCGGTTACGTCTGCGAGGAGCGCCCGTGCCCGCCCGCCGCTCCCTGACCCTCTACGCGGCGCTGCTGTTCGCCGCGGTGGCGGCGCTGGTGGTCAGCGCGGTCGGTTTCTACCTGTACCGCTCGGTGGAAGAGGCGATGCTGCGGCGCAGCGACGTGATGGTCGCCGGCCGGGTCGAGCACTTCCGCAACCTGTTGCGCGACAACCTCACCCTGGCCGAGCTGAAGGCGCGCCCGCGTCTGTTCGAGAACATGCTCGGCAACGAGCAGGACATCCTGCTCCTCGGCCAGCCCGGCGAGGCGCCGATCGTCGCGGTCAACCCGCGCCACGAACGCCTGCCGTCGCTACGGGTGGTCGCCGCCGGCCAGGCGTTGAATCCGTCCGTCGTGCACGCCGCGCTGACCCACGACGGCGTCCCGATGCGCGTGCTCGCCGCCGAGGTCCTGGTCGGCGGCCGCGAGCCGTTGCAGATCACCGCCGCGCACCTGCTGCTGGGCGAGACGCGGATGCTCGCCCAGTACCGCGACCGGGTCATCGCCGCCGTGCTGCTGGCGTTCCTCGGCACCGCCCTGCTCGGCTGGCTGGTCCTGCGCCACGGCCTGCGCCCGCTGCGCACGCTGGCGGCGAAGGCGGCGGAGATCCATCCGACCAGCCTGGATACCCGCCTCGACGTCGCCGCCGCGCCTGCCGAGTTGCAGCAGGTGGCACAGTCGTTCAACGCCATGCTCGAACGCCTCGACGACGGCTACCAGCGCCTGCAGCAGTTCTCCGCCGACCTCGCCCATGAGATCCGCACGCCCATCGGTTCGCTGATGGGCCACGGCCAGGTGGCCCTGCGCCAGCCGCGCAGCAACGAGGAGTACCAGGCGCTGATCGCCTCCAACCAGGAAGAGTTGGAGCGCATCGCGCGGATGGTCGAGAGCATCCTGTTCCTCGCTCGCGCCGACGACGTGCGGGCAGCGGTGGAGCGCAGCCGCCTGGACCTGGGCGAAGAGCTGCGGCGACAGGCGGAGTATTTCGAAGGGCTGGCCGAGGAACGTGGGCTGAGCCTCGACGTCCAGGTCAGCGGCCAGCTACGCGCCGATCCGCAACTGTTCCGCCGGGCGCTGAGCAACCTGCTGGCCAACGCCATCCGCTACACCAGCGCCGACAGCCTGATCGAAGTGCGCGGCCTGCGCCGATCGGGGGAATTCCTGCTGAGCGTGGAGAACGCCTGCGACAGGCTGCCGGCCGAGCCGCTGTCGCGCCTGTTCGACCGCTTCTACCGTGGCGACGCCGCGCGCAGCGACGCCCAGTCCAGCGGTCTCGGCCTGGCCATCGTCCAGGCGATCATGCGCCTGCACGGCGGCCGCGCCGAAGCGAGCGCCCCGGCTCCGGGACGCATCCGCTTCGAGCTGGCGTTCCCGGCTCAGGACTGAGCGGGCTTCTCGCCGGCGTCCGGCTCGCCGTCGGAGCGGCCAATATTCGCCGGCGCCTCCACCACCAACTCCTCCGGCACTTCCTCGACGCGCGGGTCGAGGGTGGCGGCCATCGGGCTGACCGTGTCCGGCATCGCCACGTGTTGCAGCGGCGCCTCGTCGACCCGGTGTTCGCCGGTGACGCGCTTGGGCTGCACCCAGAACACCAGCAGCACCGCGTAGCCGGACACCAACATGTAGAACAGTCCCGGACCGAAGTGGCGCATCAGCGCGCCGGCCACCAGCGGACCGATACAGGCGCCGACCCCGTAGGTGGTCAGGAGCATCGCCGACAACGCGACCCGGCGCGGCTGCTCGACGTGGTCGTTGGCCAGCGCCACCGCCAGCGGATAGAGGGTGAACAGCAGCATGCCGGTAACGAACCCGTTGGCCAGCAGCAACCAGTACGGCAGCGTCACCAGCCCCCACATCGGGATCGAGGCCAGGCACAGCAGCACCGCATTGCCGCGGATCAGCCAACTGCGGTCGAGGCGGTCGGACAGCCAGCCCAGCGGCCACTGCGCACAGAAGCCGGCGACGATGCACATGCCGACGAAGAAACTCGATTGCGAGGCATCCAGGCCGTTGCGGTTGGCGTAGACCGGCGCCAGGCCGTAGAAGGCGCCGACCATCAGGCCGGCGATGAAGATGGTGCCCAGCGCCTGCGGCACGCGCTGCCAGAAGAAACGCACTTCCAGCGGCGCGGCGACCAGCTTGGCCGGGTGCACGCGGCGGGTCATGGCCAGCGGGATCAGGCACGAGGCGAAGCAGATGGCGACCAGCAGCAGCGGCTTGTAGTCGAGGGTCGGGCTCAGCGCCAGCAGGCCCTGGCCGAGCACCAGGCCAAGGTCGACGGCGACCATGTAGCCGGCGAACACCTTGCCGCGCTGGTGGCTCTCGGCCTGCTCGTTGAGCCAGCTCTCGATCACCATGTACTGGTTCATCATCACCGCGCCGGTGATGAAGCGCAGCAGCAGCCAGACTTCCAGCTGATCGACCAGGGCATGCAGCAGCACGGTCACGGTGGCAATCCCGGCGCAAGCCACGTAGGAACGGATATGGCCGAAGCTGGCGATCAGCTTGTGTCCGAATTTTCCACCGCAGACCAGGCCGAAATAGTAGGACGCCATCAGCCCGCCGACCCACAGGTCGCCTGCGCCTTCCTGGGTCAGGCGCAGGCCGATGTAGGTGGTGAACAGGCCGGAGCCGGCCAGCATGAGCAGGGTGGCGGTGTAGAGCGCGGGAAAGGTGACGAGCGGGCTGAACATGACGGTTCCTGGACGGACGGGCCCCACGGCCGGCATCCGCCGAGCATTGTTAGATTCGGGAAGGATCGACGCTGCTGGCCGATCGCGGGCGCAGGCCGTCCTGCGTTCGGCGAGACTCCGACGCCGCGCGGCGGCCGGAAGCCACGTCGCGGCGCACAGGGCGGCATTATCCCCGCTCCGGAGCGGCCCCGCCACGGGCGCCGCGAGCGTTCCGTCGGCTCAGCCGCGCCCCGCCGGGAGCGGCTCGCGCGGCGGCAGCCGATATACCCAGATGCGCCGCAAGACAGTGAGGAATTGCCGTCCCAGGCGTCCGCTGTTGTAAGTCTGCCCGTAGCGCCGGGCGATTTCGCGGACCTCGCGGGACAGCGCGGCGTAGCGACGCGCCGGCAGGTCCGGGTAGAGGTGATGCTCGATCTGGTGGCTGAGGTTGCCGGTCAGGATGTGGAACAGCGGCCCGCCCTCCAGGTTGCTGGAGCCGCGCAACTGGCGCAGGTACCAGTGACCACGGGTCTCCCCCTCCAGCACCGAGGGCGGGAAGACCACCGCCTTCTCGGTGAAGTGGCCGCAGAAGATCACCGTGAAGGTCCACAGGTTGCGCAGCACGTTGGCCAGCAGGTTGCCGACGAACACCGCGCCGAAGCCGCCGGCGAACAGGCCGAGAAGCGGGAACAGCAGGTAGTCCTTGGTCCACTGGCGACCCAGCTTGGCACGCAAGCGGCGTAGCAGCGGCATGAGTTCGGCCTTGTCCAGGCGCCCCTTGGCGTACTTGTCCAGGCGCAGATGCTGGATCGCCACCGCGTACTGGAACAGCAGCGCCTGCAGCGTCACCCACAGCGGTTGCCAGCGGTAGAACGGCTTCCAGCGCTGCTCCGGGAACAGACGCACGACCCCGTAGCCGACGTCGTCGTCCTTGCCCAGCACGTTGGTGTAGGTGTGGTGGATATGGTTGTGGGTGTGCCGCCAGAAGTCGGACGGCCCGGCGATGTCCCACTCGTAGGCGCGGCCGGCGAACTCCGGATCGTTCATCCAGTCGTACTGGCCGTGCATGACGTTGTGGCCCAGCTCCATGTTCTCGAGGATCTTGCCCAGGCCGAGAAGCAGGCTGCCGAGCAGCCAGGTCGGCGGCAGCCAGCCGAACATCAGCAGCGCCCTGCCGCTCCAGCAGCAGACGCGCACCGCCGCGCGGACCCGGCGGATGTAGCGCGCGTCGTCCGCGCCGAGATCGGCCAGGGTACGCTGGCGCAGGGCGTCGAGTTCGGCGCCGAAGGCCGCCAGTTGTTCCGGGGTCAGTTCGCGGTCGTCGCGCATCGCAGGGCTCGCAGGTCGGTTCACAGGTCCAGCGCCAGGTCGCCGTGGGCGGCACTGACGCAGAGGCGGATAGGCTGGCCGGGCTCGCTGCACAGCGCGCCGCTGCGCAGGTCGCGCACGCAGCCGCTGAGCAGGACGCAGGTGCAACTGGCACAGATGCCCTGGCGGCAACCGTGGGCCGGGCGCAAGCCGTGGGCCTCGGCCTGTTCCAGCAGGCTGGCGGCGCTGTCGCCGGAGACTTCCCGCTGCGACCGGGCGAAGCGCAGGCGCACTTCGCGCGGCGCCTCCCCGCTGCGCCAGCGCGGGACGCTGAAGGATTCCGTCTGCAAGCCGGCGAAGCGTGCCCCCAGTTGCTCGCCCACCGCCTCGACGAAAGCCGCCGGCCCGCAGGCCAGGGCCTGGCTGCGCGCCAGGTCGGCTGCCCAGCCGTCCAGGTGGCGCGGCTGGAAATGCCCCTCCAGGCAGCCATCGGCCCGCGCCCCGCGGGTCAGGCTCCAGCGCAACTCCAGGTTCGGGTGGCGCGCCGCCAGCGCCTCCAGCTCGCCGAGCCAGGCGCGCTGGCCGGGATGACGGACGTAGTGCAGCCACAGCACGGGACCGCGATAGCCGTTCTCCAGCGCCTCGCGGAGCAGGCCGAGCAAGGGCGTCAGGCCGCTGCCGGCGGCCAGCAGGCAGACCGCCTCGGCCTGCATCGGCCAGCGCAGATCGCCTTGCGCGGGTTGCAACTCGACACGCTGGCCGACCGCCAGGTGTTCGCACAACCAGGGCGAGAGCAGCCCGTCCGGGTGACGCTTGACGGCGATTTCCAGGCGCTCGCCGACCACCCGGGTCAGGCTGTAGCTGCGCCCGACCCGCACCCCGTCGCGCTCCGCCAGCAGCTGGATGTGCTGGCCCGGCCGCGCCGGCGGCCAGCCGGGGGCGGTACGCAGGGCCAGGGCGAGCATATCGTCGGCCACCCAGTAGCGTGCCTCGACCCGCCCATAGTGGCGGTTCAACGACGCCAGCGGATGGGCGTGGCGCAGCAGGCCGTCGACATCGGCCTCACGCAGCCAGCCACGGGCGGCGAGACGGCGCAGGGGTGCGAGCAAAGGGGTCAGGAGCGCGAGGGGAAGCAAGGCCATGGAAAATATTTCAGTGAACGATCGTTCACAAAACTTTGCCCGTTCCGCGCAATCGAGTCAACAAGCGTTCACTGATGTATCCTTCGACCGCTGCCGTCCCCGGTTCGACCGGGTCGCAGGGCTTTTGCTACAGTCGCCGGTCCGCCAAAGGAAGCCGTATGTCCTCACCCCGCGCCGAACAGAAACAGCAGACCCGCCACGCGCTGATGAGCGCCGCGCGCCACCTGATGGAAAGCGGGCGCGGCTTCGGCAGCCTCAGCCTGCGCGAAGTGACGCGCGCCGCCGGCATCGTCCCGGCCGGCTTCTACCGGCACTTCAGCGACATGGACCAGCTCGGCCTGGCGCTGGTCGCCGAAGTCGACGAGACCTTCCGCGCCACCCTGCGCGCGGTGCGCCGCAACGAGTTCGAACTGGGCGGGCTGATCGACGCCTCGGTGCGCATCTTCCTCGACGCGGTCGGCGCCAACCGCTCGCAGTTCCTCTTCCTCGCCCGCGAGCAATACGGCGGCTCGTTGCCGATCCGCCAGGCCATCGCCAGCCTGCGCCAGCGCATCACCGACGATCTGGCCGCCGACCTGGCGCTGCTGAACAAGATGCCGCACCTCGACGGCGCGGCCCTCGACGTGTTCGCCGACCTGGTGGTGAAGACTGTCTTCGCCACCCTTCCGGAGCTGATCGACCCACCCGCCGCCGATCTGCCGCCGCACCTGATGCCGGCCGCGAAGATCACCCACCAGCTGCGTTTCATCATGATCGGCGGCAAGCACTGGCACGGCCTGCCCGGCTGACCCCGCACCTCCCCAGCGGACCTCCGGCTCGGCGTTCGTCCGCGGACTAGACGCGCGCGCACCTTTCCGGTGCGGCAAAAAAGTCGTTGCGCACCAACCTGGCGCGCTGCAATATTTTGTTACATCCCTATGACCCCGTTTTCCCGGTACAGGCGTCCCGCATCGACCTGGCAAGGCCCTTGCTGGTGCTTGTTGTGATCCCTTTCCTGTCGCATTGCGGAAACTGCCCATGCTGGTCATCCACCAACGCCTGCCCGCCCGCTCGCCCCGCTGGGACGAAGAACTCCACCTGACCTACGAGGCGCGCAGCAAGAGCCGCCTGCGCTGCTTCGCGGCGAGCGGCGAGGAGGTCGGCCTGTTCCTCGAGCGCGGCCAGCCGCCGCTGGCCGACGGCGACTGCCTGGAGGCCCGCGACGGTCGCCTGGTGCGGGTCGTCGCCCGCTCCGAACGTCTGCTCCACGTCACCTGCGCCAGCCCGCTGGAACTGACCCGAGCCGCCTACCACCTGGGCAACCGTCACGTCGCCCTGCAGGTCGGCGACGGCTGGCTGCGCCTGCTCGACGACTACGTGCTGAAAGCCATGCTCGAACAGCTCGGCGCCACGGTGGAGGCCATCGAGGCGCCGTTCCAGCCGGAGCACGGTGCCTACGGCGGAGGCCACCACCACTCGCACCATGGCGAGGCGGAGTTCAACTACGCGCCGCGCCTGCACCAGTTCGGCGTGCGCCGGTGAACAGCATCTGGGCGCGCCTGCGCCTGGCCAGCTCGCAGTTGCCGATCGGCGGATACAGCTATTCCCAAGGCCTGGAGGCGGCCCTCGACAATGGCTGGGTGCGCGACGCCGAGAGTGCGCGGACCTGGCTGGTCGACCAGTTGCAACTGAACCTGGCGCGCTTCGAGGCGCCGCTGCTGGCCGGCCTGCTGCGCGCCGCGTTGATCGGCGACTGGGCCGCCTGCGATGCGGCCAGCGAACGCCATAGGGCCAGCCGCGAGACCCGCGAGCTGGCCCAGGAGAGCCGGCAGATGGGCTTTTCCCTGCACCAATTGCTGGAAGCCCTGCCCGAACTCGACGCTCCCGGCCGCGCCTGGCTGGCGCGCCAGGACCCGCCCAATCTCGCCGCCGCCTGGGCGATGGCCGCGCGCGCCTGGCGCCTGGACGCCGAGGAGGCGCTGAGTGCCTGGTTCTGGAGCTGGCTGGAAAACCAGTTGGCGGTGCTGATGAAAACCCTGCCGCTCGGCCAACTGGCCGCGCAGAAACTTGCTTCCAGCCTACTGCCGGAACTCGACCGCGCCTGCGCCGAGGCGCTGCGGCGGCCCGCCGTCGAGGGCAGCGCCGCGTTCGGCCTGGCGCTGGCCAGCATGACCCACGAAACCCAGTACAGCCGTCTGTTCCGTTCCTAGGAGAAACCCCATGACATCCCAACCCCTGCGTGTCGGCATCGGCGGTCCGGTGGGCTCCGGCAAGACCGCCCTGACCCTGGCCCTGTGTCGCGAACTGCGCGAGCGCTACAACCTCGCGGTGGTCACCAACGACATCTATACCCAGGAAGACGCAGAGTTCCTGGTGCGCAACGAGGCCCTCGCCCCCGAGCGGATCATCGGCGTGGAAACCGGTGGCTGCCCGCACACGGCGATCCGCGAGGACGCCTCGATCAACCTGGAGGCGGTGGACCAGCTCAACCGGCGCTTCCCCGGCCTCGAACTGATCCTGGTGGAATCCGGCGGCGACAACCTGTCGGCCACCTTCAGCCCCGAGCTGTCCGACCTGACCCTCTACGTGATCGACGTTTCCGCCGGCGACAAGATCCCGCGCAAGGGCGGCCCCGGCATCTGCAAGTCGGACCTGCTGGTGATCAACAAGATCGACCTGGCGCCGCTGGTCGGCGCCTCCCTCGACGTGATGGACCGGGACGCCCGGCGCATGCGCGGCGACAAGCCGTTCGTGTTCAGCAACCAGAAGACCGGCCAGGGGCTGGACGAAATCATCGCCTTCATCGAGCGCCAGGGCCTGCTGACCGCCGCCTGACGCCACCTCGCAACGACAAGGAACCGCCAATGAAACTGCCCAAGCTGCTCGCCGCCCTCGCCCTGCTCGCCGCGCCGGCGCTGGCCTTCGCCCACCCCGGCCACGGCGAACACGGCCTGGTCGCCGGCCTCGCCCATCCGCTCACCGGCCTCGACCACCTGCTGGCGATGTTCGCCGTCGGCCTCTGGGCCGCCCAGCAACAGGGAGCCGCGCGCCTCGCCCTGCCCTGCACCTTCGTCGGCACCATGCTGGTCGGCGGGCTGCTCGGCTTCGAGGGCCTGCAACTGCCGTTCATGGAGACCGGCATCGCCGCCTCGGTGCTCGCCCTCGGCCTCTGCGTGGCCCTCGCCGTGCGCCCGCCGCTGGCGCTGGCGATGGCCGCCACCGCACTATTCGCCCTGGCCCACGGGGTCGCCCACGGCCTGGAGCTGCCGGACCTCTCCAGCCCCTGGCTGTACGCGCTCGGTTTCGTCGCCGCCACCGCCGCGCTGCACGCCGCCGGCTACGCGCTGGTGCGCTTCCTGCCGCAGGCGGCCGCGCCCCTGGTACGTCTCGCCGGGCTGGCCTCGGCGGGCGCCGGGGTCTGGTTGCTGGCCGGCTGAGCCGCCGCGCCTCCCCTCAGCGCCTGATCAGCACCCGTCGGCCTTGGTGCACGAGGCGCAGGCCATGGGTCTGCGCCAGCATCGCCAGGGCCAGCGGCAGGTCGTCGACGGGAAAGGTGCCGGAGACCCGAAGCGGGTCCAGCGACGGCTCGCACTCGATGCTCTCGCCGCCGTAGCGCATCAGTTCTCCCGCCCACTGCCGCAGCGGCATGTCGTCGGCCACCAGCAGGCCCTGGCGCCAGGCCAGCGCGGCCTCGCTGGCGGACTCGACGGGGCCGATCCGCTGGCGATCGAAGCGCACCCGCTGGCCAGCCTCGATCACCCGGCCATCCGCCGCGCTCGCGGCGCCCTCCGGACGCACCTGGACCGCGCCTTCGTACACCGCCAGCACTGTCTCTGCGCCCTCGCGTCGGACGCTGAAAGCGGTACCCAGCGCGCGCATCAGGCCCTGTTCGGTGCGCACCAGGAACGGTCGCGGCGGCTCGCGCCGATCCGCCGCGGTGCGGAGGTAGATCTCTCCGCGATACAGGCGCAGCAGGCGCTGGCCGGCGTCGTAGCGCACGTCCAGCGCGCTGTCGGTGTTCATCTCGACCTGGCTGCCGTCCTCCAGCACCAGGTCGCGCCGCTCGCCGACGGCAGTGAGGTAGTCGGCGCCGAAGCCGTCGCGCCAGACCTGGGCGCGCCATCCCCACCAGACCAGCGGCGCGCCGCCGAGCAGCAGGGCGAGGCCGCGCAGGACCGCGCGCCGGCCGCTGCCGGACGGACGCTCGAGCGCACGCCGGGCCAGCGCCGGCGGCAGCGAACCGATATTCGCCAGCAGACGCTCGGCTCGCCGCCAGGCGCGCTGGTGCTCGGGGCTGCGCGAGCGCCAGGACTCCAGCTCGGCCTGCTGCGCCGGAGCCAGCGGCCCCTCCTGCATCAGCAGCAGCCAGGAGGCGGTCTCCCTGAGCACCTGCGGGGCGATCGCCTCGGCGGCCGGCGGCCCGGAAAGCTCCGAATCGCCCGCCTGCGGCGCCCGGCTGGAAGCGCGGTCATTCATCGGGCATCAGGCTCAGGCAGGTCACGTAGGCCTGGTGGATGAACTTCTTCACCGTCGGCAGCGCGACGCCCAGCGCCTGGGCGATGTCCTTCTGCTTCATGCCGTCCAGCGTCGCCATCAGGAATGCCTGTTTCACCCGCGGGCGCAGGGTGTCGAGCAGCGCGTCGATCTCGTGCAGGGTCTCGACGATCACGCTCTGTTGTTCCGGCGACGGCTGCAACGGCTCGGGCAACGTGGCCAGGGCCTCCAGCCAGGCGAGTTCCAGCGATTGGCGACGGCGCCAGCTGACCAGCACGCAGTTGGCGATGCGGGTGAGGTAGGCGCGCGGATGACGGATCGCGTCACGCTGGCCGCCATCGCGGCTGGCGAGAATGCGCAGGAAGGTGTCATGGGCCAGGTCGTCGGCCACGCCGCGTCCCCAGGAGCGGAGTCGGTAGGCCAGCCAGTTGCGCAGCCAGGCATGGTTTTCACGGTAGAGCGTGGCGACGCCGTCGCGGTCCGCGGACAGGCAGGAACTCGGCGCATTCATCGGAGGCGCATTCATCGGAATAGTCAGCTGGATTCAATCGCAAATGAAAACTATTATCACTAATTTTGCGTTGACCACAATGCCGGCGACCCTTTCCGTCCGGCCCGCCGAACCCGAAATATCCCTTTTCCGATCTCGTGCGACAGAGGGAATGAGAGCCCGCAATGACGGGCGCCAACCCTGCGAGCGAAGAAGTCATGTCCCTACAACGCCCTATCCCCAGCCTGGCGCGTCCCTTGTCGCGCCTCTCCCCGCTCACCCTTGCCCTGCGCTGCGCCCTGCTCGGCCTGTCGGCGGTCGGCGCCGGCCTGCTCGGCGGCGGCCTGGCCCACGCGCAGAGCGTCGGCCAGCACAGCGCGGCTACCCGCCTGGACGACGCCACGCCACGCAGCTACGACATCCCGGCGGGGTCGCTGGGCGCCTCCCTGGGCGCCTTCGCCAGCCAGTCGGGCCTGCTGCTGTCCTTCGACCCCGAGCTGACCCGCGGTCGCACCGCGCCGGCGCTCAAGGGTCGCTACAGCGTACTGGAAGGCTTGCAGCGAGTGCTGTCGAACACCGGCCTGCAGGTCGCGGCGGGAACCTCCGGCGCCTACCTGCAGGTCGAGCCGCGCATGTCCGGCGAAGCCCCGGCCGACCTGTCGCCGGTGGTGGTCTCGGCCGCCGAGCTGGCCGATCCGCAGAAGGAAACCTATACCGCGCCGCGCTCGTCGGTGTACCTCTCCAGCGAAGAGATCGACCGCTTCGGCCGGGTTTCCGTGGGTGACCTGCTCCAGGGCATCCCGGGCGTACAGGTCGGCGACAGCCGCAACGGTGGCGCGCTGGACGTCAACATCCGCGGCATCCAGGGGCAGAGCCGGGTGGCGGTGCGGGTCGACGGCGCGGAGCAGGCGCTGGACGTCTACCGCGGCTACGCCGGCACCCAGCAGCGCAGCTACATCGATCCCGACCTGGTCAGCAGCGTGACCGTCGACAAGGGTCCCTCGACCCGCTCGGGCGCGATCGGCGGCAGCGTGGAAATGCGCACCATCGGCGTCAAGGACATCCTGGTGGACGGTAAGGACCTCGGCGTGCGCTTCACCGGCAACGTCTGGAACAACGGCGTCGCCCCGCAGCACCGCAGCGCCAGTTCGAAGACCGAGAATCTCAGCAGCGTGCCGCACGATGACCGCGGCAGCCTGTTCGGCTCCCAGGCCAAGTCCGGCAGCGCCGCCTTCGCCTACCGCAACGAGCATCTGGACCTGGTCGCCGCCTATGCGCAGCGCAACCAGGGCAACTACTTTTCCGGCAAGAAAGGCCAGGACCGCTATCGCGTCTACAACCGCTACGGTCGCGAGGAAAGCAGCGTAGCCAAGGTCTACAACGCAGGAGAGGAAGTGCTCAACTCGTCGTCGGAGACCGAGTCCTACCTGCTCAAGGCGACCTGGCGCATCGCCGACGAGCACACCCTGGACCTCGGCTATCGTCGCTACGACGGGCGCACCGGGGAGATCATGCCGTCGGACATCTTCCGTTTCGGCACCGCCGGCATCTACCAGTACCCATTGAGCGAAGTGAAGATCGACACCTACACCGCACGCTACCGTTACCTGCCCGAGAACAATCCGCTGGTGGACCTCAGCACCGGCCTGTGGATGACCGAGGCGAAGAGCGACATGCTGACCTCGGTGCTGGCACCGCGCTCCCAGGCCTATCGCTCCGACCGCAACTGGACGCGCCAGGACAACCGGCGCATCGGCGGCGACCTGAACAACGTGGCGCGCTTCGAAACCGACTTCGGCGATTTCAAGCTCGACCTCGGCGGCTCGTTCCAGGTCGAAGACATCCAGCCGCAGAAAAGCGTGGTCACCACCCTCCACGACATCAACGCCAACCGTACCCTGAGGGACGCCACCCGCCAGGAATACGGCCTCAACGGCAAGCTCGAGTTCAAGCCGGTCGAGCGCCTGACGCTATGGGGCGGCGGCCGCTACAGCCACTTCAACAGCAAGGACAACGGCATCTCCGCCTCGCCGCGGCGCGAGGATCGCGACATGCGCTTCATCACGGTGAGCAGGCCCGGCTACTACGGCTCGATGATGTGGTTCCCCGACCAGAACGGCCAGTACACCGACGCCACCGATCCGCGCCTCAACAACGGCATCGTTACCAACAACACCAACAATCCGTTCGAAGGCATTCCCTTCGACGAGTTCGGCCCGGCCAACGTGACGGTCCATCCCTCGCGGGTCACCAACGTGGTCACCGGCTACAACTACAGCAAGAAGGGCAGCAGCCGCGGCGGCGGTTTCTCGCCGGCATTCGGGATCAATTTCGAGCTGGCCCCGGATACCTTCGTCTACGCCTCCTACACCGAAGGCCTGCGCCTGCCGTCGCTGTTCGAGACCAGCCAGGGCACCCTCCAGGTCGAGCCGGGCAAGGACCTCAAGCCCGAGCGTTCGCGCAGCTGGGAGATCGGTGCCAGCGCGCTGCGCGACAGCCTGTTGGCCGACGGCGACTCGGCGGCGATCAAGCTGGCCTACTTCAACAACACCATCAAGAACTACATCACCCGCTATTACGATCCGGGCCAGATGGGCCTGATGACCTTCAGCAACACCGACAGCTACCGCACCAGCGGTCTCGAATTGCAATCGCACTACGACGCAGGGCGGGTGTTCGCCGACCTGTCGGCGACCTACTACCTGAAGACCGAGACCTGCGACGCCGCCTTCGCCGCCAGGCTGCGCGCCGGCGCCAACCGCTACCAGCGCACCGAGAACACGCCGAACTGCACGCCGGGCAGCTTCATGGGCTCCTATACCAACACGCAGAACCCGCCGCGGCTGGCGACCAACCTGACCGCCGGCCTGCGCTTCTTCGACCAGGCCCTGACCCTGGGCGGACGCATGACCTATACCTCCGGCCCCACCGCCACGGCGGACAAGCCCTGGCAGGTCGGTGCCACCACACCGCAGATCGAGTACCGCTCGGTGCAGTTGTTCGACCTGTTCCTCAAGTACAAGCTGTTCGAGCACACCGAACTGAATGCCTCGCTGCAGAACCTCACCGACCGCTATTACCTCGACCCGCTGGCACAGAGTTTCATGCCCGCGCCCGGGCGTACCCTGCGGGTGGGGATGCAGGCGAAGTTCTGAGCCGCCCTCTCCCCCTCCAGGCGTTGTCGGCGGAGCGCCGCTCCGGTAGGGCGGATAACCGCCCAGCGGTTATCCGCCGAAGCACCGGGCCTCCCGCTCCCCGTCCCTCCGGAACTGTCCGGAGGAGCGGCGAGACAGCGTCCGTCACCACGACAACGGATAACTCACCACCAGCCGCGTCTGGTCGAAGTCGCTGTTGAAGCTGCGTCGGTTGCTGGCGTGGTTGAGGCGCACGTTGAGCCGCGCCAGCGGACCGCTCTGCACGGTGTAGCCGAGTTCGACATCGCGCTCCCATTCCTTGCCGCCGCTACCGACCTTGGTGGTGGCGTTCGAGCCATGGCCGTAGCGGACCATGCCGATCAGGCCGGGCCAGCCGAGGCCGACGAAATCGTAGTCGTAGCGAACCTGCCAGGAGCGTTCGTCGGCGTTGGTGAAGTTGCCGTTGAACATGTCGTTGCCCATGCTCCGCCCACTGCTGCCGTAGACCGACTGCCAGCCGCTGTCGCCGCCGACCTTCTGCAGGCCAAGGTAGAAGGTGTGCAGGCCGATGCCGGCGGAAAACAGGCCGTAGACTGTGTGGCTGTCGATCTCGCCGGCGCGCGCGGCGCCGTCGTCGCGGTCGACGAACAGGCCGAGGTTGGCGCCCAGGGTCCAGTCGCCGACACGCTGCTTGTGCAGCAGGTTGGCGTAGTTCTGCCGGTAGACGTCCTCCAGTTGCCCGTGCCACAGGCCCAGTTGGGTGCGCTCGCGGTTGAAGCGGTACTCGGCGCCGGCGTAGTTGAAACCGTCCGATTTCTGCGTCGGCGCGCTCCAGGCCGACAGGTCCTGCATGTCCGCCGAATTGCGCAGGCTCACCGCGTCGAAGCGTCCGGCCTGCAGGGCCAGGCCCGGCAGCTCGCGGGAAACCACGGCGAAGCCGCGGAACGTCTGCGGCAGCAGGCGTCCGTCGTCGTAGCGCAACAGCGGAATGTCCGGGAGCATCTCGCCGATCTTCAATTCGCTGGCCGAAACGCGCAGCTTGGCGGCCACGCCGACACGCCCATAGTCGTCCGCCGCGCGACCGTCATCGTGCAACGGAAGAAGCTCGGAATTGCTGGTCCCACGTCCGCTGTTCAGCTTCACGCCGAACAGGCCGATGGCGTCGAGGCCGACGCCGACCGTGCCCGGGGTATAGCCGGAACTGAACTTGAGGATGAAGCCCTGCGCCCACTCGTCCACCAGGCTCTTGCCGGCATCGTGGTCGCGGAAATCGCGGTTGAAGTAATAGTTGCGCAGGACCAGGTCGGTCTTCGCATCCTCCAGGAAGCCGCCCTCGGCAGCTTGCGCGGCAAGACAGGCGAGCATCGGCAGGACCGCCCCTGCATTGCGCGGGACTGCGGTTTTACGACGGATTTTCATTGTTATTGTGCTCCGTTTTTCAGGGACGACCGAGCCCCGGCAGCCTCTGCGGGCCACCTGGCGACGACGGTCGGGTCAGCAGCGGGGCGCGGGCCCCGCCGCCAGGGTCAGAACGGGTACTGGCGCGGCGCGTGCTGCACGCTGATCCAGTGGTCGGTGGTGAATTCCTCGATGGCCCAGTCGCCGTTGAAGCGGCCAAGTCCGGAGTTCTTCTCGCCGCCGAAGGGCGCGTTGGCCTCGTCGTTCACCGGAATGTCGTTGACGTGGGTCATCCCCGCGCGAAGCTGGCGGGCAAAGCGCACCGCGCGTTCCAGGTCGCGGCTGAACACCGCGCTGGACAGCCCGTATTCGCTGGCGTTGGCCAACTCCAGCGCATGCGCCTCGTCGCGCGCGCGGAGCAGGCCGACCAGCGGGCCGAAGATTTCATCGCGGGCGATCTCCATCGTCGCGGTGACCTCGCCGAATACGTGCGGAGCCAGCAACTGCCCATCGACGCCGCCCTCGTACAGCGGCTTGGCGCCTTCCTGGCGGGCCAGGCGGATCTTTTCCAGCAGGCCTTCGAGCTGGCGCGCGTTGACGATCGGCCCGACCGCGGTATCGGCGCGCTGCGGATCGCCGACCCGGAGACCCTTGACCCGCTCGACGAAGCGCGCGGCGAAAGCGTCGTAGAGGCTGTCCTCGACGATGATGCGGTTGATCGCCATGCAGATCTGCCCCTGGTGGAGGAACTTGCCGAACACCGCGGCATTCACCGCCTGCTCCAGGTCGGCGTCGCCGAGCACCACGAACGGACTGTTGCCGCCCAGCTCCAGCGCCACGTGCTTGAGGTGCGCGCCGCCGCTGGCGATGCGGCCGATGTTGCGGCCCACCGGGGTCGATCCGGTGAAGGTCACCAGGCCCGGCACCGGGTGCTCGACGAAGGCGTCGCCGATCTCGCTGCCGGGGCCGACCACCACGCTGAACAGCCCGGCCGGCAGCCCGGCCTCTTCGAAGATCCGCGCCAGCAGCAGTCCGCCGCAGACCGGCGTGTCGCTGGCCGGCTTGACCACCACCGCGTTGCCCAGCGCCAGGGCCGGGGCGATGGAACGCTGGGTCAGGTGCAGCGGGAAGTTCCACGGGCTGATCACCCCGACCACGCCGATGGCGCTGCGGTAGACCCGGCTTTCCTTGCCCGGCACGTCGGACTCGACGATGCGCCCGTGCACCCGTGCCGGGAACGACGCCGACTCCAGGGTGATCGCGCGCGCCGCGCCCCATTCGATCTCGGCCTTCAGGCGGGTGCTGCCGGACTCGCGGATGAGCCAGTCGACGATCTCCTCGCGGCGGCGGTCGAACACCTCCACCGCCTTGTACAGTACCGCCGCGCGTGCCGAGGGCCCGAGCGCGGCCCATGCCGGCTGGACCTCGGCGGCCTTGGCGTAGGCGGCATCGAGGTCGTCGCGGTCGGCCTGCTCGATCTCCAGCAGCAGGCTGCCGTCGAACGGGTTGCTCACCTTCAGCCGGCGGCCGGCCCGGCCGTGGCGCCACTCGCCGGCCAGGGGCTGGAGACCGAGGTCGGTATAACGGGAATCGCTCATCGCTCTTCTCCTCTTTCGAAAATCACAGGGGTTTCTTCGCCGTCGCGTCGACGGACGCTTCCGCCGGCACGCGCGGCCGCAGGTGGATGCAGGCGATCGCCAGCGCGCCGATCACGCCGGGCGCGGCGAAGGCCAGGAAGTTCTGCTGGAACGGCAGCTCCAGGGCCAGCAGGCTGCCGCCGAGCATCGGCCCGGCGATGGCGCCGAGGCGGCCGACGCCGGCGGCCCAGCCGACCCCGGTGGAGCGCACCCAGGCCGGATAGAACTGCGCGGCGTAGGCATGGATCACCGCCAGGGTGCCGATGGTGGTGGCGCCGGCCACCACCAGCAGGCCGTTGAGCAGCCAGGGGCCTGGCCCCAGGCCGAGGGCCGCCAGGGAGGCCGCGGCCAGGGCGAAGAACAGCACCAGGGTGCGGCCGGCGCCGAGGCGGTCGGCCAGCCAGCCGCCGAACAACGCACCGAGGGTCGCCCCGACATTCAGGGTGACGAGGAACGCCAGGCTCGAACCGAGGGCGTAGCCGCCGCCGGCCATCAGTTTCGGCAACCAGGTGTTGAGCCCGTAGCTCATCAGCATGCACATGGCGAAGGCCACCCACAGCAGCAGGGTGCCCACTGCCTGGCGCCCCTCGAACAACTGGGCGACCCGTCCGCTCGGCGCTTCGGCCGCGACAGCGTTCGCCCGCTCGGCGCCGGGCCGGTAGTCGGGATCGACCTTGCGCAGCAGCGCGTCCAGTTCGGCGCGGCGGCCCTTGAGTTCGAGGAACGCCGCCGACTCCGGCAACCAGCGCAACATCAGCGGCACCGCCAGCACCGGCAGCACCGCCACGTAGAACACCGATTGCCAGCCCCAGGCGGGGATCATGGCGATCGCCAGTAGCGCCGAGAGCACCGCGCCCACCGAGTAGAAGGCCGACATCACCGTGACCAGGGTGCTGCGCCGCCCGGCCGGGGCGAATTCGCTGATCAGGTTGATCGCGCTGGGCACCAGCGCGCCCAGTGCCAGGCCGGTGAAGAAGCGTCCGGCGCCCAGTTCCAGCGGGTCGCGGGCGTGCCCGGTGAGGAAGGCGGCGAGGCTCGCCAGCAGGGTGGTGGCGATCACCAGGCGGCGCCGGCCGAAGCGGTCCGCCAGCGGCGCCAGCAGGGTTCCGCCGAAGAGCATGCCGAACAGCGCGCAACTGCCGAGGGTGCCGGCCTGCACCGGGCTCAGCTGCCACTCCTGCATCAGGCGTGGCACCACCGAGCCGTAGATGACCATGTCGTAGCCGTCGAACAGCATGATGAAACACCCCCAGCCGAGGATCAGCCAGTGAGTACGGTTAAAGCGGGCAGCGTCGATCACCGCCGCAGCGGATTGCCTGTTCATACCAACCTCTCTCTTGTTCTTGTTATGGGCGCACGCGGGCGTCGGTCGGCACCGCCCACTCTGGCATGGGGCGGCGCCGTGGAACATCAGGGTTCGATGGTTTGCGTCGGCACCTCGATCAAAACCGGGCGATCAGCGGCCAGGGCATGCTTCAAGGCCCTTTCCAGCTCGTCGCGGGTGGCTGCGTGGAGCGCCTCGACGCCATAGCCGCGGGCGATCGCGCAGAAGTCCAGGCCGGGCACGTCGAGCCCCGGCGCATCGGGCACCTCGAGCACCCCGGCGAACCAGCGCAGGGCGCCGTAGGTACCGTTCTTGAGGATGATGAACACCGCCGGCACACGGTATTGCGCGGCGCTCCAGAGTGCGGTGATGCCATAGTTGGCCGAGCCGTCGCCGATGATCCCGATCACCTGCCGCCGCGGCTGCGCCAGTTGCGCGCCGACCGCCGCCGGCAGGCCGAAGCCGAGGCCGCCGGCGGCCGGGAAGAAGTAGCTGCCCGGCTCGCGCATCTCCACGCGCTGCCAGAAGGCGGTCACGGTGGAAGTCGACTCCTTGACGAAGATGGCGTCGCGCGGCGCCAGCGCATCGATCACGTCGAACACGGTTTCCGGCCGCAGCGGTCCGCCCTCCTCGGCCAGCGCCGGCGGTCGCGGCAGCGCCTCGGGCAACGGCCGCGCACTGGGGCGGACCTGTTCGAGCAGTGCCTCGAGGGTCAGCGCGATGTCGCCGACCAACGCGTCGCCCATCGGCGCCCGTGCCGCTTCGCCGGGATCGCAGGTGACCTGCACCAGCTCGGCGCCGGCCGGCAGGTAATCGCCGGGGGCGAACTGGTGATAGCGGAACACCGGCGCGCCGACCACCAGGATCAGGTCGTGGCCGTCCAGCAGCCGGCTGATCCCGGCGATGGCCGCCGGCAGCACGCCGCGGAAGCAGGCATGGCGGGTGGGGAACGGACAACGCGAGGCCGACGGCGCGACCCAGGCCGGCATCCGCAGCTTCTCCGCCAGTTCCACGGCCAGGCCGTTGGCATTCGCCCCGTCGACGTCCGGACCGAGCACCAGCACCGGGTTGCGCGAGCGCGACAGGCGCTCGCCGAGTTCGGCCAGCAATGCCGGCGCGGGCAGCGCGGCGCCGCTGACCTGGCGCGCGGCCAGGTGTTCGACGCCGGCCGGCGCCGGTTGCGCCCAGTCGTCGTAGGGAATCGACAGGTACACCGGCGCCCGCGGCGGTAGGCTGGCGGTCTGGATCGCCTGGCTCAGCGCGCGCGGTACATCCTGGGCGCAGGCCGGCTCGTGGCTCCATTTCACCAGCGGCTTGGGCAGTTGTCCGGCATCGACGTTGGCGAGCATCGCCTCGACCCCGATCATCGAGCGCACCTGCTGCCCGGCGGTGATGACCAGGGGGCTATGGGAGTACCAGGCGTTGGTCAGGGCACCCATACCGTTGCCGGTGCCCGCCGCCGCATGCAGGTTGACGAAGGCCGGGCGGCCGCTGGCCAGGGCGAAGCCATCGGCCATGCCGACCACCGCGCCCTCGTGCAGGCCGAGGATGTAGCGGAAATCCTCGGGGAAGTCCTTGAGGAACGGCAGCTCGTTGGAGCCGGGGTTGCCGAAGACGGTGGTCAGGCCGTGGCGACGGAGGATCTCGTAAGACGCGGAATGGACGGTTTTCATGCAGGCCTTCAAGCTCGTTTCCTGGATTTGCGCTACTGTTGCAGCCGCTCGATAATCAATCAAATCGATACTCTTTCTATAAAAAATAGAGCTGATCTATATGAGTCCGATCGATCTCAACCTGATCCGCACCTTCGTCACCCTCTACGAAGCCGGCAGCGTGACCCTCGCCGCGGAGCGCCTGTTCGTCACCCAGCCATCGGTGAGCTACGCCCTGGCGCGCCTGCGCGAACTGTTCGACGACGCGTTGTTCACCCGCACCCGCGACGGCATCCAGCCGACCTTCGTCGCCGAGCAGCTCTACGGCACCTTCCGCGAGTCGCTGACGCGCATCGAGGGCGCGGTACAGAGCGTTCGCCACTTCGATCCGGCGACCACCGAGCGACGTTTCCGCATCGCCCTCACCGATCTCGGCGAAGTGGGTTTCCTCTCGCTGATCCTCGAACGCCTGACCCGCGACGCGCCGTTCGCCGAAGTGGAAGTGCTGCCGCTGCAGGTGGACGAGGTCGGCGCCTGGCTGAGCAGCGCCAAGGTCGACGCGGCGATTTGCCGCCAGGCGGTGCCCGGCGCGCGCAGCCAGCGGGTCCTGCACGAGCGCTACGTGTGCCTGCTCAGCGACCGCCACCCGCGGATCGGCGACAGCCTGAGCCTGGAGCAGTACCTGGCCGAGCGGCACATCGTGGTGACCCGTACCTCCGGCCACGGCATCGCCGAGGACGTGCTCGAGGCCATGCAGGTGCAGCGCCGCATCAGCCTGCGGGTGCCGCACTTCTCGGTGCTGCCGAAGATCATTCCCGGTACCGAGCTGCTGACCATCCTGCCGGCGCAGATCGCCTATCGCTTCGTCGCCGAAGGCGGCATGCGCATGCTCGAACTGCCCTTCACCCTGCCGCCGTTCGACGTCTCCCTGCACTGGCACGAGAGCAGCGAACGCTCGGCGGCGCTGAACTGGTTCCGCACCACCATCGCCGAGGCAATCATCGCCGCCCAACGCTGAAACGCCGGCGGCCCTCACGCAGCGTCTCCCAGCGTCGGCGAGCGCTCGCGACGCCGCGCACCGAGCAGCGGCAACACGGCGGCCGCGACGACGAACACCGCCGCGAACGCCCCATAGAGGGACAGCGGCTGCCAGCCGTCGTCGAGCAGGAGCCCGGCCACCAGCGGCGAGAGGATCGCCCCGCCGCGACCGACGCCGATCCCCCAGCCGACCCCGGTGGCGCGCACCGAAGCGTCGTAGAGGCTCGGCGCCAGGGCATACAGGCCGGCCACGCAGGCGTTGGCGCAAAGCCCGATCAGCAGTCCCAGCGGCAAGGCCGCGCCGGGCAGCCCGGCGCTCAGCGAGAACAGCGCGAGCAGAGCGGCGGTAAGCAGCATGAACAGCGCCAGCACCCGTTCCAGGCGAAAGCGCGCGGCAAGCCCGCCGAGCAAGGCGGCACCGAAGATCCCGCCGATGCTCAGCAGGGTGCCGCCGGTGATGCCCTGGGCGGTGGACAGGCCGGCGGCGACCAGCAGCTTCGGCGTCCAGCTCATGATGAAGTAGAAGCCGAACATCACCAGGAAAAACAGCGCCCAGAGCAGCAGCGTGGTACGTCGCTGGGCAACGCAAAGCAACCGGGCGAGGCGGCTACCGTGCTCCGCTCCGCCACCGGGCGGGCTCGGCAGTTCCGCGAGCGCCGCACGGCCCAGGCGCCGGGCCAGCGCGTTGACCCGTTGCAACGCCCGCGGCGGCCGGCGCGCCAGGAGGAAGTCCAGCGACTCCGGCAGGCACAGGCAGACCAGCGGGATCACCGCCAGGGTCAGGCCAGCGCCGAAGACGAACACCGAGCGCCAGCCCCAGGCGCCGATCAGCCATACCGCGAGCAGTCCGCCAAGGGTCGCGCCGAGCGCGTAGCCGGTGGACTGCAGGCTTACCGCCAGGCCGCGCCAGCGGCGCGAGGCGTACTCGCTGGCGATCACGTTGCTGCTGGCGAGGATGCCGCCGATACCCAGTCCGGTCAGCCCGCGCAGCAACGCCAGTTGCCAGGCCGCCTGGCTCAGCGCCGAGGCGAGCATGCCCAGGCCCGACAGCGCCAGGCAGGCGAGGATCAGCGGGCGGCGCCCCCAGCGGTCGGCCCAGGGCGCGATGAACAGCGAGCCGGCGGCCATGCCGAAGAGGCCGGCGCTGAGCAGCAGGCCGATCTCGGCGCCGCCAAGGTTCCATTCGGCGGCCACCGAGGATGCGGTGAAGGCCATCACCAGCACGTCGAAGCCATCGATCAGGTTGAGCACGATGCACACAGCCACCGCCAGCCACTGGAACGGACGCATCGGTTCGTCGTCGAGAGCGCGGCGCAAGTCCCGGTTCATGGGCGGCCCTCCCCGAGCGGACAGGAAAGAAGCGACGGCAGGCGGGAGCGAGGCGCGGGAATGCAGGAATCCATCATCGGGAAGACCCTTTTTCTTGTTGTTGTAGGCACGGCAAGCGCAGGCACCCTGGCACCGTTGCGTCGATGCCGCAATCCTATTGGATCCATTTTTACGACAAGAAAACGGATGGCCAGCGGATATCCCACTGTCAGCGAAATCCGAGAAAGGCTCTGGAACGAGATAATTTGGCAATTTATTCCTGAAGTTTTTTATGTGCGACTATCGAACAGATTATTTTTTGTACAGAAGCGGTTGACTTGGAAAAGTTGCCTCGCGAATCATTGGATCCAATTACAAAAACAACGAGAGGATCCGACGATGTTTCCGAAGAACGCCTGGTACGTGGCCTGCACTCCCGACGAACTGGCCGGCAAGCCGCTCGGCCGACGCATCTGCGACGAGCCGATGGTTTTCTACCGAGGCGAGGACGGCCGCGTGGCGGCCCTCGAGGATTTCTGCCCGCACCGTGGCGCGCCGCTGTCGCTGGGCTTCGTCGAGGACGGCGTGCTGGTCTGCGGCTACCACGGCCTGGCAATGGGCGAGGACGGTCGCACCCGCGCGATGCCCGGCCAGCGGGTCCGCGGCTTCCCCTGCATCCGTCGCTTCCCGGTGCAGGAACGGCACGGCTTCGTCTGGGTCTGGCCGGGCGCGGAAGAACAGGCCGACGCCGCGCTGATACCCCGCCTGGAATGGGCGGAAAGCCCCGATTGGGCCTATGGCGGCGGGCTGTACCACATCCACTGCGACTATCGCCTGATGATCGATAACCTGATGGACCTGACCCACGAGACCTATGTCCATGCGTCCAGCATCGGCCAGAAGGAAATCGACGAGGCCGCGCCGACCACGCGGGTGGAAGGCGACGAGGTGATCACCAGCCGCCACATGCAGAATGTCATGGCCCCGCCGTTCTGGCGCATGGCTCTGCGCGGCAACGGCCTGGCCGACGACGTGGCGGTGGACCGCTGGCAGATCTGCCGCTTCACGCCGCCCAGCCACGTGCTGATCGAGGTCGGCGTGGCCCACGCCGGCCACGGCGGCTACCAGGCGCCGGCGGAGCGCAAGGCGGCGAGCATCGTGGTCGACTTCATCACCCCGGAGAGCGCCACTTCCATCTGGTACTTCTGGGGCATGGCGCGCAACTTCCAGGCCCACGACCAGGCGCTCACCGAGAGCATTCGCGAAGGCCAGGGAAAGATCTTCGGCGAAGACCTGGAAATGCTCGAAAGCCAGCAGCGCAACCTGCTGCGCCATCCACGGCGCGACCTGCTGAAACTGAACATCGACGCCGGCGGCGTGCAGGCCCGGCGCATCATCGAGCGCCTGCTGGCGGACGAGCGCCAGGCCGCCGCCCCCAACCGCGCCCAGGCCTGACGGGAGCCTTCGCCATGATCGAGGTCATCGTCGGCGCCATCCGCCTGGAGGCGCAGGATATCCACAGCTTCGAACTGTTCCGGGCCGACGGGGCGGCCCTGCCGTCCTTCGAGCCGGGCGCACACATCGACCTGCACCTGCCCAACGGCCTGGTCCGCCAGTACTCCCTCTGCGGCCCCGCCGAACGGCCGCGCCACTACCGTATCGCCGTACTCCGCTGCCGCGACTCGCGCGGCGGCTCGGCCACGCTGCACGCCGAACTGCGGGTCGGCCAGCGGCTGCGCATCGGCGAGCCGCGCAATCTCTTCCCGCTGTCGCCGGAGCCCGGTCCGCGTCTGCTGTTCGCCGGCGGCATCGGCATCACGCCGCTGCTGGCGATGGCCGAACGCCTGACCCGCGATGGCGCCGACTTCCAGTTGCACTACTGCGCGCATTCCGCCGAGCGCGCGGCCTTCGTCGACTACCTTGGCCGGTGCGCCTTCGCCGACCGCGTGCACTGCCACTTCGACCACGGCGAAAGCAGCCGGCGCGCGGACCTTCGCGCCCTGCTGGCGACCAGTCCGCGCGACGCCCAGCTATACCTTTGCGGGCCGGCGGGCTTCATGCAGTGGATCGAAGAAAGCGCCCGCGAACTGGGCTGGGAAGCAAGCCGCTTGCATCGCGAGCACTTCGCCGCCGCGCCACGGGACGCCAATGCGGACGGCACCTTCGAAGTGCAGTTGGCGAGCAACGGAGCGCTGATCCGGGTCGCCGCCGGGCAGACCGTGCTGGCGGCCCTGCGCGAAGCCGGGGTGGACCTGCCGGCCTCCTGCGAGCAGGGCATCTGCGGCACCTGCCTGACCCGCGTGCTGGACGGCGAGCCGGAGCATCGCGACCTCTACCTCAGCGAAGAGGAGCAGGCCGCCAACGATTGCTTCACGCCCTGCTGTTCGCGTTCGCGCAGCCCACGGCTGGTGCTGGATCTCTAGTCGGCGGCGACGTCGCCGTGAAGCACGGTGACACCCTGCCGCGCCGGATCGAAGTAGTCGGCGTAGCGCAGGGTCGCGTTGGCGTGCTCGCGCATGATCGCCTCGGCGCGCGCCCCCTGGCCGTTGACCAGCGCGTCGACCACCGCGTGGTGCTGCATGTGGGCGAAGTTGAAACGGCGGAATTCCTGCTCGAGATTGTCGCGATCCACCGCCAGGGCGCTCACCGAGGCGAACGGCAGGTGGTCGTTGCGCGCCAGCGCCACGGCGATCGCCGGGTTGCCGCTGGCCTCGATGATGGTGCGGTGGAAACGCATGTTCATGCGCTGGTAGCGCTCCAGCTCCTCCAGCAGGACCTGGCCGTTGGCGAACAATCGGTCGCCCTCGGCCAGGCATTCCTCCAGGGTCGCCCGTGCCTCGGCGGACAGCCCGCGCTCGGCCGCCTGGCGTGCCGCCAGGCCTTCCAGAACGCCGCGCACCTCGACCGCGCCGGCGATATCCTCGCGGGTCACCGCGCGCACCCTGTAGCCGCGCCCGGTCTTGCACAGCAGGCCTTCCTGCTCGAGGGTACGCAGGGCGATGCGCACCGGCATGCGCGAGACCTGCAGGCGTTCGGCGGTGGGAATCTCGACGATGCGCTCGCCGGCGGCGAGTTCGCCGGAAGCGATCAGCTTGCGTAGCTCGGCCAGCACGCGTTGGCCCGGTTTGCTCATGGAATTCGCTTATTCGATCGGGACGTCCGGGGCATCATAGCGTGCCCCGGCCGCCTCCGCCGGTCAGCTTTCGCGGTGGATGGCGAAGCCGGCCCAGGACTGGCTCACCGGCATGATCTCGAGGCTGTTGATGTTCAGGTGGGCGGGCTGGTTCATGATCCAGAAGATGGTCTCGGCGATGTCTTCCGGCTGGATCGGATGGGCTCCGGCGTAGGTCTTGTCGTAGCGCGCCTGGTCGCCGCCGAAGCGGACCAGGGAGAACTCGCTCTCGCACAACCCCGGCTCGAGGTTGGTCACGCGCACCCCGGTGCCCTGCAGGTCGCAACGCAGGTTCAGGGAGAATTGCTCGACGAAAGCCTTGGTGCCGCCGTAGACATGGCTACCCGGATAGGGCCACTTGCCGGCCACCGAACCCAGGTTGACGATGCTCGCCCCGGCGCCGTGGGCGATCAGCCGCGGCAGCAGCAGGCGCGTGCTGTAGAGCAGGCCCTTGATGTTGGTGTCGACCATGGTGTCCCAGTCGTCCAGGTCGCAGGACTGCGCCGGGTCGGTGCCCAGCGCCAGGCCGGCGTTGTTGATCAGGCCGCGCAGGGTGGCGAACTCTTCCGGCAGGTTGTCCACGGCCGCGCTCATCGCCGCGCGGTCGCGCACGTCCAGGGTCAGCGGCAACACCCGGGTCTTCGCCGAAAGCTCACCGGCCAGGGCTTGCAGACGCTCCTCGCGACGGCCGGTGAGCACCAGCGACCAGCCGGCCTCGGCGAAACGACGGGCGCAGGCTTCGCCGAAGCCTGAGGTGGCGCCGGTGATGAACAGGGTGGACGACATGGGCATCTCCTCGTACGGGGCGGAAAAACGATGTCCGGGGATTCTAGAGCCTCGCCGTGCCCGGTTGGCCATACAGTTGCGCACGAGTTTGCCGAGGCGTCTGCTCAAAAAACGACCAACCTCGCGGAACCCGCACCGTGCCTGGGCCGCAGCGAACAGCCACCAACTTGTCCACAGGGCGTCGCACAGTTTTCCTGAACAACTGTGGCAGCGGGATGACCACGCGTTGGGGATAAGTACCTGGCGCGAGCGCTGTTCATTTTCTGACCAGCCACGCATAACCCTCGCCGATTCGGGGGTTTGGCGGTTCTTACCCACCTTATCCACAAGCCCCCGCACAGAAATCCTGAACAACCTCAGGCGGCGTTATCCACAACCCGGCGCGCGGCGACCAGGTCCTCCAGCGCATAACCCACCGACTTGAACAGGGTGATTTCCCCGGGATCGCCGCGCCGCCCTGCCCCGCTCAGCAAGTCGCGCAGTTCGGTGGATATCGCCTCGCGCCCGATGGCGCCTTCGGCGATCGCCTGCAACAGGTCGCCGGCCTCTTCCAGCGCGCCTGCGCGGGTATCCACCACGACCCGCGCGCGCGCCACCGCCAGGGCGTCGGTCTCGCGCATGGACGGCAGGAAGGCGCCGACCAGGTCGAGATGGACGCCCGGCTTCAGCCATGCGCCGCGCACCAGCGCTTCGCGGGAGGTGGTAACGCAACTGACGCAGTCGGCCGCCTCCACCGCCGCGCGCAACCCGTCGGCCGCTCGCGCCGGGTAGCCCTCCTCGCGCAGCCGGGCGGCCAGCGCGGCGGCCTTGGCCGGATCGCGGCCCCAGATGTCGATGTGGCGATAGTCGCGCACGCAGGCGTGGGCCCGCACCATGTGCGCAGCCAGGGTTCCGCAGCCGACCACCAGCAGGCGCCGCGCATCGTCCCGCGCCAGGTAGTCGGCGGCCAGCGCCGAGCTGCAGGCGGTACGCCGGGCGGTCAGCTCCGAAGCCTCCAGCAACGCCAGTGGGCGACCGTCTTCGCCGTCGAACAGAGCGAACACCGCGGCCACCGCCGGCAGGCCACGCGCCCCATTGCCAGGGAACACCGTCACCAGTTTCACGCCGATCCCCGCGCCGGCTTGCCACACCGGCATCTGTAGCAGCGAGGCCTGCGCCGGCAAGGCATGGCAGTTGCGCAGCGGCGCGCTGCAAGGCTTGGCCAGGCCGATGCGCAACGCCTCGATCAGTTGTGGATAAGCCAGGCGCTCGGCGACCTCGGCGTTGCTGAAAAAGCGCAGGCTGTGCATAAGTCGAGTTTCCTCCGTGACTCCAGGGCAGCGCCCGCCCCGGCGGCCAGGCAGCCGGGGCGGGGCGTGCTCAATGTCCGCCGAGATAGGCGTTGCGCACCTCCTGGTTGCCGAGCAGTTCTTCGCCGCTGCCGCTCATGCGGATTTCCCCGGTGACCATCACGTAGGCGCGGTCGGAGAGCTTCAGCGCATGGTTGGCGTTCTGCTCGACGAGGAAGATGGTCATGCCGCTCCTGGCCAGCTCGCGCAGGGTCTGGAAGATCTGCTTGACCACGATCGGCGCCAGGCCCAGGGAGGGCTCGTCGAGCAACAGCAACTTCGGCCGGCTCATCAGCGCGCGGGCGATGGCGAGCATCTGCTGCTCGCCGCCGGACATGGTCATGGCGCGCTGGTTGCGCCGCTCCTTCAGGCGCGGGAACAGCTCGAACATGCGCTGCATGTCCTCCTCGGCGTGGTCCATGCCGATGGGAATGGTACCCATCAGCAGGTTTTCCTCGACGCTCATGTCGGGGAACACCCGGCGTCCTTCCGGCGACTGCGCGATGCCGTTGGACGCCACGTAGTGCGCCGACTTCTGGCGGATGTCCTGGCCGCGATAGAGGATCTGCCCGGCCGCCGCGCGCGGCTGGCCGAAGATCGACATCAACAGCGTCGACTTGCCCGCGCCGTTGGCGCCGATCAGGCTCACCGTCTCGCCCTCGTTGACCTGCAGCGAGACCTTCTTCAGCGCCTGGATCGGCCCGTAGAACACGTCCACCTCACGGAATTCCAGCAACGCCGCGCTCATGACAGCTCCTCTTCGTCGGCACCGAGATAGGCGGCGATCACCTTCTCGTCATGGCGGATCTGTTCGGGGTTGCCACGGGCGATCACGTCGCCGTGGTCGAGTACGATGATGTGGTCGGAGATGTTCATCACCATGCCCATGTCATGCTCGATCAGCAGTACGGTGATCCCGTGGTGGTCGCGCAGGTAGCGGACGATGTTGCTCAGGGCGTGGGTCTCGGCCGGGTTGAGGCCGGCGGCCGGTTCGTCCAGGCAGATGAGTTCCGGCCGCGTGCACATGGCCCGGGCGATCTCCAGGCGCCGCTGCTGGCCGTAGGACATCTCGCCGGCCAGGCGGTTGGCGCAGTCCACCAGGTCGACCACCTCCAGCCAGTAGAACGCGTGGTCCAGCGCCTCGCTCTCGGCGCGGCGATAGCCGGGAGTGTTGAGGATGCCGGCGAGCAGGTTGCGGTTGACGAACATGTGCTGCGCCACCAGCAGGTTCTCCACCACCGACATGTCCTTGAACAGGCGGATGTTCTGGAAGGTCCGCGCCAGCCCGGCGCGGTTCACCAGGTGGGTGCCGCCGAACATCTTGTAGTAGAGGCGACTGCCCAGTTGCGGCGGCTTGACGAAGTCGTCCAGCTGGAACGGCTCGCCGAGCACCTGGATGACGTCCGTGGTGCGCCCCTGGGTGTTGAGCAGGATGTTGCCGCCGGTGGCCTTGTAGAAGCCGGTGAGACAGTTGAACACGGTGGTCTTGCCGGCGCCGTTGGGGCCGATCAGCGCGGTGATCGAACCGCGCTCGACGTCGAGGTTGACGTCGTTGAGCGCCTTGATGCCGCCGAAGTGCATCATCAGGTGCTCGACGCTGAGGATCTTGTCGCTCATGGCGCCACCCCCTTGCGCGGGGCGAAGCCCACCCGGCTGATGCGGATCAGCCCGCGCGGCCGCCAGATCATCATCACCACCATGAGTATCCCGAGCAGCAGCACGCGGATGTCGGCGAAGCTGCGCAGCAGCTCCGGCGCCACGGTGAGGACGAAGGCGGCGATCACCACCCCGACCGTCGAGCCCATGCCGCCGAGCACGACGATGGCGAGGATCAGCGCCGACTCGAAGAAGTTGAACGAGGACGGGTTGACGAAGCCCTGGTAGCTGGCGAAGAACACCCCGGCCAGTCCCGCGGTGGAGGCGCCGAGCATGAACGCCGAGAGTTTCACCAGCACATGGTTGAGGCCCATCGCGCGACAGGCGATCTCGTCCTCGCGCAGCGCCTCCCAGGCGCGCCCGACCGGCATCCGGGTCAGCCGGTGCTTGATGTAGAGCACCAGCAGCACGACCAGGAACAGCACCACGTAGATGAACAGGAACTTCATGTTGGGGTTGTAGGCGATGCCGAGGAACTCGTGGATCGGCACCCCGCCATCCTTGGCCCGGCGGCCGAACTCCAGGCCGAGGAAGGTCGGCGCCGGCGCCGGCATGCCGTTCGGCCCGCCGGTGAAGGACAGCCAGTTGTTCAGTACCAGGCGGATGATCTCGCCGAAGCCCAGGGTGACGATCGCCAGGTAGTCGCCATGCATGCGCAACACCGGGAAGCCGAGGATCGCCCCGGCCACCGCGGCGGTCAGCGCGGCCAGCGGCAGGACGGTCCAGAAGCCCAGGCCGAGGTACTGGTAGCCCAGCGCCAGGCCATAGGCGCCAATGGCGTAGAAGGCCACGTAGCCGAGGTCGAGCAGCCCGGCGAGGCCGACCACGATGTTCAGGCCCAGGCCCAGCAGCACGTAGATCAGGCCGAGGATGACCACCGCCAGCAGGTACTTGCTGGCGAAGAACGGGAAGATCACCGCGGCCACCAGGATCAGCGGCACGATCCAGCGCAAGCGGGTCTTGTAGCCCGGCGGCAGGACGTGGACGCCGCTGCCAGCCCCCTCGAAGCGCTCCAGCACGGCGCGCCCGCCGCGGGTCTGCAGGTAGAGGCTGAGCAGGAAGCGCCCGGCCATCACGATCGCGATGATCCAGCCGACCCGCTCGTAATGCAGGTTGAAGCCGTAGCCGTCGAGGACCACGCCGACGATGGGGCCGAACACCACCAGGGCGATCAACCCGGAGAGCACGGCATCGACGACGCACTGCTTGAGATCGATGGAAGTCTCGTTGCTCATCGTCGTCCCCTTACACCTTGGCGATCTGCGGGCGGCCGAGCAGGCCCTGGGGACGGAAGATCAGGATCAGTACCAGCAACGAGAAGGCGAACACGTCCTTGTAGTCGGTGTTGACCATCCCCGAGAACTGCGCCTCGGCCACTCCCAGCACCAGGCCGCCGAGCATCGCCCCGGGCAGCGAGCCGATGCCGCCGAGCACCGCCGCGGTGAACGCCTTGATGCCGATGATGAAGCCGGCGTAGAAGTCGAAGGTGCCGTAGTTCATGGTGATCAGCACCCCGGCCAGGGCGGCCATCGCCGCGCCGATGACGAACACGTAGGAGATCACCCGGTCGGTGTTGATCCCCAGGATCGAAGCCATCTTGCGGTCCTGCTGGGTCGCCCGGCACATGCGCCCGAGCTTGGTGTAGCGGATCACGTAGGTCAGCACCGCCATGCCGATCAGCGAAGCGATCAGGATGAACAGCTTGGTGTAGGTGAGCTGGACGAAACCGTCGCCGACGTGGAATTTCAGGGCGCCGTCGAGCAGGGTCGGGATCCCCTGCTGGCGCGGTCCCTGCGCCACCTGCACGTAGTTCTGCAGGATCAGCGACATGCCGATCGCCGAGATCAGCGGCGCCAGGCGCGTGGAGTTGCGCAGCGGCTTGTAGGCGATGCGCTCGATCACCCAGCCGTAGGTGCAGGTCACCAGCACGGTGAACAGCAAGGTGCCGAGGATCAGCAGCGGGAAGTTCTGCAGGCCGAAGAAGGCCAGCAGGGCAAGGGCGATGGCCGACAGGTAGGCGGAGATCATGTACACCTCGCCGTGGGCGAAGTTGATCATGCCGATGATGCCGTAGACCATGGTGTAGCCGATGGCGATGAGGCCGTAGACCGAGCCGAGGGTCAGCCCGTTGATCATTTGCTGGAGGAAGATGCCGTCCATTTTTCAGTCTCTTCAGGGCGAATCGCGACGGCCTTTGTAAGGCGCGCCGGCGCTCGCCGGTGAAAGCGGACGGGTGCTACTGAAACGGCCCCGGATCGCGGGACTCCAGACCGACCACACGCAGACGTCTTCGGTGAATCCGCACTACGGCGGCAAGCACGGGCGAGCACTTCAGCAGCTCCCGGACTTACCCATGCGCCGGGCCTGTGCCCGGCGCATGGCGGTCGAGCGCGATCAGGGCAACTGGTGGTACTTGCCCTTGTCGTCCCACTCGTAGACCACGTAGTCGGAGACTTTCAGGTCGCCCTTCTTGTCCCATTCCTTCTTGCCCATCACGGTCTGCACCGGATGCGACTTCAGCCACTCGGCGGCCTTGGCCGGATCGTTGGCGCCGGCGCCGTTGAAGGCCGCCGCCAGGGACTGGATCGAGGCGTAGGAGTAGAGGGTGTAGCCTTCCGGCTCGAAACCGCCGGCACGGAATTTCTCCACCACCGCCTTGCCGTCGGGGATCAGCCGCGGGTCGGCGCCGAAGGTCATCAGCACGCCCTTGACGTACTGCGGACCGCCGGCGGTGGTCGCCAGTTCGTCGGTGACCACGCCGTCGTCGGACATGAACTTGGCGGTCAGTCCCTGTTCGCGCATCTGCCGTACCAGCGGACCGGCTTCCGGATGCAGGCCGCCGAAGTAGACGACCTCGGCACCGGAGGCGCGGATCTTGGTGACCAGCGCGTTGAAGTCCTTCTCGCCGCGAGTCAGGCCCTCGTAGAGAACCTCTTTCACGCCGAGCTTGTTCAGTTGCGCCCTGGTGGCGTCCGCCAGGCCCTGGCCGTAGGTGTCCTTGTCATGGATCACCGCGACCTTCTTGGCCTTGAGCACGTTGACGATATAGTCGCCGGCGACCACGCCCTGCTGGTCGTCGCGGCCGCACATGCGGAACATCCCGGAGAGTCCGCGCTCGGTGACCTGCGGGTTGGTGGAACCGGGGGTGATGGCGATGATCCCGGCCTCGTCGTAGACCTCGGATGCGGGGATGGTCGAAGAAGAGCAGAAATGGCCGACCACGGCGATGGCCTTGTCCTGGTCCACCAGGCGGTTGGCCACGGCCACGGCCTGCTTCGGTTCGCAGGCGTCGTCGGCCTTGACCAGCTTGATCTTCTCGCCGTTGATCCCACCCGCCGCGTTGATGTCTTCCGCCGCCTGGGACGCGCCGCGCCAGTATTGCTCGCCGAAGGAGGCGTTGGCGCCGGTATGCGGTCCGGCCACGCCGATCACGACGTCGGCCAGCGCATGCGTGGAAAGACCCATCACGGATGAAACCGCGAGAGCCAGGATGCCTTTTCTGAACAGCTTCTTGGACATGGGGTGTTGCTCCTGAGGATGATGTTGGCGCTCGTAACTACGATGTTGTTGTTGTGTTTCGCTCAACAGGCAGAGCAAGCGGCGTGCCATTCGTTTTTTTCCTGAGTGGCCGGCCACAAGAACTTTAGCCCTCCTTTCCGTTTTTATCTTTGTTATTGGAAATCAGTCATTTAGGCATTTCTCCGAATCCCCTTCGGAGAGCTACAGCCCAGGCTTCACAAGGCCTGAACCGTTCCTAGGAATAACTCTACAACGATATTGAAGCGGTTAGAAACTGCACGTCACTGGTGCGTTCCACGCACTAATTGAGGTCCTCTTTTTCAATGAAAGTGCAGGACAGAGCGGTTTTTAAAATTAATATGAACATGAACTTCCCGTAATTCGGTACTTGGCGGAAAAAGTCGATTCGAATACGACATGAACATATCCGTTAGCGACGCCACGTTCGGCGCAAAACCCTGTGACGGATTCGTCATAAGCCAGCGAATGCTCTATCGCGAGACTTGCCGGCAGTAATAAGCGTCGCGCGGCACTCCGGCAAGCGAGCTTTCCTCCCCACGTCATTCCGTTTATTCATATAACGCGTTCCGCCCGCTCCACCCGCGCCAGGAAACCCGCCATGCTGAACAAACGCCGCCTGCCGTCGATGACCGCCCTGCAATGCTTCGAAGCGGTAGCCCGGCACCTGAGCTTCACCCGCGCCGCCGAAGAGTTGAGCCTGACCCAGAGCGCCATGAGCAAGCAGGTCGCGCAACTCGAGGAGCAACTGCAGCACGCCCTGTTCCGCCGGGTGCGCAAGCGCTTGCAACTGACCCCGGCCGGCGAGCTGTACCTGGCCGAGGTACGACGCATCCTGCAACAGGTAGAGCTGTCCACCCGCTTCCTGCTTTCCTACGGCGGCGAGACCGAAGTGCTGCGAGTGGCGACCCCGCCGACCTTCGGCGCGCGCTGGCTGATCCCGCAACTGAACGGCTGGCGCCACCGCCACCCGAACATCCACCTCGACCTGCGCCAGGAACTGGAACCGGACGACCTGCGCCAGGGCCATTGCGACCTGGCGTTCTTCTTCGGCCCCGGCACCCTGCCGGGCGCCGAGTGCATCCGCCTGTTCGGCGAACAACTGGTGGCGGTCTGCGCGCCATCCCTGTTGCCGGCCGGCGGACTGGACGAACCGACCCAACTGGCGGAGCTGGTGCTGCTGCAGAACGCCAGCCGCGCGGAGGCCTGGCACGACTGGTTCGCCAGCCTGGAGCGAAATTGCCAGGGTTGCTACCACGGTCCACGCTTCGACACCTTCTACATGTGCATCCGCGCCGCCCAGGCCGGTTGCGGGGTAGCCCTGCTACCGCGCTTCCTGGTCGAGGAGGAACTCGCCGAAGGCAAGCTGGCGATCGCCTGGCCGCACGCCCTGCCCAGCCAGGAGGCCTACTACCTGGCCTATCCCGAGCATGCCGCGGAAGTCCCCAAGGTGCGCCATTTCATCGAGTGGATGGTAGAGCGCCTGGAGCAGGAGCAACCCTCAGCGGGCCCCCGCCAGACGCGCCACGGCCCGGTTTGACGTTTACTCTCACTCGGTTCACCTCGGAACGTCCCATGCTCACTGGCGTCACGGTTCGAATCCGCCTGCTGGTCCTGGCGCTGCTACCGCTGACGATGCTCGTCACGGTCATCGCGATGGCGCTGGCCAACGCCAGTCGACTCGATGCCAGCTTCCAGGACCTTTTCAACAACCGGATGAAGCCCATCAGCCAGCTCAAGATCGTCGCCGACGCCGTTGCGGTCAGCGTGGTCGACGCCCTGCACAAGTACCGTGCGGGGGTCTTCGATGAAGAGCGCCTGCAGCAGGAGTTGAGTGGGGCGCTGTCGCGCATCGAGAAGTCGTGGGCCGACTATTCCGCAGACCACCGGACTGCCGCCGAGAAGGAAATCATCGAGTCGCTGGTCCCCACCCTGGAACGGGTCAAGCGGATGACCCTGGCATACGGCGAGCAGGCCAGGGCCGGAAGCCTGCGAAACGTCGAGGCCGGCACGTTCAATCGCGAGATGTATGGTGCGTTCGATCCGCTGGGAACCGCGCTGTCGACGCTGATCGACCTGCAGCTCAGTGAAGGCGCCAAGCTCAACGAGCAGATGGAGAAACGCTACGACTCCATGCGCACCACCTTCCTGCTCATCGGCGCCGCAGCCCTGGTCCTCATCGTCGCCGCGGCCTGGTTCATCAGCCTGTCGATCATGCGCCCGCTTTCCGATCTGCGCGGGGTGATCCGCCGCGTGCAGGACTCCTCGAATCTCACGCTCCGCGCCGATGCGCGCGGGCGCGACGAAGTGTCCGATACGGCGCGCGCCTTCAATATGATGCTGGAAAGCCAGCAGGCGCTGCTTCGGCATCTCGCCGAGACAGCCAGGAAGCTCACCATCACCTCGGACGAGATGAGTGCCATCAGCAACCAGGTCAGCCATGTCGCCACGTCCCAGGGCGACCAGACCGACATGGTCGCCACGGCGGTACACCAGATGAGCATGGCGGTCCAGGACGTGGCGCGGAACGCCCAGGCCGCCGCAGCCAGCGCGGAATCGGCGAACAGCGAGGCGCACACCGGAACCGGACTCGTGCATGCGAACCTCGACGCCATCCAGGGCCTGTCGGTCATGGTCGGAGAGGCGGGAGCCGTCATCGACACGCTACGCAACAAGACCGAGGAAATCAGCACCGTTCTGGAAGTCATCCAGAACATCGCCCAGCAAACCAACCTGCTCGCCCTCAATGCCGCGATAGAAGCCGCACGGGCGGGCGAGGCCGGACGCGGGTTCGCGGTGGTCGCCGATGAAGTGCGCAGCCTGGCCACCAATACGCACAAGGCCACCGAAACCATCCGCGAGATGATCGAAGCCCTGCAGGCAGGCGCCAGCAGCGCGGTCAGCGTGATGCAGCAGTCACGCGAGCAGGCCCAGGTCAGCGTCCAGCGCGCCCACGAGGCGGGAAAGGCGCTCGGTCTCATCGCCCAGGCGGTCGAAGGTATCGCCCAGAGCAACGCGCAGATATCCACGGCGACGGAAGAACAGACCGCCACCGCGAGCGAGGTCAGCCAGAACATCGACTCGCTCAATGCCAGCATCGGCGAAGACGCCGAGGGCGCGGTGAAGACCTCCACCTCCAGTGTCGAGCTGGCGAAGCTGGCAAACGGACTGGAGCAGCAGATCCAGCGCTTCACCGTCTAGCAAGCGCGGCAGGGAGCGGCCTCACCGGCCCTGCCGCACCCGTTTGTCAGGACGCCAGCAGGCTGCGGTCGAAAACGAAGGCGCCGCCCGGCTTCGGGGTGAAATGCAGGACGTGTTGCGGGCGCCCCATGGGCGGACGCTGGCGTTCGCCGGTGTCCTCGACCCAGCCAGCCTCCTTCATCCGCTCCAGGCGCCCGCGCAGGCTGGAATGCTGGACTTCCTGGCCGATGGCGCACTCGAAGGCCTTCAGCGCCTCGGCCACGGTGAAGCGCGGCGCCAGCAGGAACAGCGGCAGGGCGCTGTACACCGACTTGCTCGCCAGGCGCTCGCAGGCCTGCTGTACCAGTTGGGCGTGGTCGAACGGCAGGGCGAAGCGCTCGCTGCGAACGTCGCGCAGCGGCACGAAGTCGAGGTCGTCGTCCTCCACCCGGGTGTCCGGACCGACCAGCACCAGGTAGAACACGCTCAGCGACCAGCCGCGCGGGTCGCGTACCGCGTTGCCGACCGTGGCCACCTGCTCGATGTAGGCCGGCTCCAGCCGCGCCTTGTCGCGCAGGGCGCGCACCGCCGCGTCGTCGAGGCTGTGGTCGGCGCTGCGGCCGTTGACCAGCACGCCGGGCAAGGCCCACTGGCCGGCGAAAGGCGCCTGGGCGCGGCGGATCAGCAACAGCTCCAGTCCGTGCCCGGGGGTCAGGCGCAACGCCACGATATCCACGCTGGCCAATACTTCCGCTGAACTCATCGTCACTCCTCTCTTCAGCCCGCCTGGCGTTCGCCGCCATAGCAGTGCAGTTCGTCCTTCACTTCCGGCAGGCACCAGGCCTCCGATACCGCCAGTCCTTCACGCAGGCGCTGGCGGATCATCGAGCTGTGCAGCGGCAGCCGCTCCTCCGCCACCAGCCGGCCGAAGCGCCAGCACAATTCGGCGGCGCGTTCGAAGCGCGGCAGCTCCGCCTCGTTGTCGGCGCCGATCAGCAGGGCGATCCGCGGTGACGCCAGGCCGCTACGCGCGGCCAGCGCTTCCAGCAGGTCGATGCTGTAGACCGCCGGACGATCAGGCATCAATCCTGCTTCGATCGGTTCGCAATACACCCGCCGCGGATCGATCCGCCGGGCCAGCCGCGCCAGCCAGCGGCAGCGCAGCTCGAAATCGCCCATGCGCTTGCCGAAGGCGTGGCGGTGGCTCGGCACCAGGGCGACCCGTTCGGCGCAAAGCAGCGCCCGGCGGATCACCGACTCATGGCCGGGGTGCGGCGGGTCGAACGCCCCACCGTAGACCGCGAGGGCGAAGTCGGGGGCGCGTCCGCCGCTCATCCCGGCAGGCAGTCGGCGAATCCGGGAACTTATTTCATCACGCATAGTAAATACCTTCTACTGCGAAATTTTGTAGTACAAGTGCTTGACGACTTATTTCACGTGATGAATTATGTACCCACATTCAGCCCCAACCCGTCAAGCGGAGGCTTCCATGAATCGTCCCAGCAAGATCGCCAGCTTCGATGTCGACGCCCAGAAAGGCTTCACCCCGCTGTGCCCGGACGAACTGCCGGTGCCCGGCGGCGACGCCATCGGCGCCGCCCTCAACCAACTGGCCAGCCGCGCCGCGCTGCGCCTGGGCAGCAAGGACGCGCACAGCCCGAAGGCTGCCTGGGTAGTGGAAAGCGCCGAGCAGATGCTGCGGCCGCTGGCCTATCCGGATGCCGACCTGACCTGGGTGAGCCACTGCGTACCGGGTACGCCGGGTTTCGAGCTGCTCGACGAACTGCCGCGGCCGATCGACTACGACTTCTTCGTCTGGAAGGGCGTGGAGCCGGACCTGCATCCCTACGGCGCCTGCTACCACGATCTGGCGGAACGCCGCAGCACCGGGGTCATCGAATACCTGAGGCAGAATGGCGTGAGCCATGTGCTGGTGGGTGGCCTGGCGCTGGACTACTGCGTGAAGAACACCGCCCTGCAACTGCGCCGCGCCGGTTTCGAGGTGCTGCTCTACCTGCCCGCCTGCCGGGCCATCGCCGAGGACACCGCGCAGCGGGCCTGCGACGAGATGCGCGACGCCGGGGTGATCCTCTGCGCCGACCTGGAACGACTGGATAGCGCCCTCGCCGGCGCCGACAAGGAGAAGTGAACATGGCCGAAAGCGTCTTTGCCGAGCGCATCGTGCAGAACCTGCTCGATACCGATTTCTACAAGCTGACCATGATGCAGGCGGTGCTGCACAACTACCCCAACGCCGAAGTGGAGTGGGAATTCCGCTGCCGCAACGCCGAGGACCTGCGTCCGTACCTGGCGGAGATCCGCTACCAGATCGAGCGCCTCGCCGAAGTCGAGGTAACCGCCGACCAGCTCGCCTTCCTCGAACGCATCCCGTTCATGAAGCCGGACTTCATCCGCTTCCTCAGCCTGTTCCGCTTCAACCTGCGCTACGTGCACACCGGCATCGAGGATGGCCAACTGGCAATCCGCCTGCGCGGCCCATGGCTGCACGTGATCCTCTTCGAGGTGCCGCTGCTGGCCATCGTCAGCGAGGTGCGCAACCGTTATCGCTACCGCGAGGTGGTCCTGGAACAGGTCGGCGAGCAGCTCTATCGCAAGCTCGACTGGCTCTCCGCCCAGGCCAGCAGCGAGGAACTCGCGGAATTCCAGGTCGCCGACTTCGGCACCCGCCGGCGCTTCTCCTACCGCACCCAGGAGGAAGTGGTGCATATCCTCAAGCGCGACTTCCCCGGCCGCTTCGTCGGCACCAGCAACGTGCACCTGGCCCGCGAGTACGACCTCAAGCCGATCGGCACCATGGCCCACGAATGGCTGATGGCCCATCAGCAACTCGGCCCGCGGCTGGTCGACAGCCAGCAAGCGGCGCTGGACTGCTGGGTCCGCGAGTACCGCGGACAGCTCGGCATAGCCCTGACCGACTGCATTACCATGGATGCCTTCCTCGACGACTTCGACCTGTACTTCGCCAAGCTCTTCGACGGCCTGCGCCACGATTCGGGCGACCCGCTGGCCTGGGCGGAGAAAGCCATCGCCCACTACCGCCGCCTGGGTATCGACCCGCTGAGCAAGACCCTGGTGTTCTCCGACGGGCTGGACATGCCCAAGGCGTTGCAGCTGTTCCGCGCGCTACGTGGCAAGATCAACGTCAGCTTCGGCATCGGCACCAACCTGACCTGCGACATCCCGGGGGTCGAGCCGATGAACATCGTCCTGAAGATGACGGCCTGCAACGGCCATCCGGTGGCGAAGATATCCGACGCCCCGGGCAAGACCCAATGCCGCGACGAGAACTTCGTCGCCTACCTCCGCCACGTCTTCAACGTGCCGGCCTAATCCTTTCGCACCTAACGGGAGCCCGAACATGCAACAGATCCAACGCGACATCGCCCAAGCCCTGCAGGTCCAGCCGCCGTTCCAGTCGGAGGCCGACGTGCAGGCGCAGATCGCCCGGCGCATCGCCTTCATCCAGCAGTGCCTGAAGGATTCCGGGCTGAAGACCCTGGTGCTGGGGATCAGCGGCGGCGTCGACTCGCTCACCGCCGGCCTGCTGGCCCAGCGCGCCGTCGAGCAACTGCGCGAGCAGACCGGCGACCAGGCCTACCGCTTCATCGCCGTGCGCCTGCCCTACCAGGTGCAGCAGGACGAGGCCGATGCCCAGGCCTCGCTGGCGACCATCCGCGCCGACGAAGAGCAGACCGTCAACATCGGTCCGTCGGTGAAAGCCCTGGCGGAACAGCTGGAAGCCCTGGAAGGACTCGAGCCGGCGAAGAGCGACTTCGTCATCGGCAATATCAAGGCGCGCATCCGCATGGTCGCCCAGTACGCCATCGCCGGCGCCCGCGGCGGCCTGGTGATCGGCACCGACCATGCCGCCGAGGCGGTCATGGGGTTCTTCACCAAGTTCGGCGACGGCGCCTGCGACCTGGCTCCGCTCAGCGGCCTGGCCAAGCATCAGGTGCGCGCCCTCGCCCGCGCCCTCGGCGCTCCGGAGAACCTGGTGGAGAAGATCCCCACCGCCGACCTCGAGGACCTGCGCCCCGGCCATCCGGACGAGGCTTCCCACGGCGTCACCTATGCCGAGATCGACGCCTTCCTGCACGGCCAGCCGCTGCGCGAGGAAGCTGCGCGGGTGATCGTCGACACCTACCACAAGACCCAGCACAAGCGCGAACTGCCGAAGGCGCCCTGAGCCTCCCGGTCCGTGCGGCAGGCCCGTCGTCGACGGGCCTTTGTCGCGGGCGGGAATGTGCCTGTCGCAACCAGGTCTTCAAGTCCGCGCGGCGGCGCGCTAGAAGGAAGCTGTATCCCTGCGAAGGCCAGCCATGCGCACCCGTCTCCCCGCCCTGCTCCTCGGTGTCCTGCTGGCCGGCCAGGCCTGCGGACACACATCCCCGCTGCTCGCGCCGGTACGGCAGATCCACGCCTTCGGCGACAGCTATTCGGACAACGGCGAAAGCCAGCGACTGACCCGCGAGATGCTCGCCAAGGGCATCGCCGGCGCCCAGGCATTGCCCGGCGAAGTCTACTGGCAGGGCCGCTGGAGCAACGGCCCGACCGCCGTCGAGGTGCTCGCCCGCCAGCTTGGTGCGCAACTGGCCGACCATGCGGTGGGCGGCGCCAAGAGCGGAGCGGACAACTACTACGGCTGGATGAGCGCCTACCGCCATACCGGCCTCGCCGGCCAGGTCGACGCCTACCTCGCCACGCTGGACGGCAAGCCGGTCGATGGCCAGGCGCTGCACTTCATCTTCGTCTCCGCCAACGATTTCTTCGAGCACGAGGATTTCGCCGGCGAGCAGCCCCTGGAACAACTGGCCGGCAGCAGCGTGGCGAACATCCGCGCCGCGGTGCAGCGTCTCGGAGAGGCCGGCGCACGACGCTTCCTGGTGGTCAGTTCGACCGACCTGAGCGTGGTCCCGGCGGTGGTCGCCGGTAACCGGGTCGAGCGGGCGCAGCGCTACCTGCAGGCAGTCAACGCCAGCCTGCCGATCCAGCTCGCCGCCCTGCGCAAGACCCGCGGCCTGGAGCTGAGCTGGTTCGACCATCTCACCTTCAGCCGCCACTTGCGGCGCAACCCGGCGCGCTATGGCCTGGTGGAGCTGGACGCGCCCTGCCAGCCGACCCAGCCCAGCGTCCGCCCGGCCTGCGCCAACCCGGACCAGTACTACTTCTGGGACGAGTGGCATCCGACCCGGCGCGTGCACCAACTGGCCGGCGAGGCGATGGCGGCACGCTACGCGCGCTGAGCCCGGCGCGCGCCCATGAAAAAGCCCGGCAGCGGCCGGGCTTTTTCATGCAGCGGATCGCTCGCGCATCACTTCAGGGTCAGGGTGCCCTTCATCAGCGCGGAGTGGCCCGGGAAGGTGCAGAAGAACATGTACTGCTCGCCTTCCTTCAGCTTGGAGACGTCGAAGGTCACCGAGTCCTTCTCGCCCGAGCCGATCAGCTTGGTGTGGGCGATGACACGGCTGTCGTCGGGCTTCAGGTAATCCTTGTCCAGGCCGGAAGCCATGCCGTCGGTGACCACGCCCTGCATGTCGGCGGCGGTGCTCAGTACCCAGTTGTGGCCCATGACGTTCTTCGGCAGGTTGCCGGGGTGGGACAGGTTGACGGTGAACTGCTTGCAGCTCTTGTCGACGGTGATGGCATTGGTGTTGAACTGCATCTGGTCGTTACCCTGGATGTCCACCGAGCACTCGGCAGCCAGCAGCGGCGCACTGAGCAGGGACAGCAGGGATACCGCAGCGAGTTTACGTAGCATGGAGCAGCCTCCTAGGCAGGTTGGGCGATGAATCCTGAAAGAGCAGACTGCCCGATCGGGCACCGAGTTCCACTGATTCAGGTCAAACCCGAACCGGACGTGGCGGGGCATCGAGCGGGATCTGCCCGGCGTTTACTACGGGGAACTCCTGTTTTAGCACAGATGTGCCGCTTCGCGCCTGCGACGCAACGTCCGGCAACGCTTCGCACGGCTTGGTCGAAGCGCTCCCAGCCGCTACCCTGTGCGCCTTTTTCCACCCCCGACAGGAGTCGATCATGACCTTGCGTTCCGTCTGCGTATTCTGTGGCGCCAGCCCCGGCGCTTCCCCGGTCTACCAGGAAGCCGCCGTGGCCCTCGGCCGGCACCTGGCCGAGCGCGGCCTGACCCTGGTCTACGGTGGCGGCGCGGTCGGTCTGATGGGCACCGTGGCGGACGCCGCATTGGCCGCCGGCGGCGAAGTGATCGGGATCATCCCGCAGAGCCTGCAGGAGGCCGAGATCGGCCACAAGGGCCTGACCCGCCTGGAAGTGGTAGACGGCATGCACGCGCGCAAGGCACGCATGGCCGAACTGGCCGACGCCTTCATCGCCCTGCCCGGCGGGCTCGGCACCCTGGAAGAGCTGTTCGAGGTCTGGACCTGGGGCCAACTGGGCTACCACGCCAAGCCGCTGGGCCTGCTCGAAGTGAACGGTTTCTACGACCCGCTGCTGACTTTCCTCGACCACCTGGTCGACGAACGTTTCGTCCGCGCCGAACACCGCGGCATGCTGCAGCGCGGCGCCAGCCCGGCGGCGCTGCTCGATGCCCTCGCCGCCTGGACGCCGAGCGTGGCGCCGAAGTGGGTCGACCGCACCCCGCAGTGATCCGCTCCTCTCTCAGGACGGCGGCAGCAGGCTCAGCGGGTCGAGCGGCCGGCCGTTCTGGCGGATCTCGAAGTACAGCTGCACCCGGTCGGCATCCGAGGAACCGGCCTCGGCGATCTTCTGGCCCTTGCCGACCATCTGCCCCTCCTTCACCAGCAAGCGGCTGTTGTGCGCGTAGGTGCTGGTGTACGAGGTACCGTGCTGGATGATCACCAGGTTGCCGTAGCCACGCATGTTGTTCACCGCGAACACCACCTTGCCGGCCAGCGAGGCCTGCACCGGCTGGCCCAGGGTGCCGGCGATGCGGATGCCCTTGTTGAGCTTGTCGGAACTGGAGAAGCGGCGGATCACCGGCCCCTTCATCGGCCACTGCCAGCCGCGCAGGGTCACCGACGGCGGCGGAGGCGGCGGCTTGCGCGCACGGGTGTTAGACGAAGAGCGGCTACTGGCGACGTAGGTCGACTTGCGCCCGTCGAAGCGCACCACCTGGCCGACCTTGACCGCGTAGGGCGGGCGGATGCCGTTGGCGCGCGCCAGGTCCTTGTAGTTCCAGCCGTGCCGGGTGGCGATCGAATAGAGGGTGTCGCCGCGCTTGACGCGATACTCGCCGCGCACGACCTTCGGCACCGACGCCCCCGGGCCGGGAGCCTTGGAGCTGCACGCGGATACCGCCAGCAGGACGGCGATCAAGAGCAATCTGAAGAACACACGGAATCCTTTTCCCGATGAAACCCGGCCGGCTGCGGCGACGGTTGCAGGCCCGCACTATACCTTGTTCGCCGGGGTGCCCGTTGGACTCGCCGATGGCCCGTTTTCTCCGCGCGGCCCGCCACCCGGTCCGCGCACAAACGCCAACGCCCCGCAGGACGGGGCGTCGGTGCCGAGCGGGAAATGTCAGGCGCCGGCGGACTGCTGCACGATCACCGTCTGCGCCGGCATCGGTGCCGGGAAGTCGGCGCCGAGGGCGTCCTTGATCACCTTGTTGGTATCGAAATAGACCTGCCAGTAATGGTCGTTGTGGCAATACGGGCGCACCGCCAGCACCGGCCCGACCAGGTTGAACTCGAGGATCTCCACGTCCACCGGCGGCTCGCCGAGCACGTTGGGAATCGCCGCGACGCGCTGCCTGAGCAGGGCGATGGCCGCCTGGTAGTCGGCGGCACCGGAAAGCTGCGCCTTCAACTCGACCCGGCGGAACGGGTTGTGGGTGAAGTTCTGGATGTTGTCGCCGAATATCTTGTTGTTGCCGACCATGGTCAGCACGTTGTCCGGAGTGTTGATCGCCGTGGTGAACAGGCCGATCTCCTTGACCGTGCCGGTCACTCCGCCGGCGCAGATGAAGTCGCCGACCTTGAACGGCCGCAGGACGATGATGAAGCCGCCGGCCGCCAGGTTCGCCAGCAATCCCGACCAGGCCATGCCAATGGCCAGGCCGACCGCCGCGATCAGCGCCGCCAGGCTGGTGGTCTGGATGCCGAAGAAACCGAGGATGCCCACCACCAGCAGCACGTTCAGGGTCACCGTGATGAACGAACCCACGTAGCGCAGCACGGTGGGATCGACCTTTTGCCGCTCGAGGGATTTCTGCACCATGCCGACGGCGAAGCCGATCAGCCAGCGGCCGATCACCCAGAAGGCGATGGCCGCGAGAATCTTGATGCCGAAGGCGAAGGCGTACTGGGACACCGTCGCCCAGAGCGCGTTGATCTTCTCGGTACCTACGTTGACGATCGTCGTGTCATCCATATCGCTCACCGTGCGCAAGGAAGGAGTCTGGCTCCGTACGAGAACCGCCCCTGGCACCGGAAAGGCAGGCTCCGGCCCTTGGCCCGACAACGTCCGTAGCGGATTCTGGAAAAGCTAGCACGGCGCCGCGAATTTGCCGGAGCACCGCTTCGTTGTCCCCAAACGGCGTGGGCGAGGCTGTGGACAACCTGGGTGAAAAGGTCCGGGAGTCCCGGGCGGCAGGGCCTCCGCGGGACCGATCACTTTTTGATCAGCCGGCTGTTTCCTGTAGCGGCAGCACCGTCACCCGCACCTCCGGGTCATGGCTACCGCCACCGAGGATCACCCCGCGCAACGGCGACACATCGGAAAAATCCCGCCCCCAGGCCAGGGTGATGTGCTCCAGGTCGGGCAACAGGTCGTTGGTCGGGTCGAAATCCACCCAGCCGTTCTCCGGGCAATACAGCGAGACCCAGGCATGCGAGGCGTCGGCACCGATCAGTCGCGCCTGTCCGGGCGGCGGGCGGGTCAGCAGGTAGCCGCTGACGTAGCGCGCCGCCAGTCCGCGCGCGCGCAGGCAGGCGAGCATCAGGTGGGCGAAGTCCTGGCAGACCCCGCGACGGCGCTCCAGCACTTCGTCCAGCGGCGTCGCCACCTGGGTGGCCTGCGCATCGAAGGCGAACTCGCGGAAGATCTTCTCCATCAGTGCCGCCGCCGCCACCAGCAACGGCCGTCCGGGCGGGAAGCAGTCGGCGGCGAACTCGGCGAATCGCCGCTGGATGCGCACATAGGGCGACTCGACGCGATAGCGGCAGGCTTCCAGCTCGGCGGCGGACAGCGCCCGCCCGGAAAATGCCAGCCCGGCGGCGACGGTTTCCCATGCCGGCGACGCGGTCAGTTGCGCCGGCGCATGGGCGAACACTTCGACCTGCAGTCGCGCAATGACCCGCAGCGCCTCGTGAGGACGCTCGAAGGCCAGCCGGCTCAGCGGATTGCCGAATGCGTCGTGGCCATCCTCGCGCCGGCTCGGCCCCGGCTCGATCAGCAGTGCCCGCTCATGACAGGCCTGCCAGGCGCATTCGCGCGGCCAGAGATGCGCCAGTTGCCGCGACAGCGAGACCGGCGTCGCATAGCGGTAATGGGTGTCGTGCAGCACCTGGTAGCGGGCGCCCTGGAGCGGAACGGAGCGAAGCGCGGGTGCGGACATCAGGTGGATACCGTTCTCTGGCTGACATCGTCGACATGGGCGAAATAGCGCAAGCCTAGCCGATCGGAGACCTGTCCGGCGCAGGCGGCGATGTCGCGCAGCAGTCGCGCCAGCCCGACGAGCACCTCGTCGAGTCCTGCCGCGCCGAAAAGCGGGCTTTCCAGGGCCGCCAGATCGAAGCTGCGCAGGCGTTCGCCCAGGGTCCTGAGTTCCCGCTCGCGTGGCGCGCCGAACTCCTCGTGCAGGCGCTCCAGCGAACGCTCCAGGGCCTGCAACTGGAAGCGCAGCGAGTGCGGGTTCTGCTCGTGCAACAGGAGCAGGTCGAGCACCGGGACCAGCTGCGGCGACGCCAGGTAGCGCGAGCGGTAGGTGATGCCGCTGTTACCCAGCTCCAGCAGCCACTCCAGCGCGCCGGCGTCCCAGGCGCTACCACCGTCGAGGAAGGCGGCGATGCTCTCGGCGAAGAAGCGCACGCGCTCGATGCGCCGGCCGATCATCAGGAAACGCCAGCCGTCGTCGCGGGTCATGTCGTCGAGGGCGAAACCGGACAACGCGGCCAGGGACATCACTAGCCGGTTGAGGAAGTCCAGCGCTTCGCCGAGGTCGGTGCGTGCCGGATCGAGCGCCTGCATGTCGCGTTGCAGCTCCAGCAAGGCCAGCCAGTTCTCCCCGGACAAGCGCCCGCGCACCTGCGCCGCCGCCCAGTGCAGGCGCCGCAGGTTGGCGCACAGGCTCGCCGGCCAGTGCTCGTCGAGCAACGCCCGCAACAGGCACCTTTCCAACGGCTCGCCATCCCCGGGCAGCAGGCCGATGCCGCCGGCCAGGGCCAGGGCGCTGCGCAACGCCTCTTCGTCGCCATCGGCATCCACGTAGCGCGACAGCACCACCCGCAACAGGCGCGCATGGTCATCGCAACGCTCGGCATAGCGGCCGTACCAGAACAGGTTCTCCACCACCCGCGACGGCAGGTAGGGGTCTTCGCGGACCAGGTCGCGCACGCCGAGCCGGCGCGGTCGCAACGGCTCGCCGCCGACTGCTCGCTCGGCCAGCACCCAGGTGTCCTTGCTCGCCCCGCCGCGCTGCATCGACACCACTTCGGCGTCCGCCGCCGAGGCTACGCGGGTCAGGCCGCCGGGCATCACCCAGTAGCGGCCGTCGCTGGCGGCGACGGCGAATACGCGCATGCCGATGGCCCGCGACTGCAGGCCGACGCCGGCCTTGCCGTCGCGCCAGACCGGTGCCTGGGACAACTGCGCCAGGCGTTGCGCCACGTAGGCCTGCGGGCGCTCGCGCAAGCACTCGCCGAGGGATGCCAGGCCGGCACTGTCGAGGGCGTGGCCGAACAGAGGTTCGCAGCGCTGGCCGGGAAAGGCCGGCTTGATCACCAGGTCGGGCAGTGCCGCGAGTATCGCCTCGAGGGCTTGCGGCTCGCCGCACCAGCGGGTGTCGAGCGAGGGCAGCGCCAGTTCCTCGCCAAGCAGGCGGCGACAAGCCTGCGGCAGGAAGCCGAGCAGGCCGGGCGACTCCAGCACTCCGCTGCCCAGTGCGTTGGCCACCAGCACGCGTCCCTGGCGTACCGCCTCGAGCAGGCCGGGAATGCCCAGCGCCGAGTCGGTACGTAATTCCAGTGGGTCGCAGAAATCGTCATCGAGGCGCCGCAATACCGCGTGCACCCGTTTCAGGCCGCCGAGGGTCTTGAGATAGAGGGTGGCGTCGCGCACCGTCAGGTCGTGCCCCTCGACCAGCGGAAAACCGAGCTGGCGCGCCAGGTAGAGATGCTCGAAGTAGGTTTCGTTGAAACGTCCGGGAGTCAGCAGCACCACCAGCGGCGTCTCGCCGTCGCCGGCGGCCTGGCTGGCGAGGGTCTCCTGCAGGGTGCGGAAATACCCGGCGAGATGCTGCACGCGCAGGTCGCGATAGAGTTCCGGCAAGGCCCGCGAGACGATCTGCCGGTTCTCCAGCGCATAGCCCGCGCCGGACGGAGCCTGGGTGCGGTCGGCAAGGACCTGCCAGCGTCCGTCGGCATCGCGCGCCAGGTCCACGGCATAGCTGTGCAGGAAAATCCCGCCGGGCGGCCGGATGCCGAGCGCCGGCCAGAGGAAGTTCGGATGGCCGAAGACCAGTTCGCTGGGCAGCAGCCCTTCGGCGAGCAGACGCTGGTCGCCGTACAGGTCGGCCAGCAGCGCATTGAGCAGCCGAGCACGCTGCGCCACACCAGCGGCGATCGGCTGCCACTCGGCGGCGGACAGCAGGTTCGGCAGAAGGTCCAGCGCCCAGGGGCGGTCGGTGCCCTTGGGATCGGCGTAAACGTTGTAGGTGACGCCGTTCTCCTGGATCTGCCGTTCCACCAGGGCCTGGCGCTGGCGCAATTGCTCAGGGCTGCTGCGCTCCAGTTGGCGGAACAGCCGCTGCCAATGGGGACGCACGCCGCCCTGGCGATCGAGCAACTCGTGGTAGGCCGTATCGGTGAACGGATAGTGGGCAAGCAGCTCGGGCATCGAAGGCTCGCGGGGCTGGGGTTGCGGTCACTGTAGCGGAGTCGGCGGCGCGACGCCGGAGCGAAGCGACGAGGCGTTGCCGGGTCCGCCACGACGGTTCTTCGTGAAGACCGGGATGCCCCGGAAGCGCAAGACTTGTGCCAGCGCCGTCAGGCCCGGGCGGCCAGGAGGTCGTGCCGCGGCAATGCACTGCGACGGTGCGCGACCGCAGGCAAGGTTGCAGCCGCGCACGCTTTGCGGGCGGCAGGGCCGCCCCGGCGATCAGCGCGGGATGTTCGGCTGGCGCGACTTCTTCTTGCCCTTGGCGAAGGCCGTCGCCTTGTTCTGCTGACCCTTGCTCCACGGCTTACCACCGTCGCTGGCGCGTGGCGGCAGGCCGGTATGCTGGGTCAGCAGCTTGCCGGCCTTCTTGCTGCCGGCCGGCGTCGAGTTCTTCCGCCGGGCGCTCTGGTATTCGCCGGTATCCGGCTGGTAGGTCGGGACCAGGTGGTGCTTGCCATTGCCGATCAGGTCGGCGCGCCCCATCCGCTCCAGCGCCTCGCGCAGCAGCGGCCAGCCTTTCGGGTCGTGGTAGCGCAGGAAGGCCTTGTGCAGGCGCCGCTGCTGGTCGCTCTTGACGATGGTCACGCCATCGCTCTTGTAGGTGACCTTGCGCAGCGGGTTCTTGCCCGAGTGATACATAGCGGTGGCAGTGGCCATCGGCGAAGGATAGAACGCCTGGACCTGGTCGGCGCGGAAGCCGTTGCGCTTGAGCCACAGGGCCAGGTTCATCATGTCTTCGTCGGTGGTCCCGGGATGGGCGGCGATGAAGTACGGGATCAGGTACTGCTCCTTGCCGGCTTCCTTCGAGAACTTCTCGAACATCTGCTTGAAGCGGTCGTAGGTGCCGATCCCCGGCTTCATCATCTTGTCCAGCGGACCGCGCTCGGTGTGCTCCGGGGCGATCTTCAGGTAGCCGCCGACGTGGTGGGTCACCAGTTCCTTGACGTACTCGGGCGACTCGACGGCGAGGTCGTAGCGCAGGCCGGAGGCGATCAGGATCTTCTTCACCCCCGGCAGCGCCCGGGCCTTGCGGTACAGCTCGATCAGCGAGCTGTGGTCGGTATCGAGGTTCTCGCAGATGCCGGGGAACACGCAGGATGGCTTGCGGCAGTGCCGCTCGATGTCCGGGCTCTTGCAGGCGATGCGGTACATGTTCGCCGTCGGTCCGCCAAGGTCGGAGACCACGCCGGTGAAGCCGGGCACCTTGTCGCGCATCTCCTCGATCTCGCGGATGATCGAGTCGTGCGAGCGGTTCTGGATGATCCGTCCCTCATGCTCGGTGATCGAGCAGAAGGTGCAGCCGCCGAAGCAGCCACGCATGATGTTCACCGAGAAGCGGATCATCTCGTAGGCGGGAATCTTCGCCTTGCCGTAGGCCGGGTGCGGCACGCGGGCATAGGGCATGCCGAACACGTAGTCCATTTCCTCGGTGCTCATCGGAATGGGCGGCGGGTTGAACCAGACATCCACTTCGCCGTGCTTCTGCACCAGGGCACGGGCGTTGCCCGGGTTGGTCTCCAGGTGCAGAACGCGGTTGGCGTGGGCATAGAGCACCGGGTCGTTGCGCACCTTCTCGAAAGACGGCAGGCGGATCACGGTCTTCTCCCGGGTCAGCCTGGGGTTCGCCAGCAACTGCACGACCTTGGCTTCCTGCGGGTCCTCCTGCGCGCCCTTTTCCTGCTCGATGGCGCAGGCGGCGGTGTCCTGGGTGTTCACGTAGGGATTGATGATCTTGTCGATCTTGCCCGGCCGGTCGATCCGCGTGGAATCGATCTCGAACCAGCCCTCCGGGGTGTCGCGACGGACGAAGGCGGTGCCGCGCACGTCGGTGATCGCGCTCACCAGTTCGCCCTGGGCCAGGCGCTGGGCGATTTCCACCACCGCACGCTCGGCGTTGCCGTAGAGCAGGATGTCGGCCGTGGCGTCCATCAGGATCGAGCGGCGGACCTTGTCCTGCCAGTAGTCGTAATGGGCGATGCGCCGCAACGAGGCCTCGATCCCGCCGAGGATCACCGGCACATGGCTGTAGGCCTCCTTGCAGCGCTGGCTGTAGACCAGGCTGGCGCGGTCCGGGCGCTTGCCGGCCAGGCCGCCGGGGGTGTAGGCGTCGTCGGAACGGACCTTCTTGTCCGCGGTGTAGCGGTTGATCATCGAGTCCATGTTGCCGGCCGCCACGCCGAAGAACAGGTTCGGCTCGCCGAGCTTCATGAAGTCGTCCTTCGACTGCCAGTCCGGCTGGGCGATGATGCCGACGCGGAACCCCTGGGCCTCCAGCAGGCGGCCGATGATGGCCATGCCGAAGGACGGGTGGTCGACGTAGGCATCGCCGGTGACGATGATGATGTCGCAGGAGTCCCAGCCGAGCTGATCCATCTCTTCTCTACTCATAGGCAGGAAGGGCGCCGGACCGAAACACTCGGCCCAGTACTTGGGATAGTCGAACAGCGGCTTGGCGGCTTGCATCACGGGCACCAGGGGGTATCTCTAGGAATGGGAGGGCGCGAAAACGCGGGCGCGGAATATAGCACAAAAAATGAGCAATTCCGACGTTTTCACTGGGTATTGCCTATCGTCGGCTGGCCTCGCAAATTGCCATCATTTCGCCACCTTCTTTCTATACTCCATCCATCGTCATCTCACCCGGCCTCCACCAGAGGCCCCCGGGAGATTCATCGTGCGCCATCCTCTTGCCCTGCTCGCGGTCATCTTCCTGCTACTGGCCAGCGCCGTTTCGCGCGCCGCGCCGGAGTTTCCGGCGCCTCCGGCCAGCGGCGCCTGGTTGAACGGCTCGCTGGACCTGCTCGAAGACCCCGATGGCAACCTGGCGGTGGAGGACCTCGAACAAGCGGAGCAGGCCGGCCGCTTCGTCGCCGCCGCCGGCCGCACCAGCGTCGGCCTCAGCCGCAGCGCCTGGTGGCTGCGCCTCGACCTGCCGAGACGCGAGGCGGTATCCGGCGGCTGGTGGCTGGAAGTCGCCAGCGCCAGCCTGCACGACCTGCGCCTGTATCTCCCCGACGAGCGCGGCGGGTTCCGTGAACATCGCAGCGGCGAAGCGGTGCCCTTCGCCGAGGGCCGCGACCACGCCTACCGTCATCCGCTGTTCCGGATCCCTCCCGGCGATGGGCCGTTGCGCGTCTACCTGCGCAGCTACGATCCCGGCGGCAACGCCTTTCCGCTGAGGCTCTGGAGCCACGACGAACTGCTGGAATACCGCAGCCAGGGCAACCTGCTGTTCGGCATGGCCTACGGGCTGATCCTCGCCCTGCTGCTGTACAACCTGTTCCTCTTCACCAGCCTGCGCGATCGCGCCTATTTCTGGTACGTGCTGACCGCTGCCAGCGCGCTGGTGCTGACCCTGAGCATCAGCGGCCATGGTTTCGAGTATTTCTGGCCCGAGCGGGCGGTGCCCTGGTGGCTTGACCGCCTGGCGCTGCTGGCGATCTGGGGCATCTGCGTGATCCGCTTCAGCCAGAACCTGCTGCAAAGCCGGCAGCACGCACGCTGGGCCCATCACCTGCTGAACGCCTGTTGCCTGCTGTTCCTTGCCTGCCTGGCGTTCAACGCCGCCGGCTGGCGCTGGCAGGCGGCCGGCGTGCTGGCGCTGACCCTGCTGGCCAACCTGCCGATCGCCATCGGCCTGGCAGTGCAGCGCTGGCGCCAGGGTTCGGCCACGGCGCGCCTGTACCTGGTCGGCTTCGGCCTGGTGCTCGGCAGCGTCAGCCTTGGCGTGATGCGCGCCACCGCGCTGGTCCAGCCGACCTCGGCCAACGCCATGGTCTTCCCGCTGGCGCTGACCCTGGAGGCCCTGCTGTTCTCCCTGGCGCTCGCCTCGCGCATCCAGGATCTGAAGCAGGAAAGGGCCCTGGCCCTGGACCAGGCCGACCAGGAAAAGAACGCGCGCCTGGCCCTGCTGCACAGCGCCCAGCGCGACCTGGCACGCGCCGTGGAAGTCCGTACCAACGAGTTGAGCGAGGCCAATCGCCAGTTGCAGATGCGCGAAGCGCAACTGCAGTACGCCGCCCATCACGACCCGCTGACCGGGCTTGGCAACCGCAGGCACCTGATGGAGTTCGCCGAAAGCGCCCTGGACGACGCGCGCCGCCACGGCAACAGCATGGCGCTGCTGCTGATCGACCTGGATCACTTCAAGCCGATCAACGATACCCATGGCCACGATGCCGGCGACTTCGTCCTGCAGAACGTGGCCCAGCGGCTGCGCCATTGCGTGCGCACCGAGGATTGCGTGGCGCGCCTCGGCGGCGACGAATTCGCCGTGCTGGTCGGCGGGTCGAATGCCGAGCAGCATGCCCGCGACATCGCCGAACGCCTGCTGCGAGAACTGGCGAAACCGGTGGAGTTCGCCAAGCAGTGGCTGGTGATCACACCGAGCATCGGCGTCGCCCTGTTTCCCGGCGACGCCCTGCAGTTCGGCAAACTCTACAAGGCCGCCGACCAGGCGCTGTACCGGGTCAAGGGCGCCGGGCGCGCCGACTATGCGATGGCTGCCGACGATGAACGCGAGACCGCGCCGGCGCTCCCCTGGCCGACCGCCCTGGCACCGGAGCGTATCTCCTGAATCAGTGGCTGTAGCGTCGCGGAACCCGAGCCGTGACCTTGCTCAGAAGCTCGTAGCCAAGGGTGCCGCAGGCACGGGCGACCTCGTCCACCGACAACCCGGCGCCCCACAACTCCACCGGGTCGCCAACGCGAGCCTCCGGCAGGTCGGAGAGGTCGACCGCCAGCATGTCCATCGAGACCCGCCCGGCCAGGGTCGCGCGGCGTCCCCCGACCAGTACCGGAGTCCCGGCTGGCGCGGTACGCGGATAGCCGTCGGCGTAGCCGCAACTGACCGTGCCGATCCGCGCCGGCCGCTCGGCGATCCAGGTGGCGCCGTAGCCGACGCTCTCGCCCACGGCCACCTCGCGCAGTGAAATCAACTGCGCGCCCAGGCTCATGGCCGGCCTCAGGCCCAGTTCGGCGGCGCTCAGGTCGGCCAGCGGGGTCGACCCGTAGAGCATGATTCCCGGCCGCAGCCAGTCCATGTGGGCGGCCGGGATAGTCAGCACCGCCGCCGAATTGGCCAGGCTGCGCTGGTCGAAATCCAGGTCGAGCAGGCCGAGGAAACTCTCCAGCTGCTGCTCGGTGAGCGGATGGTTGCGTTCGTCGGCGCAGGCGAAATGGCTGATCAGGTTCAGCTCGCGCACACCAGGATGGTTGCGCAGGCGCGCATGCCAGGCGCGCAGCGCGGCAGGATCGAAGCCCAGGCGGTGCATGCCGGAGTCGAGCTTGAGCCAGACGTTGAGTGGAATATCCAGGCCGGCGGCGAGGAACGCCTCGCCCTGTTCCGCGCCCTGGATCACCAGGTCCAGGCGCAATTGCCCGGCGAGGGCGTATTCGCTCGCCTCGAAGCAGCCTTCCAGCAACAGGATGCGCGCGCTGGCGTGCAAGGCGCGGACTTCCGCGGCCTCCTCCAGGCAGGCCACGGCGAAGCCATCGGCATCGTCGTGCAACGCGGTAACCACTTCGCGCGCACCGTGGCCATAGGCGTTCGCCTTGACCACCGCGAACGCCTGGCGCTGCGGCGCGCAGCGCTTGGCCAGGGCATAGTTGTGGCGAATGGCGGAAAGGTCGACGGTGGCAACGAGGGGACGCATGGCATCGGGTCCTGCAACTGAAACGGGTGCCTATGGTAAGGCGCCCGCCGGGCAAGACCCAAGCCGGGTCATTCGTCCTCGAAGTTGTACATGCCGGCGGCAAGGTTCTCGAAGCGCGTGTATTTGCCGATGAAGGCCAGGCGCACCGTACCGATCGGACCGTTACGCTGCTTGCCGATGATGATTTCGGCGACGCCCTTGAACTCGGTCTCCGGGTGGTACACCTCGTCGCGGTAGACGAACATGATCACGTCGGCGTCCTGCTCGATCGCCCCGGATTCGCGCAAGTCGGAGTTCACCGGGCGCTTGTTGGGTCGCTGCTCCAGGGAGCGGTTGAGCTGCGACAGGGCAATCACCGGGCAGTTGAATTCCTTCGCCAGGGCCTTCAGCGAGCGGGAAATCTCGGAAATCTCGTTGGTCCGGTTGTCGCCGCTGGAGCCGGGTATCTGCATCAGTTGCAGGTAGTCGATCATGATCAGCGCCAGGTCGCCGTGCTCGCGCACCAGGCGACGGGTCCGCGCGCGCATTTCCGAGGGACTGATGCCAGCGGTATCGTCGATGAACAGCTTCTTGTCGTTGAGCAGGTTGATCGCCGAAGTCAGGCGCGGCCAGTCCTCGTCGTCGAGCTTGCCGGAACGCACCTTGGTCTGGTCGATACGCCCGAGCGACGAGAGCATACGCATCACGATCGAGTCGGAGGGCATCTCCAGGGAGTACACCAACACGGCCTTGTCGGTGCGCATCACCGCGTTCTCGACCAGGTTCATGGCGAAGGTGGTCTTACCCATCGACGGACGCCCGGCGACTATGATCAGGTCGGCCGGCTGCAGGCCGCTGGTCTTCTCGTCGAGGTCGGTGAAACCGGTGGACACCCCGGTCAGCGCCTCGGTGGTGTTGAACAGGTAGTCGATGCGGTCGATGGTCTTGACCAGGATATCGCTGATCCCTACCGGCCCGCCGGTCTTCGGTCGCGCTTCGGCGATCTCGAAGATCTTCCGCTCGGCCTCGTCGAGGATCTCGTTGGCGCCGCGCCCTTCCGGGTGGAAGGCGCTGTCGGCGATCTCGTTGCTGATGCCGATCAGTTGGCGCAGGGTGGCGCGCTCGCGGATGATCTGCGCGTAGGCCTTGATGTTGGCGACCGAGGGAATGTTCTTCGCCAGTTCGCCGAGATAGGCCAGGCCGCCGACCTGGGCCAGTTGTCCTTCCTTCTCCAACTGCTCGGAGAGGGTCACCACGTCGATCGGCTGGTTGGCCTCGGCCAGCTTGTAGATGGCGCGGAAGATCAGGCGATGGTCATGGCGGTAGAAATCGCCGTCGGACACCGAATCCGACACACGCTCCCAGGCGTTGTTGTCCAGCATCAGGCCACCCAGCACTGCCTGCTCGGCCTCGATCGAGTGCGGCGGCACCTTCAGGGCTGTGGTTTCCAGGTCGTATTGCTCGGGGCTGGTGATCTCGTTCATAGACTCGACGCAAGAAAAAGGAACAGCGGAAAAAACAACGGGCACGGTGCCGTTGCCGGTACCGTGCCCGATGTTAGCGGACTGCCGCGGACACGCATATGCCCGCCCAGCCCTACCGATCGGATCGCTTACTCAGCGACGATGATCAGCTTCAGAGTGGTTTCCACGTCGGTGTGCAGGTGCACGGCGACGTCGAACTCACCGGTGTTGCGCAGCGCGCCGTTGGGCAGGCGAACTTCGGCTTTTTCCAGCGGGTAACCGGCAGCGGAAACGGCTTCGGCGATGTCGCGGGTGCCGATCGAGCCGAACAGCTTGCCTTCGTCGCCAGCGTGGGCGCCGAGGGTTACCACCAGCTCGGAGAGCTGGGCAGCACGGGCTTCGGCAGCGGCCTTCTTCTCGGCGGCAGCCTTTTCCAGCTCGGCGCGGCGTGCTTCGAACGCAGCGACGTTCTCGGCGGTGGCGACGGTGGCCTTGCCCTGCGGCAGCAGGAAGTTACGGGCGTAACCGCCCTTGATGTTCACCTTGTCGCCCAGGTTGCCCAGGTTGGCGACTTTTTCCAGCAGGATGACTTCCATTTGAGTCTTACCTCTTAACTTTTAACCTTCACCGTTCGTGGAACCCTGGCGCCGGGCCAGGCGTCCACGAAAATCAAACAGACTGTCGACAACCGCCAAAAGACAGATCAGGTTCCCCAGCAGCAATACAGCCAGGTACAGGCCCACCAGCCAACCACCCGCGAGGCGCTTCAGGGCGATCAGGCCATGCCCGAGCGCCACGCCGGCGATGATCAGCGGCACGCTGCACAACGGACCGAGCACCGCGGCCTGCACTTCCAGCGCCGGGACCACGACGGCCCCCAGCAGCAGGATCACGGCAACCGCCGGCGCCAGCCGCAAACTCCGGAATTCGCGGCCGAAGCCGCCCGGGTTGTACAGCGAAGCCTGCCAGTACCGCGCGAGCATCAGGCAGAGCAGGCAGGTCACCTGCAGCGAGGAAGCCATGACCCCGGTCAGGGTCGGCACCAGCGCCACCTGCAACTTGTCCAGCTCTTCGCCCGACAGCTGGGACTCCCCGCGAAGCTGGGTCAGGACCTTGGTGACTTCCGTCGCCAGGGCGCCGATCAGCTCGCTGGAGGTATGCCCCAGCACCAGCGCGAATACCACGCCAACTGCAACACTGCCCAGCAGCACATGGCTCCAGGACGTGCTGGCGCGCAGGATCTGCGCCAGCGTCAGGGTACCGAGCAGGACCAGAAGGATGCTCGGATCGCCCAGGTACCACCAGAACATCGCCGGTAGCACCGCCCAGGCCAGGACGCCGAAGGCGTCGCCGAATCCGCGCCGCAGCAGCACCAGGCTACCGGCGGCGGCACTCAGCCAGAACAACAGTGGAACAACCGCGGAGCCTGCCACGGCGAGCGTGGCCTGCATGCGGCCGCGCATGGTGAACTCAGCCAGTGCGCGCATGCGATCTATCCCTTACCAGCGTTCGACTGCCCGATCTCAACGGCCGTGGCTGTCGGTGTAAGGAAGCAGGGCCAGGTAGCGGGCGCGCTTGATAGCGGTCGCCAGCTGACGCTGGTACTTGGCCTTGGTGCCGGTGATACGGCTCGGAACGATCTTGCCGGTTTCGGAAACGTAGGCCTTCAGGGTGTTGAGATCCTTGTAATCGATCTCTTTCACGCCTTCGGCGGTGAAGCGGCAGAACTTACGACGACGGAAGAAACGTGCCATGTGATTGGCTCCTCAATACTGGTCCGGAATTACTCGTCAGCGTTATCGCTATCGCTGTTGTCGTCGCCATCGGCGCCTTCAGCGTTATCGTTCGGACGCTCACGACGCTCGCGACGCTCGTTGCGGCTTTCTTCAGCCTTGAGCATCTCGGACTGCTCGGTGACAGCTTCGTCGCGACGCATGACCAGGTTACGGATCACGGCATCGTTGTAACGGAAGTTGTCTTCCAGCTCAGCCAGGGCCTTGGCGCTGCACTCGACGTTCATCAGAACGTAGTGGGCCTTGTGCACGTTGTTGATGGCGTAGGCCAGCTGACGACGGCCCCAGTCTTCCAGACGGTGGATCTTGCCGCCGTCTTCTTCGATGGCCTTGGTGTAACGCTCGACCATGCCACCGACTTGTTCGCTCTGGTCCGGGTGAACCAGGAACACGATTTCGTAATGACGCATAAATGCTCCTTACGGGTTGCAGCCTGCCGCAGAACGGTCAGGCAAGGAGTGAATGTTTTCTTGGCTTGCCTGGTGGAGAGGCGAACGAACGCCTGCCCACGCGGCAAGGGGCGACATTCTAGAGAAGGGCAACCGGCGAAGCAAGGAAGATTGGCGAATATTTGTACAGCGGATGGAATGGCGCGGGGCCGCGCCGCGGCGGCCCCGCACGCGCTCACTCCAGCGGGGTGCGCTGGCGGAGGATCTCGAACAGGCAGACGCCGGTGGCGACCGAGACGTTCAGGCTGCTGACGCTGCCGGCCATCGGCAACCTGGCGAGGAAGTCGCAGTGCTCGCGGGTCAGCCGGCGCATGCCCTTGCCTTCCGCGCCCATCACCAGCACGGTCGGCCCCTTGAGGTCGAGCTGGTAGAGGGTCTTGTCCGCCTCGCCAGCGGTGCCGACCACCCACAGACCGCGCTGCTGGAGCTTTTCCAGGGTGCGCGCGAGGTTGGTCACCGCCACCAGCGGGATCACCTCGGCGGCGCCGCAAGCGACCTTGCGCACGGTGGCGTTGAGGGTCGCGGACTTGTCCTTGGGCACGATCACCGCCTGCACCCCCGCCGCATCGGCGGTACGCAGGCAGGCGCCGAGGTTGTGCGGATCGGTGACGCCATCCAGGGCCAGCAGCAGCGGCACGCCCTCGCTCCGCTCGAGCAGTTCCTCGAGCATGTTTTCGCCCCAGACCTGGCTGGGGCTGACTTCCGCGACCACGCCCTGGTGGACGCCTTCCGCCCACTCGTCGAGTTCGCGCCGATCGCGCTGCCCTACCGGAATACGGAACCCGGCGGCCAGCTCGGTGAGCACCTGGACCCGCGGATCATGCCGCCCCTCGGCCAGCCACAACTGCTTGACCCGCTTCGGGTGATGACGCAACAACGCTTCCACGGCATGCACGCCGTAGACCTTTTCCCACTGACTCATGACTTGGCCTTACGTTTGCGCGCCCCGGTGGCGGCCGGAGCGTTGTCGGCCTTCGGCTTGGAAGGCCCCTTGCGATGCTTGGTCGGCTTGCCCGGCTTGGCGGCAGCGGCGGGCTTGCCGTCCTTGGCCTTGCCCTTCGCGCTCTTGCCCGCAGGAACGACCTTGCCCTTCTTCCCGCCCTTGTCCTTGCCGCCGACACGCGCCTCGGCGAGCAGCGCCTGCTTCACCTCGCGACTCTTGCGCACGTCGGTGTTGCCGAGCATCTCCGCGGCCTGCGCCAGCAGCTCCGGCGCGACCGGCGGCAGCGCCTGCACCTTGCCGGCCTTGCGCCGCGGCACCACCGCGGCGTCGGGACTGGCCAGCGCCGGCTCCAGGTCGACCTCGGGCACGGATGCGCCCTTGCGCCCCTTCGGCGCCTTGCCGGCGTTCGCCGACTTGTCGCCGTTGCGCTTCTTGCGTCCGATCGGCGCGCTCAGCACGTTTCCGGCCAGCTCGAAATCGATCTTCCGCTCGTCCAGGTCGACCCGCGCCACTACCACTTCCGTGGTGTCGCCGAGACGGAAGCTGCGCCCGGTGCGTTCGCCGCTGAGGCGATGGTGCACGGCGTCGAAATGATAGTAGTCGCCGGGCAGCGCGGTCACATGGACCAGGCCTTCGACGAAGATGTCGGTCAGCTCGACGAACAGACCGAAACCGGTGACCGCAGTGATTACGCCAGGGAAGGTCTCGCCGACCCGCTCGCGCATGTATTCGCACTTCAGCCAGTTGGTCACGTCGCGGGTGGCCTCGTCGGCACGCCGCTCGGTCATCGAGCACTGCTCACCCAACTGGTCCAGGCGCAATTCGTCGTACGGATAGATACGCGCCTTGGGCATGCTCGCCGCGCCGGCCCGCTGCACGTGCGGAGTCTCCGCCTTGGAGCGGATCACACTGCGGATCGCACGATGCACCAGCAGGTCCGGGTAGCGCCGGATCGGCGAGGTGAAGTGGGTGTAGGCGTCGTAGTTGAGGCCGAAGTGGCCATTGTTGTCCGGGCTGTACACCGCCTGGCTGAGCGAACGCAGCATGACCGTCTGGATCAGGCGGAAGTCGGCGCGGTCGTGGATCTTCTCCAGCAACTCCTGGTAGTCGCCCGGGGTCGGCGCGGCCTTGCCGCGGCCGAGGCTCAACCCCAGCTCGCCGAGGAACTGGCGCAGGTTGTTGAGTTTCTCCTGCGGCGGGCCGTCATGCACCCGGTACAACGCCGGGATGGCGTGCTTCTGCAGGAAGCGTGCGGTCGCCACGTTGGCGCAGAGCATGCATTCTTCGATCAGGCGGTGCGCATCGTTGCGCTGGGTCGGGCGGATTTCCGAGATCTTCCGGTCGGCGCCGAAGACGATGCGGGTTTCCTGGGTCTCGAAATCGATCGCGCCGCGGACATGGCGGCCGGCCAGCAGCGCTTTATACAACGCATACAGCTGCTGCAGGTGCGGCACCACGCCGGGCAACTGCTGGCGCAGGTTCTCGGCCTCGACGCTGTCGGGGTGCTCGAGCAACTGGCTGACCTTGGTGTAGGTCAGGCGGGCATGGGAGTGGATCACCGCTTCGTAGAACTGGTAGCCGGTCAGCTTGCCAGCCTTGGACAGGGTCATCTCGCAGACCATGGCCAGCCGGTCGACCAGCGGATTCAGCGAGCAGAGACCATTGGACAGCACCTCCGGCAGCATCGGGATCACCCGCTCGGGGAAATACACCGAGTTGCCGCGCCTGGCCGCCTCTTCGTCCAGCGCCGAACCGACCTTCACGTAGTGCGAGACATCGGCGATCGCCACGAACAGGCGCCAGCCGCCGCCGCGCTTGGCCTCGGCGTACACCGCGTCGTCGAAGTCGCGGGCATCCTCGCCGTCGATGGTGACGAAGGGCACCTGGCGCAGGTCGATACGCTTTTCCTTGTCCTTCTCCGCCACTTCCGGCTTGAGCTTGGCCGCTTCCTTCTCCACCGCGGCCGGCCAGACGTGGGGGATATCGTAGCTGCGCAGGGCGACTTCGATCTCCATCCCCGGCGCCATGTAGTCGCCGAGCACCTCGACGATCTCGCCCTGGGCCTGGCGGTGGATGCTCGGCCATTGCTCGATGCGCACCTGGACGAACTGGTTGTGCCTGGCCTTGCCGGCCTTGCCCGGCGGGATCAGGACTTCCTGCTGGATCTTCGGGTTGTCCGCGACCACCACGCCGATGCCGCTTTCCTCGAAGTAGCGGCCGACCACGATCTCGTGGGCCCGCTCGATCACCTCGACCAGCTGGCCTTCGCGGCGTCCGCGCCGGTCATGGCCGGATACCCGGGCCAGGGCGCGGTCGCCGTCGAACACCAGGCGCATCTGGGTGGGACTGAGGAACAGGTCGTCGCTGCCATCGTCGGGGATCAGGAAGCCGAAGCCGTCGCGGTGCCCGCTGATGCGGCCGCGGATCAGGTCCAGCTTGTCCACCGGCGCATAGGCGCCACGACGCGTATAGATAAGCTGCCCGTCGCGCTCCATGGCGCGCAGGCGACGACGCAAGGCCTCTTCCGGCTCCTCGCCGGCGAGCCCGAACTCGTCGAGCAACTGGGAGCGAGTCGCCGGAGCGCCCCGCTCGGATAGGTGAGCCAGGATCAGTTCCCGGCTGGGGATGGGGTTTTCGTACTTTTCCGCTTCGCGAGCGGCCTCGGGATCGAGGTTTTGCCAATCGGCCATTAGAGGTAGGTCACCTTTTCTTCTTTAGCGTTTGCTGCCATTGCTCTATTGAAGCGCGAAAACGCTTCGTCGGTCAGCTTCGGCAACAGAATAATTTTTATCGCATCAGGGGTTTACAAGCAGAATACGTACTCGTATAGTTCGCGCCCACAACGTTGCTGAGACGTTGTAACACGGAAACGATGAGCGATCATCGACTCCAGTGCCCAGGTGGCGGAATTGGTAGACGCACTAGGTTCAGGTCCTAGCGGTGGCAACACCGTGGAAGTTCGAGTCTTCTCCTGGGCACCATATTTCAGACAAAGCCGGTCATTAGACCGTTTTTGTTTCAGCAGTTCAGCCACTACCAGGCATTGAAACTGCGACAAGGTTTGCAACACCCAAGTCGATGAGCGATCATCGCACAATGCTGAAAAGCATGCCCAGGTGGCGGAATTGGTAGACGCACTAGGTTCAGGTCCTAGCGGTGGCAACACCGTGGAAGTTCGAGTCTTCTCCTGGGCACCATCTTCAAGACAAACAGCCGAGCATCGCTCGGCTTTTTGTTGTCCGCGATTTTCCCTTCGAGCCACGCCACCCTCCCCCGCTCACCGCGGCGCCGACCCCGGAAATGAAAACGGGCCGCATGCGCAGCCCGTTCCGTCATCGCCCCGCTATCCGCCTCAGGCGAATGGATGGCGCAGGATGATGGTCTCGTTGCGGTCCGGACCGGTGGAGATGATATCGATCGGCGCATCCACCAGCTCTTCCACGCGCTTGATGTAGGCGCGGGCGTTGGCCGGCAACTCTTCCAGGGTCTTCGCACCCACGGTCGACTCGCTCCAGCCGGGCATTTCCTCGTAGACCGGCTGCAGGCCGATGTAGCTGTCGGCATCGGTCGGCGCTTCCAGCACATCGCCATCGGCATTCTTGTAGCCGACGCACAGGCGCACCACATCCAGGCCATCGAGCACGTCGAGCTTGGTCAGGCACAGGCCGGAGATGCTGTTGATCTCGATGGCGCGGCGCAGGATCACGGCATCGAACCAGCCGCAGCGACGAGCGCGACCGGTGGTGGCGCCGAACTCGTGGCCGCGCTTGGCCAGGTAGGCGCCGACGTCGTCGAACAGCTCGGTCGGGAACGGACCGGAGCCGACGCGAGTGGTATAGGCCTTGGTGATACCCAGTACGTAGTCCAGGTACAGCGGGCCGAAGCCGGAACCGGTGGCGGTACCGCCAGCGGTGGTGTTGGAACTGGTCACGTAGGGGTAGGTGCCATGGTCGATGTCCAGCAGCGATCCCTGGGCGCCTTCGAACATGATGTCCTTGCCGTGCTTGCGCAGGTCGTGCAGGGTCGCAGCGACATCGGCCATCATCGGCTTGAGCAGCTCGGCATACTCCATCGCCTCGTCCAGAGTCTTCTGGAAGTCGATGGCCGGCTCCTTGTAGTAGTGCTGCAGGACGAAGTTATGGTAGTCCAGCAGCTCGCCCAGCTTGGCGGCGAAGCGCTCGCGGTGGAACAGGTCGCCAACGCGCAGGCCGCGACGTGCCACCTTGTCCTCGTATGCCGGGCCGATACCGCGACCGGTGGTGCCGATCTTGGCTTCGCCGCGGGCCTTCTCGCGCGCCTGGTCGAGGGCGACGTGATAGGACAGGATCAGCGGACAGGAAGGACTGATGCGCAGGCGCTCGCGCACCGGCACGCCCTTCTCTTCCAGCTTGGTGATTTCGCGCAGCAGCGCATCCGGCGCCAGCACCACGCCATTGCCGATCAGGCACTGCACGCCTTCGCGCAGGATGCCCGATGGAATCAGGTGCAGGACGGTTTTCTCGCCATCGATCACCAGGGTGTGGCCAGCGTTGTGACCACCCTGGTAGCGAACTACGGCAGCCGCCTGCTCGGTGAGCAGGTCGACGATCTTGCCCTTGCCCTCATCACCCCATTGGGTGCCCAGGACTACGACATTCTTACCCATAACACTTGTCCCCATCGTGGAAGTTCGATGCCGGCCGCGGCCGGCGGAATCTCAGGACGCCAGCGGCGCCACCTGCCAATTGCCATCGCGCAGCGCCAGCTGCCGGTCGCAGCCCGCCTCGCGCGCAGAAGCCGCATCCTGCCCGGGCAGAGCCTGGACGACACGCTGCCCGTCGCGGCGCAGTCGTTGCACCGCCTGCCAGAGCCCGGCCCCTTCGGCCGGCGCCCAGATACCCGATACAGCCTGGTCCAACCGGGCCTGGCCGAGAGTGACCAGGCTTTTCAGATCGGTGGAGAAACCGGTGGCCGGGCGGGCGCGCCCGAAATCGGCACCGATATCATCATAGCGACCGCCCTGGGCGATGGACTGGCCAACGCCGGGCACGAAGGCCGCAAACACCACGCCGGTGTGATAGTGATAGCCACGCAGCTCGCCGAGGTCGAAATACAGCGGCAAGCCGGGGAAACGTCCAGCCAGCGAATCGGCGATCTCGATCAGCTCGTTCAGCGCCACCTGGACATCGGCCGGCGCCGCCGCCAGACGGGCACGGCCCTGCTCCAGCGCATCGCGGCCGCCGCATAGCTCGGCCAGCGCACGCAACATGCCGCGCAGCTCGGCAGGCAGGTCTGCAGTCAGCGCCTCGACCTCGTCCACTGCCTTGCGCTGCAAGGCATCGAACAACTGCTGCTCGACTTCGCCGGACAGCCCTGCCGCGCGCGCCAGGCCGCGGTAGATACCGACATGGCCGAGATCCATGTGCACGTCCGGCACTTCCGCCATCTCGAGCATTTCCAGCATCAGGCTGATCACCTCGACATCGCTGGCAGGGCTCGGATCGCCGTACAGCTCGGCGCCCAGCTGGATCGGACTACGCGAAGTGGACAGCGCGCGCGGCTGCGCATGCAGCACGCTGCCGGCATAGCATAGGCGGCTCGGTCCCTCGCGGCGCAGGCTGTGCGCATCCATCCGCGCCACTTGCGGCGTAATGTCGGCACGGAAACCCATGAGCCGGCCGGACGCCGGGTCGGTCACCTTGAAGGTGCGCAGGTCAAGATCCTGTCCCGCGCCGGTGAGCAGCGACTCCAGGTATTCGATATGCGGGGTCACGACGAACTCGTAACCCCAGCGGTGGAACAGATCCAGCACCTGACGGCGGGCTGCTTCGATGCGCGCCGCCTCCGGGGGCAGCACCTCTTCGATCCCATCTGGCAGCAGCCAGCGGTCTACCGTTGCCATTTCGCCTCTCCCCTTTCAGCCGGGCGGCACATCATCAGTGAATCCAGTAAAGAAGCAGGGTGCCGAGCAGCATGCTGCCCAGCCCCACGAGACGCAGGTGACGGTCGCTCAGCCGGCCGATGCCGGTGACCGCCTCGCGCCATTGTCGCGGACACAGGAACGGCAGGATGCCTTCCAGCACCAGCACGAGACAAAAAGCGATGCCGAATTCCTGCCACATGATTCTCGCGGACGCAAAAAAGCCGGGATTTCCCGGCTGGCTCATCATAACACGATTTCTCCGGCGGGCGCTGCCGCCCGCCGGAGAACCGAGTATTACTTGTTGGCCTTGTTCAGATAGCGGAAGAACTCGCTGCTCGGATCGAGCACCAGTACGTCGCGCTTCTCGGCGAAGCTTTCGCGATACGCCTTCAGGCTACGGTAGAAGGAATAGAACTCCGGATCCTGGTTGTAGGCCTTGGCATAGATCGCGGCAGCCTTGGAGTCGCCGTCACCGCGGGTCTCTTCCGACTCGCGGTAGGCTTCGGCAACGATTACCCGGCGCTGGCGATCGGCGTCGGCACGAATGCCTTCGGCCAGTTCGCGACCCTTGGCGCGGTGCTCGCGGGCCTCGCGTTCACGCTCGGTGCTCATCCGCTCGAAGACGCTGCGGTTGACTTCCTTCGGCAGGTCGATGGCCTTGACCCGCACGTCGATCACCTCGATACCCAGCTCCTTCTGCGCCATGCGGTTCAGCGAAGCGGTGATGTCGCCCATCAGCGCGTCGCGCTCGCCCGATACCACTTCATGCAGGGTACGCTTGCCGAACTGGTCGCGCAGACCCGCTTCGAGACGCCGCGACAGGCGTTCGTCGGCGATCTGCTTGAGGCCCGAGGTAGCGGTGTAGAAGCGCTCGGCATCCGCCACCCGCCACTTGGCATAGGCATCCACCATCACCGCTTTCTTTTCCAGGGTCAGGAAGCGCTGGGTCGGGGCATCCAGGGTCAGCAGGCGAGCGTCGAACTTGCGCACCTGGTTGACGTACGGGATCTTGAAGTGCAGGCCCGGCTTGACGTCGGACTCGACCACCCGGCCGAAGCGCAACATGACCGCGCGCTCGGTCTGCTGGACTACGTAGACGCTGTTCCACAGGACGATGGCGGCGACGACACCGACGATCAGAGCGATCAAAGACTTGTTGCCCATCAGCGGCTCTCCCTCGTACGCGCGTCTTGCTGGCGCAGGTCGTTGACGATCCGCGACCCCAGGTCGGAAGCGCTGGCGCTGCCACCACCGGCGGAAGCACCGGCACCCGTAGCGGGCGCGGCGTTACGACCATCGATCATCTTGTCCAGCGGCAGGTAGAGCAGGTTGTTCTGCCCTTGCTGACCGGTCACCAGCACCTTGCTGGTCTGGCTGAAGACTTCCTGCATGGTGTCCAGGTACAGACGCTCGCGCGTCACTTCCGGAGCCTTGCGATATTCCACCAGCAGCTTGGAGAAGCGATCCGCCTCACCCTGGGCGCGCGAAATCACCTCGTCGCGGTAACCGTTGGCTTCTTCGATGATGCGCTGGGCCTGGCCACGCGCCTCCGGCACCACGCCGTTGGCATAGGCTTCGGCCTGGTTCTTCTCGCGCTGCTCGTCCTCGCGGGCCCGGATCACGTCGTCGAACGCTTCCTGCACCTCACGCGGGGCCTGGGCGCTCTGGATGTTCACCTGGGTCACGGTGATACCGGTCCTGTAGGTATCCAGGAAGCGTTGCAGGCGCTCGCGCACCTCGGTCGCCATCTGCTCGCGGCCTTCGGTGAGGATCCGGTCCATGGTGGTGGAGCCGGCGACATGCCGCAGCGCGCTCTCGGTCGCCTGCTGCAGGCTGACCTCGGGCTGGTCGACGTTGAGCACGAAGTCCTGCAGGTTGCTGATCTTGTACTGCACGGTCAGCGGCACTTCGACGATGTTCTCGTCCTCGGTGAGCATCTGCCCCTGCTTGCTGTACGCACGCTCGCGGGTGACGTTCTCCTGGAAGCGCTTGTCGATCGGCGGGAAGTAGAAGTTCAGGCCGGGACCGACCGTCTCGTAATACTTGCCGAAGCGCAGGATGACCGCCTGCTCCTGCTCGTCCACCACATAGATGGCGTTGTACAGCCAGAGCACGGCGAGGATCGCCAGGCCGATGCCGAACAGGCCCAGGCCACCGCCCTTGCCGCCGGAACCGGAGCCGGAACCGTTGCCACTGCGTTTTTTTCCACCGAACAGCCCGTTCAGGCTGTCCTGAAGCTTGCGGAAAGCCTCATCCAGGTCGGGCGGCCCCTTGCGGTCACCACCGCCGCCACCACCACCGCGGCGGCCTCCCCACGGGTCTCGATCGTTGTTGTTCGAGTTGTCACCCGGCTCGTTCCAAGCCATAGCGCTCTCCATCTAGTAACGCGAAACGCGCCTGCGGCGCGGCCACCCATGCTACCGAATGCCCTGCCCGCTGCCAAAAGCAGCGATACGGGCTTTATTGCAAAGTGTGTTGCGCAACGAACTCCGCCGGCTGCCAGCCAGCGCGGCTCGCCAGGCGGTTCAACTCGGCCCGCGGCAGGCGCACCTGCAGCAGGGTACAACCCTCCTCATCGTGCGCCTCGGACTGCACCGCGCCCAGTTCGAACAACTGGGCGCGCAGGCGCCCGAGCCGCTGGGGCAGACGCAAGGTTCCGACGAACAGGTCCTCGCCGAGCAGCTCGGCGATGGCCTGGCGCAACAGGTCGAGGCCTTCGCCGGTCTGCGCCGACAGCCAGACGCGCACCGGCTTGCCGGAGTCGTCGCGCTGGATGTGCGGCTCGACCGAGGGTAGCAGGTCAACCTTGTTATAGACCTCGAGCATCGGCAATTCGTTGGCGCCGATCTCGCCGAGCACCGCCAGCACCTGCTCGACCTGCGCATCCCGTTCGGGCTCGTAGGCGTCGATCACGTGCAGCAGGAGGTCGGCGTTGCTCGACTCTTCCAGCGTAGCGCGGAAGGCCTCCACCAACTTGTGCGGCAGGTGGCGGATGAAGCCCACCGTGTCGGCCAGCACCACCGGCCCGAGATCGTCCAGTTGCAGGCGACGCAGGGTGGGGTCGAGGGTGGCGAACAACTGGTTGGCGGCATACACCTCGGAGGCGGTGAGCGCATTGAACAGGGTCGATTTGCCGGCGTTGGTATAGCCGACCAGGGAGACCGCCGGGATATCCGCGCGCTTGCGCCCGCGTCGAGCCTGCTCGCGCTGGCTGCGGACCTTCTCCAGGCGCTGCTTGATCTGGCGGATGCGCACGCGCAGCAGGCGTCGGTCGGTTTCCAGCTGGGTCTCGCCCGGACCGCGCAGACCGATACCGCCTTTCTGCCGTTCGAGGTGGGTCCAGCCGCGTACCAGCCGCGTACTCATGTGCTCCAGTTGCGCCAGTTCCACCTGCAACTTGCCTTCGTGGGTACGTGCGCGCTGGGCGAAGATGTCGAGGATCAGCCCGGTCCGGTCGAGTACGCGGCACTCGAACGCACGCTCGAGGTTGCGCTCCTGGCTGGGCGTCAAGGTGTGGTTGAAAATCACCAGCTCGACGTTTTCGGCCTTGACCAGGTCGTGCAACTCCTCGACCTTGCCACTGCCGATAAGATATTTGGCGCTCGGCTGGTGGCGGGAGACGCTGACGAATGCCACCGTTTCCGCGCCGGCCGAACGCACCAGCTCCTGGAACTCCTGCGGGTCTTCACGCGCCTCGGGGTTCTGCCCTTCCAGATGCACCAGAACAGCCTGTTCCCCACCACCTGGGCGCTCAAAGAACAAAGCGGACTCCCGTCAAGCGTTGCCCGGCTCGGCCGGCTGGTCACCGCTCGGCAGACGCACCGGACGGCTCGGTACCACGGTGGAGATCGCGTGCTTGTAAACCATCTGGCTGACGGTGTTCTTCAGCAGGATGACAAACTGGTCGAAAGACTCGATCTGGCCTTGCAGCTTGATGCCGTTGACCAGATAGATGGAAACCGGGACGCGTTCTTTCCGCAGGGTATTGAGGTAAGGGTCTTGTAGCGAATGCCCTTTTGACATGTGCCGCACTCCTTTAAGGATCGTAGTTTGAAGTAGTCGAATAGGGTGACTTGGCGCCGTCCAAACTCCGGAGTCGTTCCGGAAACAGACGGACAAATTAAGGTCTCAGGCCAATATGGAGACCGTTTTCAGGTATTTCAAGGCACGCGGCAGATTGTCACCTGCTAGGCTGTCCATCCAGTGTAGATGGCTCCAGCTTCGCAGCCAGGTGAACTGGCGCTTGGCCAACTGGCGGGTAGCGATGATGCCGCGCTCGGTCATTTCAGCGTAGGACAGCTTGCCATCCAGGTAATCCCACACCTGACGGTAACCCACGGCTCTAATAGACGGTAATCCTGCATGCAAGTCACTTCTGGCATGCAGTGCTTCGACCTCGGCGATGAAACCCTGTTCCAGCATCTGGCGAAAACGCTGCGCAATCCGCGCGTGCAACACCTGGCGCTGCTCGGGAGCAATCGCCAGCTGAGCGACAGTATACGGCAATTGATTCCTGCCTGACGCGTCAAAATCCGCCTTTTCAGCGCTTTGCCGGCGACGCAGGTCGCTCATCGACACCCCGCCGAGGCGATACACCTCGAGCGCCCGCATCAGTCGCTGCGGGTCGTTGGGGTGGATGCGCGCAGCCGATTCCGGGTCGACCTCGGCGAGTTGCCGGTGCAGCGCCTCCCAACCTTCGGCCTGGGCCTCGGCCTCGATCGCCGCGCGCACCTCGGGATCGGCGCCGGGCATGTCGGCCAGGCCCTCGAGCAACGCCTTGTAATAGAGCATGGTGCCCCCCACCAGCAGGGGAATCCTGCCGCGCGCGGTGGCCTCGGCCATCGCCGCCAGGGCGTCGGCGCGAAACTCCGCGGCCGAATAGCTCTCCGCCGGGTCGCGGATATCGATCAGGCGGTGCGGATAGCGCGCCAGCAGCTCCCGGGAAGGCTTGGCCGTACCGATATCCATGCCGCGGTAGATCAGCGCCGAGTCGACGCTGATCAGCTCGCAGGGCAGCGCATCGGCCAGCGCCATCGCCAGGTCGGTCTTGCCGGCGGCGGTCGGCCCCATGAGAAAGATGGCGGGAGGCAGGGAAGACATCGGAACGCTCTTGGACAAAGCGCATAGCTTCGGGCTTTGCGCCCGAAGCTGCAAGGCTCAGCGTCCGCGCAGGAAGAGCTTGTCCAGCTCGTCCAGGCCCAGTTGGGTCCAGGTCGGACGCCCATGGTTGCACTGGCCGCTGCGCTCGGTGATTTCCATGTCGCGCAACAGGGCGTTCATTTCCGGCAGGGTCAGGCGCCGGTTGGCGCGCACCGCACCATGGCAGGCCATGGTGCCGAGCAACTCGTTCAGGTGCGCCTGGATACGGTCACTGGTGCCGTATTCCAGCAGGTCGGCGATGACATCGCGTACCAACTGGGTCGCCTCCGCCTGCTTGAGCAGCGCAGGGATCTGCCGGATCGCCAGGCTTTCCGGCCCCAGGCGCTGCAGCTCGAAGCCCAGGCGCTGGAACCAGCTGGAATGCTCTTCCGCGCAATCCGCCTCGCGCTCGCTGACCGCGATCGACTCCGGCACCAGCAACGGCTGCCCACGCAAGCCTTCGCTGGCCATCGCCACCTTGAGGCGCTCGTAGGTGATCCGCTCGTGGGCCGCGTGCATGTCCACCAGCACCAGGCCGTGGGCGTTCTCGGCGAGAATGTAGATGCCCTTGAGCTGCGCCAGGGCGTAACCCAGCGGCGGGATGTCCTGGGCGCTCTCGGGCAACGCGGCTGGCGCCTCGCCCGCGGGTAACGGCGCGAAGTAGGCCTTGTAGGCGCCACCGGCCTCGGCCAGAGAGGGCGGCGCCTCCGGCCGGGTATAGGCGGAATAGCCGGAGGAGCCGCCGGAGGCCGATGAGCCGCCACTCCAGCCCACCCGTGCCGCCGGACTCTCCAGCACGCTCTCGGCCAGGCGCATCTCGCCCTGCGGGCCGAACTCGCCGGCGGCAGCGCCGGTCGGACGCGGCTCGGTCAGGCTGGTCGCCCCGGGCGGCGCGAGCTGGTCGTCGGGACGGACCTCGCCCAGCGCACGATGCAGGGTGCCATAGAGGAAGTCATGGACCATCCGGCTGTCACGGAAGCGAACTTCGTGCTTGGTCGGGTGCACGTTGACGTCCACCACCGCCGGATCGACTTCGAAGAACAGCACGAAGGTCGGATGCCGGCCGTTGTACAGCACGTCGCGATAAGCCTGGCGCACCGCGTGGGCGACCAGCTTGTCGCGCACCATGCGCCCGTTCACATAGAAGTACTGCAGGTCCGGCTGGCTGCGGGAGAAGGTCGGCAAGCCGACCCAGCCCCACAGGTGCAGGCCGTTGCGCTCGACCTCGATCGGCAGCGCCTGCTCGAGGAATGCCTGGCCGCACACCGCGCCGACCCGGCGCGCGCGGGCCAGCTCGTCTCGCGCCTCGTGCAGGGCGAAGATGGTCTTGCCGTTGTGGCGCAGGTGGAAAGCCACGTCGAAGCGGGCCAGCGCCAGGCGCTTGATGACCTCCTGCAGATGGTCGAACTCGGTCTTCTCGGCACGCAGGAACTTGCGCCGCGCCGGGGTGTTGAAGAACAGGTCGCGAACCTCGACGCTGGTCCCCACCGGGTGCGCCGCCGGCTGTACCCGCGGCTGCATGTCGCGGCCCTCGGTTTCCACCTGCCAGGCTTCGCCGGCGTCGGCGGGACGCGAGGTCATGGTCAGGCGCGCTACCGAGCTGATCGAGGCCAGCGCCTCGCCACGGAAGCCGAGGCTCATCACCCGCTCCAGGTCTTCCAGCTCGCGGATCTTGCTGGTGGCGTGGCGAGCCAGGGCCAGCGGCAGGTCGTCGGCGGGGATGCCGCGACCGTCGTCGCGCACTCGCAGCAACTTGATGCCGCCCTGCTCGACCTCCACATCAATGCGCCGGGAACCGGCGTCAAGGCTGTTTTCCAGGAGTTCCTTGGCCACCGAGGCGGGACGCTCGACCACCTCACCGGCGGCGATCTGGTTCGCCAGCCGCGGACTCAGCAGCTGGATACGCGGTGCTTCACTCATCACTGGGCCGCCAGGGCGGTGCTCGGGATGGACAGGGCCTGGCCGACTTTCAGGTTGTCGCTGGACAGGCTGTTGCTGCTACGCAGCGCGGCCATGCTCACTTCATAGCGCTGGGCGATCATCGCCAGGGTCTCTCCGGGCCGCACCACGTGCTCGCGCGGCCCCATGGAGAGCTTGCCCTGGGCGCGCAAAGAGGCGATGTAGGTACCGGGCGGCGGGCTCTGCTGGAAATACTGGCGGATGCCGCTGGTGATCGAACGCGCCAAGGCCTGCTGATGGCTGGCGCTGGCCAGCTTGCGCGACTCGTTGACGTTCGAGATGAAGCCGGTTTCCACCAGGATCGACGGGATGTCGGGCGACTTCAGCACCATGAACCCGGCCTGCTCGACACGACGCTTGTGCAGCGAAGTGATGCGGCCGACATTGGTCAGTACCTTGTGGCCGACATCCAGGCTCGACGAGAGGGTGGCGGTCATCGACAGGTCGAGCAGCACGCCGGCGAGCATCTGGTCCTTGTCGCCGAGGCTGACGCTGCCATCGCCGCCGATCAGGTCGGAACGGTTCTCGCTGTCGGCCAGCCAGCGCGCGGTTTCCGAAGTGGCGCCGCGGTCGGACAGGGCGAACACCGAGGCACCGAAGGCGCTGCGGCTCGGCGCGGCGTCGGCATGGATCGAGACGAACAGGTCGGCGCCCTTCTTGCGGGCGATCTCGGTGCGCTTGCGCAGCGGGATGAAATAGTCGCCGGTACGGGTCAGCTCGGCCCGGTAACCGCGCACCTGGTTGATCTGGCGTTGCAGCTCGCGAGCGATCGACAGGGTGATGTTCTTCTCGTGCAACCCGCCCGGGCCAAGGGCGCCAGGGTCTTCACCGCCGTGGCCGGCGTCGATGGCGATGACGATATCGCGGGTGCCACCCTTGGTTGGCAGCGGCAGCTTGGCCACCGGCTGGGTCGGCGTCACCGGAGTGACCGGCACGCTCGGGGTCGGCGTCGCGGGTACGTCCGGGGTCAGGTCGGCGCCCTGGTCGTAGAGATCGACCACCAGGCGGTTGCCGTATTGCTGGTTGGGCGGCAGGACGAAACTTTTCGGGGTGACCTGCGCCGACAGGTCGAGGACCATGCGCAGGTCGTTGGGCGTGCGCTGGGCGGAGCGCACCGCGGTGATCGGGGTGTTGCCGAGCTTGAGACCGTTGAGCTGGGTCGCCAGCTGGGCGCCGCTGACGTCGATGACGATACGGTTGGGCGCGGCCAGGGTGAACAGGCTGTGCTGCACCGGACCGGAGAGATCGAAGACCAGACGGGTGTTGTCCGGAGCGCGCCAGATCCGCACGCTCTTGATTTGCGCGGCGGCCAGAACCTCGCCGACCTGGCAGGCCAGCAGAATCATCACCCCAGTCAACAACGTCCGCAGACGCAAGCCCCAACCCATCGTTTTTCTCATGCTCCCATGGTCAGGGTGGCACACCAGGCTTCGCCCCGCGCACCGTGCGGTACCAGGCGCAGTGTCCGTCCACCCGCTTGGGCAGTAATGGTAATGTCCAGATCGGCGGTTGGCAAAACGCCCGCACCGCGCTCGGGCCACTCGATCAGACAGAGTGCGCTGCCGTCGAAATAGTCGCGGATGCCGAAGAACTCCAATTCCTCCGCATCGGCGAGCCGGTACAGGTCGAAATGGTAGGCGCGCAGCTCGCCGATTTCGTAAGGCTCGACCAGGGTAAAGGTCGGGCTTTTCACCGAGCCGGCATGGCCGAGGCCGCGCAGGATGCCGCGCGAGAGGGTGGTCTTGCCGGCGCCGAGGTCGCCATGCAGGTAGATCACCCCCTGCCCCCCGCTGGCCCGGGCGATGCGCCCGCCCAGTTCGAGCATCGCGTCTTCCCCTTCGGCGGACAGGATCACTTCAGACACGGACTGCACTCCTCGAGCAACTGACGAACGGTAGGTATGAGATCGGTCGCCGCCAGCCCACGACCCTGGGCGCCGAGCCGCTCACCGGCGGCGGCATGCAGCCAGACCGCCAGGCAGGCCGCCTCGAACGCCTCCACGCGCTGGGCCAGCAAGGCACCGGTGATGCCCGACAGCACGTCACCCAGGCCGGCACCAGCCATCGCCGGATGCCCCTGGGAACAGACGGCAAGTCGTCCGTCGGGCGCGGCGACCAGGCTGCCGGCGCCCTTCAGCACCACCACCGCCTGGTAGCGACGCGCCAGTTCCAGCGCCGCCGCCGGGCGGTCCGCCTGCACCTCGGCGGTCGAGCGACCCAACAGGCGCGCGGCCTCGCCGGGATGCGGCGTCAGAATCCATGTCCGCGGCCCTGCTCCGACCGGTTCCAGGGCCAGCAGGTTCAACGCGTCGGCATCCCAGACCTGCGGCAACGGTCGCGACCGGACAGCGCTCAGCAGGCTACGCCCCCAGGCGCGCTGGCCAAGACCGGGACCGAGCATCAGCACGCTGGCGCGTTCGGCAAGGGCCAGCAGTTGGTTCGCCGACGCCACGCCATGGGCCATGACCTCGGGACAACGGCTCAGCAACGCCGGCACATGTTCGACGCGGGTCGCCGCCGAGACCAGCCCGGCGCCGCAGCGCAGGGCGCTTTCCGCGGCCAGTAGCACGGCCCCGCCCATGCCGGTGTCGCCGCCGACCACCAACAGGTGGCCGAACAGCCCCTTGTGCGCGGTCCGCGGCCGCGCTGCCAGACTCGGCAGGGCATTTCGTGCCAAACGGTGGGCCCGGGGCTGGAGCCCTTGCAACACGACGGCGTCGCTGCCGAGTTCGTCGAACACCAGCTCGCCGACCCGTGCCGGCGCCTCGCCAGTGAACAGCCCGATCTTCAGGCCGATGAAAGTCACTGTCAGATCCGCCCTGATCGCTTCCCCCAATACCGCACCGGTGTCGGCGCTCAAGCCGGAAGGAATATCCACCGCCAGCACCGGCAGGTCGGCGGCGTTGGCCAGGCGGATGGCCTGCGCAAAGGGCTCGCGCACGGCACCTGCCAGGCCGGTGCCGAGCAATGCATCCACTACTACGCCCTCGAGCACGGCGCACTCGCTCCAGGGCTCCACCACGACCCCGGTCGCCAGCGCGGCGGCATGCGCCTGCGCCGCGTCGCCGGCAAGCCGCTGCGGCGCCGCGACCGCCAGCACCCGGACTCGCCAACCCGCACGTTGCGCCAGCGCCGCGATCAGGTAGCCGTCGCCGGCATTGTTGCCGTGCCCGGCGAGCACCGTCAGCGCCGCGGCCTCCGGCCAACGGCGGCGCAAGGCACGCCAGGCGGCGTGGGCGGCGCGCTGCATGAGTTCGAAGCCCGGCGTGCCGGCGGCGATCAGGCGCGCATCGAGGTCGCGCACCTGGGCGGCGGAATAGAGGGCGAGTGGCAGGTCGTCGTGCTGGAAGGTCATGGTCATCGGATCGATTCGGCGTCAGGCGCGCAGTCTGGCAGAATTATACCTATCCCATTTCGCTTTCCCTCGTCTTCGTTGCCTCCCATGACTCCCCAGCCTCTGGCCGACAACCTTTCCCCGCCGGACCCCGCCCGCCTCGCCCAGTCCATCAAGGACTGGGGCCGCGAGCTGGGGTTCCAGCAGGTCGGTATCAGCGACGTCGAGCTGGGCGAGCACGAAGCGCACCTGCAGCGCTGGCTGGAGGCCGGCTACCACGGCGAGATGGACTACATGGCGGCGCACGGCAGCAAGCGCTCGCGACCTGCCGAGCTGGTTCCCGGCACGCTGCGGGTGATCTCTCTGCGCATGGATTACCTGCCCGGCGACACGCGCATGGCGCAGGTCCTCGCGACGCCGGAAAAAGCCTACGTCTCGCGCTACGCCCTCGGCCGCGACTACCACAAGCTGATCCGCAAGCGTCTGCAACAACTGGCCGAGCGCATCCAGGCCGAAGTCGGCCCGTTCGGTTTCCGCGCCTTCGTTGACAGCGCGCCGGTGCTGGAAAAGGCCATCGCCGAACAGGCCGGCCTCGGCTGGATCGGCAAGAACACGCTGGTGCTCAACCGCAAGGCCGGCAGCTACTTCTTCCTCGGCGAGCTGTTCGTCGACATGCCGCTACCCGTCGACCCGGCGATGGACAGCGAGCATTGCGGACGCTGCTCGGCCTGCCTGGACATCTGCCCGACCGCGGCCTTCGTCGGCCCCTACCGGCTGGACGCGCGACGCTGCATCTCCTACCTGACCATCGAGTACAAGGGCGCGATTCCGCTGGAGCTGCGACCACTGATCGGCAACCGGGTATTCGGCTGCGACGACTGCCAGATCGTCTGCCCATGGAATCGCTTCGCCCGCCCCACCGGGCAGGGCGACTTCCAGCCGCGCCACAGCCTGGACAACGCCGAACTCGCCGAACTGTTCCTCTGGAGCGAGGAGGAGTTCCTCGGCCGCACCGAGGGTTCGCCGCTGCGCCGCGCCGGCTACGAGCGCTGGTTGCGCAACCTGGCGGTGGGGCTGGGCAACGCGCCCTCGACCATCCCGGTGCTGGAGGCGCTGAAGGCGCGCCGCGGGTTCCCTTCGGAGCTGGTCCGCGAGCACGTGGAATGGGCCCTGCGGCGCCACGGGGAAACCTAGCCCGGCCGGCGCCTGCCGCCCGGTCCGGACGGATCAGAGCTTGATGAAGTGGTCGCGGTAGTGGCGCAGCTCGGCGATCGACTCGCGGATATCGTCCAGCGCCAGGTGGGTGTTGCCCTTCTTGAAGCTCTCGCGGACCTGCGGCGCCCAGCGCGCGGCCAGCTCCTTGAGGGTGGAGACGTCGAGGTTGCGGTAGTGGAAGTAGCCTTCCAGCCTGGGCATGTGCCTATAGAGGAAGCGGCGGTCCTGGCAGATGCTGTTGCCGCAGATCGGCGAGCTGCGCTTGGGCACCCACTGCTCGAGGAAGGCCAGGGTCTGCGCCTCGGCCTCGGCCATGCTCACGGTACTTTCCCGAACCCTCTGGGTCAGGCCGGACTGGCCGTGCTGGCGGGTATTCCACTCGTCCATGCCGGCGAGGATTTCCTCTGGCTGGTGGATGGCGATCACCGGTCCTTCGGCCAGGGTGTTGAGGTCACTGTCGGTGACGATGGTGGCCATCTCGATGATGACGTCCCGGTCCGGATCGAGGCCGGTCATCTCCAGGTCGATCCAGATAAGGTTCTGCGGGTTCTGCATGGGGAGTCGCTCCAGTCGCTATGCCGTGCATTCTAGCGTGGAACGCCGCCGCGCGAATGATGGCGGCGCGCCCATGTTAAACTCGCCGCCGATTTTTCATGCGGACGCATCATGGCCAAACGCCACTTGACCCGCCGGCAGAGCTGGCGCATCGAAAAGATCCAGGAAGAACGCGCGGCCCGGGCGGCCCGTCGCGAGTCGCGTGCAGTGGAAGAGCTGGAGGGCGGCGACCTGGGACCGGAGCAGACCGGCCAGGTGATCGCTCATTTCGGGGTTCAGGTAGAGGTCGAGTCCGCCGACGGCCAGGTTTCCCGCTGTCACCTGCGCGCCAACCTGCCGGCACTGGTGACTGGCGACCAGGTGGTCTGGCGCGCCGGCAACCAGGGCATCGGCGTGATCGTCGCGCAATTGCCGCGCCGCTCCGAGCTGTGCCGCCCGGACATGCGCGGGCTGCTCAAGCCGGTGGCGGCCAACGTCGACCGCATCGTCATCGTCTTCGCCCCGCGTCCCGAACCGCACGCCAACCTGATCGACCGTTACCTGATCGCCGCCGAACATGCCGGCATCCAGCCGCTGCTGCTGCTGAACAAGGCCGATCTGGTCGACGAGAGCAATGCCGAAGGCATCGATGCGCTGCTGAATGTCTACCGCACCCTGGGTTACCCGCTGATCGAGGTGTCGGCCTTCAATGGCCTGGCGATGGACGAACTGCGCGGCGCGCTGGACGGTCACGTGAGCGTCTTCGTCGGGCAGTCCGGGGTGGGCAAGTCGTCGCTGGTGAATGCCTTGTTGCCAGGTGTCGACACACGTGTCGGCGACCTCTCCACGGTGACCGGCAAGGGCACCCATACCACCACCACCGCGCGACTGTTCCATTTTCCCGGCGGCGGCGACCTGATCGACTCGCCCGGCATCCGTGAGTTCGGCCTGGGGCACGTGTCGCGAGACGATGTCGAGGCCGGTTTCATCGAATTCCGCGACCTGCTCGGGCATTGCCGCTTCCGCGACTGCAAGCACGACCGTGAACCAGGTTGCGCCCTGCTCCAGGCCTTGGAGGACGGGCGCATTATGCCGCAACGCATGGCCAGCTACCGGCACATTCTGGCAAGCATGCCGGAAACGGACTACTGAACCTCAGTCGCCCTTGATCTGCTCCAGCTTCAGGCTGCCGCCGTCGTCGAACAGGTTGAGCTTCTTCTGCACCTCGTCCGCCGGTAGCGAAGGTTGCGCGCCCGCCGCCGGTGCCTCGGCAGCCGGCTTCGGCTGCTCGCCCGGGGCAGCCGCAGGGGCGCTGGCTTCGGGAGCGCCGGTCTCGCCTTCGATGGCCTTCTGCGCCTTGCGGGTCAGGACCACGATGTCGATCCGCCGGTTCACCGGGTTCAGCGGGTCCTTGTCGTCGAACAGGCGTGCCGAGGCATAGCCGACAACCTGGGCGATCTGCCCTTCCGGATAGCCGCCGGCGACCAGCGCACGGCGCGCGGCGTTGGCGCGATTGGCCGATAGCTCCCAGTTGCCGAAGTCGCCGTTGCCGGCATAGGGCTTGGCGTCGGTGTGGCCGCTGATGCTGATCTTGTTCGGCACCTGGCGGATGGTCTCGGCCATGGCCAGCAGGATGTCCTCGAAATACGGCTGCAGGCGCGCGCTGCCGAGGTCGAACATCGGCCGGTTGGCGGCGTCGACGATCTGGATGCGCAGGCCGTCGCGGGTGATCTCGAAGTGGATCTGGTCCTTGAAGTCCTTGAGCATCGGATTTTCGTCGACCTTGTTCTGCAACTCCTGCAGCAGCAGCGCCAGGCGCTCTCGCTCAACCTGCTCGGCGAGGTTCTCGGCCTGGTCGGCGTTGACCTGGTGGTCCTGCTCGGGGCTGATCCGGCTTTCGTTGGAGTCCGGCTGGGCCTGGACCTGCGGATTGAGGGTCTTGTCCGGCGCCGGCGTCGGCGTGCCGCCGAGGTCGATGACGTAGGGGCTGGCGCTTTCGCTGAAACCGATGGGGTCCTGGAAGTATCCGGAAATCGCCTTCTTCTGCTCCGGGGTGGCCGAAGACAGCAGCCAGAGCACCAGGAAGAACGCCATCATCGCCGTGGCGAAGTCGGCGAAGGCGATCTTCCACGAGCCGCCGTGGTGGCCGGCGGCATAGCGCTTGACGCGCTTGACGATGATCGGCTGGTTATTGTCCATCTATCGACAGTGCCTCCACTCAGCGGCCACGCACGGCCTGCTCGAGCTCGGCGAAGGTCGGCCGATGGGCGGGCAGCAGCACCTTGCGGCCGAACTCGACGGCCAGCGAAGGCGGCATGCCGGAAGCGGAAGCGACCAGGCAGGCCTTGATCGCCTCGAACAGGTTCAACTCTTCCTTGGCATCGTGCTCCAGCGCGACGGCCAGCGGGCCGACGAAGCCGTAGGCGGCGAGAATCCCGAGGAAGGTACCCACCAGGGCGGCGGCGACGTGGTGGCCGATCTCCGCCTGGCTGCCTTCGCCAAGCAACGCCATGGTGATGACAATGCCGAGTACCGCGGCGACGATACCGAAGCCCGGCAGGGCGTCGGCGACCTTGGTCACCGCGTGGGACGGATGCTCCAGGTCCTCCTTGAGACTGGACAGCTCCATGTCGAACAGGCCTTCCAGCTCGTGCGGCGCCATGTTGCCGGAGGACATGATGCGCAGGTAGTCACAGACATAGGCGGTCATCCGCTCGTCCTTCAGCACGCCGGGGTACTTGCTGAAGATGGGACTGGCCGCGGGGTCCTCGATGTCCGCCTCGATCGCCATCATCCCTTCGCGCCGGCTCTTGTTGAGGATCTCGTAGAGCATGCCCAGCACCTCGAGGTAGTAGGTCTGGGTAAAGCGGTTGCTGAACATCTTCGGCGCTTTCTTCAGCACCACCATGAACGTGCTGCCCGGGTTGGACTGGAGGAACGCCCCCAGTGCCGCGCCACCGATGATCAGGACCTCGAAGGGCTGGATGATGGCGCCGATCTTGCCGCCGGAGAGCAGGAAGCCCCCGAGGACACTGGCGAAAACGACGATGATGCCGATGATTTTTGACATGAGGACCGGACGTGCGAAATGAACAGGATAAGGAGGGGGACTGCTAGGCTCCCTCTTGTTATCGGTTGCTAGCCGCAAGACTATAGTCCGAATACTCGAAAAGCCAGTTCGCCGCCTCGCCGACACCGAGCCCGACACCCATGACAGACCGCCTCGCCGCCTGGCTCGAAGAGCTCGACCGGCAACCCCTGCCGATCCCCGCCAGCCACTATGCCGGCCTGCACGCCGCGCTGAGCGACAGCCGTCGCTCGCTGCGCGAGATCGCCGACCAGTTGCAGGGCAGCCCGACACTGGCTTTGTCCATCCTGCGCGAGGCCAATCGCGCCGAGAGCGCCCGCGACAACCCCGCGGAAAGCCTGGAGGTGGCCCTCAGCCGCCTCGGCCTGGCGCGCGCGAGCCAACTTCTGAAGACCCTGCCGAGCATCCAGGATGCGGAGATGCCCAGGGTCCTCGGGCAGATGCTGCTGATCAGCCAGCACGCCATGCAGCAGGCCAGCGGCCTGTTCGGCGCGCGCCTGGCCAGGCTCTGGCAGGAAATCCACTGGGGCAGCCTGCTGACCATGGCTCCGGTCTGGGCGCTGGCCAACGCCCGCCCGCAGCTGCTGGAGCAATGGCAGCAACGCGTGCTGGTACAGGGCGAACCGACCCTGCGAGTGGAGCGCGAACTGCTCGGCATGCGCCTGCTGCCGATCTGCCTGGCGCTGGCCGAACGCTGGCGGCTACCGCAGTGGGTCATCCAGGGCTATCGCCTGCTCGCCTGCGACCGTCGCCTGCTGGTTCGAGCCCTGCGTATCGCCCGCGACCATCAGTCGCCCCTGCTCCAGCAACAGCAACTCGATGCCCAGCCCGATCTCGCCCGCTGGCTGACCCAGCCGGCCAACTGCACTCTCCTCGCCAATGGCCTGGCCATCGCCGCGCACCAGAGCTGGGACGGGCCGCACATGCTGCGCTGGCAGCGCCTGACCGGCCTGTACCTGGGCCAGCCGCTGACCGAAGTCCAGCAGCAGGTGCACATGCTCGCCGCGCAAAGCGCGCGCCTGCACGCCCGGCCGCCGCTGTGGCATCCGGCGGTGGCCTTGATCTGGCCCTGGCAGGCCAGCCGCTGGCGTGCCGAAGCGGCACCCCCGCCGCCGCCCTCGGCGGAAGCCCTGGCCGAGTGGCGGCAGCATTGCGCCGAGTTGCTCCGCGAGCCCAGCCCGTTCAGCAACGTGGTGCAGCTCACCGCCTGTGCCCGCGATGCGCTGCGCGCCTGCGGCCTGCAAAGGATGCTGCTGCTGGTGGCCGATCGCACCCAGGTACACGTGCTGGCGCAGCAGAGCTGCCGGACTCGAGCCGGGCCAGGAGAAATTGCAACTGGAGATTGCCGGCAGCCCGCTGCTGAAGAAACTGTTCCAGCAACCCGCCCTGCTGCGCATCGGCCCGAACAACCAGGACCAGTTGCTGCCGGCCCTCGGCGAACCCTTGCGCCAACTGTTCCCCGGGCCTCACCTGCTGCTGCGCTCGCTGGGCAACGGCTCGCGGGTGGTGATGCTGGTCCTGGCCGACCTCGGCGGCCAGCCGTTCAGCGACCTGCATGCCCAGGCCTTCGCCAAGACCGCCCAGTGCACCGAGCGCGCGATCCAGCAGTTCGGCCGCCAGCGCCGCACGGAATGAGGGACATGCCCGGCACACTGGTCGGGCGCGCTTTCCGTTAAACTGCTGCCCTTCTTCAACCCGGGGGTACTCGCATGTCCGTTTTCTCCGACCTGCCATTGGTGATCGAGCCCAGCGACCTCGCGCCGCGCCTGGGCGCGCCCGAGCTGATCCTGGTCGACCTGACCAGTGCCGCCCGCTACGCCGAAGGGCATATCCCCGGCGCGCGTTTCGTCGACCCCAAACGCACCCAGTGGGGACAACCCCCGGCACCCGGCCTGCTACCGGCCAAGGCCGACCTGGAAGCCCTGTTCGGCGAGCTGGGCCACCGCCCGGAGGCGACCTACGTGGTCTACGACGACGAAGGCGGCGGCTGGGCGGGCCGCTTCATCTGGCTGCTGGACGTGATCGGCCACCACCGCTACCACTATCTCAACGGCGGCCTGCCGGCCTGGATCGCCGACGCCCAGGCGCTCGACCGCGAGGTCCCGGCGCCTGTCGGCGGCCCGCTGCCGCTGACGTTGCACGACGAGCCCAGCGCGACCCGCGAATACCTGCAAAGCCGCCTCGGCGCCGCCGACCTGGCGGTATGGGATGCGCGCAACCCCAGCGAATACGCCGGTACCAAGGTGCTCGCCGCGAAGGCCGGGCATGTGCCCGGCGCGATCAATTTCGAATGGACCGCCGGCATGGACCCGGCTCGCGCCCTGCGCATCCGCGCGGATATCGCCGAAGTCCTGGAGGCCCTCGGCATCACGCCGGACAAGGAAGTGATCACCCACTGCCAGACCCACCATCGCTCCGGCTTCACCTACCTGGTGGCCAAGGCGCTGGGCTACCCGCGGGTCAAAGGCTACGCCGGCTCCTGGTCGGAATGGGGCAACCACCCCGATACCCCTGTAGAGGTTTGAGGAATGTCGTTCAAAGATCGTCTGTTCATCTGCAGCCAGTACCTGCTGCCGCACCACCTGCTGTCCCGGCTGATCGGCTTCGCCGCCGACTGCCGGGCGACCTGGTTCAAGGACCGCCTGATCGCCTGGTTCGCCCGGCGCTACCAGGTCGACATGCGCGAAGCGCAGGTCGAGGACCTGCAGGCCTATGAACATTTCAATGCCTTCTTCACCCGCGCCCTGAAGGATGGCGCCCGCCCGCTGGCCCAGGAGCCCGGCGCGGTGCTCTGCCCGGCCGATGGCGCGATCAGCCAGCTCGGCCCGATCGAGCACGGGCGGATCTTCCAGGCCAAAGGCCACAGCTACAGCCTGGCCGAACTGCTCGGCGGCGACGCCGAACTGGCCGCGCCCTTCATGGGTGGCGACTTCGCCACCGTCTACCTGTCCCCCCGGGACTACCACCGCGTGCACATGCCGCTGGCCGGCACCCTGCGCGAGATGGTCTACGTTCCCGGCCGGCTGTTCTCGGTGAACCAGACCACCGCGGAAAACGTTCCCGAGCTGTTCGCCCGCAACGAGCGGGTGGTCTGCCTGTTCGACACCGAGCGCGGTCCGATGGCCGTGGTGCTGGTGGGCGCGATGATCGTGGCCTCCATCGAAACCGTCTGGGCCGGCCTGGTTACGCCGCCGAAGCGCGAACTGAAGACCTTCCGCTACGACGAAGCCGCCCGTGCGCCGATCCGCCTGGAAAAAGGCGCCGAGCTCGGTCGCTTCAAGCTGGGCTCCACCGCCATCGTCCTGTTCGGCCCGCAGCAGGTCGCGTTCAACGACGGCCTCGGGGCAGCGAGCCCGGTGCGCATGGGCGAATGCCTGGCCCTGCCGAAACAGTCCTGACCTCGCCGGGACGGAGCGCCCCGAGCGTCTCCGTCCCATCTCTCCCCGCCGCCGGGACCTCCCGGCGGGATCGTGGCGTCCGAAGGCTGCGGGTCCATTTCGATGCTGCTAGAGTTCGGAAAGGTCCTATCGAGCCTGTGCCGACCCCCTCGGTCAGGAAAGCGGACTGCCGCACAGTTCCTGTCCTGGCCACGACGATGAACCCGCCTCCCGTGTTAAGAAAGAGGAGGCGCAGCCGCGGCGATCGGAAGTCCGGCACCTCTCCGGGGCTTCAACCCCCCGTAGAGCCTTTTCAGTAGCGGAGCCGTCTAACCCCCCATGGAAAACCAGAGCCCCCACCTCTCGTTGCGCGTCCCCACTCCGACGCAGCAGAACCTGAGCTTCTGCGACGCCACCCCGAAGGACATCAAGTACTGGCTGGCGCACCTGCCCAAGGCCAACCTCGGGGAAACCGCGCGCCAGCTCTACCAGGGCCTGATCGAACTCAACCAGTTGGTGCTGCCCGTCGAGGCCCGCCTGCAACTGCTCGAACTGTTCCGTCCAGAGGTGCATTTCGTCTGCGCCCACCTGGAACGGCACTTCCTCAACCAGGCCATCGTCCTCGACGAACGGCCGCGCAAGATCGCCAACCTCTGCCAGGCCCTGCAGAACCACCTGGCCATCGGCTACAAGCTGATCGTGGTCCAGGAAGCGCCGCGCAACAGCCGCGACCGCGCGCAGTTGCTCGCGGTCGGTATCCAGCGGGCGATCCGCAGCCTGTGCGGCCCGCTGATCCGTGCCAGCCAGTTGTACTGCCCGGTCCCCGAGGGGCTTTGGCTGGAACTCCACCAGCTGTACCAGTTGGCCAGCCAGCGCGGTGTGCATCGTCTCGCGGTGCGCGACGAACTGGCCAAGCACACCCCCGGCCTGAGCGTCGAGCAGGCCTACCTGATACCGCTGCTGCTCGGCTGCGCGCGCTGCAACCAGATGCGCCAGAACAACATTGCACGGCTCGCCGAGGTGCTCGAACCCTGGAGCCAATTGCTGTCGATACAGAGCGCGGCGCTGCCCGGCTCGCTGTTCATCGCCGTGCCGCAGATCGACGGCCCGCCGCGCTACCGCTCGCTGTACCCGGAGACCCAACTGGCCAATGCCCTGGGCATCGACACCCAGCCGCTGGTCGAACTGATCCGCGAATACCTGCTGCAGCCCGAGGCCGAGCGCGCGAAGGCGCGCCTGCCGCTGATCGAAGGGGTGACCCTGGACCTGCTGCAACATCTCTCCTCGGCCTGGGGTGACATCGCCGAACGTACCTTCCAGCGCACCCAGGGCCAGGGCCAGTTGACCCTGTGCATCGGCATGAGCGCCCTGCACTACTTCCTCGCCGGGCGCCGCCCGTTCAACGAGGTCCTGCAGATCCAGGAAGCGCCCGAGGCGCCTCGCTTCAAGGCCGACGTCCAGGACGCCTGGGCCGGCGCCTTCGATGCACAGAAGGTCACCGACTGGCAGCCCGGCATGCCGCTGGAGGAAATCGAGTACCGCCCGCATCAGTCGCCCCGCAGTGTGCAACCCGGGCACCCGCAGGCCCACGCACAGGCTGACGCCACCGAGGACTACCCGACCTACGCCCTGCCCATCGTCAACCACAGCCCCGGCGGCTATTGCCTGAGCTGGCCGAAGGAGGTGCCCGCCCAACTGCAGGCGGGCGAACTGGTCGGCCTGCAGGACCTTCCAGGCCAGGCGTGGAGCATCGCGGTGGTGCGCTGGATCCGCCAGGTACGCAATGGCGGCACGCAGATGGGCATCGAGATGATCGCCCCGGCGGCACAGCCCTGCGGCCTGCAACTGCTGCGCAAGACCGAGCAGAGCAGCCACTACCTGCGCGCCCTGCTGCTGCCGGCGATCGCCGCGATCTCGCGGCCGGCGACGGTGATCACCCCGCGCCTGCCGTTCCAGGAGGGCAGCCGGGTGCAGATCAACCTGCACGGCGAGGAGCGGCGCGCGGTGCTGAATCGCCGGCAGGCCTCGACCGGCAGCTTCAGCCAGTTCGAATACCGCTCGGCGGAACCGGTGAACACCCCGAGCGATAAGCCGGTCACAGCGCCAGTGGCCCGGCCGCCTGCGGGGGAGGAAGATTTTGACTCGCTCTGGAAGTCTCTGTAGATTGCCCCGACACCTCCATTCGCCGTCTTTTCGCGCCTGCCCGGACGCGGACTGAGCCCTTTCCATGGCCATCGAAAAGAAAACCATCCGCCTGCTGATTCTGGAAGACTCGCAGAACGAAGCCGAACGCCTGGTCAGTCTGTTCCGCAATGCCGGCCACGCGACCCGCGTACATCGACTGACCTCTCCCGAGGACCTCGCCGAAACCCTCCAGCAAAGCTGGGACCTGCTGATCGCCGCGCCGACCAGCGAGTGTCTCGAGCCCGGCGAGGCGCTCGCCACCTTGCGCCGCCAGTCGCGCGACATCCCGTTCATCCAGCTGGTGGCCGACAACAGCTCCGACGCCATCACCGACGCCTTGATGCTCGGCGCCCAGGACGCCCTGCCGCAAGGCGAGGACGAGCGCCTGGTGCTGGTCGCCAACCGCGAGCTGGCCGGCCTCGCCGAACGCCGCGCGCGCCGCGCCGCCGAACTCGCCCTGCGCGAGGCGGAAAAACGCTGCCAGTTGCTGCTCGACAGCTCGGTCGACGCCATCACCTACGTCCACGACGGCATGCACATCTACGCCAACCGCTCCTACATGGCGCTGTTCGGCTACGAGGACGCCGAGGAACTGGAAGGCCTGCCGGTCATCGACCTGATCGCCTCCTGCGACCAGGGCGCCTTCAAGGATTTCCTCAAGGGCTACCAGAACGACCAGCGCCAGACCGAACTGGTTTGCACCGGGGTCAAGCTCGACGGCCAGGAATTCAAGGCGCGCATCAGCCTCTCCGCCGCCACGTACGACGGCGAACCCTGCATCCAGGTGGTGATCCGCGGCGAGGTCGACAACGCCGAGCTGGAAGAAAAGCTCCGCGAAGTCAGCAGCCAGGACCCGGTCACCGGTCTCTACAACCGCAGCCACTTCCTCGACCTGATGGATGCCGCCGTGCAGCAGGCGGTGACCGCCCGCAAGCCGTCGACCCTGGCCTATATCCATCTCAACGGCTACCCCTCGCTCCAGGCCGACCACGGGCTTTCCGGGATCGACCTGCTGCTCGGCCAGTTGGCCGGACTGATGCGTGAACAGTTCGGCGAGGAAGCCGACCTGGCGCGTTTCGGCGATTCGATCTTCGCCGCCCTGTTCAAGGGTAAGACTCCCGAGCAGGCGCAAGCGGCGCTGCAACGACTGCTGAAGAAAGTCGAGAACCACCTTTTCGAGCTGAACGGCCGCAGCGCCCAGGCCACCCTCAGCATCGGCGTCGCCGGTCTCGACGAGAAGACCGCCAAGGCCCAGGACGTGATGAACCGTGCGCATCGCTGCGCCGATGACGCGGCACGCAAGGGCGGGTCGCAGATCAAGCAGTACAACCCGGCGGAAGAGCTTGCCGCCGCCGCCCAGCGCGGCGACGTCATCGCGATCCTCCAGCAGGCGCTGGAGACCAACAGCTTCCGCCTGCTGTTCCAGCCAGTCATCAGCCTGCGCGGCGACAGCCACGAGAACTACGAGGTGCTCCTGCGCCTGCTCAATCCGCAGGGCCAGGAAGTGCCGCCGGCGGAGTTCCTGCATGCCGCCAAGGAAGCCGGGCTGGCGGAGAAGATCGACCGCTGGGTGATCCTCAATTCGATCAAGCTGCTCGCCGAGCATCGCGCCAAGGGGCACCAGACCAAGCTGTTCGTCCACCTGTCCAGCGCGAGCCTGCAAGACCCCGGCCTGCTGCCCTGGCTCGGGGTGGCGCTGAAGGCCGCGCGCCTGCCGCCGGAGTCGCTGGTGTTCCAGATCAGCGAAGCCGACGCCACCAGCTATCTGAAGCAGGCCAAGCAACTGACCCAGGGCCTGGCCACCCTGCATTGCCAGGCGGCGATCAGCCAGTTCGGCTGCTCGCTGAACCCGTTCAACGCGCTGAAGCACCTGACCGTGCAATTCATCAAGATCGATGGTTCCTTCGTCCAGGACCTCAACCAGGTGGAAAACCAGGAGATCCTCAAGGGCCTGATCGCCGAACTGCACGAACAGCAGAAGCTCAGCATCGTCCCCTTCGTCGAGAGCGCCAGCGTCCTCGCCACCCTGTGGCAAGCCGGCGCCACCTACATCCAGGGCTACTACCTGCAGGGGCCGAGCCAGGCGATGGACTACGACTTCTCCTCGGGAGACGAATGAAGAACGGGCGCCCTGGGCGCCCGTTGCTTTTCCGCTCTACCGACCTGGTTCGTGGCTGCCGGGCCGGCAAGAGACGCCCGCCGGCCTCAGGCTCGTCCTTCGCGGTCGCGGTAGCCGAGCAGGTAGAGGATGCCGTCCAGGCCCAGGGTCGAGATCGCCTGCTTGGCCGACTGCTTGACCAGCGGCTTGGCGCGGAACGCCACGCCCAGGCCGGCCAGGCCGAGCATCGGCAGGTCGTTGGCGCCGTCGCCGACGGCGATGGTCTGCTCCAGGCTCAGGCCTTCCTTCGCCGCCAGTTCGCGCAGCAGGTCGGCCTTGCGCTGGGCATCGACGATCGGCTCGACCGCCACCCCGGTGACCTTGCCGTCGACGATCTGCAACTCGTTGGCGAACACGTAGTCGATCCCCAGCTTCGCCTGCAATTGACGGGCGAAATAGGTGAAGCCGCCGGACAGGATGGCGGTCTTGTAACCCAGGCGCTTGAGTTCGGCGAACAGGGTTTCCGCACCCTCGGTCAGACGCAGCGAGGCGCCGATCTCCTCCAGCACGTCTTCCGACAGCCCCTGCAGCAGCGCCAGGCGCTCCTTGAAGCTGGCGCGGAAGTCCAGTTCACCGCGCATCGCCCGCTCGGTGATCGCGGCGACCTTCTCGCCGACGCCGGCGGCTTTGGCCAGTTCGTCGATGACTTCCGCCTCGATCAGCGTCGAATCCATGTCGAACACCGCCAGCCGGCGGTTGCGGCGGAACACGCTGTCCTGCTGGAAAGCGATGTCGACGTTCAATTCCTGGGCGACGCTGAGGAATTCCGCACGCAGCGCCGCCGGATCGGCCGGTTCGCCGCGTACCGAGAACTCGATGCAGCCCTTGCCCTGGTCGGCGGGCATGTCCAGCGGCATACGCCCGGAGAGACGGTCGATGTGGTCGATGTTCAGCGCGTACTTGGCGGTGATCGAGCTGACCCTCTGCAGTTGCTCGGCAGTCACCCGGCGGGTGAGCAGGGTCACGATGTGCCGCGCCTTGCCCTGGCCGTCGACCCATTGCCGGTAGTCCTCTTCCGAGACCGGGGTGAAGCGCACCTGCTGGTCCAGCTTGTAGGCGGTGAACAGCACGTCCTTGAGGACCGAGGAACCGGCCTCGGTATCCGGGATTTCCACCAGGATGCCGAACGACAGGGTGTCGTGGATCACCGCCTGGCCGATGTCGAGGATGTTCACCCCGCCCTGGGCCAGTACGCCGGTGATGGCAGCGGTGAGACCGGGGCGGTCTTCCCCGGTGATGTTGATCAGGACAATTTCGCGCAAGGCGTAAGCTCCGCCAGGTAAAAGACGCCATTCTACCCGCTTTCCCGCACACCCGAGAGACGCAGAGCCGGGCATTTGCCATCACCACCGGTCGGAACCGACCGGGAAAACCCGCGAAACCGCCGCGCGGCGGCCTGGAAAGCGCGTCAACGGCCCTTTGCCCCTCGGGGGGCGCTGGTTATACTGCGCGATACCTCTATTTCAGAAGACCGAGCCCCCTGTGACCCGGCCCACGTCCGTCAAGCCCGACAATTTCTTCCTCCTGCTGTTTCGTGCCTTGCGCCAGCGCCGCGTCCCGATCGCCCTGCGGCTCGCCAGCCATAGCCTGATCCTGGTGGCCCTGGCCCTGCTGATCTACGCCTGGGTCATGGGCATGCAGTTTCGCCAGGCCATGCAACAGCAGGCCGATGCCCTGGGCCAGAGCCTGATCACCCAGACCGCCGCGTCCGCCACCGAGTTGCTGGTGTCCAACGACATCCTCAGCCTCAACGTGCTGCTGAACAACCTGGTGAAGAACCCGCTGGTGGCCCATGCGGCGATCTACAGCGTCGACCAGCGCATCCTCGCCGAGGCCGGCAGCCGTCCGAAGCAGAGCCTGCTCGGTGCCACCGAAGGCCTGTACTCGACGCCGATCACCTTCCAGGAAGTGATCGCCGGGCACCTGCGCATCAGCCTGGACATGCAGCAGTTCCAGCAGCCGATGATGATCAGCCTGCAGAGCATGGGCCTGATCAGCCTGATCCTGCTGATCCTCGCCCTGTATTTCAGCCTGCGCCTGGGGCGGCAGATTTCCACACCCTTGTTGCAATTGCGTGTCTGGTTGCGCGATCCGGACAATCCGGCCCCCGGCGCCGAACTGCAGAACGAGCTGGGCGACCTGGCGCGCGACCTGGAAGAGCGCCTGGTGCCGGAGAAGCCGCCGGCGCCGGAGCCGGAAGAAGCACCGCTGCCGCAGAACTTCGACGACATCCTGCTGGAAGACGACGAAGCCGACCTGCGCAGCCGCAAGGTCGAGGCCTCGGCCTTCGAGGAAGACGACATTCCGCTGGGCGACGCCCTGCTGGACGAGACCAAGCCGGTGGAATTCACCTCCATCGACGAAGACCCGCTGGACCAGGACGCCTTCGACGAGAACGGAGCCGAAGCCGGGGAACAGCCCGCAGCGCCCGCCGCTGCGCGCGAACCGCAACACAGTGCGGTGCTGGCGATCCAGCTCGGCGCTCAGGAACAGTTGCGCCGGTTGCCGCGCAGCCGCCTGGTGGATCTCCTGCAACGCTATCGCGACTGCCTGGAACAGGCCGCCCGCCAGTACAAGGGCAGCCTGCACACGCTCAGCGACGGCGGCAGCCTGATTCTCTTCCACAGCCGCGACAACCGCGCCGACTACCTGACCAACGCGCTCTGCTGCGGTGAACTGATGCGTGCGCTCGGCCATGCCCTGCAGATCGAGGTCGCCGACAGCGGCATCACCTTGCAACTGCAACTGGGCCTGAGCCTCGGCGAAGACCTCAGCGAACAGACCCAGGCCGACCTGCTGCTCAACGAAACCGTGCAGAACGCCCTCGCCCTCAACCAGCACAGCCGCAACCTGCTGCTGGTCGAACGCAGCATCGCCGACGACGCGGTGGTCCGCGAGCGCGCCCGTATCCGCGCCATCGCCAGTCCGGAAGGAGCCTGCTGCGTCGAGCGTCTGCTGGAGCCGTATCCGTCGATGCTCGAGCGCCAACTGGCGCGCATGCACGACCGCGCCCGCCCGTGACCACCCTGATCACCCACCCGCTGCCGGTCCTGGCGGTGGGACTGGCCCTTGGCAGCCGGGTGATCCCGCCACACCTGCTGCTGGCAGGCATGCTCGCCGCCTGCCTGCCGGACTTCGACGTAGTCGCCTTCAAGCTCGGCATCGCCTATCACGATGCCTTCGGCCATCGCGGCTTCAGCCATTCGCTATTGTTCGCCGCGATCCTCGGCGCGCTCGCCGCCCTCGCCTGCCGGCCGCTGCATAGCGGACCGCTGAAAGCCGGGCTGTGGGTAGCGCTGGCCACCGCCTCGCACAGCCTGCTGGACGCGATGACCAATGGCGGGCTGGGCGTCGCCTGGTTCTGGCCCTGGAGCGACGCCCGCTACTTCATGCCGTTCCATCCGATCGCCGTGTCGCCGATCGGTCTGTCGCGCTTCCTCAGCGAACGCGGATTGCTGGTGCTGCAATCGGAGGCGCGCTGGGTCTGGCTGCCCTGCCTGCTGCTGGCGCTCGCCGGCATGGCCCTGCGCTTCCTGTTGCGCCGCTCACGCTGACGCCGAAACGAAAAAGCCCCGCTTCGGCGGGGCTTTCTCCTAGTCGGCTATCGACAATCAGAACCGATAGACCTCGGCGTCGGTGCGAATCGGCACCACCAGTGGCATTTTCGGACCTTCCTCTTCCTTGACCTTCGGCTTGGCCACCGGCTTGCGCGCGGTCGCCGGCGGCGGCGCCTCGGCCGCCACGGCGATCGGCTTGACGTCCTTGGCCAACTGCGCCGCCAGGCGCTTAAGCAGGTCGCTCTGGGCACGGATCTGGTCGCCGATGCTGCCCTGATGCTGTTCTTCCTCGTGGAACACCCGGCTGTCCTTCAGGTCGCCCTTCTGGTCCAACAGGCGCCAGCGCGCCTCGATCACTGCCGGCTGCTTGGGGCCGGAGTCGAGGCGACTGATGGTCAGCATCACCTGGACCTGGGGGGTGAAACCGGGTTTTTCCGGGAACAGCGCCAGGCGGCTGCTGCCCAGCTCGCTGGACATCTGCCGCAGCAGTTGCTGGCTGACATTGGTCTCCAGGTTGCCGGCCCAGCGCGCTTCGGTGGACAGACTGAGAATACCATCGGCCTGCCGCTGCACCATCACATCGCGCTTGAGATAGTCGGCCAGTTGTACCGGCCCGAGCAGGACGGCCGCACCGCCGTCCTTTTTCGGTACCGCAGCGGCACCGACGTCCAACTGGTAGAGCTGGGCCGGCGGATGGACCGCACAACCCGTCAGCCCGAGCAGGCTGACGAGGGAAAGACATGCGAAGACGCGCCACGCGCTCATCGAGAACCACCGTATTTCGCCGAAGATCGGCACTACTGATGCAAGACTTGAATTCTACTGGCCACCCGCCATCGGAAACGGCGGCCGAAGGGGCGTATCATCCCCTAACCAGCGCCATAGCTCCAGAGGCAGAGCGTATTCCGAAACCGGTTTCGGACCACCTGCGTCAGGGGAAAACCCGGCGGAACCCGCCAGGGAGACGACATTCCCCCGGAAAGCCGGCCTCGGAAGAGGCCGCTTTCGCCATTCCCTTGCGGATATGCGAGAGATCGGAGACCGGTAACGGCTCATTTCAATCCTGTGGCGGAATATCCACCAGCAGGCTGTCGACGCGCTGGAAACCGCGCGGCAGCTTGTTGCCTCGCCGGCCTCGCTCCCCCTTGTAGTGTTCCAGGTCGTCGCCCTTGAGCGACAGGGTACGCTTTCCGGCCTGCAGGACCAACGTCGCCCCGGCTGGCAGAACAGCCAGGTCGGTGAGGTATTCCTCGCGGCTGGCCACGCGTTCGCCGGGGATGCCGATGATCTTGTTGCCCTTGCCCTTGCCGAGCTGCGGCAGGTCGGAGACCTTGAACAATAGCAGACGGCCCTCGGTCGTCACGGCCGCCAGCCAATCCTGCTCCACATCGCGCACCGGGCGCGGCGCCACCACGGCGGAGCCGTTGGGCAGGCTGAGCAGGGCCTTGCCGGCCTTGTTCTTGGCCTGCAGGTCCTCGCCCTTGACCACGAAACCATAGCCGGCGTCGGAAGCGATCACGAACAGCGCATCGTCGTCCGGCAGCAGCACGCATTCGAAGCTGGCCCCCGGCGGCGGCGTCAGCCGGCCGCTGAGCGGCTCGCCCTGGCCCCGCGCGGACGGCAGGCTGTGGGCCGGCAGCGAGTAGCTGCGCCCGGTGGAGTCGATGAACACCGCATACTGGTTCGAGCGTCCCGGCGCGGCGGCCTTGAAGCCGTCGCCGGCCTTGTAGGAAAGGCCGGCGGCGTCGATGTCGTGGCCCTTGGCGCAACGCACCCAGCCTTTTTCCGAGAGCACCACGGTCACCGGTTCGGTGGGCATCAGCTCGGTTTCCGACAGCGCGCGGGCCTCGGCGCGGGCGACGATCGGCGAACGGCGGTCGTCGCCGTAGGTCTCGGCATCCTTGATCAGCTCCTCGCGCACCAGCTTCTTCAGCTTGGCCTCGCTGCCGAGCAGGGTCTGCAGGCGCTTCTGCTCCTTCAGCAACTCTTCCTGCTCGCCGCGGATCTTCATCTCTTCCAGGCGCGCCAACTGGCGCAGGCGGGTGTCGAGGATGTAGTCGGCCTGCACCTCGCTGAGTTCGAAGCGCTCCATCAGCACCGCCTTGGGCTGGTCCTCGGTGCGGATGATGTGGATCACCTCGTCGAGGTTGAGGAAGGCGATCAGCAAGCCATCCAGCAGATGCAGGCGGCGCTCGACCTTGTCCAGGCGGAACTGCAGGCGTCGACGCACGGTGCCGATGCGGAACTGCAACCACTCCGAGAGCAACTGGCGCAGGTCCTTGACCTGCGGCTTGCCGTCGAGGCCGATGATGTTCAGGTTGACCCGGTAGCTGGTTTCCAGGTCGGTGGTGGCGAACAGATGGGTCATCAGCTCTTCGACATCGACCCGGTTCGAACGCGGGATGATGACGATGCGGGTCGGGTTCTCGTGGTCCGACTCGTCGCGCAGGTCGGCCACCATCGGCAGCTTCTTGGCCTGCATCTGCCCGGCGATCTGTTCCAGCACCTTGGAACCGGACACCTGGTGCGGCAGGGCGTGGATGACGATGTCGCCGTCCTCGACGCGGTACACCGCGCGCATGCGCACCGAACCGCGGCCGGTCTCGTAGACCTTCTGCAGGTCGGCGCGCGGGGTGATGATCTCGGCTTCGGTGGGGAAGTCCGGGCCCGGCACGTGTTCGCACAATTCGGCGACCGTCGCGCCCGGCTGGTCGAGCAGGCGCACGCAGGCCGACGCGACTTCCCGCAGGTTGTGCGGCGGCACGTCGGTGGCCATGCCCACCGCGATGCCGGTGGTGCCGTTGAGCAGCAGGTTGGGCAGGCGGGCCGGCAGCACGGCCGGCTCGTCGAGGGTGCCGTCGAAGTTCGGTACCCAGTCCACGGTACCCTGGCCCAGTTCGCTGAGCAGCACCTCGGAATAGCGCGACAGGCGCGCCTCGGTATAACGCATGGCGGCGAAGGACTTGGGATCGTCAGGAGCCCCCCAGTTGCCCTGGCCGTCCACCAGCGGATAGCGATAGGAGAACGGCTGCGCCATCAGCACCATGGCCTCGTAGCAGGCCAAGTCGCCGTGCGGGTGGAACTTGCCGAGCACGTCGCCGACGGTGCGCGCCGACTTCTTGTGCTTGGAATCGGCATCCAGCCCCAGTTCGCTCATGGCGTAGACGATGCGTCGCTGCACCGGTTTCAGGCCGTCGCCGATATGCGGCAGGGCGCGGTCCATGATCACGTACATGGAATAGTTCAGATAGGCCTGCTCGGTGAACTCGGCCAACGACCGGCGTTCGACCCCTTCCAGGCTCAGATCGAGGGATTCGCTCATGCGTACCTCACGGAGAAGTGTTTTGGCGCAGCACCAGGGTGCCGTCGCGCTGGGTGAATTCGAGTTGTTTCAGGGCGCTCATGCCGAGTAGCACCTCATCGCCGTCCATGCCCGGCGCAATCAGCGCCGCGACCCCGGACAGGCGGATATCGCCGAGTTGCAGCTGGTCCAGCCGCGTGCGCCAGCCCGTGGCGCGGCCGTTGGCCGTGCTCAGGGTGATCGGCGCGCCGCGCTCCAGCGCGAGTCTTGCCGCCAGGGCTTCCGGCACCGCCACCTGGGTCGCCCCGGTATCGAGCAGGAAGGTCACGCCCTGGCCGTTGATCTGCCCGTTCAGCAGGTAATGGCCCTGGCGGCTGCTGACCAGGCGCAACTCGACGTAGCCGTCGCCATGGATCGATTGCGGCGCCTGGTTCGGGTTGCGCTGTCGATCTTCCCAGACGCCGAAATAGCGCGTCGCCAGCGCCAGCCCGGCGACCCAGGCCAGCACCAGCATGATCCGTCCCAGCCGCTGACCGGGCACCTGTTGCGTCACTTGTCCCCCAACCAGCCGCCGGCGGGCGCGGCGAAGCGCAGGACGAAGGGCCGCACATCGCCATCGGCGCGCGCATGGTCGCCATTGTCGATGCCCAGCCAGGCGCCCTTGTCGTCCAGCGACAGGGCTTCCGCGACGCCATAAGGCAGCTCGTAGCGACGCTCCGGCGCCAGGACCGCCGAGGCGAACGACCAGCAGCGCTCGACCTTGGCCTGGGCCAGGTCGCGGCGGCAGATCTGATGCGCCAGGCGCTCCAGGGTGAACAGCTTGCCGCGGTAGAAGGCGAGGTCGGAGAAATCCTTCGGCAGCTTGCGCGCGCTGCCCAGTTCCGGCGGCGGCTCGATCTTGCCGCCCTCGGCGAGCAGTACGCAGCTGCCCTCGCAGCGCCAGGCACTGTTGTCGCGGTGGGCCACCAGCAGGCCGCGGCGCTCGCGCTCGGCAGCCAGCCAGAGGCGCTTGCCCTCGGGGTCGACGGCGATCCCTTCGAACAGCGCGTTGAAATTCATCAGCATGCCGCTGGCCCGCGCTTGCGGCAGCAGGCCGGGCGGCAGGCGCAGCCAGTTCGGCGTGCCGCTCACCGGCAGTTGCAGGACCGCCGCGTGCGCCTCGCTGACCAGGTAGCGATTGCCGGCGGCATCGCAGGCGATGCCTTCGAAGTCGAGGTTGCCGCCGCGCACCAGGCCACTGAGCCAGACCCGCGTGCTCATGCCCCAGGGCAACCCGCTGTCCGGCGGGGTCGGAGCGATGAAACTCTCGGCCTCGGCCTGCCAGGGCTGGTCGGAGCCTTCGGCCGAGGGTTGCAGGCGATACAGGCGGTCATCGTCGCGGTCGGAAACCGTCCACAGCGCGCCGCCACACCAGGCCAGCCCGGAGAGGTTGCCGCCGCGCATGCCCTCCACCGCATGTTCGGAGATGAAGCTCAAGGCTGCCGGAACCGGTGGCTCTGGCGGCGCCTCGGCCGCCTGGACCAGGCCCCCGAACAGGCCGAGGATGGCCAGCAGGCGGCGCATCAGACCAGCACCTCGGCCAGGTTGCCCTTGCTTTCCAGCCAGGACTTGCGGTCACCGGCGCGCTTCTTGGCCAGCAGCATGTCCATGATCTCCAGGGTTCCGGTGGCGTCCTCCAGGGTGAGCTGGACCAGCCGCCGGGTATTCGGATCCATGGTGGTCTCGCGCAGTTGCAACGGATTCATTTCGCCAAGGCCCTTGAAGCGGGTGACCTGCGGCTTGCCGCGCTTCTTCTCAGCGGCCAGGCGCTCGAGGATGCCGTCGCGCTCGGCTTCGTCGAGGGCGTAGTAGATGTCCTTGCCGAGGTCGATGCGGTACAGCGGCGGCATCGCCACGTAGACGTGGCCGGCTTCCACCAGCGGGCGGAAATGGCGGACGAACAGCGCGCAGAGCAGCGTGGCGATGTGCAGCCCGTCGGAGTCGGCATCCGCGAGGATACAGATCTTGCCGTAGCGCAGCTGGGCCAGGTCACTGGCACCCGGATCGACGCCGATGGCCACCGCGATGTCGTGGACCTCCTGGCTGGCGAGCACCTCGCCGCCGTCCACTTCCCAGGTGTTCAGGATCTTTCCGCGCAGCGGCATGATCGCCTGGAATTCCTTGTCCCGCGCCTGCTTCGCCGAGCCGCCGGCGGAGTCGCCCTCGACCAGGAACAGTTCCGCGCGCATCGGTTCCTGTCCGGCGCAGTCGGCCAGTTTGCCGGGCAGCGCCGGCCCCTGGGTGATCTTCTTGCGCTCGACCTTCTTGCCCGCCTTGAGGCGACGCCCGGCGTTGCTGATCGCCAGTTCCGCCAGTTGCAGGCCGATTTCGGCGTGCTCGTTGAGCCACAGGCTGAAGGCGTCCTTCACCACGCCCGAGACGAACGCCGCCGCCTCGCGGGACGACAGGCGCTCCTTGGTCTGCCCGGAGAACTGCGGCTCCTGCATCTTCATCGAGAGGACGAAGGCGATCCGCTCCCAGACGTCCTCGGGCGCCAGCTTGACGCCGCGCGGCAACAGGTTGCGGAACTCGCAGAACTCGCGCATGGCGTCGAGCAGGCCCTGGCGCAGGCCGTTCACATGGGTGCCGCCCTGGGCCGTGGGAATCAGGTTGACGTAGCTTTCCTGCACCGACTCACCGCCCTCGGGCAGCCACAGCAGGGCCCAGCTCACCGCTTCCTTGGAACCTTCGAGGTTGCCGCAGAAGGGTTCATCGGGCAGGCGCGGCAGCTCGGCGACCGCGTCGGTCAGGTAGGAGCGCAGGCCGTCCTCGAAGTGCCACTCGACGCGCTCGCCGGTGTTCTTGTCCTCGAACACCACGCTCAGGCCCGGGCACAGCACCGCCTTGGCCTTGAGCACATGCTTGAGGCGGCTGACCGAGAACTTCGCCGAATCGAAATACTTCGGATCCGGCCAGAAATGCACGCTGGTACCGGTATTGCGCTTGCCGACCGTGCCGATGACTTCCAGATCGCTGTCCTTGAAGCCGTCGGCGAAGGTCATCCGGTACTCGTTGGCGTCGCGCTTGACGCGTACCTCGACCCGGGTCGAGAGCGCGTTCACCACCGAGATGCCGACCCCGTGCAAGCCGCCGGAGAACTGGTAGTTCTTGTTCGAGAACTTGCCGCCGGCATGCAGCTTGGTAAGGATCAGCTCGACGCCCGGCACGCCCTCTTCCGGGTGGATGTCCACCGGCATGCCGCGGCCATCGTCGATGACTTCCAGCGAGTTGTCCTGGTGCAGGATCACCTGCACGCTCTTCGCGTGGCCGGCCAGGGCTTCGTCGACGCTGTTGTCGATGACTTCCTGGGCCAGGTGGTTGGGGCGGGTGGTGTCGGTGTACATCCCCGGGCGCTTGCGCACCGGGTCGAGGCCGGAAAGGACTTCGATGGCGTCTGCGTTGTAAGTAGCCATGGGGTCTCTATTCAGTCAAAAGTCGAAAAATCGGTGTCGCGCCATAGCGCCGACGGGTAGCCGGCGAACGCCAGCAGCGCCGGCAGGTGCCGGGCGAAGCCCTGGAAACCGTGGTCGCCGCCGGCCTGGATACGTAGCGCGCAGGCTCGGTAGAAGGCCTGCGCGACGCGATAATCGAGGGTTTCGTCGGCGGTCTGCAGCCATACCTGGTAGCGTTCGGGACGTTGCAGGTGCGTGACTTCCAGTTCGGCCAACGCCGCCACGTGGTCCTCGGTGAGTTCCCAGGTCTCGCCGCTGTAGTGGTTGGTCTGCGCACCCAGGTAGCCGTCGAAGGAGCGATGCGGGGCGACCGCCGGATTGACCAGGATCGCCGCCAGGCCATGGCGCTCCGCCAAATGGGTCGCATAGTAGCCACCCAGGGAGCTGCCGACCAGCACCGGTCGCCCGAGCTCGGCGATGGCCCGCTCCAACTGGGCGATAGCCTGCCGTGGGTGATGGTGCAGGGCCGGGACGCGCAGGCCTTCGGCCAGGCCCAAGTGGCCGAAGGCCGCCTGCAGCTGACGCGCCTTGTGCGATTCGGGCGAACTGTTGAAGCCGTGGATATACAGCAGGGATGGGCTGGTCGCGGTCATCGGGAACGGGCTAATGGGCTTCAACTCGGTAGGGAAAGCCGAACGGTAACAGCTTCCAGGCTTCATCTTCCAGCCTGCGCGCCGATCGGCAACGACGCACGTGGCCGCGGTATCCCGCGACCGGGGGCATGTCAGTATCCGGCGGTGTCGTAGTCCACTTCGAAGACGACGTCATCGACCCGCGAGATCCCCGTTTCCAGGCGCCCGTCGTCGTGCAGGCGCAACCAGCGGTAGCCCGGCGCCAGGCGGTCGAGGGTGAAGTCGCTGCTGCCGGGGGCGAACTGCACGCAGGTGGACGGCGAAGCCAGCAGGCGCAGCGGGCCGCGCTGGCGGTCGAACTCCTGGTGAATGTGCCCCCACAGCAGGCAGCGCACCTGCGGATAGGGTGCCAGCAGGTCGAACAGCGCCTGCGGGTTGCGCAGGCCGATGGGGTCCATCCAGTCGCTGCCGATCGGCACCGGGTGGTGATGGAAGGAAACCAGCAGGAAGCGTTCGCCGGCGCTGTCGATGGCGCGCCGCAGCAGCTCCAGCTGATCCTCCTCGAGATAGCCCGGCACCGCGCCGGGAATGCTCGAGTCGAGCAACACCACGCGCCAGTTGCCGACGTCGACGACCTGCTCCAGCAGGTCGCTGCCCTCGGTCGCCCGCTGCATCGGCTCGCGTTCGTCGTGGTTACCGGCGAACCAGCGCAACGGCGCGTCCAGGGGGGCGCTCAACCTGCGGAAGCGTGTGTAGGAATCGAGGCTGCCGTCCTGGGAGACGTCGCCGGTGGCGAGAATCAGGTCGATCCGCGGCTGCTCCCGGGCGACCCGCTCGACCACCTTCTCCAGGCTATGGGCGGTATCCATGCCAAGCAGGCGCGCGCCATCCTCGGCGAACAGGTGGCTGTCCGAAAGCTGCACCAGCAGTACGGAGGCGTCGGTGGCGGGAGTGTTCGAATGGCGTGACAAGGGGCCGTCTCCTGAAGGCGAGGCGTCCGCGGTGAAAGGGATGATTATGGTGACCGACGAAAGTGGCGGCAAACCCGGAAAGCGGAACAGATCACAGTTGCGAGGACTACTTTTGGCTTGATGTCATTCAACTGGCCTTTTGCCTGCAACCGCTCAGCGCTGGGCCACCGGCTCCATTTCGTGGCCGCAGGCCAGGCAATGGGCGAGCCACTCGCCGAGGAACAGGTTGAGCTGGTTCTTCTCGTCGGGCTGGTGCATCGCCTGGTTCGGGTAGGGATAGATCGCCATCAGCCGCCGCGCCTGTTCGGCGCCGATCACCTCGGCCATCCGCGCATCGTGGTAGACCCGCACTTCCAGCCGCGGCGCCGGCAACCAGGGCAGGCCCAGTTCCTGGCGCACCTGAAGGGTGGTGGTGTAGGGGCAGGCCTCGGTCACTTCCAGCGCAAGTACGCCGAGCAGCCGCTCCCCTTCGCTCAGCGCGACCCGGCGCGAGGCCTGCGCCTCGCGCATGTCCGGGAGCAGGCGCATGAGCCGCGCGTAGTTCGCTTCGCAGGTCGCCTGCAGGCTGGCCAGGTCGACCCGGTAGCGCTCGCGCAGCAGGTTCAGGCCCATAGCCCACGCACCTCGGCCCGGTTCAGGGCCAGCCACTGCAGGGCGATGATGCTCGCCGCGTTGTTGATCCGCCCGTCGCGCACGGCCTGCAGCGCATCTTCCAACGGCCAGACGTGGACGCGGATGTCCTCGCCCTCCTCCGGCAAGCCATGCACGCCGCCGACGCCTTCGCTGTCGCAACGGCCGACGAACAGGTGCACCACTTCGTCGGTGCCGCCCGGCGACGGCAGGTACTGGGTTATCGGCCAGAGCGCACCGAGAGTCAGCCCGGCCTCCTCCATCGCCTCGCGATGGGCCACTTCCTCCGGTTGCTCGTCCTTGTCGATCAGGCCGGCGACCAGCTCCAGCAGCCAGGGGTTGGCGAGCTTCTGCATCGCCCCGACGCGGAATTGCTCGATGAGCACCACGCAATCGCGCTGCGGGTCGTAGGGCAGCACGCAGACCGCGTCATGGCGGACGAACAGTTCCCGACTGATTTCCCGGCCCATGCTGCCGTCGAACTGGCGATGCCGCAGGCGCAGGCGATCGAGACGATAGAAGCCGCGGAAGCATTCCTCGCGCTGCACGAGCTCGACGTCACCGGGGGCGGGTTTGAAGGTTTCGGACATCCTCGACTCACTTCACTCGGGTATGTGGGTTTCGCGCCATCCTATCGCGGCCCGGCGCAGGGCGCAGCCACTTTCAGGACAGCTCGGGAAAACTTCGTGGCGCTCGCCGCACGGGCGTGTTTCCCGGCCACGGCTAGGCCATACTTGGGGTTTGCGCGGGCCGAACTCAAGCGCGACGCCAGGGTCGAAACGGACTGGTCGACGCTTCGAGCCCGCCCATCCACCGTCGCAAAAGGAATCCCATGCGCCTTCTGAAATTCGCCGCCCTCGGCAGCCTGGTCGTTCTGCTGAGCGCCTGCCAGAGCCTCTTCAAGCCCGGCCTCGACGACCCGCTGCCCACCGAGCGCCTCGCCAGCGAGCACCTGAAGCCCGGCTGTCAGGGCGAACAGTGTCCCTTGGTAAACATCGACACCTTGAAGTTCCCCGACGAACCGCAGTTGGACCCGATCGTCGAGCGCGCCCTGCTGGAAATGACCCGGGAAAACAACGAAACGCCCCTGCCGGCATCGCTGGCGGCCTACGAGCGGCAGTTCCTGGACAGCGCCGAGCCGGGCTGGAGCAGCTACCTGCAAGCCAAGGTGCGCGAACAACATGACGGTCTGGTGATCATCGAGCTTTCCAGCTACCTGTTCACCGGCGGCGCCCACGGCATGCCCGGTCGCGGCTTCATCAACTACGACCGCAGGCAGCACAAGGTGCTGAGCCTGCAGGGCATGCTGGTTCCCGGCCAGGAAGAAGCCTTCTGGAAACAGGCCGAGCTGGCGCACAAGGCCTGGCTGCTGGCCAACAAGCTCGACCAGGACGCCGATTTCCAGAAGACCTGGCCGTTCCAGCGCACCCCGCACGTGGCATTGACCTTCGGCGCGGTGACGCTGAAGTACGACGCCTACTCCATCGCGCCGTATTCCTATGCCCACCCCGAACTGAAGATCCCGTATCCGCGCCTGAACGGCATCGTCAAGCCGAACCTGTTCCCCGGCCGCGGCTGACGCTTCCGACGCTCCGCAGCCCCTCGCCACGGCGAGGGGCCCCGTGGCGCGGCCTAGACCTGCCTGTAGATCACCGATCCTTCGTCCTTGAAGCGCGCCGCCTGCTCCTGGAAGCCAGCCTCGATGGCCTTGCTCTCGTCGGACAGGCCGTTCTCCTTGGCGTAGTCGCGGACTTCCTGGGTGATCTTCATCGAGCAGAACTTCGGTCCGCACATGGAGCAGAAGTGCGCGACCTTGGCCGAGTCCTTCGGCAGGGTCTCGTCATGGAACGCCCGCGCGGTGTCCGGGTCCAGGCCAAGGTTGAACTGGTCCTCCCAACGGAACTCGAAGCGCGCCTTGGACAGCGCGTTGTCGCGGATCTGCGCGCCCGGGTGGCCCTTGGCGAGGTCGGCGGCATGGGCGGCGATCTTGTAGGTGATGATCCCGGTCTTCACATCATCCTTGTTCGGCAGACCCAGGTGCTCCTTGGGCGTGACGTAGCAGAGCATGGCGCAGCCGAACCAGCCGATCATCGCCGCGCCGATGCCGGAGGTGATGTGGTCGTAGCCGGGGGCGATGTCGGTGGTCAGCGGGCCGAGGGTGTAGAACGGCGCCTCGTCACAGCACTCCAGCTGCTTGTCCATGTTTTCCTTGATCAATTGCATCGGCACGTGGCCGGGACCTTCGATCATCACCTGCACGTCGTGCTTCCAGGCGATCTTGGTCAGCTCGCCGAGGGTCTCCAGCTCGCCGAACTGGGCGGCGTCGTTGGCGTCGGCCACCGAGCCCGGACGCAGGCCATCGCCCAGCGAGAAGCTGACGTCGTAGGCCTTCATGATTTCGCAGATCTCTTCGAAATGCGTGTAGAGGAAGTTCTCCTGGTGGTGCGCCAGGCACCACTTGGCCATGATCGAGCCGCCGCGGGAAACGATACCGGTGACCCGCTTGGCGGTCAGCGGCACATAGCGCAGCAGCACGCCGGCGTGGATGGTGAAGTAGTCGACGCCCTGCTCGGCCTGTTCGATCAGGGTGTCGCGGAAGATTTCCCAGGTCAGGTCCTCGGCGACGCCGTTGACCTTCTCCAGCGCCTGGTAGATCGGTACGGTGCCGATCGGTACCGGGCTGTTGCGCAGGATCCACTCGCGGGTTTCATGGATGTGCTTGCCGGTGGACAGGTCCATCACCGTGTCGGCGCCCCAGCGGATGCCCCAGGTGAGCTTCTCCACCTCTTCCTCGATCGACGAGCCCAGCGCGCTGTTGCCGATGTTGCCGTTGATCTTCACCAGGAAGTTGCGGCCGATGATCATCGGCTCAAGCTCGGTGTGGTTGATGTTCGCCGGAATGATCGCGCGGCCGCGGGCGACTTCCTCGCGGACGAACTCGGGGGTGATTTCCTTCGGGATGTTGGCGCCGAAGCTGTGCCCCGGGTGCTGCTGGTCGAGCAGGCCGGCGGCCCGGGCTTCCTGCAGCTTCATGTTCTCGCGGATGGCGATGTATTCCATCTCCGGGGTGATGATGCCTTTCTTCGCGTAGTGCATCTGCGAGACGTTGGCGCCCGGCTTGGCCCGGCGCGGCGTGCGCACGTGGGCGAAGCGCAGGGCGTCGAGGCTGGCGTCGGCCAGGCGGGCCTGGCCGAACTCGGAGGTCAGGCCGGGGAGGATCTCGGTGTCGCCGCGCTCGTCGATCCAGCGCGAACGCACGTCAGGCAGGCCCTTGCGCAGATCGATGCGGACCTCGGGGTCGGTATACGGGCCGGAGGTGTCGTAGACGAACACCGGCGGGTTCTTTTCGCCGCCGAAGGCGGTGGGGGTGTCGGCGAGGGAGATTTCCCGCACCGGGACGCGGATGTCCGGGCGCGAGCCGGTCAGGTAGACCTTGCGCGAGTTCGGGAAAGGCTGCGTCGACTGGCGGTCGAGCTGCTCAAGGCGGGTGATGTTGTTCTTCTGCGTTGCGCTCATCGATGGCTCTCCTGGGTGATTGTCGGGAGAACCTGGCACGCGGGGCCACCGGGACTGGTGGCGAGAAGGACGCGCCGGCAAGGCAGGCATGGCGCGGACATCTTGTTCCCTACGCGGGTTGCTGCGGTCCGCGCGAGGCGGAACCGGACGCTAGCCCGATCAGGTTCAACGGGATCCGGAACTATCCGATCTCAGCCCCTCGTATAGGGCACCCCGACAAGAACCCCGGCAGTCTAATCAACACCGGCGGGATACGCCAACGGGAAAACGCCCCGCCCGACCGGCAGTCATGGTCCAGTCCGGCGCCCTCTCGCCAGGGAAGACGCAGATCCCCGCACGTTCGCCGGCACATCGATCCGGACTGGCTCTTCGATCAGTTGCCGCGCAGGTGCCTTGACCGCTACCGGTAGCGACCTTAGCCTTGCCCCACCTCGCATCTTTTCCAGGACGAACGAATGCTGCGCAGACTCTCCCTGGCGGCCGCCGTGGCCGCTGCTACCGGTGTCGCCTGGGCCGCCCAGCCGACCCCGCTGCCGACCAAGACCGACCTGATCAGCGTCTACAAGGAAGCCGTCGACAACAACGCCGACCTCGCCGCCGCCCAGGCCGACTACCTGGCGCGCAAGGAAGTGGTGCCCCAGGCCCGCGCCGGCCTGCTGCCGCAACTCGGCGCCGGCGGCCGTATCGGCGACTCACGGATCGCTCTCGACGAACCGGCCGCCACGGTCAAACGCAGCAGTCATGTGGTCCAGGCCAGCCTCAGCCAGCCGCTGTTCCGCGCCGACCGCTGGTTCCAGTGGCAGGCCGCCAAGGAAACCAGCGACCAGGCCAAGCTGGAATTCTCCGCGACCCAGCAGGACCTGATCCTGCGCAGCGCCGAGACCTACTTCACGGTGCTCCGCGCCCAGGACAACCTGGCCACCAGCAAGGCCGAGGAAGCCGCCTTCAAGCGTCAATTGGACCAGGCCAACGAGCGCTTCGACGTGGGCCTTTCCGACAAGACCGACGTACTCGAGGCCCAGGCCAGCTACGACACCGCCCGCGCCAACCGGCTGATCGCCGAACAGCGCGTGGACGATGCCTTCCAGGCCCTGGTGACCCTGACCAACCGCGACTACAGCGCCATCGAGGGCATGCGCCACACCCTGCCGGTGGTGCCGCCGGCGCCGAACGACGCCAAGGCCTGGGTCGACACCGCGGTGCAGCAGAACCTGCGCCTGCTGGCCAGCAACTACGCGGTCAACGCCGCCGAGGAAACCCTCCGCCAGCGCAAGGCCGGGCACCTGCCGACCCTCGATGCCGTGGCCCAGTACCAGAAGGGCGACAACGACGCCCTCGGCTTCGCCAACAGCGCCGCCAATCCGCTGGTGCACTACGGCAAGGATGTCGAGGAACGCACGATTGGCCTGGAACTGAACATCCCGATCTACAGCGGCGGCCTGACCTCCTCCCAGGTCCGCGAGTCCTACCAGCGCCTCAACCAGAGCGAGCAGTCCCGCGAAGGCCAGCGCCGCCAGGTGGTGCAGGACACCCGCAACCTGCACCGCGCGGTGAATACCGACGTCGAGCAGGTCCAGGCGCGGCGCCAGGCGATCATCTCCAACCAGAGTTCGCTGGAAGCCACCGAGATCGGCTACCAGGTCGGCACCCGCAACATCGTCGACGTGCTCAACGCCCAGCGCCAGTTGTACGCCGCCGTGCGCGACTACAACAACAGCCGCTACGACTACATCCTCGATACCCTGCGCCTGAAGCAGGCGGCCGGCACCCTCAGCCCGGCCGACCTGGAGGCGCTCAGCGCCTACCTGAAGCAGGACTACGATCCGGACAAGGACTTCCTCCCGCCGGACCTGGCCAAGGCCGCCGCCGAGCAGTTACAGAGCAAGCCGCGCCAGCAGTACTAGCACGAGCGAAGACGCCCCCGGTCGGGGGCGTCTTCGCTTGACTGGCCTGGCGCGCGTCGCCCGGGTCAGCGCGCCAGCGGCTGGAGCAGCGCGTCGAACTGCTCCAGCCGCGGGAATCGCAGGGGTACATCCTGCTCGAGATTTTCCAGCCGCGCCCGGTAGGCGCGCAGGAAGTTGCCGCGCGCTTCCTCGCTGATGTATGGCACGTGCCAGGCGACAAAGGGCTCCAGCACCTGCATGCCGACATAGGCCAGGGTGCCGCGCAGGATCGGCCGCAGCATGTCCTCCAGCGGTCCGTGGATGGCACCCTCGCCGAACATGTGCTGGCGCCCGCCCAGGGTCAGGCTGACCAGCGCCTTCTTGCCGGCCAGGCCACCCTGGTCGTAGAAGCGCTTGCCGCCATAGCAGACCCCGGACACCAGTACCCGGTCGAACCACCCCTTGAGGATCGCCGGCACCGAGAACCAGTAGATCGGAAAGTTGAGGATCAGCAGGTCGGCCCACAGCAGCTTGTCCAGCTCGGCCTGGATGTCGGCGGCCAGGCTCTGGCGCTTGACGCTCTCGCGCTGCTCCAGGGCGTACACCAGGTAGTCGGGATCGGCGCGCTCGGCGAAGTCGGCGGCACTGGCCACCGGATTCCAGTTCATCGCGTAGAGATCCGAGACCTGCACCGCGTGGCCCTGGCCTGCCAGGGTCTCGCATGCCTGGTCACAGAGCGCGCGGGTGAAGGATTGCGGTTCGTTGTGGGCGTGGACGATCAGTACGTTCATCGTGGTTTCCGAATCGTGGTGACCAGCCGCATCGCTCGCGGCCGAGGGGTTCAGGCCTGGCCGAGCAACTCGGCGGCGCACAGCGCGATGCGCCGACAGGCTTCGCGCAGCGGTTCGGCGCCCAACACCAGGCCGAGGCGGATGTGACCGGCGGCGCTCGGGCCGAAGGCTTCGCCGGCGAGCACCGATACGCCATGGCGGTCCAGCAGGCGGTCGGCGAAGGCCTGGGCGGAAAGTCCGGTGGGACGGATGTCGACCATCACGAACATGCCGCCGTCCGGGCGCAGTGGACGCAGGCCGGGGCTGTCGGCCAGGCACTCGATTACCAGGTCGCGGCGGCGGCGGTAGGCCTCGCGCATCGCCTCCAACTCCGGCAGCGGCGCCTCCAGCGCGGTGCAGGCGGCATCCTGGATGAATTCCGGCGAGCCATAGAGCATGCACAGGGCGAGGTTCTCCAGGTGCGCGCAGAGCGCCGCGGGACCGACCACCCAGCCGACCCGCCAGCCGGTCATGGCGTGGGATTTCGACAGGCTGTTGAGGGTCGCGGTACGTTCGGCCATCCCCGGCAGGCTGGCCGGGCTGACATGCTCGCCGTCGAACAGCAGTTCGCTGTAGACCTCGTCGGAGATCATCCACAGGTCATGGGCCGTGCACAGCTCGGCCAGGGCTTCCCAGGTGGCCCGCGGCAGGCTGGCGCCGGACGGGTTGTGCGGGCTGTTCAGCGCCATCGCGCGAGTGCGCGGGGTGATCAGTGCGGCGACCTCCTCGGCCTGCACGCGGAAGCCATTCTCGGAGCGCACCGGCACCGGCACCACCCGCGCGCCACAGGCGCCGAACACCGCTTCGTAGGTGACGTACATCGGCTCGGCGACTATCACCTCGTCGCCCGGATTCAGCAGGCACTGCACCACCGCGTACAGCGCGCACTGGGCGCCGGCCAGCACCACCACCTGCTCCGCGTCCACCGCCTGGCCGCTGCGCTGCCGGTGGCGTTCGGCGATGCGCTGGCGCAGGGCGCGCTTGCCGCGCACGTCGGCGTAGTGGGTGTTGCCGGCCAGCAGGCTGTCGATGGCCGACTGGACGATGGGCGCCGGGGTATCGAAGTCGGGGTCGCCGACCGACAGCAGGAGGATTTCCTCGCCCTGCTCGACCCGCGCCAGCGCGCGATAGTGGATGTCCCAGGCAGCGGCGCCGTCGCCGGCGATACGTTGAGTGAAGTCGGAATAGCGCATGGATGCTCTCCTTGTCCGGCGGTCAGCGCGCGCAGGCGTGCCGCAGTTCGATCAGGGTCACGCCGGGCTGCCCGAAGCCGGCGCGCAGGTCGCGCTCCAGTTCGTCCAGGTCCTGCGGCTGGCGCACCGCGCAACCGTAGGCGCGGCCCAGCAGGGCGAAGTCGGGGTTGCGCGGCAGCACGCCGACCGGCTCGATGTCCAGGCCGAGTATGTCGTCGCGGATCTGGCCGAGCGCGTCGTTGTTCCACAGTAGCACCACCAGCGGACTGTCCAGTTCCTCGCTGGCGGTGGCCAGTTCCTGCGCGGTGTAGAGGAAGCCGCCATCGCCGACCAGCACCAGGCCCGGGCGCTGCGGGGCGCCGAGCTTGGCGCCGATGCCGGCCGGCAGGCCGTAGCCGAGGGTGCCGTAGCCGGTGGGATGCAGCCAGCTGCGCGGCGCTCGGCTGGCGAACGCGTAGTTGCCGGTATAGGCCAGTTGGGTCATGTCGGTGCTGACGAAAGCATCGGCCGGCAGCGCGGCGGCGATCCGGTCGAGGATCGCCTGGTGCAGCGCCTGCAGCGGCGCGTGTGCCGCGCGGATCTCCGCGCGCAGGCGCGCCACCCTCGCGGCGGCCGGCGCGGCGTCGCGGGCCTCCTGCGGCAGGCGTGCCAGCAGCGCCTCAAGGGTCTGCCGGGCATCGCCCCTGAGCGCTACGGCAGAGGGATAGAAGTCGTTGAACTTGCGCGGGTCGATATCGACGCGGATCAGTTCGCCGGACAGCGGCAGGCGTTCGCGCCAGAAGTCGGTGTCGGCCATCTCGGTGCCCACCGCCAGCACCAGGTCGGCCTCGGCGATCATCTCCCAGCCCGGCGCTACGCACAGGCTGGCCCCGGCGTTGAGCGGCGCGTCCGGCGGCAGCAGGCCCTTGCCGGCGACGCTGGTGAACAGCGGCGCGGCCAGGCGCTCGCTCAGCGCGGCAAGCGCATCGCCGGCCGCCAGCGCGCCGCCGCCGGCGATGAGCATTGGTCGCCGGGCCGCAGCCAGGCGCTCCGCCGCCGCCCGCAATGCCTCGGTGCACGGCACACCACGACCAGGGCGGCGCGCCACGGCAGCGCTCCAGTCATGGGCCACCGGCGCGGCAAGCACGTCGAGCGGGATCGAGATATGCACCGGGCGCGGACGCTCGCTGTCGAACACCGCGTAGGCCCGGGCGATCAGTTCGGGCAGCTGTTCCGGGCTCAAGGCCAGGGCGGAGAAGGCAGTGATCGGCGCGGTCATGGCACGCTGGTCCTGGGTCTCGTGCAGGCAGCCCCAGCCCTTGCCCAGGCTGGCGCTGTGGTTGACGCTGGAAATCACCAGCAGCGGCACCGAGTCGGCGTAGGCCTGGCCGATGGCGGTGGCGACGTTGGTCACGCCCGGCCCGGTGATGACGAAGCACACTCCCGGCTTGCCGCTGACCCGCGCATAACCGTCGGCCATGAAGCCGGCGCCCTGCTCGTGGCGGGTCAGCACGTGGCGGATGCCGCTACCCGGAAGTCCGCGGTACAGCTCCAGGGTATGCACGCCGGGGATGCCGAAAACGGTATCCACGCCGTAGTTGGCCAGCAAGCGGACCAGGGCCTGGCCGGCGGTGAGGGTCTTCTGTGGTTGCATGGGCAATATCCTCGTCCAGTTCGGCGACCATCGGAGTCGCCGTTCGCGCCGCAGCGCTCTTGCTCCCATTCCCACAAGCGGGAGGGGGAGCCGTCGTGTCCCCCCGGCCTTCAGCCATTGGCCAGCCGGATCAACGCATCCACCGCCAGCGCTCCCTCGGCATCCGCCAGCAACGGATTGACGTCCAGCTCCAGCAAGCGCTCGGCATGTTCGCAGGCGAATTCGGCGACCGCGCGGATCGCCGCCACCAGGGCCTCCATGCACACTGCCGGGCGACCGCGGAAGCCGCTGAGCAACGGCGCGCTGCGCAGGCTCAGCAGGGCATCGCGGATCGCCGCGTCGGTGGTTGGCAGGAGCAGGCTGCGACTGTCGCGCAGCAGCTCCACGAGTATCCCGCCGGCACCGATCACCAATGCCAGGCCGAAGCCCTCCTCGCGCTTGACCCCGACGATCAGCTCGGCCAGCGGCGCGCCAGCCATGCGCTCCAATAAAACACGCTCGAAGACCAGTTGCGGCGCGTGCCGGGCCAGGCTTTCGCGCATGTCGAACAATGCCGCCTCCAACGCCGCCTCGTTGCGTAGGCCGAGCGCCACGCCACCGGCCTCGGTCTTGTGCGGCAGTGCGGCGCTGACCGCCTTGAGCACCAGCGGGAAGCCGAGGTCGAGGGCCGCTTCGCGGGCCTGGCCGGGGGTGCTCAGCACCCCCTGGGGCAGTGGCAGGCCGAAGGGTTTCAGCGCCTGCTTGGATTGCCACTCGTCGAGCAGGTAGCCGTCGCCCGCCAGCGGCCCTGGGCAGATCGGCACCAACGCCGCCTCACCGCGCTCCAGCAGCGCCGCGCGGCGCTGGCGGTAGCGGGCGATCCGTCCCCAGGCGGCGAGACCATCCTCGACGCCCTGCAGCGCGGCGACGCCCTCGCCGTGCAACAGCTCGCGGGCCCGGGCCGGCAGCAGTTCCGGGAACGCCGAGGCGATGAAGCCGACTTTGCCGTGGCGCTTCAGCGCGGCGCAGTAGCGTTGCAGAAGCAGGTCGCACTGCGGCCGCTCGCCGGTTTCCTCGCCCGGATAGTCGAGCACCAGCAGGGCGGCGTCGGCAGGGCTGCGCAGAGCGCTGTCGAGCATTTCCTCCAGGGCCGCGGCATCGCCCCAGATGGCGGTGGTGAAGTCCAGCGGGTTGGCGATGTTGGCGTAGTCGGGCAGCACCCCGGCCAGTTCGTCGCGCTGTCCGGCGTCGAAAGACGGCAACCCCAGGCCGTTGCGCTCGGCGTAATCGGCGATCAACCCGGCGTCGCCGCCGGAACAGGCCAGCGCGACCAGGCTCGGCCCGCCAGGCAGGTGGCCGCAGGCGGCGGCCTTGAGGGTTTCGACGAAGCTCACCGGGCCGCTCACGCGGATCACCCCGAGGCGCTCGAACAGGCTGTCGTAGAGCGCGTCGGAACCGGCCAGGGAACTGGTGTGGCTGAGCGCGAGGGCCGCGCCGATCTTCGACACCCCGGTCTTCAGGGCGATCACCGGCACGCCTTTCTGCAACGCCTTGTAGGCCGCGCGGGCGAACCCCGGGACGTTCTTCAGCCCTTCCAGATGCAGGCCGATGGCAGTCACCCGCGGCTCGTCGAGCAGCACGTCCATCAGCTCGGCGATGCCCAGCTGCGCCTGGTTGCCCACCGATGCCATATAGGCCACCGGCAGCGAACGGTCGCTCATCGACAGGTTGTAGGCGAAGTTGCCACTCTGCGTCAGCACCGCGACGCCCCGCTCCACCTGCCGACCGCCATGTGCCACCGGCCATAGCGCGGCGCCGTGCAGGTAGTCGAGCAAGCCGTAGCAGTTCGGGCCGAGCAGCGCCATTTCGCCGGCGGCGGCCAGCAGCCGGCGTTGCACGGCCAGGCCCTGTTCGCCGGTTTCGGCGAAGCCGGAGGCATAGCAGATCGCCCCGCCGGCGCCTTTGGCGGCGAGCGCGGCGACCGCGTCGAGGGTCAGTTCGCGGTTGGTGGCGACGAACGCCGCGTCCGGGCCGCACGGCAGGTCGGCGACGCTGGCCACGCAGGGTACGCCTTCGAGTTCGGCGTGCTGCGGATTGACCAGCCACAACTGGCCGGCGAAACCGCCTTCGGCACAGCGTTTCAGGGCACGCGCCATGCCACGGCCGCCAATGAAGGCGAGATGCCTGGGTGCCAGCAGGCGCTTGAGGTTTTCACGATTCATGTCGGTTCTCGATTCGGAACATGGCAGCCTTCCCCTCTCCCCTGGAGGAAGAGGGGAGCCAGGACTTCAACGCAGCAACGGCCGCAGCAGTTCGCGGGAAACGATGTGCCGCTGGATTTCCGAAGTGCCCTCCCAGATCCGTTCGATCCGCGCGTTGCGCCAGATGCGCTCGACCGGTCCTTCATCCATCAGGCCCATGCCGCCGAAGATCTGCACCGCTTCGTCGGCGACCTTGCCGAGGGTCTCGCTGGCGAACAGCTTGGCCATGCCGGCCTCGCCGTCGGTCATGGTGCCCTGGTCCATCTTCCAGGCGGTGTGCAGGGTCATCAGCTCGGCGGCACGGATCTGCGTGGCCATGTCGGCGAGCTTGAAGGAAACGCCCTGGTAGCTGCCGATCGGCTGGCCGAACTGCTTGCGATCGGCCGCCCAGCGCAGCGACAGGTCGAGGGCGCGCTGGGCCTGGCCGACGCAGTTGGCGGCGACCATCACCCGTCCGGCGGTGAGCCAGGCGTTTGCCACTTCCCAGCCCTTGCCGACCTCGCCGAGCACCTTGGAGGCCGGCACCCGGCAATCGTCGAAGAAGATCTCGTAGGTGTGGTAGCCACGGTTGCTCACGCATTTCGGCCCGCGGCGCACGGTCATCCCGGGCGTGCCCTTGTCCACCAGGAAGGCGGTCACCGCGTTGCGCTTGCGGCCGTTGTGCTCGTAGCTGTCGGTGACGGCGAAGACGATGGCGAAGTCGGCGTGCCCGGCGTGGCTGATGAAGTGCTTGCTACCGTTGATCACGAAGGCGTCGCCGTCGCGCACCGCGCGGGTCTTGATCGAATTGGCGTCGGAGCCGGCGCCCGGCTCGGTGAGGGCGAAGCAATCGGTCTTTTCGCCCTGCACGCAGGGCAACAGGTAGTCGCCGAGCTGTTCTCCGGTGCAGGCCATGAGGATCTTCGAGGGCCGCGCGACGAATACGTGGAGGGCCCAGGAGACCTTCGACAGCTCGCGTTCGACCAGCGCCTGGGACAGGTAGTCGAGGCCGCCGCCGCCCACTTCCTCGGGCATGTTGAAGGCATAGAAACCGGCGGCGAGGGCCTTGCCGCGAATCTGTGCGGCCAGCTCCGGCGACACCGCGTCGGCGCGGTCGACATCGTCCTCGTGGGGCAGCAGTTCCTTCTCGACGAAGCTGCGCACCGCCTCGACCAGCATGTCCTGTTCCTGGGTCAGCCTGAAATCCATGGGAATCACCTGCTCGGCGCCTAGCGCCCGCTGAATTGAGGGGAACGTTTCTCGGCCACGGCGCGCAGCGCCTCGGCGGCATCCTCGCTGCGCCCGCAGAGCAGCCCGGCGGCCTGCTCGGCACGCAACTGCTCGGCCAGCGAGCGCCCGGCGCCGTCGCGCAGCAGGCGCTTGGTCTGGGCGAAGGCGAAGGTCGGGCCGCTGGCGAGACGCGCAGCGAAGGCGCCGACCGTCTCAACCAGGCGCTCGTCGGCGACCACCTCGCCGACCAGTCCGGCGCCCAGAGCGCGCTCCGCGCTCCAGGCTTCGTCGAGGAACAGCAGGCGCTTGGCCGCCTCGCTGCCGAGCAGTCGTGGCAGATGCCAACTGGCGCCGGCGTCCGGGCAGTAGGCCATGCCGGTGTAGCCGGCCTTGAAGCGCGCCGAGGCGGCGGCGATGCGGAAATCGCAGCACAGCGCCAGGTCCATGCCAGCGCCCACGGCGCTGCCGTTGACGGCGGCGACTGTGGGTTTGTCGAGGGCGTGCAGGCGCCCCATCAGGGCGTGGGCGGCCTCGGTCCAGCCATAGCTTTCCAGCTCGCCACGGGCTTCAGCCGCCGCCCATTCGGCGAGATCGGCCCCGGCGCAGAAGCTGCGTCCGCTGCCGCCGAGGACCACGGCGCGCACTGCCGGGTCGCGCTCGCAGGCATCGAGTCGGACGTGCAGGGCCTCCAGGGTGGGGATATCCAGTGCATTGCGCTGTTGCGGACGATTCAGGACGAGCCAGGCGATCCCGGCTTCGACCCGCGTCTGCAATGGGGCAAGGTCAGTCATGCGGCCCTCGTTCTTATTGTTGGTTGATGGCGATCGCGGCTTTCAGGCAATACTAAACACTCGTTCAACAAGACCACAATCCACCCATTCGGGTGTATGTAACGGCCCTGCGGCAGGCGCAAAGCCACACGCCATGCGATCCGCCGAAAAGCGGCGAAGGCCCGCGCGAGCCGGCTGTTACAACTTCGAACAAACCAACCAGGCGAAAACGAAAACGCCCGCCGGATGCGGCGGGCGTCGGGTCCTGCGAATGGCCGTTCAGCCGGCCCGTCCCAGGGCGGGGTCGCCCAGTCCCTGCGGCTGCCGGCGACGAACCACGTAATAGGCCAGGTAGCAGGCGACGATGAAGCCGAAGCCCCAGTACAAGGACGGCCGCTGGGTGGGATCGAGGGCGAGGAAGACGAACAGCGAGCAGCACACGGCGATGCAGGCCAGCGGCACCAGCGGGAACAGCGGCGCGGCATATTTCAGCTCGGCGACCGTGCCGCCGCTGGCCATGTACTCGCGGCGGAAGCGGTATTGGGCGTAGGCGATGACGATCCAGGTGACGGTGCCGGACATCCCGCTCACCGCCATCAGCACCATGAACAGGGTGTCGGCGGCGACCACGCTGGTCAGCAACGAGAGCAGGGCGAAGCACAGGGTGATCAGCAACGCGTAGAGCGGCACGCCGCGCGCGCTGAGCTTCGACAGGCCGCGCGGGGCCATGCCGGTCCTGGACATCGCCCAGAGGATCCGCGTCGAGGCGTACAGGCCCGAGTTGCCTACCGAGAGGATGGCGGTGAGGATGACGAAGTTCATCAGGTCCGCCGCGTAGGGAATCCCGACCATGTCGAACACCTGCACGAACGGGCTTTCCATCAGCCCGGCCTGTTGCCAGGGAATGATGGCGGAAAGCACGACGATGGCCAGCACGTAGAAGATCAGTACGCGGAACACCACGTTGCGCACCGCCCGCGGGATGCTCTTCTCCGGTCGCTCGGTCTCGCCGGCGGCGACGCCCATGATCTCGCAACCCTGGAAGGCATAGACCACCGTCATCATCACCGCGAACACCGCCGACAGGCCGTTGGGGAACAGCCGCTCGCCGACCAGGTTGGAGAACATCGGCGCCGGCGCACCGCTCTTCAGTTCGATACCGCCGAAGATCACCAGCCCCCCGACCACGATGAACACCAGGATCGCCGCCACCTTGATCCCGGCGAACCAGTACTCGGCCTCGCCGAAGGCGCGGGTCGCCAGGGCATTGAGGGAGAACAGCACGACCACGAAGAAACCCGACCATAGCCACACGGGCACCTCCGGGAACCAGCGGGTCATGAGCATCCCGGCCGCGGTGAATTCCAGGCCTACCGTGGAGGCCCAGCTCATCCAGTAGACCCAGCCGATCATGAAGCCAGTCGCCGGGCCGATGAAACGCGTCGCGTGGGCCTGGAACGAACCGGAGACCGGCATCTGCACCGACAGCTCGCCGAGGCAGACCATCACCAGGTACATCAGCACCCCGGCCACCAGGTAGGCCAGCACCGCGCCGGCCGGGCCGCCCTGGTTGATGGTCACGCCGGAGCCCATGAACAGCCCGGTGCCGATCACCCCGCCGAGGGACAGCATGAAGATGTGGCGGCTCGCCAGGGCCCGGGTGAGTTGCAGCCTTTCCTTGCCGTCAGCCATGGCGCACCTCCGGATGAGGGTACGCACAGGGGTCTTCGAGATGGCTCATTATTCTTGTCTCCACTCTGTCAGAGGCCGTGTCTTGCGCACGGATGAGCGGATTATTGGCGGCGGATGTAAGACGCCGTTGAACGCGCGGATCGAAGATGTAAAAAGCTGTAAGGAAGTTGTTCGCCGCGCCGCTCAACCGGCCGCTGAGTCGGCTTCGCCGAGGAAGCCGGCGCGGCGCAGGGCTTCGGCGCCGTCGCGGCGCAGGCTACCCAGGCGTGCGCCCCAGGCCCGCGGGTCGACCCCGGCCGCGCCCAGGGCCTCGCGCTCCAGCTCGCCCAGGCCGGCGCCGAGCGCCACCAGGCCCATGGAGTGGCAGCTTCCGGACAGGCGATGGGCGATGTTCGCCGCCTCGGCCAGGTCCGCCTGGTCCAGGGCTTCGGCCAGCAGCGGCAACTGCTCGTCCAGGCTTCCCAGCAGGTTGCCCAGCAGTCCGGCGAGCTTGTGCCGCCCCAGCAGGCGGCGGTGGGTCTCGAGCATTTGCCGGTCCAGCGCGGCGTCCACCGCAAGCGCAGGCACGCTGGTGCCGACCTCGCCCAGCGCGCGGCGCAGCTCGTCCATCCGCAGGGGCTTGCCGAGCACGCCCTGCATGCCCGCGGCGAAGTACCGACGCACCATGTCCGGCTGGATGCTGGCGGTGAAGGCGAAGATCGGCGTGGCGCGGTTCAGGCCGTCGAGCTGCCGGCGAATCCCGGCGCAAAGCTCGAGGCCAGCCATCCCCGGCAGGTGCATGTCCAGCAGGATCAGGTCGAAGCGCCGCTGCCGGCACAACGCCAGGGCCGGCCCCGCGTCCTCGGCCAGCATCACCCGGTGGCCGTCCCGCTCGAGCAGGCCCTGGGCCACCTCGCGGTTGAGCGCCACGTCCTCCACCAGCAGCACCTCCAGCGCAGACACCGATGCCGCCGGCGGCGTCGCGCCGGACAAGCTCGCCAGCGCCAGCTCGATCTCGAACCAGAACGTGCTGCCCTGGCCGACCCGGCTTTCCACGCCGATCCGCCCGCCCAGCGCTTCCACCAGCCGCTTGCTGATCGCCAGGCCCAGGCCGGTTCCGCCGTAACGGCGGGTCACGGCGTCGCCGCCCTGGGTGAAGCGTTCGAAGATGCGTTCGCGCATTTCCTCGGGAATGCCGATTCCATCGTCCGCGACGCTCAGCCGCAGTCGCTCGCTTCCTGCGCTGCGCACCAGCCGCTCGACGCGAACGCGCACCTCGCCGGCCTCGGTGAACTTCACCGCGTTGCCCAGCAGGTTGGTCAACACCTGGCGCAGGAACTGCTCGGCGCCGCGATGGCCGTCATGAACCTGCGGGTCCAGCCACAGGTCCAGCCGCGTGGCGTTCTCCCGCGCCCGCGGTTCGAGCAGGGTGAGGACGTCCTCGAGCAGGCTTCGCAAGGAAAAGTCCACCGCTTCCGGCACATCCGGCGCTTCCTCCAGCCGGGCGAAGTGGAGGACCTCGTTGAGGATCGCCAGCAGTCCCTCCCCCGCTGTCGCCAGTGCCCGCAGGCGCTGGCGGTCACGCTCGCCGAGCGATGCCTCGCGCAGCAGCTCGGCCATGCCCAGGATGCCGTTCAGCGGGGTACGGATCTCATGGCTCATGGTCGCGAGGAAACGGCTCTTCGCCCGGTCGGCGGCTTCCGCCTGGTCCTTCGCCCGACGCAGGCTGGCGGTGCGTCGCTCGACCTGTCGGCGCAACTCGTCGCGATCGGCATCGCGCCGGCGGCGGTCGGTGCGCAGGGCCTGGCGCATGTCTTCCAGGGCGGCGGCGACGGCGTCGATCTCATCGCGCTCGCGGTCCACCTTGTCCAGTCGCAGCGGCTGTTGCAGGTCGCCTTCGGCGATATGCCCGGCGAACTCGGACATGCGCCACAGATGGCGAGTGACCAGGCTGTGGAACAGCCAACTGAGGGCCACCGCCAGGCCGCAAAGGAAACTGCCCATCCACAAGAGGCTGGCCAGGCCGCCGGAAACCAGCCGGCGATAGACCGCCGCCAGGTCGATGGCGATCTCCAGCTCGCCCAGTTGCCGACGCTCGCCCCCCGGCGGCTGGTAGCTCAAGGGAAAGCGCTCGACCCGCAGCATGCCGCGTGGACGCTGGTCGCCCTGCAACAGGTTGAAGTCGGCGCTTTGCAGGCTGACACGGGCGATGTCGGGGAAATCCCCGAGGCCGCGCAACTGCACGTTCAACTGCTCCTGGTTGAGATCCCACAGGCTGCGCTCGAAGCTGGCCAGGTAGCCGCTGCGGATCAGTTCCAGGCGCGCCTCGATCTCGCGCATTTCGCGGCGGTATTCGAAGAACAGCTGCACGGCGCCGGCGAGGACGGTGAAACACAGGCTGAACAGCAGCACCCGCCACAGCAGGCGCCGCGCCAACACTCCGCCGTGGCCGCTCACCAGGCGTCCGCGCGGTTGCCGGCGAGGCGCCGATAGTCGCGCACGCTGTCGTCCAGCCAACGCTGGATGCTGCCGTCGTCGCGATAGCCACGCAGGGCCCGGTCGATCTCGTCCATCTTCGCCGCCAGCGGCGAGTGCCGCGAGACCGCCACCCGCAGGTAGTCCACCGTCAGCGGTTCGGGCAGCGCACGGATGTTCTCGCCGCCGGCCAGGCGCTCGGCGAACAGCGTGCCGGTGCGCCGTTCGTGGGCGATGTAGTCGATGCGCTGGCGCACCAGCTTGCCGAAGTTCTGTCGGCTGTCGGAAACCCATTCGACGTTGCCGTGGCGGCCGACGAAGCGGTCGAAGTCCGCCCCGTAGCTTTCGCCGAACAACAGCCCGCCGCGATAGCCGGCGAGGTCGCCGAGGGATTGGATGCGCACCGGCCGCTGGCGGTTGTAGAAGATCGCCACCTCCTCGCGCAGCACCGGCTCGGCGGAAAACGCCAGGTCGCGATCGCGCGCGGGCGTGCGGTAGGCCAGTATCAGGTCGACCCGTCCGGCGGCGGCGTCGAGCAGGCAGCGCCGCCAGTTACCCAGCACCACCACCTCGACCCGGTAGCCCAGCGCGCCGAACAGCCGCTTCACCAGCTCCGGCGCCAGCCCCCGGACCTGCTGGCCGTCGCTCCAGGAGATCGGCGGGTATACCGGATAGTCGCAATAGCGGATGGTCTCCGCAGCCTGTGCCAGGCCGCCCAGCAGCCATCCGCAGAGCGCCAGCCAGCAGGCCTGCATGGCTCAGGCGTCGCTGGCCGCGGCGGTGAACAGGTAGCCGGCGCCGTGGATGGTGATGATCAGTTGCGGTTCGGCCGGGTCGTCGCGCAGCTTGCGACGCAGGCGGCCGACCAGCACGTCGATGGAGCGATCGCTGGGCAGCCACTCGCGGTTGCGGATCTGGTCCATCAACTGGTCGCGGCTCAGGGTATGCCCGCTGTTGCGCAGGAAAGCGCCGAGCAATTGGAATTCGCCATGGGTGAGCAGGGTTTCGTTGCCCGCGTGGTCGATCAGGCGGCGCCGGTCGGCGTCCAACAGCCAGTCGCCGAACTGCCTGAGGGCCTGCCGGGCGGGGCCGGCGCTGGCCTGGGCATGGCGCACCCGGCGGATCAGGTTCTTCGCCCGCGACACCAGTTCGCGCGGGTTCAGCGGCTTGATCACGTAATCGTCGGCGCCGCACTCCAGGCCGACGATGCGATCGATCTCGTCGTTGCGCCCGGTGATCAGGATGATCCCCACCTCGGAGCGCACCCGCAGCTCGCGGGTCAGGGTCAGGCCGTCCTTGCCGGGCAGGCGGATGTCCAGCAGCACCAGCTCGACCGGCTGGCCGAGATGGGCGCACTCGGCAAGGCAGGCTTCCGCCTGCTCGGCGTTGCCGGCGCAGAGGACGTCATAGCCCTCCTCTCCGAGATAGGCCTGGAGAAGCTCACGAATCACCGGGTCGTCGTCGACCACCAATACGCGCGGAACCATCGCCATCACCTTGCGCCTCCGGCGGGCCGGGGCGTTTCTTGTTCTGGGTTGTCGGACGGTGGGCGGAAGGGGCCGGGGCGCCTTCCGCTGCCAGCAGCAGCCTATCCACTACTGAACGGACGATCAACAAGCTTCCATCGCACGCCGGAAGCGGCGATGGGCGCCCGCCTCCAGGCCATCCACCCAGGCCTCGCAAATCTGCACGCCCTGCCGCGGCGTGAAGGTCGCGGGATTCAGCCCAGACTCCAGCCACAGCCCGTCGAGCAGGGCGCTGAGGCTGATGGCCGCCAGTTCCGCGTCGAAGTCCGCCCAGCCGCCCTCCTCCGCCAGTTGCCGCAGCACGCCGACCAGCAGCGCCCGGTACTCGCCATAGGAATGGTCGTGGACCCGCCCGATCGCTTCGATGCTGCCCACCGCACCCCAGAACGCCAGCCAGGCGTCGAGCAATTGCGGATCGAGCAGCTCGGCGGAGAAGGATGCCTCGAAGAACGCCGAGAGCCGCGGGCGGGCGCCGCCCGGCGCGGTGTCGATGGCACCGCGGAGCAGGCGCATGACGCGTCCGGTGACCGCCAGGTAGGCCTCGGCCACCAGCGCGTCCTTGCCATCGTAGTGGTGATTGATCAGGCCCACCGATACCCCGGCCTCGGCGCAGATCTTGCGCACCGAGGCGCCCTGGAAGCCATGCCGCTTCAGGCAGGCCAGGGTCGCCTCGATCAGCAGCGCCTTGCGCTGCTCTGGCTCCAGACGGGAAAAGCGCACTTCCTGGTTCATCCTTTCGCGGCTCCTGCTCGTCGCCCGCGACCACCGGCGGGCAGCCCCGATGATCGCAGGTTACGTGGCGCCCGTCTCACTGGCTGGCCCAGGCGTTGAAGCGCTCCTCCAGCTCCTCGCCGTGCTCGACCCAGAATTCGTCGTCCATCGCCAGGCCCTGCTCCAGGTTCGCCGGCGCGGTCGGCACCCAGCTCGCCAGTTGCGCGGGCAGGCGCTGGGCGGCCTGGCGGTTGGTCGGCCCGTAGGGAATGTTCTCGACGTAGCGCACCTGGGCATCCGGGGCATTGGCGAAGGCGATGAAGCGACGCGCCTCGGCGCCGCGCTTCGAACCCTTGACCACCGCCCAGTAGTCCATGCCGTACAGGCTGCCCTGCCATACCAGGGCCAGGTTGCGCCCCGCGCGGTGGGCGTCGGCGATGCGCCCGGTGTAGGTGGACGTCATCACCACGTCGCCGGCGGCCAGCCACTGCGCCGGCTGCGCTCCCGCCTCCCACCACTGGATGTAGGGCTTGAGCTGGCCCAGCTTGGCGAAGGCACGGTCGGCACCGGCGCGGGTCGCCAGCAGCGGATAGACCTGCTCGCGTGGCACGCCGTCGGCGAGCAGGGCGAACTCCAGGTTGTAGATCGCCCGCTTGCGCAGGCCGCGCTTGCCGGGGAAGCGCTGGACGTCCCAGAAGTCGGCCCAGGACGCAGGCGGCTGTTGCAGCCGGTCGGCGTCGTAGCCGATCGCCACGCCCCAGACCAGCGCGGCGGAACCGCATTCCTGGGCGGCATTGGCGATCAACTGCTGCTTGCCGCCGATGGCCTGCCAGTCCAGACGCTCGAACAGGCCGTCGTCGCAACCGCGCGCCAGGTCCGGCCCCTCGACCTGGACCAGGTCCCAGTCGGCGTGACCGGTGTCGGCCATCACCTTGATCCGGGCCATCTCGCCGTTGTACTCGCTCTGCACCACGGGAATCCCGGTCTGCTGCGTGAACGGCTGGAAGAACGCCACCTCCTGGGCCTTCTGTCCGGCGCCGCCGTAGCCGACCACCACCAGGCCATCATCGGCCTGGACCGGCGCGAGGCCGCCGAACGCCAGCAGGACGGCGCCGAGCAGGACGCGGCAAGGAAAAACCGGGTGCGGACGGGCGCTGGCCGCGCGGCGCAACGGAAAGGAACGGTTCATGTGCGTCTCCTCTTGTTCTTGTTGTGGAGTGGATCGCAGCGAGCCGCCGGGAAGCGGCCACGGGACGGAAACTATCCAGTCGATTTTAAAAAAACAAGTTGATTTTTTACTGATGGTAAATTCATATCCTGTTTCTGAAGCGCGCCGCGAGAACAACAAGAAGGACGCCAACCGTGAATTTCCCGCACCTGTTCAGCCCCCTGGAAATCCGGGGCAAACGCCTGAAAAACCGCATCATGTCGAGCGGCCACGACACGTCGATGCCTACCGACAACCTGGTCAACGAGCCACTCGTCGCCTATCACCGCGCCCGGGCCCGCGGCGGCGCCGGACTGATCGTCATGCAGGTGGCGGGGGTCCACGACAGCGCGCGCTACACCTCGCACGTGCTGATGGCCACCGACGATGCCTGCATCCCCGGCTACCGGCGGGTCGCCGAGGCCTGCCACGCCGAAGGCTGCGTGGTGCTGTCGCAGATCTTCCATCCCGGGCGCGAGATCATGGAGTCCGCCGACGGCCTGCTGGCGGTGGCCTATTCCGCCTCGGCCTCGCCCAACGAACGGTTCCGGGTGATGCCGCGCGAACTCGACCAGCCGCTGATCGACGAGATCGTCGCCGGCTACGCCGCCGCCGCGCGCCGCCTGCACGAGGCAGGACTGGACGGGGTGGAGGTGGTCGCCAGCCACGGCTACCTGCCGGCGCAATTCCTCAACCCGCGGGTGAACCGCCGCAAGGATGGCTACAACGGCGACCTCGATGCCCGCCTGCGTTTCCTCCGCGAAGTGCTGGCGGCGGTGCGCGCGGCCACCTCCGAGGACTTCATCGTCGGCCTGCGCCTGTCCGCCGACGAGCGCGACCCCGAGGGTCTCAGCGAAAGCGAGTCGCTGCAGGCGGCCGAGGCGGTCCAGGGCGAGCTGGACTACCTGCACATCGTCGCCGGCACTTCGGCCTCCCTCGGCGGCGCCATTCATATCGTCCCGCCGATGGCCATCGAGCCGGCCTACCTGGCCCGCGAAGCCAGTACCTTCAAGGCGCGCCTGGCGATCCCGCTGTTCGTCACCGGGCGCATCAACCAGCCCCAGGAGGCCGAGGCCATCCTCGCCCGAGGCCAGGCCGACGTCTGCGGCATGACCCGCGCGCTGATCTGCGACCCGCAGATGCCGAACAAGGCCGAGGCCGGGCGCAGCGACGACGTGCGCGCCTGCATCGCCTGCAACCAGGCCTGCATCGGACATTTCCACCGAGGCTATCCGATCTCCTGCATCCAGCACCCGGAAACCGGCCGCGAGCTGACCTACGCAACGCCCAATCCGCCCTCGCGGCGCAAGCGCGTGCTGGTCGCCGGCGGCGGCCCGGCGGGGATGAAGGCGGCGGCGGTGGCGGCACAGCGCGGCCACGAGGTAGTGCTCTGCGAGGCCGGCGCCCAGCTCGGCGGCCAGGTCAACCTGGCGCAACTGCTGCCGCGCCGCGCGGAATTCGGCGGCGCCTCCACCAACCTGCAACGGGAGATGCAACTGGCCGGCGTCGAGGTACGCCGCAACACGCCGGTCGACCGCGCGCTGGTGGAGCGCGAACGGCCGGACCTGGTGATCGTCGCCACCGGCGCCGAACCCTATTGGCCGCCTTTCGAGCGCGGCGGCGAGCTGCAGGTGGTGGATGCCTGGCAGGTGCTGCGCGGCGAGGTGCGGGTCGGTCGCTCGGTGCTGGTCACCGACTGGCGGGGCGACTGGATCGGCCCCGGTATCGCGGAAAAGCTTGTACGCGAGGGCCACCAGGTACGCCTGGCGGTGAACGGCACCCACTGCGGCGAGAGCCTGCCGCTGTACGTGCGCGACCAGTTGGCCGGCGAACTGCACCGCCTGGGTATCCCGGTCACGCCCTACGCCCGCCTGTACGGCTGCGACGATACCACGGTGTACATGCAGCACAGCGCCAGCGGCGAGGCGATGCTGTTCGAGGAGGTCGATACCCTGGTGCTATGCCAGGGCCACCAGCCGGTGGACCGCCTGGCCGACAGCCTGCACGGCCTGGCGGAGGTGTTGCGGATCGGCGACTGCCTGGCCCCCCGCACCGCCGAGGAGGCGATCTACGAAGGGCTCAAGGCCGCCTGGAGCATCTGAGCGGCGCGGCCGCGGCTCCCTCGACGGGTCCCGGCCCAGCCCCTAGAATGCCGCAAACGCAGCCAGGACCCCGCCGCATGCCCCGCCCGTCACCGCCGGACGCCACCGACACGCCGCGCAGCGAAACGCACTTCCTCGGCACCCGCATCCGCGGCCTGCGCAAGCGCCGCGGCCTGACCCTGGCCGAGCTGGCCGCACAGAGCAAACTCACCGCCGGCTACATCAGCCAGTTGGAACGCAACCTGGCGTATCCGTCGATTCCGGCGCTGTTCAACATCGCCCGCAGCCTCGGCGTGACCATCCAGTGGTTCTTCGCCAGCGAGGCCGCGGTGGACCCGGCGGACGCCGGCTACGTGGTGCGGCGCAACACGCGCATGAGCGTGCATTACGAAGACGGCATCATCGACGAACTGCTCACCCCGCAGCCCAGCCGCCAGTTGGAGATCCTCCACTCGCGTTTCCCGCCGGGCACCTACAGCCAGCAGAGCTACAGCCATGAGGGCGAGGAAGCCGGCTACATCCTCAGCGGAATCTTCGAACTCTGGGTCGGCGACCGCCATTTCCAGCTCCGCGAGGGCGACAGCTTCAGCTACTCCAGCCAGGAACCGCATCGCTACGGCAACCCGGGCGACAGCGATACCCTGGTGCTCTGGGTGATCACCCCGCCGACGTTCTGAAACGGCCTGTCGCGATGCAGGGCCAGGGGAGGGCCGACGGGGCGAGCGCTACCCGCCGCGCCCGAGCAACCGCGCCAACCCCGCCAGCAGCCGCTCCAGGGCGCCCTGGTTGTTGCGCAGCACCTTCTCTCCGGCAGTGGCCATGGCCGTCGCGACCTCCGGCTGCGCCCACAGGCGCACGAGGCCGTCGCACAGCTCGCCGGCATCCGTCACCTCGAGCAGCGCCCCGGCGTCGCGCAATTGCGCGGCGATGTCGAGGAAGTTGAACAGGTGCGGACCGGCGAACACCGGCTTGCCCAGGGCCGCCGGCTCCAGCAGGTTGTGCCCGCCGTTGGGCACCAGGCTGCCGCCGACGAAAGCGATGTCGGCCAGGGCATAGAGGAACAGCAGCTCGCCCATGGTATCGCCGAGCAGCACCTGGGTCGCGCGTGCCACCGGCTCGCCGCCGGAGCGCCGGACCGTGGCGAAGCCTTCGCGGCGGCATAGCTCGTGGACGCCGGCGAAGCGTTCCGGATGGCGCGGCACCAGGATCAGCAACGCGTCGGGACGCGTTTCCAGCAGGCGCCGGTGGGCTGCCAGGACGATCTCGTCCTCGCCGGCATGGGTGCTGGCGGCGATCCACAGCGGTCGCGCCGTCGCGTCCCATTCCTCGCGCAGGGCGGCAGCGGCCAGCGGCAGCTGCGGGTCGATGCGCAGGTCGAACTTGATCGAGCCGGTCACGCTGACGCACTCAGGACGCGCGCCGAGACGACGGAAGCGCTCGGCCTCGGCCTCGGTCTGCACGGCGATCCAGGACAGCTCGGCGAGCATCGGCCGGGTCAGCCCGGCGAAGCGCGCGTAGCCACGCGCCGAGCGCTCGGACAGGCGCGCATTGGCCAGCGCCACCGGGATCCCGCGCACGGCGCAGGCATGGATATGGTTGGGCCACAGCTCGGTTTCCATGATCACCGCCAGGCGCGGCCGCACCCGGTCGAGGAAGCGCGCCGCCGCCCAGGGCAGGTCGTAGGGCAGGTAGCAGTGCCGGACCTGCTCGCCGAACAATGCGCGGATGCGCTCCGAGCCGGTCGGGGTCATGCAGGTGACGGTGACCGGCAGCTGCGGATGGCGCTCCAGCAGCGCCCGCACCATCGGCGCGGCGGCGATGCTCTCGCCCACCGAGACGGCGTGCACCCAGATGCCGCCGGGCGGCACCTCGGGCAAGGACAGGGAAAAACGCTCGCCGATGCGCTTGGCATAGGCCGGTGCCTGGCGCGCGCGCCACCACAGGCGCAACGCCACCAGCGGCAAGCCGAGGTGGAACAGCAGGGTATAGAGGGTACGGTTCATGGGCGCGCAGCTTAGCAAAACTCCCGCCGACCGGCTCAGCCGATGGCGCGCAGGTGGCGGGTGAAGGTTTCGCCGAGCCAGGCCGCCGCCGGGCCGAGCACCTCGTTGCGCCGCCAGACCAGTTCGACCACCAGCGACGGCGGCGTCCAGTCGCTGGTCAGCTCCACCATCAGCCGGTCGTAGGTGGGATACTGCACCACGTGCCGCGGTAGCCAGGCCCAGCCGAGGTTGCGCATCAGCAGCTCGGCCATGGAATAGAAGCTGTCCAGCCGCCAGACCTGCGGGCTGATCTGCTCGCCGCCCGGATAGCCGCTCTGCTGGGGCACGATCAAAAGTTGCCGGTGCTGTGCCAGCTCGCGGCGACTGACCCGTTGCAGCCCGGCCAGCGGGTGGCCGGCACCGCACACCGTGACCATCTCGACGCTGCCGAGGCGCCGCCGCTCCAGCGACTCAGGCATGCGCTCATGGTGGAACAGCAGGCCGAGGTCAGCCTGCTCCTCGAGCAAACGACGGGTGACGTCACCCTGGCCGCCGCTGGACACCTGCACCTCCAGACTGGGAAAGCGCTGCGCCAGCGCTTCCAGGCTGTCCAGCACCGGCTGGTAGGGCATCGCCTCGTCCTGGGCCAGGCGCAGCCGCGGCTCCTCGCCGCGCGCCAGCCCCAGCGCGCGCCCCTGCAGGCGCTCGCACTGGCGCAGCACCTCGCGCGCCTCCGCCAGCAGCACCCGGCCCTCGTCGGTCAGGCGCGGCTGGCGTCCGCTGCTGCGTTCGAACAGGGTGACGCCGAGGTCCGCCTCCAGCAGCGCGATGCCGTTGCTCACCGCCGATTGCACCCGCTTCAGTTCGCGGGCGGCGGCAGAGAACGACTGGCGCTCGGCGACGCTGACGAACAGGCGGATCTGCTCCAGGTTCCACTGCATAACCTATCTCCAATAAAGATAGGTAACGACTTTATCCCATCCGCCGGCTCCCTAGAATGGCCGCAGTTTCCGGAGGACCCCGCCATGACCAACTATCTCTACCTCGCCATCGCCATCGCCGCCGAAGTGGTCGCCACCACCTCGCTGAAAGCCGTCGCCGGATTCAGCAAGCCACTGCCGCTGCTGCTGGTGGTGGGCGGCTACGTGCTCGCCTTCAGCATGCTCGTGCTGGTCATGCGCACCCTGCCGGTCGGCGTGGTCTACGCCATCTGGTCCGGACTGGGCATCGTCCTGGTCAGCCTGGTGGCGATGTTCGTCTACGGCCAGCGCCTGGACCCCGCCGCCCTCCTCGGCATCGGCCTGATCATCGCCGGCGTGCTGGTGATCCAGTTGTTCTCCCGCGCTTCGGGGCACTGAACGACCGTCGCGGGCGCAGGTTGTATACTGCGCCCTTTCCGTTCCCGATAAGGCAGCCCCATGCCCCAAGCCCTTTCCACCGACATCCTCATCGTTGGCGGCGGTATCGCCGGCCTCTGGCTGAACGCCCGCTTGCGCCGGGCCGGCTACGCCACCGTGCTGGTGGAAAGCGCCAGCCTCGGCGGCGGACAGAGCGTGAAGTCGCAGGGGATCATCCACGGCGGCGCCAAGTACGCCCTGCATGGCGCCCTGACCGGCGCCTCCGAAGCCATCGCCGACATGCCGCGGCGCTGGCGCGCCTGTCTCGGCAGCAACGGCGAACTCGACCTGCGGGGCGTACGCCTGCTTTCCGAGGCGCACTACCTGTGGTCGCCGGGCGGCCTGGCCGGCAGCCTTACCAGCTTCTTCGCCAGCAAGGCGGTGCGCAGCCGGGTCGAGCAGGCCAAGGGCGAGGATTTGCCTCCGGCGCTGCGCGACAAGGGGTTCAAGGGCAAGGCCTACCGCCTCACGGAAATCGTCTTCGACGTCCCCGACCTGATTCGCCGCCTGGCGGAACTGGCCGGCGACAGCCTGCTCGCCGGCGAGCGCATCGAACCGCTGCGCGAAGGCCGGGAACTGGCCGGCCTGTGCGTCGACGGCCGGGAGATCCGTGCCCAGCGCGTGGTGCTCAGCGCCGGTGCCGGCAACGAGGCGCTGCTCCGCGAACTGGGCCTGGAACAACCGGCCATGCAGCGGCGGCCGCTGCACATGGTGATGGTCAAGGCGGCGACCCTGAAACCGCTGTACGCCCACTGCCTGGGGGCCGGGCCGAAGCCACGAATCACCGTGACCACCCATCCGACCCGCGACGGCCAGTCGGTCTGGTACCTCGGCGGCGACATCGCCGAAGCCGATGGCGTGGCCCGCGACGAAGCCGCGCAGATCGCCGAAGCACGCCGCGAACTGGCAAAGCTGCTGCCCTGGATCGACCTCGGCCAGGCGCAGTGGGCCACCTTGCGGGTGGATCGCGCCGAGCCGGCACAGTCCAACCTGTTGCGCCCGGACAACGCCTTCCTCGCCGAACAGGGACGCCTGCTGGTCGGCTGGCCGACCAAGCTGGCGCTGGCCCCTGACTTCGCCGACCGGGTCTGCGCCCGCCTGGAAGAAGACGGCATCCGCCCCAGCGAACATGCCGCGCTGCCGCAACTGCCGCGTCCGCCGCTCGCCGAACCGGCCTGGGAGGTAGCCTTCGCATGATCAGGGATACCCTCCACGACCTGCACCGCCCGCTGGGCGACACCGGCCTGGCCGTTTCGCCGCTGGGCCTGGGCACCGTCAAGTTCGGCCGCGACCAGGGAGTGAAGTACCCTTCCGGCTTCACCATCCCCGACGACCGCGAAGCCGCCGACCTGCTGGCCCTGGCCCGCGACCTCGGCATCAACCTGATCGACACCGCCCCGGCCTACGGCCGCAGCGAGGAACGCCTCGGCCCGCTGCTGCGCGGCCAGCGTGAACATTGGGTGATCGTCAGCAAGGTCGGCGAAGAGTTCGTCGACGGCCAGTCAGTCTTCGACTTCTCCGCCGCGCATACCCGGCGCTCCGTCGAGCGCAGCCTGAAGCGCCTGGAGACCGACCGGATCGAGCTGGTGCTGGTGCATTCCGATGGCAACGACCTGGATATCCTCGAGAACAGCGAGGTCTACCCGACTCTCGCCGCGCTCAAGCGCGAGGGCCTGATCGGCGCCTACGGACTCTCCGGCAAGACCGTCGAAGGTGGCCTGCGCGCCCTGCGCGAGGGCGATTGCGCGATGGTCACCTACAACCTGAACGAGCGCGCCGAGCGCCCGGTCATCGAGTACGCCGCGGCCCATGCCAAGGGCATCCTGGTGAAGAAGGCGCTGGCCAGCGGGCATGCCTGCCTGGGCGCCGGACAGGACCCGGTGCGTGCCAGCTTCGAACTGGTCTTCGATCAGCCGGGCGTCGCCGCCGCCATCGTCGGCACCATCAATCCGCTGCACCTGGCCCATAATGTCGCGATGGCCGCGCAAGCCCTAAAAAAGGCCTGAACCATACATCGGCTGCAACATCCGCGGGTTGACACCCGCGGTGCATTCCGCTGCCATGTTCCTCCCGAACGAGCCGTATCCTGCCTGCCGCCCTCGCCTCCGGTGGCCGGTGCATCGAACGTGAGCCTCCGTCCCGCCCCGGCGCGATGACCCGACAAGGAGCCCCGTATGCCCCGTATGCTCGCCCGCAAGGATCCGTCCGCCTTCAAGACCCTGCCGCTGCTGGTGGAGGCCTCCCCGGACGGGCTGGTCTACCAGGCCCTCGGCCTGCCGCTGAACTTCCAGCAGATGCTCGTACGCCGCCGCCGCATGGAGGTAGCCGACCCGCAGCGCTTCGTCGCCGAGCTGGCCAACCTGGGGGTCTCGGTGCGCTTGACCCTGAACTGGCAGGGCCGCGACTACTGGGTGCTGGTCCGTCAGCGCCGGCTGGACCGCGGCGATACCGTGCTCAAGCTGATCTCCGGCTACGTACCGGCCCACGAACTGAACCTGCCGCTGCTCACGGCGATCCAGGAAGTCGCCGAGGAATGCCTGGTGGAGACCGCCGGCGGCTGGCTCGGCGGGCGCTTCGGCGACACCTGGCTGCCGACGCCCTACCAGGGTTCGCTGCGCTACCGGGAGAACAGCCACTTCGTCCTCACCCCGCTGTCCGGCGCCGCCCGTCCGGTGCAAGCCGGCAGCCTGCGCTTGCTGGAGCGCCCACGCGCCTACGTACACCTGCCCACGGCCTCGCTGCAACTGGTCTACGACATGCGCCTGGAGCTGCCGCGCGATGCGCGCGAGCCGAGCCTCTACCATGTCGACGAGCGGCTCGAGAGCGGTCCGCTGGTGGCGCGTCTGGACCGTCGGCGCCCCGATCTCTACCTGCTGCCGCTGGACCAGGGGCGCCCCACCGGCGACCTGTTCACCCTGCGCAAGGGCCAGTTGCGCCCTGCGGCCACCCGCGGCCTGTGGTTGGCCGAGAGCTTTGCCGTACAGGACGGCTGGCTGGTGCATGAGGAACGCATCCGTTTCCGCGACTGGCTGGCACTGTGGCCATCCAGCAACGGCGACCAGGCCGGCGGTGGACGCGACCGCGCCAGCGCCTGAACCGGGCGGGCTTTGCCGCCCTTTCTACTTCAACTGGCTGGAAGACTTGCCGAGCAGGCGGCGAGCGACGATGAGCAGCTGGATCTGCTGGGTGCCCTCGAAGATGTCGAGGATCTTCGAGTCCCGCGCCCACTTCTCCAACAGCTCATCCTCGGCGTAGCCGAGGGCGCCAGCCAGCTCCACGCACTTCAGGGTGATTTCGTTGGCCACCCGTCCAGCCTTGGCCTTGGCGATGGACGCTTCCTTCGAGTTGGGCAGCTTGTTGTCGGCCATCCATGCCGCCTTCAGGGTCAACAGGCGCGCTGCCTCCCACTCCGCCTCCAGGCGATAGAGAGTGGCCTCGGCGTGGCTGACGGTGAGCAGCGGCTTCCTGTAGTCGAACTTGCAGCCAGCCTTCTTCAGCAATTCGCGGGTCCGGTCCAGCGCCGCCTTGGCCACCCCGACAGCCATGCCGGCCACCAGCGGGCGGGTATTGTCGAAGGTCTCCATGACCCCGGCGAAACCCTTCTGCACGTCGACCTCGGCGTTGCCCAGCAGGTTCGCGGCCGGCACCCGGCAATCATTGAAACTGATCGAAGCGGTATCCGAAGCCTTGATCCCGAGCTTCTTCTCCAGGCGCGTCACGGTCATCCCCGGCGTGCCCTTCTCGACCACGAAGGACTTGATCGCCGCCCGCCCCAGGTTGCGGTTCAGGGTGGCCCAGACCACCACGGCATCGGCCCGCTCGCCGGAAGTGACGAAAATCTTCTCGCCGTTCAGTACATAGTGGTCGCCATCCTGGGTCGCGGTGGTGCGGATCGCCGCCGAGTCCGAGCCGCAGCCCGGCTCGGTGATCGCCATTGCCGCCCAGGTGCCGCCGAAGCGCTGCAACTGCTCCTCGTTGGCCACCGCGGCGATCGCCGCGTTGCCCAGCCCCTGGCGCGGCATGGCCAGGAGCAGGCCGACGTCGCCCCAGCACAGTTCCATCACGCCGAGCAACGCCGACAGGTTGCCGCCGTTCTTGATGCCCTCCTCTACCTGCTTGCCGGCGCGCTTGCTCGCCGAGGTCGCACCGACAGCCTCGGGCGAGCCGCTGTTCATGCCGTCCAGCAAGGCCGCGAGCAGGTCCAGCTCCTTCGGATAGGCGTGTTCGGCCTTGTCGTACTTGCGCGAGATCGGCCGGAAATAGTTTTCCGCGACCTGATGCGCCTGGTTGGCCAGGCTGCGGAATTTCTTCGGGGTTTCCAGGTACATGTCGGTTCCTCGTTCACTCGTCGCGGCGGGCCGCGCCCTCGCTCGGGTTCACAGGTGCAGGCCGCCGGCCATCAGCGCTACCGCGCGCAGGTCGCGGTACCAGCGCTCGGCCGGATGCTCCTTGGTGAAGCCGTGGCCACCGAGCAGCTGCACCGCGTCAGTGCCGATCTTCATCGCCTTCTCGGCGCACAGCAGGCGCGCCAGGTAAGCCTCGCGCTGGAACGGCTGGCCGCGCTCGGCCAGGGCGCAGGCGCGCCAGACCATCAGGCGCATGGCGTCCAGTTCGATGGCGATGTCGGCGACCATGAAGGCGACCCCCTGGCGATGGCTGATCGGCTCGCCGAAGGCCTCACGCTCGTTGCAGTAGGCGATCACGTAGTCCAGCGCCGCCTGTCCGGTGCCCAGCGCCAGGGCACACCAGGCCAGGGACGCGTGATCGAGGAAGGCCCGGTAGTCGAAATGCTCGGCGGCCAGGCGGTTGTCCGCCGGCACCTTGACGCTCTTCAGGCGCAACCGGGCGGTGCCGCCGGCCTTCAGTCCCATCGCCGGCTCGGCACGTCGCTCGACGCCCTTGGCGGAGGCTTCCACCAGGAACAGCGCAGGCCCCTCGTCGGTCTTCGCCGCGACGATCAGGCGGCTGGCCTCCAGGCCGCGCAAGACCAGGCATTTCTCTCCGGAAAGCAGGTAGTGACTGCCCTTGCGCCGGGCGCGGGTCGCCAGTTTCTGCGGGTCGAACAGCAGACTCGGCTCGTTGACCGCGATGGCGGTGAGCGGCGCCCCCTCTTCGCTGACGAACGCCGGCAGCCACTGCGCCTGCTGCGAGGGGCTGCCCCAGCGGCGGATGCAGTTGGCCGCCGACAGCGGCACCAGCAGGGCCGCCGCCAGCGTCAGGTCGCCCTTGGCCAGGGCCTCGGCGATAAGGGCAGTGGTCACCGTGGTGCGCTCACCGGCCATGCCGCCGTGCACCTCGCCGACCCCATAGTGGGTCAGGCCCAGCTCCAGCGCCTGGTTGAGCAGTTCCGCCGGCAGGCTGGCCTCGGCATCCGCGTCATGAGCCAGCGGACGCAACACCTCCAGGGCGAAGCCTTCGAGCATGTCCACCAGCATCTGCTGGTCGTCGGAGAACGACAGGTCGAACAACCCGTCCGGATCGGCCTTGCGCGGTCCCTTCGCCTGCTTCGCCGAACGCTCGCTGGCCAGGCGGAAGCCGGTACGGCTGCCGCTGTAGAGCAGTTTCTCGAAGGGTTTGCGAAGATTGAAGCGATCCGGCCAGTCGGCCTGGGCGACACGGTTCAGTACAGCCAGGGCACGGCCCTGTACATCGGTGCTCATGGGCATCTTGCTCCACGCAGGATGGGATGCCCGGATCATGCGCCGCCGCATGGGCAGCGCCTATGACCGTCTCGCCGAAGGGAGTTGTCAGGCCAGCCAGTCATCCGCCAGGGGCGACCGACCGGGGAAAGGCTCAGCCTTTCTGGCGGATCTTCTCGACGATGGCGGTGGTGGAGCTGTTCTCCACCAGGCCGAGCACCCGTACCTCGCCGCCGTAGGCCTTGACGATCTGCGCGCCGACCACCTGCTCGACGCCGTAATCGCCGCCCTTGACCAGCACGTCCGGACGCACCTGCTCGAGCAGGCGCTCGGGAGTGTCTTCGGCGAAGCTCACCACCCAGTCCACCGCGCCGAGCCCGGCGAGTACCGCCATGCGCCGGTCCACCGAGTTGATCGGCCGGCCAACGCCCTTCAGGCGAGTGACCGAGGCGTCGTCGTTGACCCCGACGATCAGGCGGTCGCCCTGGGCGCGCGCCTGTTCGAGGTAGGTCACGTGGCCGGCGTGAAGGATGTCGAAGCAGCCATTGGTGAAGATGATCTTCTCGCCGTGGGCGCGGGCGTCTTCGATTGCCAGCAGCAATTGCTCCAGGCCCAGCACGCCACGCTCGGAACCCTGCTCGCGCTGCACCGCGCGACGCAGTTCGGGCGCGCTGATCGCCGCGGTACCCAGCTTGCCGACCACGATGCCGGCGGCCAGGTTGGCCAGACCCACCGCGGAAGGCAGCTCCTCGCCGGCGGCAAGCGCCGCGGCCAGGGTGGAGATGACCGTATCGCCGGCACCGGTGACGTCGAACACTTCCCGCGCCCGCGCCGGCAGGTGCAGGGCCGGCTGGCCATGGCGGAGCAGGGTCATGCCATGCTCGCCGCGGGTCACCAGCAAGGCACCGAGGTCGAGTTCGCTCATCAGCGCCTGGCCCTTGGCGACCAGTTCGGCTTCGTCGGCGCAACGGCCGACGATGGTCTCGAATTCGGACAGGTTCGGGGTGATCAGGCTGGCGCCGCGATAGATGGCGAAGTCCTTGCCCTTGGGATCGGCCAGTACCGGAATGTTGCGCGCCCGCGCCGCCTGGATCAGCACCTGGTGGTTCTGTAGCGCGCCCTTGCCGTAGTCGGACAGCACCAGCACCTTGACCTTGGCCAGCAGCGACTCGACGTCCACGGCCAGGGCCGCCGCGTCGGTGCGGAACGGTTCCTCGAAGTCGACCCGCAGCAGTTGCTGGTGGCGACTCATGACCCGCAGCTTGACGATGGTCGGCTGGCTATCGATGCGCTGGAAGCGCGCGTCCACTCCAGCGGCCTTGAGGCTGTTGGCCAGGCTGTCGGCGGCCTCGTCGCGGCCGGTGACGCCGACCAGCAAGGCCTGCGCGCCCAGCGCGGCGATGTTCAGCGCGACGTTGGCGGCGCCGCCGGGGCGGTCCTCGTGCTGTTCGACGCGGACCACCGGCACCGGGGCCTCCGGCGAAATGCGCGAAGTCGCGCCATGCCAGTAGCGGTCGAGCATCACATCACCGACCACCAACACCGGGGCCTGGTCGAAACGGGGCATGGACAACTTCATGGGAACTCCAAACAACCTCTCGGGGCAGACGCCCAGTTTATCAGCCGACAGGCGCCGGCGCCTGCTCATCCAGTCCCATCGCATGCAGCCGCGCATAATGGCCGTTCTGCGCCAGCAGCTCGGCGTGGCTGCCGCGCTCGACGATCTGCCCCTGGTCCATCACCAGGATCAGGTCGGCCTTCTCGATGGTCGACAGGCGGTGGGCGATCACCAGGGTGGTGCGCCCCTTCATCACTTCGTCCAGCGCCGCCTGGATATGCCGCTCCGACTCGGTGTCCAGCGCCGAGGTCGCCTCGTCGAGGATCAGCAGGGGCGCGTCCTTGAGCAGCGCCCGGGCGATCGCCAGACGCTGGCGCTGGCCGCCGGAAAGCAGCACGCCATTCTCGCCGACCTCGGTGTCGAAGCCTTGCGGCAGGTTGTCAATGAACTCCTTGGCGTTGGCAGCCTTCGCCGCCCGCTCGATTTCCTCGCGCGGCGCGCCAGCCAGGTCGCCGTAGGCGATGTTGTTGGCCACGCTGTCGTTGAACAGCGTGACCTGCTGGGTCACCAGGGCGATGTGGCGGCGCAGGTTGCGCAGGCGATAATCCTCGACTTCAACGCCATCAAGGAGGATCTTGCCGTCATTGTGCTGGTAAAAGCGCGGAACCAGGTTGGCCAGGGTCGATTTGCCGCTACCGGAACGGCCGACCAGGGCGATCATCTGCCCGGGCTCGGCGATGAAACTGATGTCATCCAGCACCTGCTTGTCGGTTCCGGGATAACGGAAGCTCAGGTTGCGCACTTCCAGGCGCCCGCTGACCCGCTCCTTCTCGACGGTACCCTGGTCTTCCTCCGCCGCTTCGTCGAGCTGCTCGAAGATGCTCTCGGCGCCGGCGACGCCGCGCTGGACCGTGGAACTGACCTCGGAAAGCTGGCGGATCGGCTTGGGCAACAGGCCCGCCGCGGTGATATAGGCCACCAGGTCGCCGGCCGAGGCGTCCCCGCGCAGCCACAGCACGAGGAACATCAGTATCGCCATGGCGACGTAGATCACCAATTGCAGCATCGGCGTGTAGACCGCGCCGGTCTTGGTCATCCGCAACTGCTTGTCGGTATTGCTCTGGCTGGCGTCGAGGAAGCGCTTCTCTTCATAGGCTTCGCCGCCGAAGCTGCGCACTACCCGGTAGCCCTGGATGGTTTCCGAGGCGACGTGGGTGACGTCGCCCATGGCCACCTGGATCTTCTTGCTCTGCTTGCGGAACTTGCGGCTGGCGGTAGTCACCATCACCGCGATGACCGGCAGGATCGCCAGCATCACCAGGGTCAGCTTCCAGTTCATCCACAGCAGGTAGAGGAACAGGAAGACCACGGTCAGGCCCTCACGGATCACCACCTTGATGGCATCCGTGGCCGCTCCGGTGACCATGGTCACGTTGAAGGTGATGCGCGAGATCAGGTGGCCGGAGCTGTGCGTGTCGAAATAGCGGTTCGGCAGCACCAGCAGCTTGTTGAACAGGGCGACCCGCAGGTCATGCACCAGCCCCAGGGAAACCTTGGCGAGGAAGAAGTTGCCGAGGAACGAGCCCAGCCCCTGCCAGGCAGCGATCAGGATGATCAGCAACGGCACCGCGTAGACCAGGTGCAAGTCGCGCAACCAGGGCCACTGCACATTCGGAAACAATGCCGCGTCAGGATTGGAGAGGCCGTCGACGAAATACTTGAGGATGCCCGCCAGCATCGGCTGGGTCGAGGCGAAGATCAGGAAACCGACGATGCTGAGTAGGAACATTCCGATGTAGGGCTTCACGTAGCCCAACAGGCGGAAATAGATCTTGAGACTGGAAGGTCCGGGATTCTGAGGACTATCGCTCATGGTTTCTTACATGCTGAAAAGGTCCCGGAGTGTAGCACAGGACCTCCATCACTCCGCCTGGAAGGCGTGTTGGGGTAAGATGGCGGGCCGTTCGTTCAGGAGCTCGCATGCGAGTCATAGACTACCCCTCCTACTTGCAGTTGCGTGACAACGCAGAAGTGCTGGAAGCCGATGGTCATGGGGACAAGGTTCTGCGTCTGCGCGACGGGTCCTTCCTCAAACTGTTTCGCCGCAAGCGCCTGATTTCCTCCGCAGCCCTGTTCCCCTATGCGGAGCGCTTCGCCCGCAACGCCAGCGAACTGGCGCGGCGCGGCATCGTCTGCCCGAAGGTGCTGGACGTATTGCGGATCCCACATATCCAGCGCGACGCGGTGCACTACGAGCCGCTACCGGGGCAGACCCTCCGCCAACTCGACCGCAACGACCCGGAGTGCGGCGACGCAGTCCGGACGCAACTGGGCGAGCTGATCGCCGCGCTGCACGCCAAGGGGGTGTACTTCCGCTCGCTGCACCTGGGCAACGTGGTGCGCACGCCGGAAGGCCGGATGGGCCTGATCGACATCGCCGACCTGCGGGTCCAGCGCTCGGCGCTCAGCGCCGCCCAGCGCATTCGCAATTTCAAGCACCTGCTGCGCTACGAACAGGATCGAACCTGGTTCCTCGACGACAGCGAGCACCTGGTGCTCAAGGCCTATCTCCGCAGCAGCCAGGTCCACTGGACACTCGAGCAGCTCCTCAAGCAACTGCAACTGGATTGAGCAAGGAATGTTCGCAGCTACCCGACTGACCCGTCTTCGCCACGATACCAGCCGCATCCTCAGCCACTGGATCCTGCCGCTGGGCTGGCTGGCCCTGCTCACCGGAATGTTCTGGGTCGGCGACCGCTCCGACTACCATCGCCTCTTCTACATCCTGCTTGCAGCCCCGACGCTGCTGTACGTGATACTGCAACCGCGTCTGCTTCGCCCGCTAACGGGCTCGCCGCTGTTCATCGCCTTCCTCGCCTTCAGCAGCTACATGATGCTGAGCCTGTCCTGGTCGACCCCCGAGAACTCCACCGGCTCGCTGCTCAAGCGCCCCCTGTACATCGCCCTCCTGTTCTTCTGCGCCGCCATCCTGGCGCTCGAAGCTCCCCTCCGCCTCAAGACCGCGACCTGGCTGGCAGCCCTTGGCGCGGTGATCTCCGCGGCAGCCACCTTGCTGCAATACTACTGGGACGCCAACCCGCTGCGCCTTACCGGTTATGGCGCTCTCTATAACCCATTACTGAGCGCCCATGTCTATGGCGCCTTCACGGCACTCTGGCTGGCCTATTGGATGCAATCCCGCCCCATCCTGGCCCCCTTGCCACTGATATCTCTGGCGCTGCTCGGTGGCCTTCTCATCGCGACCGGTTCACGTACTCCCCTGGTAGGGCTCACAGCGGCCCTTATGTGGCTGGTCCTGGCCGGAGACAGGAAAAAAGCCCTCATCGCCCTGGCACTCGCCCTGGCTGGAGCGCTACTGGGCTACATCCTGTACCCGGAAGTGATCACCCAGAGAGGGGCATCGTTCCGCCCGGAAATCTGGGCCGACGCCCTACGCCAGATCAGCGAGCATCCATGGCTCGGACACGGCTACGATCATCCGATGCGAATCGTCCTGAGCAACGGCATGCTGCTCGCCGACCCGCACAACATCGAACTGGGTGTGCTTTTCGCTGGAGGGATCATCGGGCTCCTGCTGTGGGTGGCGATCTACGCACTGGCCTTCGGCTTCTCCTGGAAAAACCGGAAGTCTCCAGCCGTTCTGCTAGCCTCGACCTGGCTGGTGTTCGGCCTGGCAGCCGGACTCACGGAGGGCAACGCCTTCCTGCCCCGTCCCAAGGAACACTGGTTCCTGATCTGGATTCCCATGGCGCTGCTGTATGCGCTGTGGATCCAGCAAAGGTTCGCCGCCAGCAGGCGCGGTGAGGATATCGCCGCGCCTTGAGTGCGGCGATATCAGCGATCAGGAGAAAAACAGCCGCGCAATGCCGCGGAAGGTCTTCTCGTTCCAGTACTTCAGCGGCAAGCCGGAGAGCAGCTCCCGGGCCAGTACCTTGTCCCGGTTCGAGCACTTGAGGAACATCGAATTGCGGAAGCGCATGATCACCTGCTCGTAATCGGGGTGATCGCTGAACTGGCTGTACGTCTTGAATACGTTGTCCACCATGAAACGGGCGTTCTTGTACGTATTGGTGGGATGCTTGCGGTACTGGGCGAGGACCTCGCCAAGAATGTCGATGACGTAGCCAGCCTTGGTCACCGCCAGTTCGATATAGACATCTTCCAGGCGTATGTCCGGATCGAAACCGCCGACCTTCTCCAGGGCTTCCCGCCGGAACATCAGGGTGGGCGCCATCGGGCCCGGCTTGCGGTCCAGGAACAGGTCATCGAAGTCGAGACGGCGGAAAGGCAGGTCGCGTTTGCGCTGCTCCTTTCCCGGCATGACCCGGCCATTGGAGTCGATGATCTCGATATTGCCCGCGCAGATACCTACCTCGGGCTTGTCCCACATGTGTGCCACCTGTTTCTCCAGGCGTTGCGGCAACATGATGTCGTCCGAACCGAAAGGCACGATGAGATTTCCCCGGGCCCTGGCGATCGCCTCGTTGAGCGTTCTCGACAGTCCCTGGTTCTGCTGGACCCTGAGGTCGAAGCCGTACTTCGCCTGGAGCCCGCGCAAAAGCTCGACGCTGCCATCGCTGGAACCATCGTCCACCACCAGCAGTTCCACGTTGCGGTATGTCTGCGCAGCCACGCTGGCAATGCTCGCTTCTATGTACTTTTCGTGGTTATAGGAAGCGATGATCACGGAAACCAATGGCTGCGAACCATCATCGACGAGCGCCATAACTACAACCTTACCTGTCCTTCACGTCCCCATTCAAAGCGCCAGACATGCATGAGCGATCCTGCGATCTTCATCGGTCCTACACCTCCCCCCAGCCCGGAAAAACAAGCTGAACAATAGCAAACACGCCTGAAGCCCCAGCTCTTTTCGGCTGCTACTCTCAGGTAAAAATACGTCGCCAGGTCTTCTCCAGCCATCCGGGACGCTCCGGCTCGCGCAACGCGGGCCGCATGGCCTCGACGATACTCTGACCGACAGCGGCGAAGCTGAATCGTTCGATGGCCAGCGCCTGGCCGCTTCGCGCGATCCGCTCGGCGAGAGCCGTATCGAGGCGCAGGATCGCGAGCTTTTCCTGGATGTCCGCCACCGAGCGATACAGCACGATATTCTCCATGTCCCGGAAACCCAAGGCCTCGTTTTCCCGCTCGCCCTGGTCGTAGGCCAGCAGCACGCAACCGCAGGCCATCGCCTCGAAATTCTTGATCATGTATTCGCCCATGCCGACATCCGCGCTGACGAAGAAACGGATGCGGTTGAGCGTGCGCAGGTACTCCTCGCCGGACTTGGTCTTGGTCACCAGCAGGTTCTCCACTCCGCCCAACTCGTCGAGCAACGCCTTGCGTCCACTGTAGGCCACGCTGCCGGTACTGCCGACGAAGCCCAGCTCGATATCGCGCGCCAGGCCCAGGTCATGCAACAGGGTCTGGTCGTAGCCCTTGGGCACGAATACCGCGTCGAATCCCTCCTGGCGCAGGCGTTCGCTGACCGTATGGCCCGAACTGATCACCCGTGCCCAGGGCAGGCGCCGGTAATGGGCGCTGAACTTGCCGGTGTACTTGCAGGGAATGTAGTTCTGGTAGGCATCGTGCTCGAGGATCACCAGGTTGGGCACGCTGCGGATGAAGCGGACCTGGCGCATTTCCTTCTTGAAACGGAGGAAGAACAGGATGCGGTCGTAGCGCGAGACATCCACGTGCTTGCGGAAGTAGCCGCGCAGGTCGGCCTGCTCCTCGCTGCTCAGCCAGCGGGTATCGCACTCGCAATGGGCGGCGATGCCGTCGTACAGGCGATCCAGGATCGCGCGCTGCTCTTTCTGGACCAGAAACAGAACTTTCATCAGACCTTCATCCTCGCGGCTGCTCCGAAGCAGCATGGCGGCTCGAACCTTGCCGAACGCTCGACCCAAGCATCACGCCTCCCCATCCAGCGACTCCACCCAGAACAACTCGTGCCGACGCACCGCCTTGCGCATGAACTCGTCCTCGCCGTAAGCCGGCCAGCGACGCCCGGCGAGCCAGCCCTGCAGACGGCGGCGCAGACGGCGCTTGAACGGCGGCCTGGGTTGCAGGTCGTGCATCATGCCCAAGGCCATGGCCTTGTCCACCTGGCGCGTGCGCTCCAGCGCCAGCGTCCATGGCAGCAACGGCGAGCATTCTTCGGTCAGCGGTGGCAGGCTGACCCCCATGTGCGCATCGCCCATCGGCCAGCGATCGTTGTCGTGCAGGTGATTGGCATAGTGCAACAATGCCTGCGGCTGCCAGTCCAGGCCCTGGAGCGCCTCGCGCACAGCCTCCTGGGCGCGGACATGGTCCGGGTGCGGATCGAAATGCGGATGAGGCAGGACGATGACCTCGGGACGTGCCAGCAGGATCAGCTCGCGGAGATCGGACAGCAGATTGTTCCAGGTCGACAGGCCGTCGGCATCGCTGGCCAGGCGCAGGCGGTTGAACTGGCGGAACGGACGGATATCGGCGAGATCGGCCTCACGGGACGGCACCACCTCGCCCGGGTTCGCCTGCATGGCAGGCAATTGCAGGCAGAAATAACCCAGTTGCACGCAGCGCTCGGCCGGCACCCCACCCCACGTCGGCACGGCCTGGCTATCCCAGGCGCGCAGGCGGCCCTTCAGGCGCGCCGCAGCTATTCCGTCGAGGCCCATGCGGCGGTAATGCTCGGTTTCGATCTCGCCGGCGGTCAGGGTCACGATCCAGGCCTCGCGAGCCTGGCTGTAGAGGCCGAAGGCGGCCAGCTCGGCGTCGTCGGCATGCGGAGCGATGACCATCACCCGCCGATCACGGTAGTCGGGATGGCGCGCACGCCACAGGGTCGGTTCGCCGACCAGCCGGCAATGCCGGCCGCGCAGGCGAACCCGGCCCTCGCCCAGCGGCCCGGCCAGTCCCGTCAGGTTCAGGTAGCGCAAGCCGTTCACCCCACGTTCGAAAGCCTGGGCATCGGCCTCCGCGCCACCTTCCAGCAGCACCGAGGGTTCGAGGAAGCGCCCCAGCCAGCCAGCGCGCACGCCGATGCCAAGCACCAGCGTATCGCCTTCGCGCAGCTCGCCGTCGACTCGCAGACGGCCATCCGCCAGGCGTACCGGCAGCGACTCGACCCCTTCCGCGAAACGGTAGCGGTAGTCCTCGCCCGGCGAATAGAACAGGTGATCGGCGAACCAGGCTTCGTGGGCGACCCACAGGGCCATGAGGAGGATCGGCAACAACCAGGGGCTGACCAGCAGACCGACGGCCAGCAATGCCAGCAGCGCAACCAGTAGGCCGATCCGCTTGTTGCGTCGATGACGCTTGAGCAACTGCTGCTTGCGTGCACTCATGCTTCAGACCTGGAAGACCGGAGAAGGATGGCACCAGCGATCCTTGTATTCGCGGTCGGCGCGACCGAACGAATAGCGCAGGGGTTTGCCCAGCGCCCGCGCATCCTCCCAGGCGGCCTGGGTGTTCAGGTAACTGAGCACGCTGCCAGGGCTGAACTCGCGGGTCTGCGGATCGACGCCGCCGTTGATGTACTCGACGCTGAGCCAGCCCGGCGCTTCGGCGCGATACAGTACCTGGACCGCGATGGGCTGGTCGTTGAGCAGCAGGACCGAGCCGCGCAGCAATTCGCGCAGCCGCTCGAAGACCTCGGCCATGCGCTCCGCGCCGGTGGCCGGGAAACCCCAGCGACGCTGGAACAGTTCAAGATAGATGGCGGCGAACTCGGCCGGGGCGAAGCTGTCTGCCTGGCGCACCTGGCCACCAGCCTCCTCCACCAGGCGCACTTCGCGCCGCTGGTTATAGCGGAACTTCTTGGAGAAATCCTCGGGGGCGCGAGCGAAAGCCAGTTGCTCGGTCTGAGGGCGCAGCGTGACGATGTTCCGCTCATGCAGCGCCGACAGGTAGCGTCCCGCATGGCGGAGGGCGATGCGGGCATCGTCGGCCACCGGCAGGATCAGTTCGGCGTTGCCCAGGTCGTACAGGCCCTTCTTGCCGCGCCGCTTGAGCACGTCCTTGGACAACGCCAGGTGGCGGCCCCAGGTCGGGATCGCCGCAACCAGTTCGCCAGCGCTCTCCCAACCCAGGTAACGCACCGGGATTCCGGCCATTTCGGCGAGTTGCTCGACCACCAGCGGGTGGGTCGCGACGCTGCCGCCGAAACGCTGCCAGGCCTGGGCGTAGGTCAGCGCATCCACTTCGCGCCAACCGCGTTCGCGGAAGGCGCGCAACCTGTTCAGCATGCAGACTCCGAAGCGAAGCCGGCAATCGTCGGCAGGCGCCAGAATTCGCGGCGCACCGCGGCGTCGGAGAAGCGTGTCTCCAGGCGCTCGAGCATGAGCCGCGCACAGGCCTCGCGCTGGCGGCGGTCAAGCGCCGCCAGGTGGGTCAGGCCCTCGGCCAGGGCCGTCTCGTCGCCCAGCGGGAAGAGGATGCCGACCCCTTCCACCACTTCGCGGGCGCCGCCACAGGCGGTGGCGATCAGCGGTACACCGGCGACCATGGCCTCCAGCAGGACCATGCCGAACGGCTCGTGGTCGGAACTCAGGGCGAAGGCGTCGAACGCCTTGAAGTAGCGCCGTGCCTCTTCGACCTGGCCGAGGAACAGCACGCGCTCGCCGATACCCAGTTCGCAGGCCAGGTCCTTGAGCTGCTCTTCCAGGCGGCCGCTGCCGAGGATCGCCAGCAGGCTGTTCTGCGGCAGGCGCGGCAGCGCGGCGGCGAAGCCGCGCAGCAGGGTAGCCTGGTCCTTGTCCGGATGCAGGCGGCCGACGTTGCCGACCACCCAGGCCTCGTCGGGCAGGCGCAGTTGCCGGCGCGCACTCAGGCGCTCGACCTGCTCGGCCTGCAGCGCAGCGACGTCGATGCGGTTGTAGAGCGTCTCGATCCGCTCCGCCGGCCACTTCGGCAGGCAACGGCGGATATCGTCGCGCACCGCGTCGGACACCGCCAGCAGGCTCAGGCGCTTGCTCATCAGGCCGGCGAAGACCTTGCGCGACAACCGCTGGTAATCGCCGAAGGCGTGGTGCACGCCAACGATCGGCAGACGAGTGGCCAGGCTGGCGATCCAGATCGGCTTGAAGCGGTGCGCGATGCAGAAGCGGAAGTCGCGCGAACGGGCGATCTCGCGCAAGTCGCGGATCGCCTTCAGCTTGAGGCCACGGATGTCCCTGGAGCCGTACTCGAGGAACAGTACCTCGTCGGAGGCGCAACGCGCCGCCACCTCAGGATCGGAACGCCCGGTGAGGAACACCGTGGTGACCTTGTACGGGGTTCCGGCGAACAGGCTGGCGTACTGACGGGCACAGTCGAGGAAAGGCCCGTCGTAGCCGTGACAGAACTGCAGGACGCGAGGTTCAGCCGACCGAGTCATACCAGTCCACGCCCTCCTTCACGACCAGGATGTCCTCCATGATCAGGTACTGCAGATCGGAGCCGAAGAACATGTTCAGGGCGTCGGTCGGCGAGCAGATCATCGGTTCGCCACGGCGATTGAGCGAAGTGTTCAGGGCCACGCCGTTGCCGGTGAGGTTCTCCAGTTCCTTCATCAGGTCGTAGTAGCGCGGGTTGTACTCGCGCTTCAGCACCTGGGCGCGGGAGGTACCGTCTTCGTGCACCACTTCCGGCACACGCTCCTTCCACTCTTCGTTGACTTCGAAGGTGAAGGTCATGAACGGGGCCGGGTGGTCGATCTTGAACATCTGCGGGCCGACGGTATCCAGCATCGACGGGCAGAAGGGCCGCCAGCGCTCGCGGAACTTGATCTGCGCATTGATCCGGTCGGCCACGCCCGGCACGCTCGGGCAGCCGAGAATGGAGCGGCCACCGAGGGCACGCGGACCGAACTCCATGCGTCCCTGGAACCAGGCCACCGGGTTGCCGTCGGCAAGGATCCTGCCGATACGCCGGCTGCGGTTGTCGATCTTCTGCCACTGCGGCCTGGCCTCGTGACGGGCGCAGGCGGCGATGACGTCCTCGTTGGAATACTCCGGGCCGAGGTAGACGTGCTCCATCTTCTCCACCGGCACGCCGCGCTGGTGCGACACGTAGGCCGCCGCGCCGACCGCGGTGCCGGCGTCGCTGGCCGCCGGCTGGACGAACAGCTCCTTCACTTCGGGGCGCGAGATGATCTTCTGGTTGAGCTTGACGTTCAGCGCGCAGCCGCCGGCGAAAGCGACCTTGCCGGTCTCGCGGATGATATCGCCGAGGTAGTAGTCCATCATCTCCAGCGCGAGCTTCTCGAACAGCGCCTGGATGCTCGCGGCGTAATGGATGTAGGGATCGTCAGCGATGTCGCCTTCGCGCTTGGGCCCCAGCCACTCGATCAGCTTGGGCGAGAAGTAGTAGCCCTTGCCTTTCTCCTTGTAGCGGCGGAAGCCGATGACGTTGGCATAATCGGTGTTGATCACCAGTTCGCCGTTCTCGAACTTGGCGAGACGGGAGAAATCGTACTTGCTGGCGTCACCGTAGGGCGCCATGCCCATGACCTTGAACTCGCCGTCGAGCATGTCGAAGCCGAGGTACTCGGTGATCGCGCCGTACAGGCCGCCCAGCGAATCCGGATCGTAGAACTCCTTGATCTTGTGGATCCGACCGTTCTCGCCCCAGCCGAAGAAAGTGGTGGCGTATTCGCCCTTGCCGTCGATGCCGAGGATCGCGGTCTTTTCCTTGAACCCCGAGCAATGGTAGGCACTGGAGGCGTGGGCAAGGTGGTGCTCGACCGGCTGGATCTTGATTTTCTTCAGGTCGAAGCCGAGTTGTTGCAGGCACCACTCGATGCGCTTGTAGTAACGCTTGTAGCGGCGGTTGCCGAGCAGGATCGCATCCAGCGCGCGATCCGGCGCGTAGGCGTAGCGCTTGGCGTAGTGCCAGCGGGCCTTTTCCATGATGCTGATGGGAGCGAAGGGAATCGCTACCACGTCGACATCGGCCGGCTCGATCCCTGCCTGCTCCAGGCAGAACTTCGCCGATTCGTAGGGCATGCGGTTCTTCGCGTGCTTGTCGCGCACGAAGCGCTCTTCCTCGACGGCCGCGACCAGCTTGCCGTCGATGTACAGGGCGGCGGACGGGTCATGGCTTACGGCGCCAGACAGGCCTAGGACGGTCAATGCCACGGTAGAACCTCTTCAAAGCAGCTCGCGGTTGCGGAGTGGGACCGACAACCGCGGCTTTCGTTTAACTCGTCGACCGCCGCAGGCGGTGGTCGTCGCTTGTCGTTCAAGCCCCGGCGGCGTCGCCGAGGCGGGGAATCCGTTGCTCCAGCAGCCGGTAGAGGCCGCTGTCCTGCGGCCAGTTGCGCAGGAAGCGCGCGCGGTCGCGGGCGTAGGCGCGGGCAAAGGACGCCTGGCTGTGATGCTTGCGCATCGCGTCCAGGTCGATCAGCGCCCATTCGCCGCCTTGTTCATGGGCCTGCCAGAACAGGTTGTGTCCCTTCAGGTCGCCGTGGCTGATGCGTTCGCGGATCAACGTCGAAAACAGCCGATCCAGTGCCGCCAACTCGGCTTCCGGTGGCGAAACGGCGCCATCGGGCATGTCCAGGCAAGGCTTAAAACGAGCGATTATATCCTGACCGCCGAGATAATCGGTAATCAGGTAGGCGCGCCCGCGCAGCCAGCACCAGCGCCGCTCCAGCATCGCCAGCGGACGGGCGGTGGCGATGCCGAGGAATTCCAGGCGGTTGCCTTCGCGCCAGGAGGCCCAGGCCCGGCTCGGCCGCCAGAAGCGCTTCAGCCAATGGACCCAGCCCTTGATGTTGTAGCGCTTGATGATCAGCGTGCGGCCGTTCGCTTCGACCCGGGCGACGGTGGCCGCGCCGCCGTCCTTGTAGACGTGGCCGGCGGCGATCAGGCGGTCCGCGTCCGCCAGCAGGGGCGCCATCGTCTCGGCCTCGCTGCGGCGAGCGGCGAACAGGCGGAACGGACCGCGCACGACGCTGAACAGGCTACAGTCGCGACCGACCTTCCTCAGCAGGTCGCGCACCCGCCAGCGGCGAACCTTGGCGATTTCCTTCTGCAAGGCTTCCAGCGGCAGCGCATGCTCGCCGTTGGCCAGCAGGTAATGCACCAGCAACTCCTCCAGGAAAGGATCGAGGAGCGCCGGCAACTGGGCGAAGAACACCCCGAGGTTTTCCAGCACTTTCTGTCGCGACAGCGGCTGGCCGGGAGTTTCCGCACGCACGCCGCCACCGTCGATGAGATACAGGCGGCCGGCGTGGCGCAACAGGTTGTCCAGGTGCAGGTCGTCCTGCCAGAGGCCCTTTGCATGCAGCTCGCCAATGGCTGCCAGGGCTTCGCCGAGCACCGCTTGCTGGGCATCGCCCAGCGGCGCCTGGGCCTCCACCGCACGCCAGGCGTCACCGAGGCTCTGCGCCGCGTCGAGGTAGTCGAACAGCAGCCAGCCGCCCTCGCCCTGCTGCAGCCCGTCGGCCAGCAGCGCCGGGGTGGTCAGCCCCTGGGCCGCGAGCAGACGCGCCCCTTCCAGTTCGCGCTGGAAATGCCGTGCGGCCTTGCCGCCCACCAGCAGCTTGGCCAGCACCTTGCGCCCACGCCATTCGCCGGCACCGACGTAGCGCTGCCCGGGCAGCACCCGCAGCAGACTGTCCAGGCGCAGTTCGGCAGCGCCAGCGCCATCCGCCAGGGTCACCCGCAATGGCAGTTGCGGGTGGCGCCCGGCGGCTTGCAGTTCGGCCAGTCTCATCGGCGCGACTCCTTGCGCCGACGGCGCTGGTCGAGAAGGCGATACCACTGCTCGACCTCGGCCGAGTCGAGGGGTTCGTCGACATAGGCGGAGATGAATTCGTGCACGTCCGCTTCGCTCCAGTCCGGGGCACGGCGCAGCATCGGCTCCAGGTCCTTGACCTGGTCGCGGCGGCCGAACCAGATCGGGCGGGTCTTCTCCAGGTCGATCAGGCAGGCCTCGAAGACACCATCGGCCCCCTCGCGGAGGAATACATGCTTGGGATAGAAGCAACCATGCATCTGTCCGGCGGCGTGCAGCTGGCGCGCCAGCCTGCCAACCGCCCGGAGAATCGCCCGGCGCCGCTCTTCGGCCAGGTCGTGCCAGGACGCCAGCCAGGTGTCCAGGTCCTGCCAACCGTCCAGGGCACGGGTCAGGAGGATCGCCTGGCGCTCTCCGCCGACCGCCTGCTGGGCGAAGAACGCCGCCTGCAGGGCGGGAATGCCCAGCGCCCGGTAGCGCTCGATGTTGCGGAACTCGCGGGCGAAGGTCGGCTCGCCCAGCGGATGGCGCAGGCTGCGGGTCAGGTGGTTGCTCTGGCGCTTCAGGTAGTAGGCGGAGTCGCCCAGGTCGAGGCGGTAGACGCTGCTCCAGCCACCCCGCTCGGTATTCGGTTCGTCCACGGCGTCCAGCTGCAAGGCCCACAGGGCGTCGAAGCTGTCCAGACGGTTGCGCTGGAGCAGGTCGTGGTCCTGCGCGGCGATGAAAACGCTCATTCGCGCCCCTCGAAGAAAGCCACCACCTGGCGAATACGCTTCTTGTCGGATTCGTTCAGGTGCCGGCGACGGCGATATTGCAGGTAGAAGCGCAGGCGCTGGGTGCGCGACAGGTGGTACTTGGCCACCTTGTCCAGGCAGGCCAGGTCCTTGGTGATCCGATAGCGCAGCATGAAGCTCCACCAGAACGCGCCGTTCGGGCAGTCGATGAAATACACCAGCGGCTGGTCGTCCACCAGCAGGTTGCGCCACTTCAGGTCGTTATGGGTGAAATGCTGGTCATGCATCAGGCGCGTAGCCTTGGCGATCTGCCGGCTGACGCCGTCCACCCAGCGCGGGTCCTTCAGGCGCGGATCCCGGTTGCAGGCGAGCACCGACAAGTCCTCGGTGCCCGGCAGCTCGCGGGTGATCATGGCGCCGCGCTGGAAGGCGCCGGCCTTGCGTTCCAGCCCCCAGGCGACCACTTCGGCGGTGGGAATGCCCCACTTCTCGAAGCGCTTGAGGTTCTGCCACTCGGCCTTGATCCGCGGTCGCGCCAGGTAGCGGCGCAGGCCCTTGCCGGCGCTGCGGTAGCGCTTGACGTAGTAACGCACGCCGTCGCGCTCGATGCGGATGACTTCGGACAACGGGTCGCGGGTCAGGCGCTCGCCCTCCAGGGCGAACACGCTATCGAGGCTACCGAAGTCGGCGGCCAGGTGACGGTAATCGGGTTCGAGGGTCCACCCCGCCATCAGAGCAGGTCTCCGTAACGCTGCTTGCGTTCGTAGAGTTTTTCCGCCTTGCGTTCCATCCAGGCCAGCAGGCCGGCCTCGTCGCGCAGTATCTCGCGCAACGGCCGGCGGAAATAGGTGCGCAGGAAGCGTAGCTTGTCGCGACGCGTCAGTCCGATGTCCAGCGCAGAGAAATACAATGCCGCCAGATCCTTGTTACGCCAGCGTTTCGGCGTGGCGTCGCGGGTCTGGGCACGGTGCAGATCGATCACCGAGAGGCGGAAATCGTCCGCGCTCACCGGCTTGTCGGTGTGCAACAGGAAATGACAGATGTAGCAGTCGCGATGGTTGACTCCGGCACGGTGCATGTCGCCGACCATCCGCGCCACCGCCTCGACCAGCGCGCGCTTGAGCCGCGGCGGTGGAGGACGTTCGCGCCAGTCCTGGGAGAACACCTCGAGGTCCACGGTCGGCGCCAGTTCCTCGGTGACGATGAAGGAATGCTGCCGCGCCGGATCGCTGCCGCGCTCGCCGTAGGCGACCGCGGTCATGGTCGCTACGCCGGCCTCGTGCAGGCGCCGGATGGCCTGCCACTCCTGGCGCGCGCCGAGCACCGGGAGCTTGGCGGTGAGCAGGTTCTTGGCGATCTCGCCCCAGCCGATGCCACGGTGGATCTTGACGAAGTAGCCACGCCCGTCGACCTCGGTGCGCAGGGTGCGGCGCCCTTCCAGTTCGCGGTAGACCTTGCCTTGCAGCGCCTCCACCGCCTCGAACGGGTCGCGCCCGTTCCACAGGCGCTTGAACGGCTCTTCCAGCACCAGCCTCATGAGGCCTCCCCGAGGATCAGGTCGGCGGCGCGCTGCGGCATGCTGTAGAGGTCGGCGTGATCAGCGTAGGCCAGGCCATTGCGCGACCAGGCGGCGCGCGCCGGAGCGTCCTCCAGCATTTCCGCGAGCAGGCGGTTGAGACTGTCCTGCTCGAAGGGACTCGGCAGCACCCGCCCGGCGTCGGCCTCGGCGATGTAGTGGGCGTAGCCGCAGACATCGGTCACCAACACCGGCAGGCCGGAGACCAGCGCCTCCAGCAGCACCGTACCGGTGTTCTCGTTGTAGGCCGGGTGGATCAGCAGGTCGGCGCCGAGCAGGAAGCGCGGGATATCGCTGCGACCCTTGAGGATCTGTACCTGGTCGTTGAGACCGAGGGCGGCGATCTGTAGCAGGAACGGCTTGGGATCGTCCTGGCCGATGGCGATCAGCCGGGTACGCCTGCGCAACGCCTTGGGCAGCGCGGCCAGCGCCTTCAGGCTGCGATCCAGGCCCTTGGTCTTGAAGCCGGAACCGATCTGCACCAGCAGCAGGTCGTCCTCCTCCAGGCCGAACTCGCGGCGGAATTCCGCACGCACGTCCGCGGCGTTGGCCGGCGCCCGGCGATCCTGGCTGATCCCCGGCGGCAGCAGATGGAAACGCTCGGCCTGGGTGCCGTAGTGCTTGACGAAGAGCGGCTGCTGCACCTCGGAGATCATCAGGATCTCGGTCTTCGAGGCCGGGTCGAACACTGCCCGTTCGTAGCCGGCGAAGTGGCGGTAGCGGCCCCACTGGCGATACAGCGGGTTGCGCAAGGTCTGGGCCTTTTCCTCGAAACAGGCGTCGGCGGCGTAGTAGACATCCAGTCCGGGCATCTTGTTGAAGCCGATCACCCGCTGCACCGGGCGCCTGTCCAGGTCGGCGCGGACCCACGCGGTGAACTTCTCGTTGCGCCGGTGGTTGAAGATCGAGCGCACCGGGGCCACCAGCACTTCGAAGCCGTCCGGCACGTCGCCCTCCCAGATCAGCGTATAGACGCGGATGTCGTGCCCGCGCCGCTGACATTCCAGGGCGATGCGCATGAAGTCGCGCTGCAGGCCGCCGAAGGGGAAGTATTTGTAGAGGATGAACGCCAGGGTCATCGGAGGGTCTCCGGGGCCAGCAGCATGGCCTCCAGCTGGGTGGCCACGCGCTGGGGATTCAGCCGGGTGAAGCACAGCGGCTGCTCACGCTTGAGATCGAACAGTTTGCGATCCTCTTCGGTCGGCTGGTAGGTACAAGTCTTCTTCAGGCACGGCGCACAGGGGAAGTCGCTGCCCAGGTGGACCTGGGAACGCCCGTAGGCGCCGGTGAAGCCAGGATTGGTCGGGCCGAACAGCGACAGCGTCGGCACGTCCAGCGCCGCCGCCAGGTGACCGAGGCCGGTATCCACCGCCACGCAGGCGCGCGCGCCGGCAAGCACCTTGGCCATGCCGGCCAGGGATAATCTGGGGAGTACCGCGGCATTTTCCAACCCCGCCGCCAGGCGCCCGGCCCGCTCCCGCTCGGCGGCGCTGCCCCAGGGCAGGCGCACCGACCAGCCGCGCTCGCACATGCGCTCGGCCAGTTCGCGCCAGTAGGCTTCCGGCCAATGCTTGGTGTCCCAGGTAGTACCGTGCAGGAACACCAGGTACGGCGCGCCAGGGTCGGCGTCGGCCAACTGCTCGCGGTCCAGGCCATAGTCACCGACCGACTCAGGCAACGGGTAGTCCAGCGCCTGGGCGAACAACTGGCGCGTGCGCTCCACCGCATGCTGTCCCCAGGCGACCGGATAGGCACGGCGATAGAAGCGGCTGGCGAGCGGCTCGCGCGCCGAGTCGCGATCGAGACCGGCGACCGGCGTCTTGCCCACGTAGCGGGTCAGCCAGGCACTCTTCAGCAGCCCCTGGGCGTCGATCACCAGGTCATAGTCGACTTCCTTCAGGCGCTGCTTGAAGCGCCGCCATTCGCCGTTGCGCAGGGTCTGCCAGAGGTTCTTGCGCCAGCGCCGGATCGCCACCGGGATCACCCGCGCCACCGCCGGATGCCAGGCGGGAATCTCGGCGAAACCTTCCTCCACCACCCAGTCGAACTGGATGCCGGGAATCGCCCGGGCGGCGTCGGTAAGCGCCGGCAGGGTGTGGATCACGTCGCCGAGGGACGAGGTCTTGACCAGCAGTACCCTCATCCGGCGACCTCGGCAGGGTCGCCGACCAGCCGCTCCAGGGCTTGCAATACCAGGCCAGGCGGCAGCTCGCGGAGGCAATTGTAGTGGCCGAAGCGACAGGTGCGCTCGAAGCACGGGCTGCACTCGAGACCGAGGCGGACGATCTCCACCCGGTCCGCCAGCGGCGGGGTGAACTGCGGCGAGGTGGAGCCATAGACGCCCACCAGCGGGCGATCCAGCGCGGCCGCCACGTGCATCAGGCCGGAATCGTTGGACACCACCGCGCCAGCGCAGGACATCAGGTCGATGGCCTCGGCCAGCGAAGTCTCCCCGGCAAGATTGAAGGACTCCTCGCGCAACCCCGGAATCAGGCGCTGGCGAATCTCCTCTCCACCGGGATGGTCGTTCTTCGAGCCGAACAGCCAGACCTGCCAGCCGGCACGGATCTTCGCCTCGGCGACCGCGGCGTAGTGTTCCGCCGGCCAGCGCTTGGCCTCGCCGAACTCGGCGCCGGGACAGAGCGCCAGCACCGGGCGGTCCAGGCTCAGGGCGAACTTGTCGAGCGCCGCCTGGCGGCTGCCGTCGTCGATCCGCAGGCGCGGCTGCGGATAGGGCTTCGGCAACTCCACGCCCGGCTCGAAGGCCAGGGCCATGAAGCGTTCGATCATCAGCGGATAGCGCTGCTTGTCGAGCTTGCGGATGTCATTGAGCAGCCCGTAGCGCATCTCGCCGCGCCAGCCGGTGCGCTTCGGTATTCCGGCGAACCAGGGCACCAGCGCCGACTTCAGCGAGTTGGGCAGCAGGATCGCCTGCTCGTACTGACCGCGCAGGCCGCGTCCGATCCGGCGCCGTGTGGCGACGTCCATCACCCCGTGGCCGAGCGGGAAGCTCAGGGCCTGGCGCACCTCGGGCATGCGCTCGAGGATCGGTCGGCTCCACTCGGGCGCCAGCACGTCGATCACGCACTCGGGATGCCGCTGGCGCAGACACTGGAACAGGGTCTGCGCCATCACCATGTCCCCCACCCAGGAGGGACCTACGATCAGAATTCTCATTCAGGCTCCGGAAATGATCAGGGAGGCTTTCGCCTCCCTGTCACACCCTTCTTCGGTGCTTACTTGACCAGGGTACGCCACTCGGCGTGGGCCTCGGTCTTGCCGCTGACCAGGTCGAAATAGGCTTTCTGCAGCTTTTCGGTGACCGGGCCACGGCGGCCGGCGCCGATCTTGCGACCGTCCACTTCGCGGATCGGCGTGACTTCCGCGGCGGTGCCAGTGAAGAAGGCCTCGTCGGCGATGTACACCTCGTCGCGGGTGATGCGCTTCTCGACCAGTTTAAAACCGTGTTCGGCGGCCAGGGTCAGGATAGTGTTACGAGTGATGCCGTTCAGGCAGGCGGTGACTTCCGGGGTGTAGATCACGCCATCCTTGATGATGAAGATGTTCTCGCCGGAGCCTTCGGCCACGTAGCCTTCCGGATCGAGCATCATGGCCTCGTCGGCGCCGCCGGAGATCGCTTCCTGGAGGGCCAGCATCGAGTTGATGTAGGCGCCGTTGGACTTGGCGCGGGTCATCGAGATGTTGACGTGGTGGCGGGTGAAGGAACTGGTGCGCACCTTGATGCCTTGCTGCAGGGCTTCCTCGCCCATGTAGGCGCCCCAGCTCCAGGCGGCGATGATCACATGGACCTTCAGGCCGCTGGCGCGCAGGCCCATGCCTTCGCTTCCGTAGAACACCATCGGGCGGATATAGGCGCTTTCCAGGTTGTTCTCGCGCACGGCGGCGCGGGTCGCCTCGTTGATCTCGTCGCGGCTGTACGGGATCTGCATGTTCATGATGTGCGCGGAGTCGAACAGCCGGTCGGTATGCGCCTGCAGGCGGAAGATCGCCGTGCCCTGCGGGGTGTCGTAGGCGCGCACGCCCTCGAACACGCCCATTCCATAGTGCAGGGTATGGGTCAGCACGTGCGTGGTCGCGTCGCGCCACTGCACCAGTTCACCGTCATACCAGATCACGCCATCACGATCGGCCATCGACATAGTTGCCAGCTCCTTCAGATATTCGTTACGTACTTGCGTTACGTGCCTGAGTGGATCAGCCGAGCCGCAGCTCGCGCCAGATCCTGATCACTTCTCGCCGCTCCGTCTGGAAGTGCTCGCCGCTCACGACCCCGGCCTCCTTCTGTAGTGCCAGGCGGTGTGCGGCTGCGCGATAGGCCTTGTAGGCCTCCTGCAGGAGACGGACGTCCTCGCTGGCGATCAGGCCAGCCCGTTCCAGTCCTTCCAGAATGCGGATGTTATCGGTGAATTCGAGCAGCGCCGGGTGTTCTCCGGACCAAGCTAGAACCGCATATTGCACCATAAATTCGATATCGACGATACCACCGGCATCGTGCTTGAGATCGAAGGCTGCCGTGGCCTCGAAGGCATTCGAGGCGGTACCGGCGGCGGTCGCGCGGGTTCCCAGGTTGTCGCGCATCTTGGCGCGCATTTCGCTGACTTCGGTGCGCAACGCGTCGAGATCGCGCGGCCTCGCCAGCACCTCGGCACGTACCGCCTCGAAGCTCGCCTGCACCCGCCGGCAACCGGCCAGCACCCGGGCGCGGACCAACGCCTGGTGCTCCCAGGTCCAGGCCTCCTGCTCCTGGTAGCGCTGGAAGGCGCCCAGCGAACTCACCAGCAGGCCGGCCGCGCCGCTCGGACGCAGGCGCATGTCGACCTCGTAGAGGGTGCCGGATGGCGTCTGCGCGGTGAGGAAATGGATGATCTTCTGCCCCAGGCGGGTAAAGAACTGCGCGCCATCGATGGATTTGCCGCCATCGGTCTCGCACTGGGGGTCGCCGTCATGGATGAACACCAGGTCGAGGTCCGAGCCATGGCCGAACTCCAGCCCGCCGACCTTGCCGTAGCCGACGATGACGAAGTCCGGATCGCACGGCATGCCGTCGGCGCGCAACGGCCGGCCGTGACGCTGCACCAACTGCCGCCAGGCCAGTTCGAGGACCTCGACGAGGATCGCCTCGGCCAGCCAGGTCAGGTAGTCGCTGACCTTCATCAACGGCAGCGTGCCGGCGATCTCCGAGGCCGCCACCCGCAGCCCGTGGGCCAGCTTGAAGTGACGAAGGGTCTCCATCTGCTGCTCGAGGTCGTCCTCGGGAATCCGCATCAGCCGTTCGCGCAGCTCGGCGGCCAGCTCGGCGGCCTGTGGAGGACGGAACAGGCGCCCCTCGTTGAGCAGCTCGTCGAGTAGAATCGGGAACCGCGCGATCTGCTCGGCAACCATCGGGCTGGCCGCGCAGAGGGTCAGCAGGCGCTCCAGCGCGCCGGGGTTCTCGGTCAGCAACACCAGGTAGGCGGAACGCCGCGCCACCGCTTCCACCAGCGGCAGGACCCGCTCCAGCACCAGGTCCGGCTGGGGGTTTTCCACGGTCATCGCCAGCAGGCGCGGAACGAAGGCATCCAGGCGCTCCCGGCCGAGACGCTGCATCGCTCGTACCTGGGGGCCGTGGCGCAGATCGCTGAGACGCTTCCAGGCCGCCTCGGCATCGACGAAGCCGGCGTCGGCCAGTTGCCGGCTGGCCGACTCCTCGTCCAGCGCCTCCTCCCACAGCGGGATCCACTCGGCGCCGACGCTGCCGCAGGCCGCCTCGCCGCTTTCGTCCTCGTCCGGGTCGGCGATCACCTGGCGGAAGTGCCAGTCGATGCGCGCCCGCCAGTGGCTCAGGCGCTCGTGGAATGCGGCCCAACTGGCGAAGCCCATGATGAAGGCCACGCGGATGCGGTCGTATTCGTCGCTGGGCAGCATTTGCGTCTGCCGGTCGGCCAGCGCCTGGATGGCATGCTCGGCGTAGCGCAGGAACTCGTAGCCGCCGCGCAGCTCCTCGACCACCGCCGGCGGCAGGTAGCCCTGCCCCTCCAGGGTCGCCAGCACCTTCAGCAGCGGCCGTTGCTGCAAGCTCAGGTCGCGCCCGCCATGGATCAACTGGAAGGCCTGGGCGATGAACTCCACCTCGCGGATACCGCCTTCGCCCAGCTTGATGTTTTCCGACATCCCCTTGCGCCGGACCTCCTGCTGGATCAGCTGCTTCATGGTGCGCAGCGCCTCGATGGCGGAAAAGTCCAGGTAGCGCCGATAGACGAACGGCCGCAGCATGCCGAGCAGTTGCTCGCCTGCCTGCTGGTCGCCGCCGACCACCCGCGCCTTGATCATCGCGTAGCGCTCCCAGTCGCGCCCCTGGTCCTGGTAGTACTGCTCCAGCGCGGCGAAGCTGTAGACCAGCGGTCCGCTGGAGCCGTAGGGACGCAGGCGCATGTCGACGCGGAAGACGAAGCCGTCGACGGTGATCGCATCCAGCGCCTTGATCAGCTTCTGCCCCAGGCGGGTGAAGAACTCCTGGTTGTCCAGCGAACGCTTCGCCCCCTCGGTCTCGCCGCCCTCCGGGTAACCGAAGATCAGGTCGATGTCCGACGACAGGTTGAGTTCCACCGCGCCCAGCTTGCCCATGCCGAGGACCACCATCCGCTGCGGTTCGCCGGAGCGCCGGCCGATCGGCGTGCCGAACTGCTCGCACTGGCGCCGATGGAGCCACTCGCAAGCCAGGTCGATGCAGGCGTCGGCCAGGGCCGACAGGTCGCGACAGGTTTCCGCCAGCGCGGCGCGGCGGGTCAGGTCGCGCCAGATGATGCGCAGTTGCTGGCGTGTGCGGAAACGTCGCAGGCGCCGACCGAGTTCGTCCTCGTCGGCGCAATCCTCCAGCCGCGCCTGCAACTGACTGCGCAGTTCGCCGGGCGCGTGGGGGTTCTCCAGCTCGCCGCGTTCGGCCAGTTCCAGCAGCATCGCCGGGTCGCGCACTGCCTGCTCGGCGACGAAATCGCTGGCCGCGGCGACCCGTCGGAAATCCTCCAGGCGCTCCTCGGGCCAGGCCTCCAGGCGGGCCAGGGCGGCGGCATCGAGGGCGGCGACAGCGGAGCGGAGGGCAGTCCCGGCGCGTTCGGCGGCGGGCAGCAGGGTGGCCGGCAGATTCGCCAGCGAAGGCAGGCTCATGGTCTATCCTGTTTGGGCTTCCGACCGAAGACCACAGGCTCGACGCACAACGTCGAAAAGGCTCTACATCGGGCCTTATAGCCTGACAGCGACAATCGAAATGTAGTTTTACTACTAAAAATTGTATCCAGAGGGCTGTTTCTCAGACTGATCTGTAGTAAAACTACAAGTCGCCGGGTACACCCCCGGAGAACATCCAAGAATTAGCTGCGGTCGCCCACGAGGCCGGCCGCTCACCTATGGCATCCGATTCTGGAAGCCTTTCCGCCCTGGAGCAAGCCATGCAAGACCTCGATCCCGTCGAAACCCAGGAATGGCTGGACGCCCTGGAGTCCGTACTCGACCGCGAAGGTGAAGACCGCGCTCATTACCTGATGACCCGCATGGGCGAGCTGGCCAGCCGTAGCGGCACCCAACTGCCCTACGCGATCACCACGCCCTATCGCAACACCATTCCGGTAACCCACGAAGCACGCATGCCCGGCGACCTGTTCATGGAACGCCGGATCCGCTCCCTGGTGCGCTGGAACGCCCTGGCGATGGTGATGCGGGCGAACAAGCACGACCCGGACCTGGGCGGCCACATCTCCACCTTCGCCTCCTCGGCGACCCTCTACGACATCGGCTTCAACTATTTCTTCCAGGCTCCCACCGACGAACACGGCGGCGACCTGGTGTTCTTCCAGGGCCACGCGTCCCCCGGCGTCTACGCCCGGGCCTTCCTCGAAGGCCGCATCAGCGAGGAACAACTGGAGAACTTCCGCCAGGAAGTGGACGGCAACGGCCTGTCCTCCTATCCGCACCCCTGGCTGATGCCAGACTTCTGGCAGTTCCCCACCGTATCCATGGGCCTTGGCCCGATCCAGGCGATCTACCAGGCACGCTTCATGAAGTACCTGGAAAGCCGCGGCTTCATCCCCGCCGGCAAGCAGAAGGTCTGGTGCTTCATGGGCGACGGCGAGTGCGACGAGCCGGAATCCCTCGGCGCGATCTCCCTGGCCGGCCGCGAGAAACTCGACAACCTGATCTTCGTCATCAACTGCAACCTGCAGCGCCTCGACGGCCCGGTCCGCGGCAACGCCAAGATCATCCAGGAACTGGAAGGCGTGTTCCGCGGCGCCGAGTGGAACGTCAACAAGGTCATCTGGGGTCGCTTCTGGGACCCGCTGTTCGCCAAGGACACCGCCGGCCTGCTGCAGCAGCGCATGGACGAGGTCATCGACGGCGAATACCAGAACTACAAGGCGAAAGACGGCGCCTACGTGCGCGAGCACTTCTTCGGCGCGCGTCCGGAACTGCTGGAAATGGTCAAGGACCTTTCCGACGAGGAAATCTGGAAGCTCAACCGCGGCGGCCACGACCCCTACAAGGTCTATGCGGCCTACCACCAGGCGGTCAACCACAAGGGCCAGCCGACCGTCATCCTGGCCAAGACCATCAAGGGCTACGGCACCGGCAGCGGCGAAGCGAAGAACATCGCGCACAACGTGAAGAAGGTCGACGTCGACAGCCTGCGCGCGTTCCGCGACAAGTTCGACATCCCGGTCAAGGACGCCGACCTGGAGAAGCTGCCGTTCTACAAGCCTGAAGAAGGCAGCGCCGAGGCCAAGTACCTGGCCGAGCGCCGCGCCGCGCTGGGCGGCTTCATGCCGGTGCGCCGGCAGAAGAGCATGAGCGTGCCGGTTCCGCCGCTGGAAACCCTGAAGGCCATGCTCGACGGCTCCGGCGATCGCGAGATCTCCACCACCATGGCCTTCGTGCGGATCATCTCGCAGCTGGTCAAGGACAAGGAACTCGGCCCGCGCATCGTCCCGATCGTCCCGGACGAGGCCCGTACCTTCGGCATGGAAGGCATGTTCCGCCAGCTCGGCATCTACTCCTCGGTCGGCCAGCTCTACGAGCCGGTGGACAAGGACCAGGTGATGTTCTACCGCGAGGACAAGAAGGGCCAGATCCTCGAGGAAGGCATCAACGAGGCCGGCGCCATGTCCAGCTGGATTGCCGCCGGTACCTCCTACAGCACCCACAACCAGCCGATGCTGCCGTTCTACATCTTCTATTCGATGTTCGGCTTCCAGCGCATCGGCGACCTGGCCTGGGCCGCCGGCGACAGCCGCGCGCACGGCTTCCTGATCGGCGGCACCGCCGGTCGCACCACGCTGAACGGCGAAGGCCTGCAGCACGAGGACGGCCACAGCCACCTGCTGGCCTCGACCATCCCGAACTGCCGCACCTACGATCCGACCTACGCCTACGAACTGGCGGTGATCATCCGCGAAGGCTCGCGGCAGATGATCGAAGAGCAGCAGGACATCTTCTACTACATCACCGTGATGAACGAGAACTACGTCCAGCCGGCCATGCCGAAGGGCGCAGAGGAAGGCATCATCAAGGGCATGTACCTCCTCGAGGAGGACAAGAAGGAAGCCGCTCACCACGTGCAACTGCTGGGCTCCGGCACCATCCTGCGCGAAGTCGAGGAAGCGGCCAAGCTGCTGCGCAACGACTTCGGCATCGGCGCCGACGTCTGGAGCGTGCCGAGCTTCAACGAGCTGCGTCGCGACGGCCTTGCCGTCGAGCGCTGGAACCGCCTGCATCCGGGCCAGAAGCCGAAGCAGAGCTACGTCGAGGAGTGCCTGGGCGGCCGTCGCGGCCCGGTGATCGCCTCCACCGACTACATGAAGCTCTACGCCGAGCAGATCCGCCAGTGGGTTCCCTCCAAGGAGTACAAGGTGCTCGGCACCGACGGCTTCGGCCGCAGCGACAGCCGCAAGAAGCTGCGCAACTTCTTCGAAGTGGATCGTCACTGGGTGGTGCTGGCCGCGCTCGAAGCGCTGGCCGATCGCGGCGATATCGAGCCGAAAGTGGTGGCCGAGGCCATCGCCAAGTACGGGATCGATCCGGAGAAGCGCAACCCGCTGGATTGCTAATTCGCTCCATACTCCCCTCGGCAGCGAGGGGTTTCGAGCACGCCGGCGCCGCCAACGGGCGGCGCCGGCTCACAACGAACCAAGGACCAAAAGTCTTTGTTTTGCGCGCCGCACAGCGGTGGTGGCACGTAAAAGGAGAGGAATGTGAGCGAACTCATTCGCGTACCCGACATCGGCAACGGTGAGGGTGAAGTCATCGAGCTGCTGGTCAAGCCCGGCGACAAGGTCGAGGCCGATCAGAGCCTGCTGACCCTGGAATCCGACAAGGCCAGCATGGAAATCCCCAGTCCCAAGGCCGGGGTAGTGAAAAGCATCAAGGCGAAGGTCGGCGACACCTTGAAAGAAGGTGACGAAATCCTCGAGCTGGAAGTGGAAGGCGGCGAACAGCCTGCCGAAGCCAAGGCCGAGGCAGCGCCCGCCCAACCGGAAGCGCCGAAAGCCGAAGCGCCTGCTCCCGCCCCGAGCGAGAGCAAGCCGGCCGCCCCCGCCGCGGCCAGCGTCCAGGACATCAAGGTCCCGGACATCGGCTCGGCCGGCAAGGCCAACGTCATCGAAGTGATGGTCAAGGCCGGCGACACGGTCGAGGCCGACCAGTCGCTGATCACCCTGGAATCCGACAAGGCCAGCATGGAGATTCCCTCGCCGGCCTCCGGGGTGGTGGAAAGCGTCTCGATCAAGGTCGGTGACGAAGTCGGCACCGGCGACCTGATCCTCAAGCTGAAGGTGGAAGGCGCCGCTCCGGCAGCCGAAGAGCAACCGGCAGCCGCTCCGGCCCAGGCCGCGGCGCCCGCCGCCGAGCAGAAGCCCGCCGCGGCGGCCCCTGCGCCAGCCAAGGCCGATACCCCGGCTCCGGTCGGCGCACCCAGCCGCGACGGCGCCAAGGTCCACGCCGGCCCGGCGGTGCGCATGCTGGCGCGCGAGTTCGGCGTCGAGCTGAGCGAAGTGAAAGCCAGCGGTCCCAAGGGTCGCATCCTCAAGGAAGACGTCCAGGTCTTCGTCAAGGAGCAACTGCAGCGCGCCAAGTCCGGCGGTGCCGGCGCCACCGGCGGAGCCGGCATCCCGCCGATCCCGGAAGTCGACTTCAGCAAGTTCGGCGAAGTGGAAGAAGTGGCGATGACCCGCCTGATGCAGGTCGGCGCCGCCAACCTGCATCGCAGCTGGCTGAACGTGCCGCACGTGACCCAGTTCGACCAGTCGGACATCACCGACATGGAAGCCTTCCGCGTTGCCCAGAAGGCCGCGGCGGAGAAGGCCGGGGTCAAGCTGACCGTACTGCCGATCCTGCTCAAGGCCTGCGCCCACCTGCTCAAGGAACTGCCGGACTTCAACAGTTCGCTGGCCCCCAGCGGCAAGGCGCTGATCCGCAAGAAGTACGTACACATCGGCTTCGCCGTGGACACTCCGGACGGCCTGCTGGTCCCGGTGATCCGCGATGTCGACCGGAAGAGCCTCCTGCAACTGGCCGCCGAGGCCGCCGAGCTGGCCGACAAGGCCCGCAACAAGAAGCTCTCGGCCGATGCCATGCAGGGCGCCTGCTTCACCATCTCCAGTCTCGGCCACATCGGCGGCACCGGCTTCACGCCGATCGTCAACGCGCCGGAAGTGGCGATCCTCGGTGTGTCCAAGGCGACCATGCAGCCGGTATGGGACGGCAAGGCCTTCCAGCCGCGCCTGATGCTGCCGCTGTCGCTGTCCTACGACCATCGCGTGATCAACGGTGCCGCCGCGGCGCGCTTCACCAAGCGCCTGGGCGAGCTGCTGGCGGACATCCGCACCCTGCTCCTGTAATACCTGCGCCGCTCCCCACGGAGCGGCCAGCCCCTCTCGCGAGCATGCCACGCTCGTCTCTCGGCCCCACCGGATGGTGGGGCTTTTTTTGCCCGCCTGACGGCTCGGCGAAACTGCGTCCCGTCGTACCGCCAGCGAATGCCACAGGACCCGCAGGCGCGAGTTCGGCGCGCACGATGACAGGCGCTCGACGCCAACCCTCCCGGCGAAGCCAACCCTACGAAAAACAGGGCTTTTCCAGCGGCACCGCAGACCTCCGACCGTCCAGCGGTTTTTTCCCGGATACGCTTAACTTGGGCCCTGCCGGGCCGATACAGAGTTACTTGTCAGACCAATCGGCATAATGCACCCTTTGCCTGCACCCCATCGAAACGGGTCGAGGCCTCCCCCTCGCTCAGTACCTGGAATCAGCCTCGCATGAAAAGTCATCCCGATGCCGCCAGCCGTTCGGCGGCCGAGGTTGTCACGCAGCTACCCGTGCCGTCGCGGCTCGGGCTGCTGCGTTTCGAGCGGCTGAACGAGCCGAGCTGGGCACTGCTGTTCCTCGATCCTGCCTGCGAGCGCCAGCTCGGGCTGCCGGCGACTACCCTCTGCGCACTGCTCGATGCGCCTTACGCCAGCCTGATGGAACCCGAGGCCCGCCACCGCCTGCACGAGCAGATCCAGCAGCAACTGGTGAAGCGCCCGCACTACCAGGTGAGCTACAAGCTGCACACACCCAACGGCGTGCTGACCATGCTGGAGTTCGGCGAAGCCTTCCAGCAGCATGGCCGCCAGTTGCTGCACGGCTACCTGATGGTCGAGGAGCGAGCGGAGAGCGCCGAGCGCAGCGAACAGTTGCTCGACCTGGAATCGCAGAACCTGCGCCTGAAGGCGTCCCTGGACCTCTACCAGCGCTCCCAGGACGACCACCTGCAACACCTGCTGCGCTCGCGCACCCAGCAGAACCTGATCGTCCGCCTGGCCCGCCATCGCTACCTGTCCAGCGACCCGCTGCTGGAGGCTGCGCAACTGATCACCCAGGCCGCCTGCGAAGCCTACGGCACCGCGCGAGCCGGCATCTGGCGGCTGCTCGACGACCAGCGCCTGGAAGCGGTGACCGTCTACCGCCGCGACCTCGACCAGTACGAGAAGCCCCAGAGCATCGACGCCAGCCGCTACCCCGCCTACCTCGAGGCGGTACACAGCGGGCGCGCCATCGACGCCCACAACGCCCAGCGCGACCCACGCACCCAGGAACTCTACAAGGACTACCTGAAGCCGCTGGGCGTCAACGCCCTGCTCGACGCCACCATCCGCATCGGCGGCGAGGTGGTCGGCGTGCTGTGCCTGGAACACGCCGGCGAGAACCGCATGTGGCAGAGCGACGAGATCGCCTTCGCCGGGGAACTCGCCGACCAGTACGCGCAGGTCCTGATGAACCACGAGCGACGCAATGTCTCCAGCGCCCTGCACCTGTTCCAGCGCGCGGTGGAACAGAGCGCCAGCGCCTTCCTGCTGATCGACCGCGACGGCGTGGTGGAATACGTCAATCCGAGCTTCACCTCGATCACCCAGTACAGCGCCGACGAAGTGCGTAACCGACGCCTGTCCGAGCTTCCGGCGCTGGAGAACCTCAGCGAGCTGCTGTTCGACGCGCGTTCCGCGCTGACCCAGCAGAACAGCTGGCAGGGCGAGTTCCGCAGCCGCCGCAAGAACCACGAGCCTTACTGGGGCCAGTTGTCGCTGTCGAAGGTCTACGACGATCTCGGCGAGCTGACCCACTACATCGGCATCTACGAAGACATCACGCAGAACAAGCTGGCCCAGCAGCACATCGAGAAACTCGCCTACCGCGACAACCTCACCGGCCTGGCCAACCGGCACTATTTCATCGGCGCCCTCGAGGAACGCCTGGAAAGCAGCGGCGACCGCCCGCTCAGCCTGCTGCTGGTGGACATCGACAACTTCAAGCGGATCAATGACAGCCTCGGCCACCAGACCGGCGACAAGCTGCTGGTCAGCCTGGCCCGGCGCTTGCGCAGTTGCCTCGGCGACGGCGCCACCCTGGCGCGCTTCGCCAGCAACGAGTTCGCCGTGCTGCTCGACGACACCGCGGTGGAAAAGGGCGAAAGCATTGCCGCGCAGGTCCTGCACATGCTCGACAAGCCGCTGTTCGTCGACAACCAGTTGATCAACATCACCGGCTCCATCGGCCTGGCCAGCGCCCCGCAGCACGGCTGCGACCCGCAGACCCTGATGAAGTACGCCGGCCTGGCGCTGCACAAGGCCAAGGCCAACGGCAAGCACCAGGTCCAGGTGTTCACCGAGGCGCTGACCGCCGAGGCCAGCTACAAGCTGTTCGTCGAGAGCAACTTGCGCCGCGCCCTGGCGCAGAACGAACTGGCGGTGCACTACCAGCCCAAGCTGTGCCTGCGCAGCGGCCAGTTGCTCGGCCTGGAAGCCCTGCTGCGCTGGCAGCATCCGGAAAAAGGCATGATCCGCCCGGACCGCTTCATCAGCGTGGCCGAGGAAACCGGGCTGATCGTGCCGATCGGCAAGTGGGTGATCCGCGAAGCCTGTCGCCAGGCCCGCGAGCTGGCCGAGGCCGGGCTGGGCGAGCTGCAGATCGCCATCAACCTGTCGCCCAAGCAGTTCACCGACCCGGACCTGGTCGGCTCGATCGCGGCGATCCTCCACGAAGAGAACATCCCGGCCAGCCAGCTGGAACTGGAGCTCACCGAAAGCCTGCTGCTGGACGCCACCGACGATACCCGCCAGCAACTCGAACGCCTGAAGAGCCTCGGCCTGACCCTGGCGATGGACGACTTCGGCACCGGCTACTCGTCACTGAGCTACCTGAAGAAATTCCCCATCGACGTGATCAAGATCGACCGCAGCTTCATCAAGGACATCCCGGACAGCCAGGACGACATGGAAATCACCTCGGCGGTGATCGCCATGGCCCACAACCTCAAGCTCAAGGTAGTCGCCGAAGGCGTGGAGAGCGCCGAGCAACTGGCCTTCCTCCGGCGCAACCGCTGCGACATCGGCCAGGGCTACCTGTTCGACCGGCCGATCCCCAGCGACCTGCTCAATACCAGTCTGCTGCGCTATCCTTGCCGCACCCTGCACTGATCGCCCAGGCCTCCCCCGCCGGCGCGGAAAGGCTGTACTCTCTGTGCTCATCCGCGAGTCATTCGCCTACCCCCTGAGCAGGAGACGAGAGCCATGGTTCTGCGTTCTGAAATCCTCACCAAGAAAAGCGAGCTGCCCACGCCGGACCAGGCCCTGCCGGGTCGCGAAAGCGCCATGCCGGTGCCCGAAGCGCACTTCGTCAACGGCCGCCCGCTGACCGCGCCGTTCCCCGCCGGCCTGCAACAGGTGCTGTTCGGCATGGGCTGCTTCTGGGGCGCCGAGCGTCGCCTCTGGCAGCAACCGGGTGTCTGGGTGACCGCGGTGGGTTATGCCGGCGGCTACACGCCGAACCCGACCTACGACGAAGTCTGCTCCGGCCTGACCGGCCACAGCGAGGTCGTGCTGGTGGTCTACAACCCGCAGGAGACCAGCTTCGAACAGCTGCTCAAGGTATTCTGGGAAGCCCACGACCCGACCCAGGGCATGCGCCAGGGCGGCGACATCGGCACCCAGTACCGCTCGGTGATCTACACCTTCGACGCGGCCCAGAAGGCCGCGGCCATGGCCAGCCGGGAGAGCTTCCAGGCCGAACTGGCGAAAGCCGGCTACGACCGCATCACCACCGAGATCGCCGACGTCCCGCCCTTCTACTACGCCGAGGCCTACCACCAGCAGTACCTGGCGAAGAACCCCAACGGCTACTGCGGCCTGGGCGGCACCGGGGTGTGCCTGCCGGCCTGACGACTATTCCGCCACCAGCCAGTCGAGACGCCAGCCGCCCTGGCTCTGGGCCATGACCTCGGCCAGCCAGGGCAGCAGGTCGCGCAGTTCGTCCTCCAGCGGCCACGGCGGATTGACGATGGCCAGCCCGGAGCCGTTGAAACGCTCGGCGTCGTCGATCGGATGCACGTGCAGCTCGGCACGCAGCAGCTTCGGCGCGACGCTACGTTCCAGGGCCTGGTAGAAACGCTTGAGCTGGCGCTCGTCCTTGATCGGATACCAGATCACCACCACCGTCTGGCGCATCCGCCCGATCGCCTCGTCGAGCGCAGCGACACAACGCTGCAATTCGTCGGCCTGCTCGAACGGCGGATCGATCAGCAGCACCGCGCGCTTTTCCGGCGCCGGCAGGAACGCCCGCGGCAGCAGCCAACCGTCGCCCTGGTGCACGGCGACCCGCCGTTCGCCAGCCATGTTGGCCTTGAGCAGGCGGCCGTCCTCGGGATGCAGTTCGTTGAGCAGCACGCGGTCCTGGGCGCGGGTCAGGCGCCGTGCCAGTTCCGGCGAGCCCGGGTAGTAGCGCAGGGAGCCGTCCGGATTCAGGTGACGGATCACGTCCAGGTAATCGTCCAGTTGCTCGGGCAGGCCTTCGCGCTCCCACAGGCGGGCGATGCCCTGCTCCCACTCGCCGGTGCGGCTGGCCTCGTCACCCTGCAGGTCGTAGAGGCCGACCCCGGAATGGCTGTCCAGGTAGGCGTACGGCGTGTCCTTGCGCCCCAGCAGGGCGAAGATCCGCGCCAGCACCAGGTGCTTGAAGACATCGGCATGGTTGCCGGCGTGGTAAGCGTGACGATAGTTCATGATGACTGCTCCTTGGACAGCGCCAGGCAGCGCTGCTAGCCGGACCGCCCGGCCCCGGCGGATTCGCGCCGACCCCGCGTCGGCACAGGCCCTCGCCCATGGGCGAGGGGCGCGGATTCTACCAGCCTCCCGAGGCTTCGGCAGCGGTCTCGCCGTCGCAGGTTTGGCCCTTGTATCACGCATATCGATGTTGGTTGGCGACCTTCATTCACCAGCCTAGACTCGCTGGCACCCTGGCACCGCCTGCGACGGTCGATGCCTTCGCCGCGCCGCCCCACGATCCCCTTTCGCCGAGGTCGTCATGTCCGAAACCCTGCTCAGTTCCCGCAACCTGGCGTTCGAGCTGTACGAAGTCCTCGATGCCGAAGCCCTGACCCAGCGCCCGCGCTTCGCCGAACATAGCCGCGAAACCTTCGATGCCGCCCTCGGCACCGCGCGGAGCCTGGCGGAAAAGCTGTTCGCCCCGCACAACCGCAAGGGCGACGAACACGAGCCGCTCTATGAGAATGGCTCAGCCACGCTGATTCCGGAAGTGAAGCCGGCAGTGGATGCCTTCCTCGACGCCGGCTTCCTCAACGCCACCCGCAGCTTCGAGCAAGGCGGCATGCAGTTGCCGACCCTGCTGTCGCAGGCCTGCTTCGCCCACTTCCAGGCGGCCAACGTCGGTAGCTCGGCCTATCCGTTCCTGACCATGGGTGCCGCCAACCTGATCGAGAGCTTCGGCAGCGAGGAGCAGAAGCAGCGCTTCCTGCAACCGATGATCGAGGGCCGCTTCTTCGGCACCATGGCCCTCACCGAACCGCACGCCGGCTCCTCCCTCTCCGACATCCGCACCCGCGCCGAACCGGCCGCCGACGGCAGCTATCGGATCAAGGGCAACAAGATCTTCATCTCCGGCGGCGACCACCCGCTCTCCGAGAACATCGTGCATATGGTCCTGGCCAAGCTGCCGGATGCACCGCCGGGGGTGAAAGGCATCTCGCTGTTCATCGTGCCGAAGTTCCTGGTCAACGCCGACGGCAGCCTCGGGCCGCGCAACGACGTGATCCTCGCCGGCCTGTTCCACAAGATGGGTTATCGCGGCACCACCTCCACCGCGCTGAACTTCGGCGACAACGGCGCCTGCGTCGGCTACCTGGTGGGCAAGCCGCACCACGGCCTGGCCTACATGTTCCAGATGATGAACGAGGCGCGCATCGGCGTCGGCATGGGCGCGGTGATGCTTGGCTATGCCGGTTACCTCTATTCGCTGGAGTACGCCCGCGAACGCCCGCAGGGCCGCCTGCCGGACGGCAAGGACCCGAGCGCGCCACAGGTGGCGATCATCCGCCACGCCGACGTGCGGCGCATGCTGCTGGCCCAGAAGGCCTATGTCGAAGGCGCCTTCGACCTGGGCCTGTACGCCGCGCGCCTGTTCGACGACAGCCAGACCCTGGAAGACGACGAACAGCGCCGCCAGGCCCACGACCTGCTCGACCTGCTGACCCCGATCGTCAAGTCCTGGCCCTCGGAGTTCTGCCTGAAGGCCAACGAGCTGGCGATCCAGATCCTCGGCGGCCACGGCTACACCCGCGAATACCCGGTGGAACAGTACTACCGCGACAATCGCCTGAACCCGATCCACGAAGGCACCCACGGCATCCAGTCCCTCGACCTGCTGGGACGCAAGGTCGGGCAGAACAATGGCGCCGGCCTGCGCCAGCTGACCCGCCTGATCCAGGATGCCTGCCGGCGCGCCGAAGCCCACCCATCCCTGGTCGCCCTGCGCCAGCCGCTGGAACGGCTGGTGGCGCGGCTGTCCGAGGTGACCCTGGCACTGCTCGGCGACCTGATGCAGGGCCAGGTCAACCAGGGCCTGGCCAACTCGGCGCTGTACCTGAAAGTGTTCGGCCATGCGGTGATCGGCTGGCGCTGGCTGGAGCAGGCGATCCGCGCCGAGGAAGGGCTGGCTCGCGGCGACTGCACCGACGCCGACTTCTATCGCGGCAAGTTGCAGGCCGCACGCTACTTCCTGACCTGGGAAGTGCCTGGCTGCCACCACGAACTGGCGCTGCTGGAGGCCCGCGACGACGTGTGTTCGAGCATGCAGGAAGAATGGTTCTGATCCTGCCTGCCCTTTCCCGCCCCGGTCACGTCCGGGGCTTTTTTATGTCCGGGCATGGACGCCGGGTTGCCGTTGCCTGGCGGCCACGCCGGCGAGTCCGCGCGCACTCGCCCGGACAACGCGAAAGCCTTGGAATTCCTTCGAAAAAAACCGCAGCCGCCCCTTTACAGTCCGCCAAATCCGCAGGTTAGAATCACTTGGCATGCGGCCTGCATCCTGTCTACGTAATTCCCCTACGTAAAACCGACCCGTAGCGTCGCCTTCCCCCTGTCCCGCCGCGAGGAGGCCGACCTTGGACGCCGTCACCGTCAATAATTTCTTCCTGATCGGGGCGGTGCTGGTCGGCATGAGCATCCTCGTCAGCTCGCTGTCCTCCCGCCTGGGCATCCCGATCCTGGTGATCTTCCTCGCCGTCGGCATGATCGCCGGCAACGACGGGGTCGGCGGCATCGTCTTCGACAACTATCCGATGGCCTACCTGGTGGGCAACCTGGCGCTCGCCGTGATCCTCCTCGACGGCGGCCTGCGCACCCGCGTCTCCAGCTTCCGCGTGGCGCTCTGGCCGGCATTGTCGCTGGCCACCCTGGGCGTGCTGGTGACCACCGGCCTGACCGGCATCGCGGCAGCCTGGCTGTTCGACCTGCACTGGATGGAAGGCCTGCTGATCGGCGCCATCGTCGGCTCCACCGACGCCGCCGCGGTGTTCTCCCTGCTCGGCGGCAAAGGTCTCAACGAGCGGGTCACCGCGACCCTGGAAATCGAATCGGGCAGCAACGACCCGATGGCGGTGTTCCTCACCGTGACCCTGATCGAGATGCTCGCCAGCGGCCAGACCGGCCTCAGCTGGGGCTTCGCCCTGCACCTGGTGCAGCAGTTCGGTCTCGGCGCCCTGCTCGGTCTTGGCGGCGGCTGGTTGCTGCTGCAACTGATCAACCGCATGCACCTGGCCGGCGGCCTCTACCCGTTGCTGGTGATCAGCGGCGGCCTGCTGGTGTTCGCCCTGGCCAACGCCGTCGGCGGCAGCGGCATCCTCGCCATCTACCTGTGCGGCCTGCTCCTCGGCAACCGCCCGATCCGCAGCCGCCACGGCATCCTGCACATGCTCGACGGCATGGCCTGGCTGGCGCAGATCGGCATGTTCCTGGTCCTCGGCCTGCTGGTCACCCCCCACGACCTGTGGCCGATCGCCCTGCCGGCACTGGCCCTGGCGCTGTGGATGATCCTGGTGGCACGACCGCTGTCGGTACTGATCGGACTGATCCCGTTCCGCGCCTTCCACGACCGCGAGAAAGCCTTCATCGCCTGGGTCGGCCTGCGCGGCGCGGTGCCGATCATCCTCGCGGTGTTCCCGCTGATGGCCGGCCTGCAGAACGCCCAGCTGTTCTTCAACGTGGCCTTCTTCATCGTCCTGGTCTCGCTGCTGGTGCAGGGCACCAGCCTGCCCTGGGCGGCCAGGCTGCTGCGGGTGGTGGTGCCGCCGGATCCGGCACCGATATCCCGCGCCGGCCTGGAGATCCACCCGACCAGCGAGTGGGAGCTGTTCGTCTACCACCTGAACAAGGAAAAGTGGTGCATTGGCGCCGCCCTGCGCGAGCTGAAGATGCCCGGCGGGACCCGGATCGCCGCGCTGTTCCGCGGCACCGAACTGCTCCACCCGTCGGGCAGCACCATCCTCGAGGCCGACGACATTCTCTGCGTGATCGGCCACGAACACGACCTGCCGGCCCTCGGCAAGCTGTTCAGCCAGGCGCCCGACCGGGGCCTCGGCGCGCGCTTCTTCGGCGACTTCGTGCTGGAAGGCGATGCCCAGCTGTCGGCGGTGGCCTCGCTCTACGGCCTGAAGCTCGACGGCATTGACGGCGAGCAAGCGCTGGGCCGCTTCATCGCCCACGAGATCGGCGGCGAAGCGGTGATCGGCGACCAGGTGGAGTGGAACGGCCTGACCTGGACCGTGGCCGCCCTGGAAGGCAACCGTATCCGCAAGGTCGGCGTGAAGTTTCCGGAAGGCCGCCCAGGGCCCGGACTTTTCCTCTGATTTCCTGTCGAATTCCCGTTCCGAGGCGCCTTGCGGCGCCTCGGAGCCACCACTAACCTGCATTCACCCTTCTTCGAGTCTCTTCTCGACCATGCCTGCCCTTCGCTCCCTGATCGCTATTCTTTTCCTCGGCCTCTGCCTTGCCAGTCCGCCGCTCCTCGCCCAGTCCGAGCCGCCCTCGGCCGAGGCCGTCCAGCAAAGCCTCGACAAGCTGGCCGAGCGCAAGCTCGCCGAAGCCGACCAGAAGGTCGCCAAGGCCAGCCTCGAACAGACCCTCAAGTTCCTCGCCGCGCGCGACGAAGCGCTGCAGAGCCTGGAGGACCTGAAAAAGCGCCTGAGCGACGCGCCCCGGCAGATCGAGGAAAACCAGCGCGAACTGGAGCGCCTGAAGAAGACCAAAGAACGTCCGGTCAGCGAACGCTACAGCGGCGAGAGCGCGGCCCGCCTGGAAATGCTGCTCAACGACCGCACCACCCAGCAGGCCGAGTGGCAGAAAGCCCTGGGCGAGGCCAACAGCCTGTCGATCACCGCCGAGACCCGTCCGGAACGAGCCCAGGCCGGCATCAGCAGCATGCAGGCACGGATCCTGGAAATCGGCTCGCTGCTCAAGGCCGGCAAGGAAAGCGGCAAGACGATCAACGCCGACCGTCGCGGCGAGCTGCTCGCCGAGCAGGCCGCATTGACCGTGCAGAGCCAGCTGTTGCGCCAGGAGCTGGCCGGCAACAACCTGCTGCAGGACCTCGGCAAGAGCCAGCACGATCTGCTCACCGAGAAGATCTCGCGCCTGGAAAAGGAAACCCTCGACCTGCAGGCGCTGATCAGCGAGAAGCGCCGCGAGCAGTCGGAAAAGACCGTCGCCGAGCTGTCCAAGGAAGGCGCCCAGGGGGCCGGCACCGACAGCCTGCTGAGCCAGGAGAACGCCAAGAACCTGCGTCTCTCCGACTACCTCCTGCGTGCCACCGACCGCCTCAACGTGCTCACCCGGCGCAACCTCGAGACCAAGCAGCAACTGGACAACCTGACCCAGTCCAACCAGGCCCTCGAGGAACAGATCAACGTCCTGCGCGGCAGCCTGCTGCTGTCGCGCATCCTCTACAAGCAGAAACAGGCGCTGCCCAAGATCAAGGCCGACCAGAGCCTAGCCGACGAGATCGCCGACCTGCGCCTCGGCCAGTTCGAACTGAACCAGGAACGCGACAAGCTGGCGACCCCGCAGCAATACCTGGACGACCTGCTCGCCCAGCAGCCCAGCGAGCAGGTCACGCCGGAACTGCGCAAGGATCTCGACACCCTGTTGGCAACCCGTTCCGAGTTGCTCGAACGGCTCAACCACGAACTCAACGCGCTGCTCAACGAAGCGATCACCTTGCAGTTGAACCAGAAACAGTTGCTTTCCACCAGCGAGAGCCTGCGCACCACCCTCGACGAGCAGATGTTCTGGATTCCCAGCAACCAGCCGCTCGACCTGTCCTGGTTCAAGATGACCCCGACCCTGCTGAAGAACCAGCTCACCGAGATCCCCTGGGGCTCCGGGGTGCGTGAACTGGGCGAAGGCCTGGTCGATCGGCCGCTGCTGTTCCTGCCGCTGTTCCTGCTGATCGCCGCGCTGCTGTGGAAACGCCGCTACCTGTACGACAAGCTGGCGGAGCTGAACGACGACATCGGCCACTTCAAGCGCGACAGCCAACTGCATACCCCGCTGGCGATCCTGATCACCATCCTCCTCGCCCTGCCCGGCACCCTGACCTTCGCCGTCGCCGGGCTGGCCCTGCTGCTGGACGCCCGCGGCCAGAACGCCACCCTCGGCAGCGCCCTGCTGGAAATGGCCCAGGTCTGGCTGCTGTTCTACACCGCCCATCGCATCCTCACCCCGGGCGGCATTGCCGAGCGGCATTTCCACTGGAGCCGCGAACAGGTCGGCTTCCTCGACCGGCACCTGGTCCGCCTCGGCGTTGTGGTCCTGGCGCTGGTCGGCGTGGTGACGGTGGCCGAGCACCAGCCGGCGAGTCTGGCCGACGACGTGATCGGCATCGCCGTGGTCCTGCTCGGCTACGCGGCCATGGCCTGGCTGCTCAGCCGCCTGCTGTTCAGCAGCCCCGGCGACGAACGTCCGTCGCTGATCAAGATGATCGTCGGCATCCTCTTCACCGCGCTGCCGCTGGTGCTCTTCGTCGCGGTCTGCTTCGGCTACTACTACACCTCGCTGAAGCTCACCGACCGTCTCATCGATACCCTTTACCTGCTGCTGCTCTGGTTCGTCATCGAAGCCGCCTTCGTCCGCGGCCTGGGCGTGGCGGCCCGGCGCCTGGCCTACGCCCGGGCCCTGGCGAAACGGCAGAACGCGGCGAAGGAAGGCGTCGATGGCGAGACCAACGTCGAGGAGCCGACCCTCGGCATCGAGCAGATCAACCAGCAATCGCTGCGGCTGATCCGCCTGGCTCTGCTGATCGGCTTCATCGTCTGCCTGTACTGGGTCTGGGCCGACCTGATCAGCGTGATCTCCTACCTCGACAACGTCACCCTGTACCAGTACACCGCCGGCACCGGCGAAGCGGCCACCAGCGTGCCGATCAGCCTGCGCGACTTCCTCGCGGCGCTGGCCATCGCGGTGGTCACCGTGGCCCTGGCGCGCAACCTGCCCGGCCTGCTGGAAGTCCTGGTACTGCAGCGCCTGACCCTGGCCCAGGGCAGCGCCTACGCCACCACCACCCTGCTTTCCTACGCCATCAGCGGCATCGGCATCGTCAGCGCCCTGTCCACCCTCGGGGTCAGCTGGGACAAGCTGCAATGGCTGGTGGCGGCGCTCTCGGTAGGCCTCGGTTTCGGCCTGCAGGCGATCTTCTCCAACTTCGTCTCCGGCCTGATCATCCTCTTCGAGCGTCCGGTACGAATCGGCGACGTGGTGACCATCGGCAACCTGTCCGGCACGGTCAGCCGGATCCGCATCCGCGCCACCACCATCACCGATTTCGACCGCAAGGAGATCATCGTCCCGAACCAGACCTTCATCACCGGGCAACTGGTGAACTGGTCGCTGAGCGATACCGTGACCCGGGTCACCATCAAGATCGGCCTGGCCTACGAGACCGACCTGCCGCTGGCGCGCAAGCTGATGATGCAGGCGGTCAAGGAAAACCCGCGGGTACTGCGCGACCCGGAGCCGCTGCTGTACTTCCTGACCATCAGCGCCAGTACCTTCGACTACGAGCTGCGCTTCCACGTCCGCGAACTGGGCGACCGCAACCCCTCTACCGACGAGATCCTGACGAAGATCGCCACCAGCTTCCGCGAACACAAGATCGACATGGCTTTCAACCAGGTCGATGTGTTCGTCAAGAACCTCCAGGGCCAGCAGGTCCAGCTGTTCGTCGGCGAGCCGCAGCACAGCGGCGTCGGCAATCCGCCCGCGCTCAAGGGCCAGGACGGTCCCGCCGAACCGACCCGCTGAACCTCCGGGCCTGGACGCCCTCCGGCAATTCCCAGCACAATGCTCGGGAATTGCCGGAGGCCTCTCTTGAAATCACTCGACGACCTCGACTTCGACAACCGCTTCGCCCGCCTGGGCGGCGCCTTCTCCACCGAAGTCCTGCCCGACCCCATCGCCGAGCCGCGCCTGGTGGTAGCCAGCCCCGCCGCCCTGGCGCTGCTCGACCTGCCAGCGGAAACCAGCGACGAAGCGCTGTTCGCCGAACTGTTCGGCGGGCACAAGCTGTGGTCGGAGGCCGAGCCGCGGGCGATGGTGTATTCCGGCCACCAGTTCGGCTCCTATAACCCGCGCCTGGGCGACGGCCGCGGCCTGCTGCTCGGCGAGGTGATCAACCAGGCCGGCGAGCACTGGGACCTGCACCTCAAGGGCGCCGGCCAGACCCCCTACTCGCGGATGGGCGACGGGCGCGCCGTGCTGCGCTCGTCGATCCGCGAGTTCCTCGCCTCCGAAGCCCTTCCGGCACTGGGCATTCCCAGCAGCCGGGCGCTCTGCGTGATCGGTTCGAGCACGCCGGTCTGGCGCGAGAAGAAGGAAAGCGCGGCGACGCTGCTGCGCCTGGCGCCCAGCCACGTGCGCTTCGGTCACTTCGAATACTTCTACTACACCCGCCAGCACGACCAGTTGAAACAGTTGGCGGCGTTCGTTCTGGAACACCACTTCGCCGACTGCAACGCAGCCGAGCGGCCATACGCGGCGATGTTCCGCCAGGTCGTCGAGCGCAACGCCGAACTCATCGCCCGCTGGCAGGCCTATGGCTTCTGCCACGGGGTGATGAACACCGACAACATGTCGATCCTCGGCATTACCTTCGACTACGGGCCCTACGCCTTCCTCGACGATTTCGACGCCAATCACATCTGCAATCACTCCGACGACGCCGGCCGCTACTCCTTCAGCAACCAGGTACCGATCGCCCATTGGAACCTGGCCGCCCTGGCCCAGGCGCTGACGCCACTGGTGGAAGTGGACGAACTGCGCGCCAGCCTCGACCTGTTCCTGCCCCTCTACCAGGCCCACTACCTCGACCTGATGCGCCGGCGCCTGGGCCTGGGCGTCGCCGCGGAGAACGACCAGGCCCTGGTCCAGGAACTGTTGCAGCGCATGCAGGGCAGCGCGGTGGATTACTCGCTGTTCTTCCGCCGACTCGGCGAAGAGACTCCGGAGCGGGCGCTGGCCAGCCTGCGCGACGACTTCGTCGACCGCGAGGCCTTCGACCGCTGGGCCGAGGCCTACCGCCGGCGCGTCGAGGAAGAAGGCGGAGACCAGGAGTCGCGGCGCCGGCGCATGCACGCGGTCAACCCGCTCTATGTGCTACGCAACTATCTGGCACAGCAGGCTATCGAAGCGGCCGAGCAAGGCGACTACACGGAAGTCCGATTGCTGCACCGGGTGCTGAGTCGCCCGTTCGAGGAACAGCCGGGCATGGAGCGCTTCACTCGGCGCCCGCCGGACTGGGGGCGGCACCTGGAAATCAGTTGCTCCTCCTGACGGGATGCCCTGACAGAACGGCGGCCGGTAATGCCGCAATGGAATAAATACCTTCGGAAAACTTCTTAGACGCACTAAGAAAAGCCGATTATCTTCGCCGCCACACTTATTCCAGCCTGTTCTACCACCTCCTGTCAGGCGCCTTGCCGCATGAAGATACGCGACCTCGATCTCAGCCAGAGTTCGATCAACACCGAACACCAGGCGCTAGGTCTGCCTCCTGTCGAAGATTTCGTCACCCATCCGGACGACCACCCGGTACTGCGCGCCGCCATGTGGGCGGCGGTGCTGATCCTGGTCGGCCTGCTCGCCTTCCTGGCCTGGCGCCTGTTCTTCGACAACGGCGGCAGCAACGGCTTCGAGATCATCGAGCAGGCCCTGACCAGCCGGGGTTTCTGGAGCGCGGTGGCGGTGGGCTTCTTCGCCCAGGTGATCGACGGTGCGCTGGGCATGGCCTATGGCATCACCGCGACTACCTTCCTGCTCAGCGCTGGTGCCACGCCGGCCGCTGCCAGCGCCAGCGTGCACATCGCCGAAGTGTTCACCACCGGCTTTTCCGGGATTTCCCACGTCAAGCTCGGCAACGTCAACAAGTCACTCTTCCTCCGCCTGCTGCTGCCGGGAATGATCGGCGCGGTGCTCGGCGCCGTGCTGATCACCCGCTTCGACGGCCACCAGCTCAAGCCCTTCATCTCCGCCTACCTGCTGCTGATGGGCCTGTACATCCTGAGCAAGGCCTACCGCCACGTGATCAAGCGCCGGGCACCGCGCCATGTGGCCAAGCTGGCACTCTTCGGCGGCTTCGTCGATGCTGCCGGCGGCGGCGGCTGGGGCCCGGTGGTCACCAGCAGCCTGATCGGCTCGGGTAGCGACCCGCGCACCACCATCGGCTCGGTGAACTTCGCCGAGTTCTTCCTGACCATCGCCAGCGCCACCTCCTTCATCCTCCTCGCCGGCCAGCCGGACACCTGGAAGATGGTCGCCGGGCTGGTCTTCGGCGGCTTGTTCGCCGCACCGTTCGCCGCCCTGCTGTGCAAGAAGCTTTCGCCGCGCACCCTGCTGGTCATCGTCGGCACCCTGATCACCCTGATCAGCGCCTACAACATCTACATCGGCCTGCGCTGACAGGCATAAGCGGCGAACACAACAGTCTAACCAGGCACGCTTTTCCTTGCCCGGGCGCATTGACCCGCCCGGCGCGCTTTCCCATGCTGCGTCCTTCCAATCTGCCCGAAGGAACGCTGCATGAAACTGGAAACCCTGGCCGTCCACGCCGGCTACAGCCCTGACCCGACCACCCGCGCGGTGGCGGTGCCGATCTACCAGACCACCTCCTACGCTTTCGACGACACCCAGCATGGCGCCGACCTGTTCGACCTGAAGGTACCGGGCAACATCTACACACGGATCATGAACCCCACCAACGACGTACTGGAACAGCGCGTCGCGGCGCTGGAAGGCGGGGTCGGGGCGCTGGCGGTGGCTTCGGGGATGGCGGCCATCACCTACGCGATCCAGACCGTCGCCGAGGCCGGCGACAACATCGTCTCGGTGGCCAAGCTCTACGGCGGCACCTACAACCTGCTGGCCCACACCCTGCCACGCATCGGCATCCAGGCGCGCTTCGCCGCCCACGACGACATCGCCGCCCTGGAAGCGCTGATCGACGAGCGGACCAAGGCCGTGTTCTGCGAAACCATCGGCAACCCGGCGGGCAACATCATCGACCTGCAGGCACTGGCCGACGCCGCTCACCGCCACGGTGTGCCGCTGATCGTCGACAACACGGTAGCCACCCCGGTGCTCTGCCGGCCGTTCGAGCACGGCGCCGACATCGTCGTGCACTCGCTGACCAAGTACATGGGCGGCCACGGCACCAGCATCGGCGGGATCGTGGTCGACTCCGGCAGATTCGACTGGGCGGCGAACAAGTCGCGCTTCCCGCTGCTGAACACGCCCGATCCGTCCTACCACGGCGTCACCTACACCGAGGCCTTCGGACCCGCCGCCTTCATCGGCCGCTGCCGGGTAGTACCGCTGCGCAACATGGGCGCGGCGCTCTCGCCGTTCAACGCCTTCCTCATCCTCCAAGGCCTGGAGACCCTGGCGCTGCGCATGGAGCGCCACTGCGACAACGCCCTCGCCGTGGCCCGCTACCTGCAGCAGCATCCGCAGGTGGCCTGGGTGAAATACGCCGGCCTCGCCGACAACCCCGAGCACGCCCTGGGCCGGCGCTACCTGGGGGGCCGCCCGGCGGCGATCCTGTCTTTCGGCATCCAGGGCGGCAGCGCCGCCGGCGCGCGCTTCATCGACGCCTTGAAGCTGGTGGTGCGGCTGGTCAACATCGGCGACGCCAAGTCCCTGGCCTGCCACCCGGCGAGCACCACCCACCGCCAGTTGAACGCGGAGGAACTGGCCCGCGCCGGAGTCTCCGACGACATGGTGCGGCTGTCGATCGGCATCGAGCACATCGACGACATCCTCGCCGACCTCGACCAGGCCCTGGCCGCCGCCGCACGCTGAGCGGATCGGTCAGTCCGGGCGAGCGTTTCGGTCCTTGCCCGGCCTGGCCGGCCGGCTAGTCTGGCTGGGATCCCCGACATGGAGAGCGCCATGCCACTGCCCACCGAACTCGCCAGGCACCTGACCGAAGAAAAGATCGCCTTCGTCCAGCGCAGCGGACTCAGGGCGGAAGTCCTCGAACCCGGCTACGTGCGCCTGCGCATGCCGGGCGCCGGCAACGAGAACCACATCGGCAGCATGTACGCCGGGGCGCTCTTCACCCTCGCCGAACTTCCCGGTGGCGCGCTGTTCCTGACCAGCTTCGACAGCGCCCGCTTCTATCCCATCGTCAAGGAGATGACCTTGCGCTTCCGCCGTCCGGCCAAGGGCGACATACGCGTCGAGGCACGCCTGGATGCCGAGCGCATCCGCCAACTGGAAACCGAGGCCGGGGAGCGCGGCAAGGCCGAATACAGCCTCGAACTGCAACTCACCGACGAGCAGGGGGAGGTGGTGGCGGAAAGCACCGCGCTGTACCAGCTACGCAGCCACGCGCGGCCCTGACTGGCAGATTTCGCAGGGCCCGGCGAAGGTTTTTTCTGCCATGGATCAAGGTCCGTAGCGAGCTGCGGCGCGACAGTGGAGAAGCCAGCGTAGCCATCCCACGGAGTCCGCCATGATCCGCCACCTCCTGGTCGCCCACGACCTCACCCCGGAAGCCGACGTCGCCCTCGCCCGCGCCGCCCAACTGGCCCGCCAGCACGATGCGCGGGTCAGCCTGCTGCACGTGTACGACCCGGGGCTATCGGCGTCAGCGGTGAAGACCGTCAGCGCCATGCTGCAGCTCAAGCGCAAGGAGGCCGGCCTCGACGAGGACAGCACCATCCACCTGTTCAGGGGCCAGCCGATCGACGGCATCCTGCAGCAGACCCGGGCGCTCGAACCGGACCTGCTGCTGATGGGCGCACACCACCAGAAGACCTTCGAACGCTTCGGCAACACCACCCTCGACCAGGTGGTGCGGCGCAGCCGGGTGCCGGTGCTGCTCGCCGTGCGCGAGGCGGACGAACCCTACCGCCAGGCGCTCAGCGCCCTGGACTTTTCCCAGTGCGCCTGTACCGCGCTGCGCCAGGCCTACCGCCTGCTGCCGGTGGAAGCCGACCTGCACGCCCTGCACGTGTTCGAGTCCCCCGACGACGGCGTGCTCGGCCTGCCCAGGCAGAATGCCGCGCACCTGGCCACCCAGGCCGGGCTGATCGAACAATTGCTGAGCGACGAGCAGGAGCGCCTGCCGGGCGTCGGGCCGCAGCTGAGCCACGAAGTGGTTCCCGGCGTGCTGCCGTACAGCCTGGACGCCGCGTTGAAGCAGCGCCAGCCGGAGCTGCTCGCCCTCGGCCGGCACAGCCGCAACGCGCTGATGCAGGCGCTGCTCGGCAACCTGGCGCAACGTTACCTGCGCCAGCCGAGCTGTGACGTCCTGGTTACCTCGTAGAAGCGCTGCCGCAGAGGCTGCTCAGCTTTCGAGAAGCCCGTGCAACTCGACGAACTGCTGGGTCAACTTGTGCCGCGGTTCGAGGAAGATCAGCGGGGTGCAAGCCTGGTGCGACTCGCGCATCTTCACCGAGCTCATCAGGTACACCGGCAGCACCGGCAGTTCCTCCGCCACCAGCTCGTCGAGCAGTTGCTGCGGCAGGCTGGCGCGCGGCTGGAACTGGTTGACCACGATGCCCTCGACCTGCAGGTCTTCGTTGTGGTCGTCACGCAGTTCCTCGATCTCCTGGAGAAGGCCATACAGCGCCTGGCGGGAGAAGCTGTCGCAATCGAAGGGAATCAGGCAGCGATCGGCAGCGATCAGCGCAGATACCGTGTAGAAATTCAGTGCCGGCGGGGTATCCAGGTAGATCCGGTCGTAGTCTTCGTCCAGTTCGTCCAGCAGTTTGCGCAGCTTGTTGATCTTGTGCTTCGACTCCAGCTTCGGCTGCAGGTCGGCCAGTTCGGGGCTGGAGGTGACGATGTGCAGGTTGTCGAACGGCGTCTCGTAGATCTCGACCCTGCCCTTCTTGCTGAAGGGCCCGGAAGACAAGGTCTGCTTGAAGAAGTCGGCGATCCCCACCGGCAGGTCCTCGCCGGTCAGTCCGGTCAGGTAGTGCGTGGAGTTGGCCTGGGCGTCCAGGTCCACCAGCAGGGTGCGATAGCCCTCCGCCGCGCTGACCGCCGCCAGGTTGCAGGCGATGCTGGACTTGCCTACCCCGCCTTTCTGATTGAACACCACGCGCCGCATGGGAAATCTCCGTGAGCCGAGCCTGATCCCGGATGATAGGCAAAGCCGCGGGCAAGCGCGAGCGCCGTCTCGGTCCTGACGTAGAGCGGTTCAGCGCCGGCGCAGGCTGGCCGCCTCGCGGGTCACCAGGTCGATGAAGGACAGCGCCAGCGGCGAGCCCTCGTTCTGCCGGCGGACCAGCCATACCGCAGTCGTCGCCTCGGGATCGCTCAGGGTGCGGTAGACCACGCCGTCGACCCGGGTGCGGCGGAACGACGCCGGCAGGATCGACACCCCCAGTCCGGCCGAGACCAGGCCGATGATGGTCATCGCCTCGCTGGCCTCCTGGGCGATGCGCGGGCTGAAGCCGGCCTGTCGGGTCAGGGCGATGACCTGGTCGTAGAGCCCGGTGCCGTAGCTGCGCGGGAAGAACACGAAGGGCTCCTCGGCCAGGGCGGCGATGGCCAGGCCATCCTCGCTGCCGGCCGCCAGCGGATGGTCGGCCCGCAGCACCGCCACCAGCGGTTCGCGGAACAACTCCACCCAATGCACCGCATCCGGCAGCGCCAGCGGGCGGATCACGCCCACCTGCAGGCTTTCCTCGAGCAGCGCCTTGAGTACCTGGCGGCTGCTCATTTCCTGCAGGTCGAGGTGTACGTCCGGATAGGCCTTGCGGAAGGCATGGATGCTGCTGGGTATGGTCGAGGTGAAGGGTGCCGAGGAAGTGAAACCGATCTTCAGCTCGCCCAGTTCCCCCAGGTGGGCCCGACGCGCCAGCAGCACCGCCTTGTCTACCTGGGCCAGCACCTGGCGGGACTCGTCGAGGAACAGCCGGCCGGCGTCGGTGAGTTCGACGCGGCGGTTGGTGCGCTCGAACAGGCGCGCACCGATTTCCTCCTCCAGCGCCTGGATCTGCTGGCTCAACGGCGGCTGGGAGATCCCCAGGCGCTCGGCGGCGCGGCCGAAGTGCAGCTCCTCGGCGACGGCGATGAAATAGCGCAGGTGCCTGAGTTCCACGCGGCCCCTCCAATTAGGTCTTTTTACATATCAATCGTGTCGATCAATATATTGGAAATCATATAAACCTATCTATATCCTTTGCCACATAACCTCCAACAACGACCCCTTGTCCCTGAAATCCAGGTGGCGCGGCCTCGTTGTGCCTGCTCGCCACCGTCCCCAGAGGTGCCCCGTGAGCAATCCGCAAGTCCGGCCACAGGCCGAAGAAGAACCCGCGTTAATCGAGGCGGCCCGCGAAGCAGCCAACGAGGTGCTGGAAGCCGCCACCGAAGTCGAACGCTATATCGAAAAAGGCACCCCGCAGTTCATGCGCACCTCGCTGGCGCTGTTCTCCGGCGGTTTCGCCACCTTTGCCCTGCTCTACTGCATCCAGCCGATGATGCCGGTGCTGTCCAAGGCGTTTTCCATCAGCGCCGCGGAAAGCAGCCTGGCATTGTCCGTCGCCACCGCCATGCTCGCCCTTGGCCTGCTGGTCACCGGCCCGATCTCCGACGCGATCGGTCGCAAGCCGGTGATGGTCGTCTCGCTGCTGGCCGCCGCGCTGTTCACCCTCGGCAGCGCGGTGATGCCCACCTGGCATGGCGTGCTGCTGATGCGCGCGCTGGTCGGGCTGTCCTTGAGCGGCCTGGCCGCGGTGGCGATGACCTATCTCAGCGAAGAGATCCATCCGCAGCACATCGGCCTGTCGATGGGCCTGTACATTGGCGGCAACGCCATCGGCGGGATGAGCGGACGCCTGATCAGCGGCGTCCTGGTCGATTTCATCTCCTGGCATGCCGCACTGGCGGTCCTCGGCGGCCTGGCCCTGGTCGCCGCGCTGGTGTTCTGGCGCGTGCTGCCCGAATCGAAACACTTCCGGCCGGCACCGCTGAAGCCGGCGACCCTGCTCAACGGCTACCGCCTGCACTTCCGCGACGCCGGACTGCCCTGGCTGTTCCTGATCGGTTTCCTGCTGATGGGCAGCTTCGTCACCCTGTTCAACTACATCGGCTACCGCCTGCTGGCCGAGCCCTACCACATGAGCCAGGCGGTGGTCGGCGTGCTCTCGGTGGTTTACCTCTCGGGCATCTACAGCTCGGCCTGGGTCGGTTCGCTGGCCGACAAGCTGGGGCGACGCAAGGTGCTCTGGGCGGTCATCCTGCTGATGCTCGGCGGCCTGCTGCTGACCCTGTTCGAGCCGATCCCGCTGATGCTCGCCGGCCTGCTGCTATTCACCTTCGGCTTCTTCGGCGCGCACTCGGTAGCGAGCAGCTGGATCGGGCGCCGCGCCCTGCGCGCCAAGGGCCAGGCCTCGTCGCTCTACCTGTTCAGCTACTACGTCGGCTCGAGCCTGGCCGGCACCCTCGGCGGGGTGTTCTGGCATTACTACGGCTGGAACGGCATCGGGCTGTTCATCGGCTCGCTGCTGGTGGTCGCGGTATTGGTCTCGCTGCACCTGGCGCGCCTGCCGGCCCTGCCTGGCAACACCCTGGCGCAGGCCGCCCACTGAGTTCGAGGTGCCGGTCTCCCGGCGCCTTCACTCCGACCAGAAGCGTACTCCGGTCAGTTCCTCCGATCGCGCCCACAGCCGCGCGGCCAGCCCCAGGTCGCGCGCATTCCGCGGAATCCGCGCCGCCGCCGGATAACCGCGGGTTTCCAGCCAGCGATCCGGGCCGACATAGGCGCCGCCATACCAGCGCTGTTCGGTCAGCGCGGAAAGTGCCGGCAACGCCCCCATCTCCGCCGATTGCGCGAACGCTCCGTTGGCCACCTTCATCGCCCAGCGTCCCAGGCGCGAACCGGACATCGCCGGCGCCGCGTACTGCAGGTTGGTCGCCGCGTAGCCCGGATGCGCCGCCAGGCTCTGCAGAAGCACGCCCCGCTGGCCGGCGCGGCGCTGCAACTCCAGGCTGAACAGCAGATTGGCCTGCTTGCTGTGGCAATAGGCGAGATAGCGGTTGTAGCCGCGCTCGGCGTTGAGGTCGTCGAGCGGCAGCCGGCCGAACTGGTTGAAACCGCTGGTCATGCCCACCACCCTGGGCCGTGGAGCGGCCAGCAACGACTCCAGCAGCAGTCCCGTAAGGGCGAAGTGGCCGAGGTGATTGGTGCCCATCTGCATCTCGAAACCGTCGCGGGTACGCCGCAGGGGCAGGAACATCACTCCGGCGTTGTTGAACAAGAGATCGAGGCGTGCGTGGCGCTGACGGAAACCGGCGGCGCAGGCGCGGATCGAGGCGAGGTCGGCCAGGTCGAGATCGGCCAGCTCCAGGCGTGCCTGGGGATACTCGTCGAGGATCGCCCGCCGCGCCCGCTCCGCCTGTTCGCGATTGCGGCAGGCCATCACCACGGTCGCCCCTTTGCCGGCCAGCGTGCGCGCCGCCTGCCAACCCAGGCCGCTGTTGGCGCCGGTGACCAGCGCCAGGCGCCCGGCCAGTTGTGGAATGTTGCGTCGTGTCCAGGGATGCATCGCTCGTTCTCCGCTTGACTGCGTTGCCGGGCAGTATTGCGGCACCAGCCAATGCAGCGGCAGACGCGCTCGCGCCAGACTGCCGATCATTTCGGGCCAGGACACGCCAGCATGAGCCGCCGCACGGACTCCGACGCACCGACCATCACCGCTGCCTATCCGCGCCTGCTGCTCGGCCTGCTGGAGGAACGCGGCCTGGACGGACGTGCGCTGCTGCGGGAAATCGGTCTGTCGACGCTGCGACTGGAAGAGCCGGAAGCACGCGTCACATCGCAGCAGTACCAGGCGATCGCCGCCACGGCGCTCGCGCTGAGCGGCGACCCCGGCCTCGGCGCACAGCTCGCCTTGCGCACGCCTCCCACCGCCCATGGCAGCCTGGGCTACGCGATGATGGCCTCGGCGACGCTCGGCGATGCCTTGTGCCTGGCGCTGCGCTACATGCCGCTGCTGCAGGGCAACGTCGAAATCAGCCTGCTGCGCGAGGACGAGCAGGTGATCCTGCGCCTGCTGCCAGGCCCTGCGCTCCCGCCGGCGCTGCACCGGTACTTCAGCGAAGCCCTGCTGATCGGCCTGTATCGCTCCGGCGCCTGGCTGCTCGGCGAACCGGCCCTGGTCGGCAGGCTCGACTTCGACTACCCCGAACCTGCCGTGCCTGTGCCGCTGCCGCAGTGCCGCTACGACCAGGCCCACGTCCAGCTGGTGTTCCCCGCCATCCTGCTCGCCCGCTCGCTACCGATGGCCGATCCGGCTGCGTTGCGCCGCGCCCGCGAACACTGCGAGCGCGAACTGGCGCTGCTCGATGCCGGCCGCCGGGACATCTGCGCCCGCGTGCGGCTGGAGCTGGAACGCCAGGAACAGCGCTTCCCCAACCTGGAGGAAGTAGCCGCGCGCCTGCACCTGTCCAGCCGCAGCCTCAAGCGGCATCTGCATGACGCCGGCACCAGCTTTCGCCAGTTGCTCGGTCAGGCTCGCCAGCGCCAGGCCTTGCGATTGCTGCGGCGTCCCGAGGTGTCGTTGCAGCGTATCGCCCTGTACCTGGGTTACAGCGATCCAACCAACTTCACCCGCGCCTTCAAGCGCTGGACCGGCGAGCCGCCGAGCGACACCCGCGCCCGCCTGCTGGGCGGGCAACCAGTTTCACGAACAAATGCCAAGCGCTCGACAAATCCCTCGCGTTTCCCTTGAGCGCGGCAAGCGCTGTTCTATGCTGCTGCGGCCGGCATCCGGCCGGCCTCGACAGCGATATGAAAGGGACTTTATGAAACCAGCGATCAAGCGCGCCTGCCTGCTCGGCACGGCACTGTTCTCCCTCTGCGCCAGCGCAGCCCAGGCGGCCGGCGTTCTGGTAGGAACCTGGGACCTGCGGGGCAACGGCCAGCTCGCCGCGGTCTACCGCGACGGCGCCAACCTGCAGGTGGTGGAAGGCGGCAGCACCCGCAACTACAGCTTCGGCAACGTGGTCTGGTCGGTCTTCGGCGCCACCGATACCGACGGCCAGCCCGGCGCGGAAATCCTGGTCAAGGCCGGTCCCGACCTGGTGATCGTTTCCCACGCCAGCACCACCCAGCGCAAGTACCCGGTAGGCAACGTCTCCTGGGCGATCATGCGCGCCACCGACGTCGACAACGTCGCCGGCGACGAAGTCATCCTCAGCATCGGCAACGGCGTGCGCACCGTATTCGATCGCACCCGTACGCAACGCGACGCCACCTTCAGCTACAACGGCACCTGGGGCCTGTTCGACGTCGCCGACGTGGACGGCGCGCCGGGCAAGGAACTGGTGCTGAACATGGGCAACGGCGTCAAGGTCATCGACCCGCGCACCAGTGGCGCCAAGGACTTCACCTTCAGCGGCTACCACGCGCTCGCACAGATCGCCGACCTCGACGGCCAGCCCGGCGCGGAGATCATCGGCCGCACCAGCACCGGCATCTACGTGATCAGCAACGCCAGTTCCCGCAAGGAATACAACATCGGCGCCAGCGCCTGGGCACTCTATGGCGGCACCGCGGACACCGACGGCAAGCCGGGCAACGAGCTGATCGTGGTGATGCAGGGCAAGGTGCGGGTCATCCACCACGCCAGCGGCGCCAGCAGCGACTACCGCATCGGCGACGTCAACTACAGCATCGATTCGGTGGCCGACATGGATGGCCAGCCGGGCGCGGAAATCCTCGTGCGCGACGCCAACGGCAAGCTGTTCGTGATCAACGACCGCACCGGCAAGGTAAGCAGTTGAGCCGGGCGGGTTGCGTAGGGCGGGTACGCCACCGGCGCGACCCCGCCAGCCAACGCGCCGGAGGGCCGTCGGCCCGCGCATGAAAAAAGGGGAGCCTCGGCTCCCCTTCTTTCGTTCCGGCTCAGCCGTGGTACTGCGCCGACAACTCGTGCACCGCCTCGAAGAAGGCGCCGGCATGGGCCGGGTCGACTTCCGGGGTGATGCCGTGGCCAAGATTGAACACATGCCCCGTACCCTTGCCGTAGGCCGCCAGGATCCGCGCGACTTCGGCGCGGATCGCCGCCGGATTGGCGTAGAGCACCGAGGGATCCATGTTGCCTTGCAGGGCTACGCGCTCACCGACACGGGCCCGGGCGCTGCCGATGTCGCAGGTCCAGTCCAGGCCCAGCGCCTCGGCGCCGACCTCGGCCATCGACTCCAGCCACAGGCCGCCTCCCTTGGTGAAGAGGATCACCGGCACCCGGCGTCCGTCGTGCTCGCGGATCAATCCATCGACGATCTTGCGCATGTAGGTCAGGGAGAACTCCTGGTAGGCCGCCGCCGACAGGCTGCCGCCCCATGAGTCGAAGATCTGCACCGCCTGGGCGCCGGCGTGGATCTGCCCGTTGAGGTAGCTGGTCACCGATTGCGCCAGCTTGTCCAGCAGAGCGTGCATGGCCTGAGGGTTGTCGTAGAGCATCGCCTTGGACTTGCGGAAGTCCTTGCTCGAGCCGCCCTCGACCATGTAGGTGGCGAGGGTCCAGGGGCTGCCGGAGAAGCCGATCAGCGGTACGCGGCCGTTCAGCTCGCGGCGGATGGTGCGCACGGCATCCATCACATAGCCCAGGTCCTGTTCCGGATCGGGAACCGGCAGCGCCTCGATGTCGGCCAGCGACGAGACCACCTTGCGGAAGCGCGGGCCTTCGCCGGTCTCGAAGTACAGGCCCTGGCCCATGGCATCGGGAATGGTCAGGATATCGGAGAAGAGGATCGCGGCGTCCAGCTGCGGGTAACGGTCCAGCGGCTGCAGGGTCACTTCGCAGGCCAGCTCCGGGTTCATGCACAGGCTCATGAAATCGCCGGCCTTGGCACGGGTGGCACGGTATTCCGGCAGGTAACGACCGGCCTGGCGCATCATCCAGACGGGGGTGACATCGACGGGCTGCTTGAGCAGGGCGCGGAGGAAGCGGTCGTTCTTCAGGGCAGTCATAACGGCATCCGATCAAAGGCTGCTGGCTTCACGCGGGCGCGTGCGGAAGGGGGTTATCCACAGGCCGGCGGGCGAAAAGGGCCGCTATTGTCGCAAAGCACAAAACAAAAGGCACGGCGGGGGCCGTGCCTTTTGTCTATCGCGGTGATTTGTCGCAGCGCCGGTGGCGCCGCGGGTCAGACGCCAAGGTAGTCGAGGATGCCTTCGGCCGCGGTACGTCCTTCGAAGATCGCCGTCACCACCAGGTCGGAACCACGGACCATGTCGCCACCGGCGAAGATCTTCGGGTTGCTGGTCTGGTGCTTGAACTGCGCCTGCGCCGGAGCCACCACGCGGCCCTGGCTGTCGGTGGCGATCTCGAAGCGCTCGAACCACGGCGCCGGACTCGGCCGGAAGCCGAAGGCGATCAGCACGGCTTCCGCCGGGATGATCTCCTCGGATCCGGGGATCGGTTCGGGGCTGCGGCGGCCGCGGGCGTCCGGCTCGCCGAGACGGGTCTCGACCACCTTCACGCCTTCCACCCGGTCCTCGCCGACGATGGCGATGGGCTGGCGGTTGAAGAGGAACTTCACGCCCTCTTCCTTGGCGTTCTTCACTTCCTTGCGCGAGCCCGGCATGTTTTCTTCGTCACGGCGATAGGCACAGGTCACCGACTTGGCGCCCTGGCGGATCGAAGTGCGGTTGCAGTCCATCGCGGTGTCGCCGCCGCCCAGGACCACCACGCGCTTGCCCTTCATGTCGACGAAGTCCTCGGCCGACTTCTCGAAGCCGAGGTTGCGGTTCACGTTGGCGATCAGGAAGTCCAGGGCGTCGTGTACGCCCGGCAGGTCCTCGCCGGGGAAACCGCCCTTCATGTAGGTGTAGGTGCCCATCCCCATGAACACGGCATCGTACTCATCGAGCAACTGCTCCATGGTCACGTCCTTGCCGATCTCGGTGTTCAGGCGAAACTCGATGCCCATGCCGGTGAACACCTCGCGGCGACGGCTGAGGACGTGCTTCTCCAGCTTGAACTCGGGAATGCCGAAGGTCAGCAGGCCGCCGATCTCCGGGTTGCGGTCGAACACCACCGGGGTCACGCCGTTGCGCACCAGCACGTCGGCGCAGCCGAGGCCGGCCGGGCCGGCGCCGATCACCGCGACGCGCCTGCCGGTCGGCTTAACCTTGGACAGGTCCGGACGCCAGCCCATGGCGAAGGCCGTATCGGTGATGTACTTCTCCACCGAGCCGATGGTCACCGCGCCAAAACCGTCGTTGAGGGTGCAGGCGCCCTCGCAGAGGCGATCCTGCGGGCAGACCCGGCCGCAGACTTCCGGCAGGGTGTTGGTCTGGTGCGACAGTTCGGCGGCGGCCAGGATGTTGCCTTCGGAAACCAGCTTCAGCCAGTTAGGGATGAAGTTGTGCACCGGGCATTTCCACTCGCAGTACGGGTTGCCGCAGCCCAGGCAGCGGTGGGCCTGGTCGGCGGCCTGCTGCGGCTTGAACAGGTCGTGGATCTCCACGAACTCGCGCTTGCGCTGGCGCAGCAGCTTCTTCTTCGGGTCCTTGCGCCCGACTTCGATGAACTGGAAGTCGTTGTTCAGGCGGTCGGAATTCAGACGTTCAGACATATCGAAACCTCATCACAACTTCGGGCGCTTATTGCGGGTTGGCACGGGTGCTGGTCAGCAGCGAACCGAGGCTGGCCGCCTTCGGTTTCACCAGCCAGAACCGACGCAGGTAGTCATCCAGGTTTTCCAGGATGTTCGCGCCCCACTCGCTTGCCGTTTCGTTCACGTACTCGACCAGGACCTTGCGCAGGTGGCTGCGATAGGCCTCCATCGCCTCGCCGCTGATCCGCTGGATTTCCACCAGCTCGTGGTTCACGCGGTCGACGAAAGTGTTGTCCATGTCGAGGACGTAGGCGAAGCCCCCGGTCATGCCGGAGCCGAAGTTGTAGCCGGTCTTGCCCAGCACGCAGACGAAACCGCCGGTCATGTATTCGCAGCAGTGGTCGCCGGTACCTTCCACCACCGCATGGGAACCGGAGTTGCGCACGGCGAAGCGCTCGCCGGCGGTTCCGGCGGCGAACAGCTTGCCGCCGGTGGCGCCGTACAGGCAGGTGTTGCCGACGATGGCAGATTCCTGGGTCTTGAACGGACTGCCCTTGGGCGGGGTGATCACCAGCTTGCCGCCGGTCATGCCCTTGCCTACGTAGTCGTTGGCGTCGCCTTCCAGGTACAGGTGCAGGCCACCGGCGTTCCACACGCCGAAGCTCTGTCCCGCGGTGCCCTTGAAACGGAACACCACCGGTGCCTTGGCCATGCCCTGGTTGCCGTGCAGGCGGGCGATCTCGCCGGATACCCGCGCGCCGATGGATCGGTCGCAGTTGCAGATGTCCAGCTCGTACTCGCCGCCGCTCAGGCCTTCGATGGCGGCCTTCGACAGCTCGACCATCTTCTCGGCCAGCAGGCCCTGGTCGAACGGCGGGTTTTTCTCCACCTCGCAGAACTGCGGCTTGTCGGCCGGGATCAGCTCACTGCCCAGCAACGGAGCGAGATCCAGATTCTGCTGCTTGGCGGTCTCGCCGGGGAGGATCTCCAGCAGGTCGGTGCGGCCGATCAGCTCGCCCAGGCTGCGCACGCCGAGGCGCGCCAGCCACTCGCGGGTTTCCGTGGCGATGAAGGTGAAGAAGTTGATCACCATCGCGGTGGTGCCGATGAAGTGGTCCTTGCGCAACTTGTCGTTCTGCGTCGCCACGCCGGTGGCGCAGTTGTTCAGGTGGCAGATGCGCAGGTACTTGCAGCCCAGGGCGATCATCGGCGCGGTACCGAAGCCGAAGCTCTCGGCGCCGAGAATGGCCGCCTTGATCACGTCCAGGCCGGTCTTCAGGCCGCCATCGGTCTGCACCCGGACCTTGCCGCGCAGGTCGTTGCCGCGCAGGGTCTGGTGGGTTTCCGCCAGGCCCAGTTCCCAGGGCGAGCCGGCGTACTTGATCGAGGTGATCGGCGAGGCGCCGGTACCGCCGTCGTAGCCGGAGATGGTGATCAGGTCCGCATAGGCCTTGGCCACGCCGGCGGCGATGGTGCCGACGCCCGGCTCGGATACCAGCTTCACCGATACCAGCGCCTGCGGGTTGACCTGCTTGAGGTCGAAGATCAGCTGCGCCAGGTCTTCGATGGAGTAGATGTCGTGGTGCGGCGGCGGCGAGATCAGGGTCACGCCGGGCACCGCATAGCGCAGGCGGGCGATCAGGCCGTTGACCTTGCCGCCCGGCAACTGGCCGCCCTCGCCGGGCTTGGCGCCCTGGGCCACCTTGATCTGCAGGACCTCGGCGTTGACCAGGTATTCCGGGGTCACGCCGAAGCGGCCGGTAGCCACCTGCTTGATCTTCGAACTCTTCAGCGTGCCGTAGCGCGCCGGGTCCTCGCCGCCCTCGCCGGAGTTGGAGCGACCGCCCAGGGTGTTCATCGCCTCGGCCAGCGCCTCGTGGGCCTCCGGCGACAGCGCGCCAAGGGAAATCCCGGCGGCATCGAAGCGCTTGAAGATGGCTTCCAGCGGCTCCACCTCGTCGAGCGCCAGCGGCTGCGCGGCGGTCTTCACCTGCAACAGGTCGCGGATCATCGACACTGGGCGCTGGTCCACCAGCGCGGTGTATTCCTTGAACTTCTCGTAGTCGCCCTGCTGCACGGCAGCCTGCAGGGTATTCACCACATCCGGGTTGTAGGCGTGGTATTCGCCGCCATAGACGAATTTCAGCAAGCCGCCCTGCTGGATCGGCTTGCGGTTGCTCCAGGCCTCGGCGGCCAGGAGCTTCTGCTCGTTCTCGATATCGACGAAGCGCGCGCCCTGGATGCGGCTGGCGACTCCGGTGAAGCACAGGTCGGTGACCTCGTCGGACAGGCCCACCGCCTCGAACAGCTGCGCGCCACGGTAGGACGCGACGGTGGAGATGCCCATCTTCGAGAGAATCTTCATCAGGCCCTTGGAGATCCCCTTGCGGTAGTACTTGAACACCTCGTAGAGGTCGCCCAGCACTTCACCGGTGCGGATCAGGTCGGCCAGCACCTCGTAGGCGAGGAACGGATAGACCGCCGAGGCGCCGAAGCCGATCAGCACCGCGAAATGGTGCGGATCGCGGGCGGTGGCGGTCTCCACCAGGATGTTGGAGTCGCAGCGCAGCCCGGTCTGCACCAGGCGGTGGTGCACCGCACCGACGGCCAGGGCAGCATGCACCGGCAGTTTGCCGGGAGCGATATGGCGGTCGCTGAGGATCAGCAGCACCTTGCCGCCGCGCACGGCTTCCTCGGCCTGGTCGGCGATGTTGCGCACCGCGGCCTCCAGGCCCATCGACTCGTCGTAGTTGAGGTCGATGAAGTGGCGGTCGAAGCCCGGGCGGTCCAGGGTCATGATGGTCCGCCACTTCGCCGGCGAGATCACCGGAGTGGTGAGGATCGCCTGGTTGGCATGGTGCGGGGCTTCCTCGAAGATGTTCTGCTCGACGCCCAGGCAGGTTTCCAGGGACATCACGATGGCTTCGCGCAGCGGGTCGATCGGCGGGTTGGTGACCTGGGCGAATTGCTGGCGGAAGTAATCGTACGGAGAGCGGATGCGCCGGGAGAGGATCGCCATCGGCGTATCGTCGCCCATGGAGCCCACCGCTTCCTGGCCCTGCTCGCCGAGCGGACGCAGCACCTGGTCACGCTCCTCGAAGGTGACCTGGAACATCTTCATGAATTGCTTGAGCTGGTCGGCGTCGTAGCTGGCCACGCCATGGTCGTCGTCCAGGGTCGCCTGGATGCGCAGGGCATTCTGCCGCAGCCATTGCTTGTAGGGATGGCGCGACTTCAGGCGGTTGTCGATGTCGTCGCTGTGCAGGACCTGGCCGGTCTCGGTGTCCACCGCGAGGATCTGCCCCGGACCGACGCGACCCTTGGCGATGACGTCCTCGGGCTTGTAGTCCCAGACGCCGATCTCCGAGGCCAGGGTGATGTAGCCGTTCTTCGTGGTGACCCAGCGCGACGGGCGCAGGCCATTGCGGTCGAGCAGGCAGACGGCATAGCGACCGTCGGTCAGCACGACGCCGGCGGGGCCATCCCAGGGCTCCATGTGCAGCGAGTTGTACTCGTAGAACGCGCGCAGGTCGGCGTCCATGGTCTCGACATTCTGCCAGGCCGGCGGGATGATCATGCGCAGGCCGCGGAACAGGTCCATGCCGCCGGTGACCATCAGTTCGAGCATGTTGTCCATGCTCGACGAGTCGGAGCCGACGCGGTTCACCAGCGGGCCTAGCTCTTCCAGGTCGGGGATCAGTTCGTTGGTGAACTTGGTCCGCCGCGCCTGGGCCCAGTTGCGGTTGCCGGTGATGGTGTTGATCTCGCCGTTGTGGGCGAGGAAGCGGAAAGGCTGCGCCAGCGGCCATTTCGGCAGGGTGTTGGTGGAGAAGCGCTGGTGGAATACGCAGATCGCGGTCTGCAGGCGCTCGTCGCCAAGGTCCGGATAGAAGGCGGCCAGGTCGGCCGGCATCATCAGGCCCTTGTAGATGATGGTCTTGTGCGAAAAGCTGCAGATGTAGTGGTCGCTGTCGGCGGCGTTGGCCACCGACGAGCGGCGCCGTGCGCTGAACAGCTTGATGGCGAAGTCCTGGTCGCTCAGGCCGGCGCCGCCGATGAACACCTGTTCGATCTGCGGCAGGCGCTCCAGCGCCAGGCGGCCGAGAACGCTGGTATCGATCGGCACCTTGCGCCAGCCGACCAGCTCCAGTCCGGCGGCGACGATCTCGCGATTCATGTTCTCGCGTGCCGCCTCGGCTTTCACCGGGTCCTGGTTGAAGAACACCATGCCCACCGCGTATTGCTCGGGCAGGTCGACAGAAAAGGCTTCCCTGGCGACGGCACGCAGGAACAGGTCGGGCTTCTGGATCAGCAGCCCGCAGCCGTCCCCGGTCTTGCCATCGGCATTGATCCCACCGCGGTGGGTCATGCAGGTCAGTGCTTCGATTGCGGTTTGCAGAAGTTGATGGCTCGGCTCGCCCTGCATATGGGCGATCAGGCCAAATCCGCAGTTATCCTTGAACGTTTCAGGATGGTACAGACCTGCTTTCATAAGGAACTCTCACCGGCAAAACTTTTTTAGTCATCTACTTCGCCTGTCACCCGCTCATGCGGCGAGTTTTCGACAGGCAAAGGGAGGCCATTGTACATAGGTGCACAAGGCCTCACAAATTTTGCGGCGAGAAAATGAAATTCAATGTCGCCAAAATGAAAGACGAAACCCGCCGGTCATGCTAACGACTAGCGAGTTTCGTCAAGAGGCGACGGCAGGTCGGATCAATGCGCCTGGCCGATCTCCTGCTGGATGCTGGCGAAGGTACGCGGCCACGGCTTGCCGGCCTGCACCTTGGACGGCAGTTTTTTCACTGCGGCCAGGGCGGCGGCACGGTTCGGGAAGCTGCCATAGGTGACGACGTAGAACGGCTTGCCTTGCAGGGTTTTCTTGAAGTAGCGGAAATCGCCGCCGCCCTGCTGGCGAATGAACGCCTGGGCATTGGCTTCGGAGCCGGTACCGAGGATCTGCAGGGCGAAGTTACCACCAGACTGGTTGCGATACCACTGACTTCCCGCACCGCCACCGCTGGCCGGCTTGGCGGCCGGAGCCGGGGCCGGCTTCGCCGCGGTGGTGGTGGCCGGCTTGCTCACCGCCGGCTTGGCCGGAGCGGGGGCCGGGGCCGGCTTGCTGGCCGGGGCGCTGGCGACCGGCGCGGCCGGTGCCGGGGCCTGCGCCGGAGTCGGGGTCGCCGCAGGCGCGGTCGGTTCGGTCGGCGCCGGCGGCACCGGATGCATCGGCGTGACGCCGTTGTTGGCCAGCGGCGTCACCGGAGGAGCCGAGCTGGAAACGGTAGGCGGCACCGCGGCGGACGGCAGGCCGCCTTCGTCGTCGCCACCTTGCCCGGCGGCCTGGGCCAGCGGCTCGCGAATGACCGGCTGCGACTCGCCGACCAACGGTAGCGGCAACGGCTGGCTGGAGCCGTTGAACTCCACGGCCGGGCCGCTGCCCGGCTGCTGGGCCTGGGCCGGCGTACCACCATTCATGGACAATTCGGTAGAGGCGGTCTGCGGCGCCTCCGGCTTGCTCTTGCCTTGCATGAACCAGGCGGCGATCACGCCGATGGCCACGACCGCAAGAATCACCAGATGCTTCTTGGGCAAGTTGAAAGACCCTCCGGTTGCCTTGCGCGCTGCGCCACGATTGGCCAGCATCGCTTCGATCAGGGCATCGCGGGCGACCTGGTTGATCGCTCCCGGCCAGCCTTCCGACTGCTCGTGGATGTCCACCAGCAGGTCGTTGGAAATCAGCTCGATGCCCTGCCCGGCGCCCTCGAGACGCTGGGCCAGGTAGTCGCGGGTTTCCTCTTCGCTGTATGGCTGCAATTCGATGGCATGGAAGCGCTCCTCACCCTCGGAAAACACCTCCAGGCGCGGCAGCAACGACGGCTCACCGAACAGGAATACATGCAGGCGTCCCTCGTTGGTGCCAGAAGCCAGCAGCAACAGCACTTCCAGCGCGCTGTCCTGGAGCTGTTCGGCATCGTCCACCATCAGGTAGACGTCCTGCCCGGTGATCGCCAGCTGCGCCACCTTGGTCAGGATCGCCTCCAGGCTCGCCTGGTTGATGCTCAGGCCCTGCGCCACCTGGCGCAGCAACGAAGTCTCGTCGGCGGCGGTGCGCGCCGAGATCACCACGCTGAGGACCGCATCCTTGTTGGTGCTGGCCACCAGCGCCTGGCGCAGCAGGGTCTTGCCGCTGCCCAGGGGCCCGGTGACCAGCAGCAGGAGCTGGCTGTAGCGGGCCAGATGGTGCAACTGGCCGAGCACCGGCTTGCGCTGCGCCGGGAAGAACTTGAAACCCGGAACGCGCGGCGCGAACGGGTCGTGACTGAATTGGTAGTGGCCCAGGAAGGCCTCATCGGCATGCAAGCTGGTCATGGGACCTCATTCATCTCCAAGCTGGTCGGCCAAGGCCCGATAGTCGGTGCGCAGGGTCGCGTCCAAGATCTCACGGGGAAAATCGCCGGTGACCACGGCATTCCCCAGTCCTTGCAGCAAAACCAGACGCAGGCGGCCATCGAGCACTTTCTTGTCGACGGCCATGTGTTCCATAAAATCTTCCGCCGTCATCTCGGCCGGCGGTACCACGGGCAGGCCAGCCCGGCGCAGCAGGCGGATACCGCGATCGCGCTCGGCGGCGCTCAGCCAACCCAACCGATGCGACATCTCGAGTGCCATCACGGTTCCCGCCCCTACCGCTTCGCCGTGCAGCCAGACGCCGTAACCCTGCTGGGTCTCGATCGCATGACCGAAGGTATGGCCGAGATTCAGCGTGGCACGCACGCCCGACTCGCGCTCGTCGGCGCCCACCACGCGGGCCTTCGCCGCGCAAGAGCGCTCGATGGCCTCGGTGACAACGGTCGGCTCCAGTGCCAGCAAGGCATCCATGTGCTCTTCCAGCCAGGTGATGAACGGTTCGTCGCAAATGAAACCGTACTTGATCACCTCCGCCAGCCCGGCGGACAGCTCGCGGGACGGCAGCGTCTTCAGCGACGCGGTGTCGATGACCACCGCCTGGGGCTGGTAGAACGCACCGATCATATTCTTGCCCAACGGATGGTTGATCCCGGTCTTGCCGCCCACCGAGGAGTCGACCTGGGACAACAGGGTGGTCGGCACCTGGATGAAGTTGACCCCACGCTGGTAGCAGGCCGCGGCGAAACCGGCCATGTCACCGATGACGCCGCCGCCCAGGGCGATCAGGGTAGTCTTGCGGTCATGCCGCTCCTTCAGCAGGGCATCGAAGATCAGTTGCAGGGTTTCCCACTGCTTGTAGGCCTCGCCGTCGGGCAGCACCACAGGGGTGACCTCATGGCCTTGCAGTGCCTTGAGCAGGGTTTCCAGATAGAGAGGAGCGACCGTTTCGTTGCTGATCACCGCGACCCGGCGACCGACGATATGCGGCGCGAACCAGCGGGCGTCGCCCAGCAGGTTTTCACCGATGTAAATGGGATAGCTACGCTCGCCTAGATCGACGTGAAGTGTGCGCATGAGGCCCCCAGACAGGAAAGGGCAATAGGATAACGCAATTCGCCGCGCCTCAGCGGGGCGGCAACTTGCGCAGGCGTTCGAGAATTTCCTGGACGACCAGGCGCGGCGGCCTTTCGTCGGTCTCCACCACCACATCGGCGATTTCGCGGTAGAGCGGATCGCGCAGCGCCATCAGGTCGCGGAGGATCTGTCCCGGGTTGGGCTTCTGCAACAAGGGGCGGTTGCGGTCCCGCGCCGTGCGCGCGATCTGGTGCTCGACCGAGGCATGCAGGTACACAACCCGGCCACCGGCGCGCAGCACCTGGCGGTTACCGTCGCGCATCACCGCCCCGCCGCCGGTGGCGATCACCATGCCGTCGGCGGCGCAGAGTTCGGTGAGCATGGCCTGCTCGCGCTCGCGGAAACCGACCTCGCCCTCGACATCGAAGATCCATGGGATATTCGCGCCGCACCGCTGTTCGATCTCCTTGTCGGAGTCCTTGAACGCGAGATGCAGCTCCTTGGCGAGCAGGCGCCCGATGGTGCTCTTTCCAGCACCCATCGGGCCGACGAGGATCAGGTTGACCACGTTGTTCGATATCAGCGACCGATTGCGATGGCCTGATTATTCATGATCCGCGGTGTCAGGAAAACCAGAAGTTCGTTTTTCACGTCCGAGACCGTATCGCGCCGGAACAGCCGCCCCAGGTAAGGCAGGTCGCCGAGGAACGGCACCTTGTCCACCGACTTGCTCTGGGTGTTGCTGAACACGCCGCCGATGACGATGGTCTCGCCGTCGTTGACCAGGATCTTGGCGTTCACCTCGTTCTTGTTGATCGGCGGTACGCCGTTCAGTGCGCGATCGAAGTCCGGCGCATCCTTGGTCACCTTCACTTCGACGATGATCCGGTTGTCCGGGGTGATCTGCGGGGTCACCTCGAGGGACAGCGCGGCCTCCTTGAACGAGGTGCTGGTAGCGCCACTGGAGCTGGCCTCCTGGTAGGGTACTTCCTGGCCCTTGAGGATCTTCGCGGTTTCCTTGTCCGAGGTCACGACCTTGGGCTGGGAGACGATCTCGCCGTTGCCGGTCTTTTCCATCGCCGACAGTTGCAGGTCGAGGATGATATTGTCGGTGATGAAGCCGATGCCGATTCCGGAGGTGGCATCCTTGGCGCCGATGTCGACGAACGGCGACGGCGACTTGCTGGTTCCCGTGGTGGGGAAAGTACAGTTGCCGGCGATCGGGCCGCAGTTCATGCCGTCCTCGTCCTTGATCCCGATATTGCCGTCCTTGCCGTAGCCTCTCCAGTTGCCCTTGTGATAAGCGCCGCCCCAGCGCACACCGAGACTCTTGTCGTAACCGACGTTGGCCTCGACGATGCGTGCCTCGATCATCACCTGGCGCACCGGAATATCCAGCTGCGAAACGATCCGCCGCAGTTCGTCCAGTCGCTCCTGGGGCTGATAGGCGATGATGCTGTTGGTGCGGTCGTCGACGGTGATCGAGCCGCGCCCGCCTTCCTTGCCTTCCTGGCCACCATCGCTGGTCACCGACTGGAACAGCTTGGCGATGTCCGCGGCCTTGGCGTAGTTCACCTGGATCAGTTCCCGGCGCAGTGGCGCCAACTCGGCGATCTGCTTCTGCGCTTCCAGCTCCTGGCGCTCACGGGCGGCGATCTCGTCGGCCGGGGCCACCAGCAGTACGTTGCCGAGCTTGCGCTTGTCCAGGCCCTTGGTCTTCAGTACCAGGTCCAGCGCCTGGTCCCACGGCACGTTCTGCAGGCGCAGGGTGATATTGCCCTGCACGGTATCCGAGGCCACCAGATTCAGGTCGGTGAAGTCGGCGATCAGTTGCAGTACCGAACGCACGTCGATGTCCTGGAAGTTCAGCGACAGTTTCTCGCCGGTATAGGCGAAATTGTCCTTCTTGCGCCGCTCGGCATCTTCCGTGGTCATCGGCTTGATGCTGACGGTCAGGCGATTGTCGGTCTGGTAGACCAGATAGTCGTAGAGCCCGCTCGGCTCGATGGTGATGCTGGTACGGTCGGATTGCGCGCTGGCGTTGACGAACTGCACCGGCGTGGCGAAGTCCTTGACGTCCAGGCGAACCCGCAGCGCATCCGGCAGCTGGGTCTTGGCGAAGTCCAGGCGGATCTTGCCGCCCTGCTCCTGGATATCCGGGCTCAAGGTCGGGTCGGACAGGTCGATGACCACGTTGCCCTCGCCCTTTTCGCCACGCTGGAAATCGATGTTGCGAATGGCACGACCCGCCGGCACGTACGGCTTGGGCTTGATCGGCTGGGCATAGCTGGCCGGAGCCGGGCTAGCCTTGACCGGAGCGGCGGAAGCGACGCTGGCGCCGGCCGGCGAATTGCCGACCACCACGAAGAGGTTGTTGCCTTCCACCCGGGTGGTGTAGGACGACAACGTGGTCAGGTTGATGATCAACCGTGTGCGATCCTTCGCCTCGACCACCGTGACGCTGCGCGTATTGCCCACGCTCAGCTCCCGGTTCTTGGTGCCGAGCTTGTTCTGTACCCCCGGCAGATCGAGGGCGATTCGCGCCGGCTGCTCGATGGTATAGCCACGCGGCGCGGCGACGGGCTCGTCGAACTGCAGCTTTAGCTCGACCCGGTCGCCAGGCAATGCCGCCACGTCGAGTTTCTCCAGGTCCGCGGCGAGCAATGCCGGCGCGAACATGGCGGCCAGCAAAGCGATCCCGAGGCGCGAGAGGCCACTGTTCATCGTCCGACTCCGTTGTACAGACTGCTGTTGGTTATGCATGTTTTTCCCCGCCCTCAGGAGCGTTCCTTGAGAGTCAGGCTGCGCGGACGCTCCAGCCAGTTCCCCTCTCCGTCAGGAACGATTTCGATCACGTCTATTTTTCCTTCGCTGATGCCGACGACCTTGCCGTCGTTGCGCCCCAGGTAGTCCCCGACCCTCACCCGGTGCACGCCACCCGCGCCCTTCACCAGGGCGAAGGTGCCCTGGGCGTTGGACAGGGTGCCGACCATCTCGAAGGTCTCGATGTTGAAGCCTTCCAGGAACTGCTTGACCCGCGTCTCGTCGGGCTTGATCACCTTGTTGCCCTTCTGCCGCACGGTCAGGTCGATCTTCACCGGCGGCTGGAACGGGCTGCGTAGCGACGCGGCGCTATAGGTGAAGGCCTCGTACGGCTGGAACTTCGGCAACGGCTCGATAGTGCCCTTGGGCCGGGCGCGAACCTCGTCCATGTAGGACTGCAGATCGGCGAAATCGGAACCGCCGCCGCATCCGGCCAGGCTGGCGAGCAGCAGGCTGCTCAGAATCAGGCGGGCTCTCATTTCTTCAGCCCCTTGTCGTTGTAGCGATAGGTCTTGGCCAGGATGCTCATGCGCAGCTTGGACGTGCTGCCGGGCGCGACCGGCTTGATCTCGAAGTCATGCAGGGTGACGATCCGCGGCAGGCTGGACACGCCGCTGACGAAGGTCGCCAGGTCGTGGTAGCCGCCGACCACGCTGATCTGGATCGGCAGCTCGATGTAGAACTGCTGGGCAACCTCGGGAAGCAGCTTGATTTCCTCGAACTCCAGGCCGCTGCCCAGGCCGGTACGAGTGATGTCCTCGAGCAGCCCGGGTACCTCGGTGTCGCTGGGCAACTGCCGCAGCAAGGCGCCAAAGGACTCTTCCATCTCCTTCATCTGTGCCTTGTAGGCTTCCAGGTTCGCGGCCTGGTGGAGAACTGCTGCTTGAGCGTCTCCTCTTCCGCGGCCTGCTGTTCGAGCTGAGCCTGCATGTCACTCAGATGGAAGTTGTAGCCCAGCGCCAGGACCGCCGCGGTCAGCAGCACGCAGACGATGACCTTGACCGCCGCCGGCCAGGAACCGATGTTGTTCAGGTCGAGATCGTTGATATCGATCTTGCGCAGACTTTCCAGGGAACTGGCCAGACTCATTTCTTGGCTCCTTGCGCAACCCCATGCTTCGCCTTGGCGTCTTCCTCGCCGGGCTGCGTCTGCTGCACGGTCAGTTGGAACACGTTGGCCTGGTCCACCGCGCCCTGGGTCACCGCCTTGACCTCGTTCAGGGTCGGGGCGGTCAGCCACTCGGACGCGTCCATGTTGCGCATGAGATTGGAAACGCGGTTGTTGGACTCGGCCGCGCCGGCGATGGCGATGTTCTTGCCGGTCATCTTCAGGTCGGTGAAATACACGCCGTCGGGCAAGGTCCGCACGAGCTGGTCGAACACCCGTCCGATGATGGGACGGTTGCCCTGCAGGTCCTGGATGATCTTCATCCGCTCGAGCAATTGCTGGCGCCGCGACTTCAGTTCGCTGATTTCCTTGATCCGGGCGTCGAGTACGACGATTTCCTTGCGCAGGAAGTCGTTGCGGGCGTTCTGGTTCTCGATGGCCGCGGTGAAGTACTGGTCGCCAAGGAATACCAGTGCAGCCGATGCCACCAGGACGCCGCCAAGAATCACCAGGAACTGCTGCTTGCGCTGCTCGCGCAGCTCTTCGCGCCAGGGTAGAAGGTTGATCCGTGCCATCAGTCGAAACTCCTCAACGCCAGGCCGCAGGCGATCATCAACGCCGGAGCGTCGCTGGCCAGGGCGCCGGCATTCACCTTGCCGTTCAGCGCCATGTCGGCGAACGGGTTGGCGACCAGGGTCGGGGTGCCGATCTTCTGCTGGATCAACCGATCGAGATCCTGGATAGACGCCGTACCGCCCGCCAGGACGATGTAGTCGACGTCGTTGAACTGTCCGGCGGCGAAGAAGAACTGCAGCGAGCGGGAAACCTGCTGCACCACGGCGTCCTTGAACGGACGCAGAACTTCGCTGTCGTAGTCATCCGGAAGACCGCCCTGCTTCTTGGCGAGACCGGCTTCCTCCACCGAGAGTCCGTAACGCCGCTGGATCTCCTCGGTGAGCTGGCGACCGCCGAACAGCTGTTCGCGGGTATAGATGGTGCGTCCGTTGTGCAGGACGCTCAGGGTGGTCATGGTCGCGCCGATGTCCACTACCGCCACGGTCAACTGGTCGGTGTCGGCACCCAGCTGGCTGCTCAGCAGCGCATAGGAGCGCTCCAGCGCGTAGGCCTCGACGTCGACCACCTTGGCGGTCAGGCCGGCCAGCGCCAGGGCCGCTTCGCGAACCTCGACGTTTTCTTTCCGACAGGCGGCCAGGAGTACGTCCACGCGCTCGGGATTGCGCGCGGAGAGCCCCTGGACCTCGAAGTCGATGGCGACTTCCTCCAGCGGATAGGGGATGTACTGGTCGGCCTCGATCTTCAGCTGGTTTTCCAGTTCATCCTCGGAAAGCCCGGCCTCCATCTCGATGGTCTTGGTGATCACCGCCGAACCGGCGACGGCGACCACGGCCGACTTCAGGTTGGTTTTCGCCTTGACCAGCACCCGTGACAACGCCTGGCCGACCCCTTCCAGCTCGACGATGTTCTTTTCCACGACTGCATTCGGCGGAAGCGGCTCGACGGCATAGGCCTCCACTTTGTAGCGGCCTCCGGAGCGGCTCAACTCAAGGAGCTTTACCGAGGTCGAGCTGATGTCGATCCCCAGCAAGGTGTTCGCTTTCTTCTTTATGAGCCCTAGCACGACCAATTCCCTATTAGCGTTCAATACTTACGAACGATTCTTCTTTTTTCACATTAGATACCAGAGCCGAAGGCCAGGCAAATGGCTAGGTCACAGAAAAATTGCTTATAATGTGAACAGCTTTTGCCTTTTTCCTGTCCTATTCGCTTAACTCTTTCTTTTTCCTGGAAATCCGAATCTACCCATGCGCCTGCTGAAGTTCCTGTGGTGGACTTGCGTCACCCTGATTTGTGGAGTGCTGCTCAGTTTCAGCGGCGCCTATCTCTATCTGAGTCCCAGCCTGCCCTCGGTGGAAGCTCTGCGTAACGTCCAGCTGCAGATCCCCCTCAAGGTCTACAGCGAGGACGGCAAGCTCATCTCCGAGTTCGGCGAGATGCGCCGGACGCCGATCCGCTTCGCCGACATCCCGCAGGACTTCATCCATGCCCTGCTGTCCGCCGAGGACGACAATTTCGCCAACCATTATGGCGTCGATGTGAAAAGCCTAATGCGCGCCGCCGCGCAATTATTGAAAAGCGGTCACATCCAGACTGGCGGCAGCACCATCACCATGCAGGTAGCGAAGAACTACTTCCTTACCAATGAAAGAAGCTTCTCGCGAAAGATCAATGAAATCCTCCTGGCCCTGCAGATCGAGCGACAGCTGACCAAGGACGAGATCCTCGAGCTCTACGTCAACAAGATCTACCTGGGCAACCGTGCCTATGGCATCGAGGCTGCCGCACAGGTCTATTACGGCAAGCCGATCAAAGACTTGAGCCTGGCCGAGATGGCGATGATCGCCGGCCTGCCGAAAGCGCCCTCGCGCTACAACCCGCTGGTCAACCCGACCCGCAGTACGGAGCGGCGCAACTGGATCCTCGAGCGCATGCTCAAGCTCGGCTTCATCGACCAGCAACGCTACCAGGCCGCCGTCGAGGAGCCGATCAACGCCTCCTACCACGTGCAGACCCCCGAACTGAATGCGCCCTACATCGCCGAGATGGCCCGTGCCGAGATGGTCGGCCGCTACGGCAGCGAGGCCTATACCGAGGGCTACAAGGTCATCACCACGGTCCGCAGCGACCTGCAGAACGCCGCCAGCCAATCGGTCCGCGACGGCCTCATCGACTATGACCAGCGCCACGGCTACCGCGGCCCGGAGACCCGCCTGCCGGGCCAGACCCGCGACGCCTGGCTCAAGCACCTGGGCCAGCAGCGCAGCATCGGCGGCCTGGAGCCGGCGATCGTCACCCAGGTGGAAAAGAGCGGGATCATGGTGATGACCCGCGACGGCAAGGAAGAAGCCGTGACCTGGGACAGCATGAAATGGGCACACCCCTTCCTCAGCAACAACAGCATGGGCCCGATGCCGCGCCAGCCCGCCGACGTGGCCCAGGCCGGCGACCAGATCCGCGTGCAGCGCCAGGAAGACGGCACCCTGCGCTTCGTACAGATTCCCGCCGCACAGAGCGCGCTGATCTCCCTCGACCCGAAGGACGGGGCGATCCGCTCGCTGGTCGGCGGCTTCTCCTTCGAGCAGAGCAACTACAACCGCGCGATCCAGGCCAAGCGCCAGCCGGGCTCCAGTTTCAAGCCGTTCATCTACAGCGCGGCCCTGGACAACGGCTTCACCGCCGCCAGCCTGGTCAACGATGCGCCGATCGTGTTCGTCGACGAGTACCTGGACAAGGTCTGGCGACCGAAGAACGACACCAATACCTTCCTCGGCCCGATCCCGCTGCGCGAAGCCCTGTACAAGTCCCGCAACATGGTCTCGATCCGCGTCCTGCAGGGCCTGGGCATCGAGCGGGCGATCAGCTACATCACCAAGTTCGGCTTCCAGCGCGACGAACTGCCGCGCAACTTCTCCCTGGCCCTGGGTACCGCGACAGTCACACCGATGGAAATCGCCGGCGCCTGGAGCGTATTCGCCAACGGCGGCTACAAGGTCAATCCGTACGTCATCGAACGCATCGAGAGCCGCGACGGACAGGTGCTGTACCAGGCCAATCCGCCCCGCGTGCCGGTGGAAGAACAGGTCGCTGCGCCGGATGCGGAAGACGCCGGGAATCCTGGTGACCCCGAGCATCCGGAGAGCGCCGAAGGCGAAGGTTCGATCGAAGCCCAGCAAGTCGCCGCCAAGGCCCAGACCACCTTCGAGCCGACCCCGGCCGAGCGGATCATCGATGCCCGTACCGCCTATATCATGACCAGCATGCTGCAGGACGTGATCAAGCGCGGTACCGGGCGTCGCGCCCTGGCGCTGAAGCGCACCGACCTAGCCGGCAAGACCGGCACCACCAACGATTCCAAGGATGGCTGGTTCTCCGGCTACAACTCCGACTACGTGACCAGCGTCTGGGTCGGCTTCGACCAGCCGGAGACCCTGGGTCGCCGCGAGTACGGCGGTACCGTCGCGCTGCCGATCTGGATCAGGTACATGGGCTTCGCCCTCAAGGACAAGCCGATGCACACCATGGCCGAGCCGCCAGGCATCGTCAGCCTGCGCATCGACCCGGTGACCGGCCGTTCGGCCGCGCCGGGCACTCCCGGCGCCTATTTCGAGATGTTCAAGAACGAGGATACCCCGCCCTCGGTCAATGAACTGCCGCCAGGCAGCTTCCCTGGCAGCCCGCTGCCGGATGACGAAGGCGCGCCGATCGACCTGTTCTGAACCGGCCGGCGCCTGCGCTTCGTTGGCGACGACGGGAGCGCGAGGCGCAGGCAAAAAGAAACCCCGCCAAGGCGGGGTTTCTTTTTATCCGGCGGATCGATCGATCAGCCGTTGAAGACGTCGTCCACCGATTTCAGCGGATAGTTCTTCGGATACGGCAGGGTAGCCACGCCGGTCTCGATGGCAGCCTTGGCCACGGCATCGGAAACCACGGTGATCAGGCGCTTGTCCATCGGCTTCGGAATGATGTACTCGCGGCCGAATTCCAGCTTGTCCACGCCATAGGCGGCGCAGACGTCTTCCGGGACCGGCTGCTTGGCCAGGTCGCGCAGGGCCAGGGCGGCGGCGATCTTCATCTCTTCGTTGATGCGCGTGGCACGTACGTCCAGGGCACCACGGAAGATGAAGGGGAAACCGAGCACGTTGTTGACCTGGTTCGGATAGTCGGAACGACCGGTAGCCATGATCACGTCGTTACGGGTGGCATGGGCCAGTTCCGGCTTGATCTCCGGGTCCGGGTTCGAGCAGGCGAACACGATCGGGTTCGGCGCCATGCGCTTGAGGTCTTCCGGCTCCAGCAGGTTGGCGCCGGACAGGCCGACGAACACGTCGGCGCCCTCCAGGGCGTCGGCCAGGGTGCGCTTGTCGGTCTCGGTGGCGAACACCGACTTGTACTGGTTCAGGTCGTCGCGACCGGCGTGGATCACGCCCTTGCGGTCGATCATGTAGATGTTCTCGACCTTGGCGCCCATGCTCACCAGCAGCTTCATGCAGGAGATGGCGGCAGCGCCGGCGCCGAGGCAGACGATCTTCGCTTCTTCCAGCTTCTTGCCGGCCAGTTCCAGCGCGTTGAGCATGCCCGCCGCGGTAACGATGGCGGTGCCGTGCTGGTCATCGTGGAACACCGGGATGTCGCACTGTTCGATCAGCGCGCGCTCGATCTCGAAACACTCGGGAGCCTTGATGTCCTCGAGGTTGATACCGCCGAAGGTGATGGAAATACGCTTGACGGTATCGATGAAAGCCTGCGGGCTCTCGGCGTCGACCTCGATGTCGAACACGTCGATGCCGGCGAAGCGCTTGAACAGCACACCCTTGCCTTCCATCACCGGCTTGGAGGCCAGCGGGCCGAGGTTACCCAGGCCGAGAATCGCGGTGCCGTCGGAAATCACTGCCACCAGGTTGCCCTTGCCGGTGTACTGGTAGGCCAGCTCGGCATCGCGGGCGATTTCACGCACCGGCTCGGCGACACCCGGGCTGTAGGCCAGGGACAGGTCCCGGGCGGTAGCGGTGGGTTTGGTCAGCTCGACACTCAGTTTTCCCGGACGGGGTTGTGCGTGATATTCGAGGGCAGCGGTTTTAAGATCGGACATTTGGGCACTTCCGCTTTATTGCTTGTTGGACAGACGGGGCGACCGAGCATACGCAAGAAGACGACGCCCCACAAGATCGTCAGGACCCGGCTGTCAAGACCTCTAGCGTACGACTTTAAGCCAATCGCCCGGACGGGGTTCACCGCTCGGATAAAGGTCATTCAGCAGACGCAGACGAGCCACGGAGTCACTCAATGACCCCTCGCCGCCAGCCGCCAATTGCTCCAGCGTCTGCCCCGCCTTGACCTGCACCAGGTGCAGGCGTCGCGGCTGCGCCAGGGCCCGCTCCTTGTCGCGCAGCGGACGGAAGCTGCGGATCACGCTGAGGAAGCGGTCGTCCTGGGTCTCCAGGGAACCGACCTTGACCACGCCGACGAACAGGTAGGCGCGGTCGCCCTGGTAGATCACAGCAACCCGTCGCGCCGGGTTGCCTGGCACCACCGCCGTGTAGCCGTTCAGTCCTGCCTGCTTCAGCGACTCTTCCTGGGCCAGCCGTTGCCCGGCGTTCTTGCGCAGGAACTCCGCGGGCGTCAGGCGGGAATCATGGGGCACCAGCTTCATGCCGATGAACGACTGCTCGTCCGCCGGATAGCCAAGCAGGGCACTGGGCTGGTTGAGGATCTTCCAGCCCGCCGGATAGCTCAGGGTGAAGTCCAGCTCGGCATGGTAGAAGTTCTGCCCGCGACGCACCCCGGCCGATGCCGAGTCGCCGAACGGCATGCCTTCCAGATGGCGAAGAAAGACCTCGCGCCCCACTTCCTGCTGTCCGTTGGCCAGTTGCCGGGCCGGGCCGACCACTTCCTGCAGACGCCGGTCGTTGTCCGGATGGGTATCGAACAACCCGTGGTAGCCGCCGGCCTGTACCGCCTGGCCATTGCGCGCAGCCTCTTCGCGAGCGAAGTCCTCCTGGTTCTTCAGCACCCGCACCACCTGGATCATCGCCGTCGGATCGTAGCCGGCGCGGGCCAGGTACTGAGCGCCGAGACCATCGGCTTCCAGTTCCATGTCACGCCCGTAGCCGCGGACGAAGGCCGTGCCGAGCACGTTGGCCAGGTCGCCGGCGGCACCGACCCCGGTGCCGATCGCCACCGCCTGGCCAAGGATGTTCCAGGCGCTGGCCTGGCTCTGCTGGCGCACGCTGTGGCGCGCCGTGACGTGGCCGACCTCATGACCGAGCACCGCGGCCAGTTCGGCCTCGGAGCCAAGGTAGGCGATCAGTCCGCGATGGATATAGATGTAGCCGCCCGGCAGGGCGAAGGCGTTGATGTCCGGCGAATCGATGACGGTGAAATGATATTGCAGATTGCTGCGGTGGCTGCTGCGGGCGACCCGCTCGCCTACCCGTTGCACGTAGGCCTGGAGCTTTTCATCGTTGTAGCGGGGGAACTGCTTGAGGATTTCCTGGTTGTAGCGAGCGCCCATGCCGAGTTCCTGCTGCTCGCTCATCATCACGAAATCGCTCTTGCCGGTGGCCGGGTTCACCGCGCAGCCGCCCAGCGCGCCGACTCCCAGCAACAGCAGCAGGAGCCAGGCGGTCTTCATGGCAACCATTCCAGCATCGCCGGATCGGTCACCGACATCTGCCAGCGCGCCTTGCCGGCCGGCACAGCGCCACGGCGGGAACGATCGACCACCCAGCCACGCACTTCCAGCGAACGTCCCGCCATCTGCATCACCCGTTTCGCATCGAACGCCTTGAGCACCTTCGGCTCGATCCGCAGGACCAGCGGACCGTCCATCTCCAGCCAGATACCGCCCCGGTTGCGTTCGACCTCGAGCACCCGCCCGCGGACCACGGCGAAGCCGCTCTGCGCCAGTCGATCGAGCGAAAGCACCGGCGAACGCTTCCATACACCCAGATTAGCCGAACGCGCTGCACGTTCCGCCGCTTGCTGACAGGCCGTCAGCTCGGTGTTCGGCGCGACCGCCACCAGGTAGCCCAGGCCCTCGCCGAGCAGGCGCGCCTCGAGGTTGGCGCCGCTGGCATCGAACAGGTGCGCCAGGGTCCGCCCGTAGTGATCGCGGGCCTGGCGGCCCGGCTGCAGGGCGAGACGCCCGTCGCTGGCCGATACCAGCGCCTGCAGTCGCTGCTTCGCGGCTTCGGCGAAGGGCTCGGTGGTGCGACCGTTGTGCGCCAGCTCAGGCGCGTTGATACCGATCAGCCGCACGCTGCGGCCATCGCGCAGGCGCACGGTATCGCCGTCCACCACCCGCGCCACCTCGACGTTCTGCAAGGCGCCGGTAGGCCGGCAGGCCTCCGCCGCACCGGCGAAGGCGGAAACCACGGACATGAAAAAGGCGCCCACCAGGGACGCCTTTCTCGGTACAGCGACAAGTAGCATTGCGCGCGTTCGCGGCAAGCGGCTTACTTGGTGGCGCCGAATACGCCGAAACGCTGCTTGAAGCGGTCGATACGGCCGCCGGTGTCCAGCACCTTCTGCTTGCCGGTGTAGAACGGGTGGCATTCGGAGCACACGTCCAGATGGATCGGCTTGCACAGGGTGGAACGGGTCTTGATGACGTTACCGCAGCTGCAGGTAGCTTCGATAGCTTCGTAAGTCGGATGGATGTCCGCTTTCATGATTCAATCCTCGAGGCGTTGTGTGCCGCCACCCAGCGCGTTTACCAGGCACCGCACGTAATTAAGGGCGTGGATCATACCAGACCGATTCATCTATGCAAGCGACCCCGCCCGCCGGTCGTCTGCTAACATCGCCGGCCCAGTCCTCGTTTCCTTCATCCCCGGAAGCCGCTGAGTGTCAGACCTGATCCTACGCCTAGCCCTGCCTTCGCCACTCCGCCGCCTGTTCGACTACCGCGCGCCCCGCGGCATTCCGCGCAGCGCCCTACAGCCGGGGATTCGCCTGCTGCTGCCGTTCGGGCGCCGGGAGCTGGTTGGCGTTCTGATAGAGGTGACGGACCGTTCCGAAGTACCCGAAGACAAGCTCAAGCCTGCCCTCAGGGTACTCGACGCCAAGCCGCCGATGCCGGCGCACCTGCTCGAACTCTGTCGCTGGACCGCCCAGTACTACCAGCACAGCCTCGGCGACACCCTGTCCTGGGCGCTGCCCAACCTGTTGCGCCAGGGCGAGCCGGCCGAGGCGCGCCAGCAGCGCTTCTGGCATGCCACCGCGCAATCCAGCCTCGACGATCCGCGCCTGGCCCGGGCGCCGCGCCAGCGCCAGGCCCTGGCGATTCTCAAGCAGCATCCGCACGGGGTGTCCCATGAGTTGCTGAACCAGTTGCAGATAAACAAGGACAGCCTCGACCTGCTCAAGGAAAAAGGCTTGGTCGAACTGGAGGTGCGGCGCCACAGCACCCCGCCGCGCGAAGGCGGCTGGCTGGCCCAGGCGGAGTTGCCGCTGAACCCCGAGCAGCGCGCCGCCTTCGAGGCGGTTCGCGCCAGCCACGGCGGTTTCCATTGCTTCCTGCTGGCCGGGGTCACCGGCAGCGGCAAGACCGAGGTCTACCTGCAACTGATCCGCGAAACCCTGGCCGCAGGCCGCCAGGCCCTGGTGCTGATTCCCGAGATCAACCTGGGGCCGCAGACCCTGGCGCGTTTCGAACGCCGCTTCAACGCGCGCATCGCCCTGCTGCATTCGGCCCTGACCGACCGCGAGCGCCTCGACGCCTGGCTCGCCGCCCGGGATGGCGAGGCCGACATCGTCATCGGCACCCGTTCGGCACTGTTCACTCCATTGAAGCGGCCGGGACTGATCATCGTCGACGAGGAACACGACGCCTCCTATAAACAGCAGGACGGCCTGCGCTACCACGCCCGCGACCTGGCACTGGTACGCGCACGCCTGGAGAACGTGCCGATCCTGCTCGGTTCGGCCACGCCCGCCCTGGAAAGCCTGCACAACGCCCAGGCCGGCCGCTACGGCCTGCTGCGCCTGACCCAGCGCGCCGGTGGCGCGCACCCGCCGAAATTCATCCGCCTCGACGTGAAGAGCATGCCGCTCGACGCCGGCCTTTCCCGCCCGCTGCAACAGGCCATCGGCGATACCCTGGCGGCCGGCCAGCAGGTCCTGGTGTTCCTCAACCGCCGCGGCTTCGCTCCGACCCTGCTTTGCCACGACTGCGGCTGGATCAGCCAATGCCCGCGCTGCGACGCGCGGATGACCGTGCACCAGGGCAGCGGCGAGTTGCGCTGCCACCACTGCGACCACCGCCAGCGGCCGCCGATGAACTGCCCGCAGTGCGGCAAGCTCGACCTGCGTCCGGTAGGCGCCGGCACCGAGCGCGCCGAGGAACGCCTGCGGATTCTCTTCCCGAACCATCCGGTGCTGCGCATCGACCGCGACAGCACCTCGCGCAAGCACGCCATGCGCGACCTCTTCGCCACCATCAACAGCGGTGAGCCATGCATCCTGGTCGGCACCCAGATGCTCGCCAAGGGGCACCACTTCCCACGGGTCACCCTGGTGGCGATCCTCGATGCCGATGGCGGCCTGTTTTCCGCCGACTTCCGCGCCAGCGAACGCATGGCCCAGCAGATCGTCCAGGTCGCCGGCCGCGCAGGACGCGCCGAGGAGCCCGGACGGGTACTGATCCAGACCCACCTGGCCGATCACCCGCTGCTGGTCCAGCTCACCGAGGACGGCTACTTCGCCTTTGCCGAACAGGCCCTCAGCGAACGCCGCGCCGCCGGCCTGCCGCCCTTCGCCCACCTCGCCCTGCTGCGCGCCGAAGCGCACAAGCCGGGCCAGGCGGAAGCCTTCCTCGACAGCGCCTGCAGTGCCGCCGAGCAATTGCTCGAGCAGATGGGCGGACCGGAGGTGGAACTGCTCGGGCCGGTGCCCGCGCCCATGGAGCGGCGTGCCGGCAAGCACCGCGCGCAACTGCTGCTGCAGTGCATGAGCCGGGCGCCGCTGCATCGCCTGCTGACGCCCTGGCTGCAGAGCCTCGAACAGTTGCCCGGCGGGCGCCAGGTGCGCTGGTCGCTCGATATCGATCCGATCGACCTGTTCTGAGCGCCTTCCAGGAAGACGCCCCGCTTGACTGGGGTCAGCCGGAATCCGCGATGTCCGGCGCAAACTGTCGGCTAATCGCCGCAACGGTTGGCAACGCCTGTCCGCCCACGGATAATGCGCGGTTCTGAGCCTCGACCGGCCACCCCGCGCACATCGCGGGGAGTGAACTTCGGAGCGCCGCATCCGCCGGCCCTTCCCCTGCCCGACCGTCGCGCGCCGCCCCTCTGCCCGCGAGCACGGAGAAAAACGATGAAAGACACGATTCGCCAGCTGATCCAGCAAGCCCTCGACCAACTGACCGCGGACGGCACCCTGCCCGCCGGCCTGACCCCGGACATCCAGGTGGAGAACACCAAGGACCGTAGCCACGGCGATTTCGCCAGCAACATCGCCATGATGCTGGCCAAGCCGGCCGGGATGAAGCCGCGCGACCTGGCCGCCAGGCTGGTCGAGGCAATCCCCACCCACGAGCAACTGGCCAAGGTGGAGATCGCCGGCCCCGGCTTCCTCAACTTCTTCCAGGATCACGTCTGGCTCGCCGCCAGCCTCGACCGCGCACTCGCCGACGAACGTCTCGGCGTGCGCAAGGCAGGCCCGGCGCAGCGCGTGGTGATCGACCTGTCCTCGCCGAACCTGGCCAAGGAGATGCACGTCGGCCACCTGCGTTCGACCATCATCGGCGACGCCGTCGCGCGCGTCCTCGAGTTCCTCGGCGACACGGTGATCCGGCAGAACCATGTCGGCGACTGGGGCACCCAGTTCGGCATGCTGCTCGCCTACCTGGAAGAGCAACCGGTCGACGCCGAGGCCGAGCTGCACGACCTGGAGGTCTTCTACCGCGCGGCGAAGAAACGCTTCGACGAGTCTCCCGAATTCGCCGACCGCGCCCGCGAACTGGTAGTCAAGCTGCAGGCCGGCGACCCCGACTGCCTGCGCCTGTGGACCCGCTTCAACGAGATTTCCCTGTCGCACTGCCAGAAGGTCTACGACCGTCTCGGCGTGAAGCTGAGCATGGCCGACGTCATGGGCGAGAGCGCCTACAACGACGACCTCGCCCAGGTGGTCGCCGACCTGACCGCCAAGGGCCTGCTCACCGAAGACAACGGCGCGTTGTGCGTCTTCCTCGAAGAGTTCAAGAACGCCGAGGGCAATCCGCTCCCGGTGATCGTGCAGAAGGCCGGCGGCGGCTACCTCTACGCCACCACCGACCTCGCCGCCATGCGTTATCGGCACAACGTGCTGCACGCCGACCGCGTGCTGTACTTCGTCGACCAGCGCCAGGCCCTGCACTTCCAGCAGGTCTTCGAAGTGGCGCGGCGCGCCGGTTTCGTTCCGGCCGGCATGGAGCTGGAGCATATGGGCTTCGGCACCATGAACGGCGCCGACGGCCGTCCGTTCAAGACCCGCGACGGCGGTACGGTGAAGCTGATCGACCTGCTGGAAGAGGCCGAGAGCCGCGCCTATGCGCTGGTCAAGGAACGCAACGAGCAGCGCGCCGAGCGTGGCGAGGAGCCGTTCGACGAGGTCCAGCTGCGCGAGATCGGCCGGGTGGTGGGGATCGACTCGGTGAAGTACGCCGACCTGTCCAAGCACCGCACCAGCGACTACAGCTTCAACTTCGAACTGATGCTGAGCTTCGAAGGCAACACCGCACCCTACCTGCTCTACGCCTGCACCCGCGTGGCCAGCGTCTTCCGCAAGCTCGGCCAGGGCCGCGAGCAACTGGGCGGGAAGATCGTCCTCGAGCAGCCCCAGGAGCTGGCCCTGGCCGCACAGCTGGCGCAGTTCGGCGACCTGATCAACAACGTCGCGCTCAAGGGCGTGCCGCACCTGCTCTGCGCCTACCTGTACGAGTTGGCCGGGCTGTTCTCCAGCTTCTACGAGCATTGCCCGATCCTCACCGCCGAGGACCCGGCGCAGAAGGACAGCCGCCTGCGTCTCGCCGCGCTGACCGGCCGTACCCTGGAACAGGGCCTGGAGCTGCTCGGTCTGAAGACTCTGGAACGCATGTAATCGAACCCGCCCGAACAGGAGTCCGGGAACCCCCATGGCAAAGAAGAAACCCGCCCCCAAGCGCGGCGCCAGCCGCTACCAGGCGCCCGCCGCGAAGAACGGCGTTCCCGGCTGGGTCTGGCTGGTCGCCGGCCTGGCCATCGGCGGCTTCATCATGTTCCTGATGAAGCTCGAACCCGGGCGCAAGGACGTCCAGCGCGAACGCCCGGACGCCCAGCGCCCGGCCGCCGTGCAGGGCAAGCAGCCGCAGCAGAACGGCCAGGCCCAGCAGCCCGCGCAAACGCAGACGCCGGCCCAGGCCAAGCCGAAGTACGAGTTCTACACCCTGCTGCCGGAGTCCGAGGTCGTGGTGCCGCCGGAAGCGGTACCGGAGAAGGCCCCGCCGCCGCCCACCCCCGCCGAACTGGCCAAGGCCGACGAAGCGCGGGCCAAGGCCGCACTCGCCGGGCAGGTGCCACCGCCGCTGCCGAAAGCGGTGGTCGCCGCCAGCACGCAGTTCTTCCTGCAGGCCGGCTCGTTCCGCAAGCAGTCCGACGCCGACCGCGTGCGCGCGCAGATCATCCTGCTCGGGCAGTCGGTGAACGTCGAGGCCGGCAACGTCCGCGACGAGACCTGGTACCGGGTGATGGTCGGCCCGTTCAACAGCCGCGACCAGTTGTCCCAGGCGCAGAAGACACTGTCCTCCAACGGCTTCAGCAACCTGCTGTTACAGCAACGCAAGGCCCGCTGAACGCGGGCCACGCCGTGCGTTCCGACGCACGGCGGTGCGTGCGGTTGAAAAGCCGCGGATCGCCCCTATATCTCCCAGCATTCCGGGCATTCGGCCCCGCAGTGTGGAGATTTCCCCCTTGACCACCATCGTATCTGTCCGCCGCAACGGCAAAGTCGTCATGGGCGGCGACGGCCAGGTTTCCCTGGGCAACACCGTGATGAAAGGCAACGCCAAGAAGGTCCGGCGCCTGTATCACGGTCAGGTACTGGCCGGTTTCGCCGGCGCCACCGCCGATGCCTTCACCCTGTTCGAGCGCTTCGAGCAGCAACTGGAGAAACACCAGGGGCACCTGGTCCGCGCCGCCGTCGAACTGGCCAAGGACTGGCGCACCGACCGCTCCCTGAGCCGCCTCGAAGCCATGCTCGCGGTCGCCAACAAGGATGCCTCGCTGATCATCACCGGCAACGGCGACGTGGTCGAACCCGAACACGGCCTGATCGCCATGGGCTCCGGCGGCGGCTTCGCCCAGGCCGCGGCCCTGGCCCTGCTGCAGCACAACGCCGAGCTGAGCGCTCGGGAAGTCGCCGAGACCGCGCTGAACATCGCCGGCTCGATCTGCGTCTTCACCAACCAGAACCTGACCATCGAGGAGCTGGACAGCGCCGTCTGAAGCGCTCGTCCCCCGCTGGAGTAAACGAATGTCCATGACGCCCCGCGAGATCGTCCACGAACTCAACCGCCACATCATCGGCCAGGACGACGCCAAGCGCGCCGTCGCCATCGCCCTGCGCAACCGCTGGCGACGCATGCAACTGCCGGCCGAGCTGCGCGCCGAGGTAACACCGAAGAACATCCTCATGATCGGCCCCACCGGCGTCGGCAAGACCGAGATCGCCCGCCGCCTGGCGCGCCTGGCGAACGCGCCGTTCATCAAGGTCGAGGCGACCAAGTTCACCGAGGTCGGCTATGTCGGACGCGACGTCGAATCGATCATCCGCGATCTCGCCGACGCCGCGGTGAAGATGCTCCGCGAACAGGAGATCCAGAAGGTCAAGTATCGCGCCGAGGACGCCGCCGAAGAGCGCATCCTCGATGCCCTGCTGCCGGCCGCGCGTCCCGCCATGGGCTTCGGCGACGAGCCGGCACGCGAGGACAGCAACACCCGCCAGCTGTTCCGCAAGCGCCTGCGCGAAGGCCAGCTGGACGACAAGGAAATCGACATCGAGGTGGCCGACAACCCGGCCGGCGTGGAGATCATGGCCCCGCCCGGCATGGAGGAGATGACCAACCAGTTGCAGAACCTGTTCTCCGGCATGAGCAAGGGCAAGAAGAAGACCCGCAAGCTGAAGGTCGCCGAGGCCCTGAAGCTGATCCGCGACGAAGAGGCGGTGCGCCTGGTCAACGAGGAAGAGCTCAAGGCACGCGCCCTGGAGGCGGTCGAGCAGCACGGCATCGTCTTCATCGACGAGATCGACAAGATCGCCAAGCGCGCCAACGCCGGCGGCGCCGACGTCTCCCGCGAGGGCGTACAGCGCGACCTGCTGCCGCTGATCGAGGGCTGCACGGTGAACACCAAGCTGGGCATGGTCAAGACCGACCACATCCTGTTCATCGCCTCCGGCGCCTTCCACCTGAGCAAGCCGAGCGACCTGGTTCCCGAGCTGCAGGGCCGCCTGCCGATCCGCGTGGAGCTCAAGGCCCTCAGTCCGAACGATTTCGAGCGCATCCTCACCGAGCCGCATGCCTCGCTCACCGAGCAGTACCGCGAGTTGCTGAAGACCGAGGGGCTGGCCATCGAGTTCGCCGAGGACGGCATCAAGCGCCTTGCCGAGATCGCCTGGCAGGTCAACGAGAAGACCGAGAACATCGGTGCCCGCCGCCTGCATACGCTGCTCGAGCGGCTGCTGGAAGAGGTCTCGTTCAGCGCCGCCGACCTGGCCAGCGAGCATAGCGACAAGCCGATCCTGATCGATGCCGGCTACGTCAACAGCCACCTCGGCGAGCTGGCCGAGGACGAGGACCTGTCCCGCTATATCCTTTGACCACCGCCGCCGCCACGGCCAACACCGTGGCGGCGGGCCGCGCGGTCCCGAACCGGGGTATCCTTGTACTCCGCCCTTCCGCGAGTCCGATGCGATGCGTATCCCTTCCGCCATCCAGCTGCACAAAGCCTCGAAGACCCTGACCCTGCGCTACGGCGAGGATAGCTACGACCTGCCTGCCGAGTTCCTCCGCGTGCATTCGCCCTCGGCCGAGGTCCAGGGCCACGGCAACCCGGTATTGCAGTACGGCAAGCTGAACGTCGGCCTGGTCGGCGTCGAACCCGCCGGCCAGTACGCACTGAAGCTGAGCTTCGACGACGGCCACGACAGCGGCCTGTTCACCTGGGACTACCTGTACGAGCTGGCGACCCGCAAGGACCAGCTATGGGCCGACTACCTGGCGGAGCTGGCCAGCGCCGGCAAGTCGCGCGACCCCGACGAGTCGGTCGTCAAGCTGATGCTCTGAAGCGCCGGGCCGAGTGCCCCTTCGCGGCACACGGCATCCAGGCGATTTTTCTCCGCTGCCCCGAACGAGGGCACGTCATTTGCAACATTCGCCCCGCAGACTGCCAGACCAGACATCCGGTCGGCGCGGTCGCCACGGCGAATGTCCTACCCTGCACGGCAGCAACGCTCTAGTCCGCAGGTCGGCCGCTCGCCGGGCCAGCCACGCCGGCCACCGATGCTTCTGCCAGCTTGCACGCCAGCGGAAACTCGCGTAACCAAGACGGTGCAGCCCCTTGTCCGGGTTCCCTTCCCTGACGTGCGTCCGCCCCGCCCTGAAACGTGCGGGTGGGCTGGTAGTCGAGCAGTAGCCGGCCGGACACCTGGTCCCCGGTTTCGTTGCGGTCCCCTGTTTCGCCTCGAACAATGGAGCGTTGCCGATGAGTCAGAAGAACAATAACGAGCTTCCCAAGCAAGCCGCGGAAAACACGCTGAACCTGAATCCGGTGATCGGCATCCGGGGCAAGGACCTGCTCACCTCCGCGCGCATGGTCCTGCTCCAGGCGGTGCGCCAGCCGCTGCACAGCGCCAGGCACGTGGCGCATTTCAGCCTGGAGCTGAAGAACGTCCTGCTCGGCCAGTCGGAGCTACGCCCAGGCGATGACGACCGACGCTTTTCCGATCCGGCCTGGAGCCAGAATCCGCTGTACAAGCGCTACATGCAGACCTACCTGGCCTGGCGCAAGGAACTGCACAGTTGGATCAGCCACAGCGACCTGTCGCCGCAAGACATCAGTCGTGGCCAGTTCGTCATCAATCTGCTAACCGAGGCGATGTCGCCGACCAACAGCCTGAGCAACCCGGCGGCGGTCAAGCGCTTCTTCGAGACCGGCGGCAAGAGCCTGCTGGACGGCCTCGGCCACCTGGCCAAGGACCTGGTGAACAACGGCGGGATGCCGAGCCAGGTGGACATGGACGCCTTCGAGGTGGGCAAGAACCTGGCCACCACCGAGGGCGCCGTGGTGTTCCGCAACGACGTGCTGGAACTGATCCAGTACCGGCCGATCACCGAGTCGGTGCACGAACGCCCGCTGCTGGTGGTGCCGCCGCAGATCAACAAGTTCTACGTCTTCGACCTGTCCCCGGACAAGAGCCTGGCGCGCTTCTGCCTGCGCAACGGCGTGCAGACCTTCATCGTCAGCTGGCGCAACCCGACCAAGTCGCAGCGCGAATGGGGCCTGACCACCTATATCGAGGCGCTCAAGGAGGCCATCGAGGTAGTCCTGTCGATCACCGGCAGCAAGGACCTCAACCTCCTCGGCGCCTGCTCCGGCGGGATCACCACCGCGACCCTGGTCGGCCACTACGTCGCCAGCGGCGAGAAGAAGGTCAACGCCTTCACCCAACTGGTCAGCGTGCTCGACTTCGAACTGAATACCCAGGTCGCGCTGTTCGCCGACGAGAAGACCCTGGAGGCCGCCAAGCGTCGCTCCTACCAGTCCGGCGTGCTGGAGGGCAAGGACATGGCCAAGGTGTTCGCCTGGATGCGCCCCAACGACCTGATCTGGAACTACTGGGTCAACAACTACCTGCTCGGCAACCAGCCGCCGGCGTTCGACATCCTCTACTGGAACAACGACACCACGCGCCTGCCCGCCGCGCTGCACGGCGAGTTCGTCGAACTGTTCAAGAGCAACCCGCTGAACCGCCCCGGCGCCCTGGAGGTCTCCGGCACGCCCATCGACCTGAAGCAGGTGACTTGCGACTTCTACTGTGTCGCCGGTCTGAACGACCACATCACCCCCTGGGAGTCGTGCTACAAGTCGGCCAGGCTGCTGGGCGGCAAGTGCGAGTTCATCCTCTCCAACAGCGGCCACATCCAGAGCATCCTCAACCCACCGGGCAACCCCAAGGCACGCTTCATGACCAATCCGGAACTGCCCGCCGAGCCCAAGGCCTGGCTGGAACAGGCCGGCAAGCACGCCGATTCGTGGTGGCTGCACTGGCAGCAATGGCTGGCCGAACGCTCCGGCAAGACCCGCAAGGCGCCCGCCAGCCTGGGCAACAAGACCTATCCGGCCGGCGAAGCCGCGCCCGGAACCTACGTGCATGAACGATGAAAAGCGACCAGCCTGAAGAACTGCCGCAGGAGCGATCCGCGGCCTCCGCCGACGAAACCCCGCCAGCGCCTCCGGCGCGGCCCCGCGCCGCGCGGAAGCCGGCCAGGCCCCGTATCGCCGAGCCCGCGGCTGCGCCGCCGAGGACCCCGAGCATGCCCCAGCCCTTCGTCTTCCGGACCATCGACCTCGACGGCCAGACCATCCGCACCGCAGTGCGGCCGGGCAAGGAAGGAAGCACTCCGCTGCTGATCTTCAACGGCATAGGCGCCAACCTGGAACTGGTATTTCCCTTCGTCCAGGCGCTCGACCCGGAACTGGAGGTGATCGCCTTCGACGTTCCCGGCGTCGGCGGTTCCTCGACGCCCAGCGTGCCCTACCGCTTTCCCGGCCTGGCCAAGCTGGCGGCGCGGATGCTCGACTACCTGGACTACGGCCAGGTCAACGCGATCGGCGTGTCCTGGGGCGGCGCGCTGGCCCAGCAGTTCGCCCACGACTATCCGGAACGCTGCAAGAAGCTGATCCTCGCCGCCACTTCGGCTGGCGCGGTGATGGTGCCGGGCAAGCCGAAGGTACTGATGCGCATGGCCAGCCCGCGGCGCTACATCCAGCCCTCCTATGGCGTACACATCGCCCCGGACATCTACGGCGGGGCCTTCCGCCGCGACCCCAAGCTGGCCATGGCGCATGCCAGCAAGGTGCGTTCGTCGGGCAAGCTGGGCTACTACTGGCAACTGTTCGCCGGGCTCGGCTGGACCAGCATCCACTGGCTGCATCGGATCCGCCAGCCGACCCTGGTGCTGGCCGGCGACGACGACCCGATCATCCCGCTGATCAACATGCGTGTGCTGGCCTGGCGCATTCCCAACGCCGAACTGCACGTGATCGACGACGGCCACCTGTTCCTGGTGACCCGCGCCGAATCGGTGGCGCCGATCATCATGAAGTTCCTCGCCGAGGAGCGCCGCCGCGCCGTCATGCACCCTCGTCCGTTCCTGCCCAAGACCGGCTGAACTGCTGCACGGGCAACACCAGGGCAGCAGACACTGCTTCGTCATGGTGCAGGTGCATAGTCAATGTTCCGCAACGGCGCATGGCGCCTGGCTTCGCCGCGACAGCGCAAGCTCTGCGACGCCCCTCCCGGCGTTGTGGTACAGCGCTTGCTGCCCCACTGTCGGGCGGCATCCTCCCTGTTCAGGCAGGTGTGCGGTTCTGCCCCGGGTGAAACGGAATTCACAGGCTATAACTGAGTATTCCGAGCCAGGGGACGATCGCCCGTGGCATCCAGACTGTGGTCCTACGACGGAGTGTGGTCCATGCGAGAAAAGCAGGAATCGGGTAGCGTGCCGGTGCCCGCCGAGTTCATGAGTGCACAGAGCGCCATCGTCGGCCTGCGCGGCAAGGACCTGCTGACGACGGTCCGCAGCCTGGCTGTCCACGGCCTGCGCCAGCCGCTGCACAGTGCGCGGCACCTGGTCGCCTTCGGAGGCCAGTTGGGCAAGGTGCTGCTGGGCGACACCCTGCACCAGCCGAACCCACAGGACGCCCGCTTCCAGGATCCATCCTGGCGCCTCAATCCCTTCTACCGGCGCACCCTGCAGGCCTACCTGGCGTGGCAGAAGCAACTGCTCGCCTGGATCGACGAAAGCAACCTGGACTGCGACGATCGCGCCCGCGCCCGCTTCCTCGTCGCCTTGCTCTCCGACGCCGTGGCACCCAGCAACAGCCTGATCAATCCACTGGCGGTAAAGGAACTGTTCAATACCGGCGGGATCAGCCTGCTCAATGGCGTCCGCCACCTGCTCGAAGACCTGGTGCACAACGGCGGCATGCCCAGCCAGGTGAACAAGACCGCCTTCGAGATCGGTCGCAACCTCGCCACCACGCAAGGCGCGGTGGTGTTCCGCAACGAGGTGCTGGAGCTGATCCAGTACAAGCCGCTGGGCGAGCGCCAGTACGCCAAGCCCCTGCTGATCGTGCCGCCGCAGATCAACAAGTACTACATCTTCGACCTGTCGTCGGAAAAGAGCTTCGTCCAGTACGCCCTGAAGAACAACCTGCAGGTCTTCGTCATCAGTTGGCGCAACCCCGACGCCCAGCACCGCGAATGGGGCCTGAGCACCTATGTCGAGGCCCTCGACCAGGCCATCGAGGTCAGCCGCGAGATCACCGGCAGCCGCAGCGTGAACCTGGCCGGCGCCTGCGCCGGCGGGCTCACCGTGGCCGCCTTGCTCGGCCACCTGCAGGTGCGCCGGCAACTGCGCAAGGTCAGTAGCGTCACCTACCTGGTCAGCCTGCTCGACAGCCAGATGGAAAGCCCGGCGATGCTCTTCGCCGACGAGCAGACCCTGGAGAGCAGCAAGCGCCGCTCCTACCAGCATGGCGTGCTGGACGGGCGCGACATGGCCAAGGTGTTCGCCTGGATGCGCCCCAACGACCTGATCTGGAACTACTGGGTCAACAACTACCTGCTCGGCAGGCAGCCGCCGGCGTTCGACATCCTCTACTGGAACAACGACAACACGCGGCTGCCCGCGGCGTTCCACGGCGAACTGCTCGACCTGTTCAAGCACAACCCGCTGACCCGCCCGGGCGCGCTGGAGGTCAGCGGGACCGCGGTGGACCTGGGCAAGGTGGCGATCGACAGCTTCCACGTCGCCGGCATCACCGACCACATCACGCCCTGGGACGCGGTCTATCGCTCGGCCCTCCTGCTGGGCGGCCAGCGCCGCTTCATCCTGTCCAACAGCGGGCACATCCAGAGCATCCTCAACCCTCCCGGAAACCCCAAGGCCTGCTACTTCGAGAACGACAAGCTGAGCAGCGATCCACGCGCCTGGTACTACGACGCCAAGCGCGAAGAGGGCAGCTGGTGGCCGGTCTGGCTGGGCTGGCTGCAGGAGCGCTCGGGCGAGCTGGGCAACCCTGACTTCAACCTTGGCAGCGCCGCGCATCCGCCCCTCGAAGCGGCCCCGGGCACCTACGTGCATATACGCTGAAAGATCCGGCCCGGGCGCCTGGAGCCGGGCACCTCCATCCCCAGAAGAAGTCCGGATGAAGACACGCGACCGAATCCTCGAATGCTCGCTGTTGCTGTTCAACGAACAGGGCGAGCCCAACGTCTCGACACTGGAGATCGCCAACGAACTGGGCATCAGCCCGGGCAATCTCTACTACCACTTCCATGGCAAGGAACCGCTGGTGATGGCGCTGTTCGAGCGGTTCCAGGCCGAGTTGGCGCCGCTGCTCGATCCGCCCGAGGAGGTGCGCCTGGGCGCGGAGGACTACTGGCTGTTCCTGCACCTGATCGTCGAGCGCCTCGCCCACTACCGCTTCCTGTTCCAGGACCTGTCCAACCTGACCGGGCGCCTGCCACGGCTGGCTCGCGGCATCCGTACCTGGCTCGGCGCGCTGAAGCGGACCCTGGCCACCCTGCTGGCCCGCCTCAAGGCCGACCGGCAGTTGCGCAGCGACGCGCCGGCACTCGGGCAACTGGTCGAACAGATCACCCTGACCCTGCTGTTCTCCCTGGATTACCAGCGGGTACTGGGCAGCAAGGGCGAGGTGCGCACGGTGGTCTACCAGATCATGATGCTGGTCGCCCCGCATCTGCGCAGCGAGGCCCAACGCTCGGCGGAAAGCCTGGCGCAGCGCTACCTGGGACCGGAATGAAAAACGCCCGGCGAGTGCCGGGCGTGTGCCTTGCCGCCAGGACTCAGCCCTGGCTGCTCGGCGTCGCCGGAGCGTTCGCTGCCGGAGCGCTGGCAGCCGGTGTGGCGGCGGGGGCAGCGGGCGCGCTCGAAGACGCGGCGGGAGCGGCCGGTTTCGCCGCGGCGGGCTTGGCTGCCGGCTTCTTCGCCGCAGGCTTTTTCGCAGCCGGCTTGGCGGCAGGTTTCGCCGCGGGCTTGGCGGCGGTCGCAGCGGCCGGCTTGGCTGCCGGCTTCGCGGCAGGCTTGGCTGCGGCAGGCTTGGCTGCGGCAGGTTTCGCAGCAGGCTTCGCCGCGGCCTTGGCTGCCGGCTTGGTCGCCGGTTTCGCTGCGGCCTTCGCAGTCGGTTTGGCGGCGGGCTTGGCTGCCGGCTTGGCGGCCGCGGTTTTCGCCGCGGTTTTTTTCGCCGCGGGTTTCGCCGCAGGCTTGGCGGCGGCCTTGGCTGCCGGTTTAGCTGCCGGCTTGGCCGCTGCGGTTTTCGCCGCGGGCTTGGCAGCCGGTTTCGCCGCAGGCTTGGCCGCTGCCTTCGCCGCCGGCTTGACGCTGACGCCGGTGAGTTTCTCGATCTGCTTGGTCAGCGTATCGACCTTGCTGTGCAGCTCCTTCACCTCGTTGCGGCTCGGCACGCCGAGACGCGAGATGGCGCTGTTCAGGCGCTTGTCGAAAGCTTCCTCGAGCTCGCTCCACTTGCCGAGCGCACGGTCCCGAACCTCGTCGACCTTGCTCTTCGCAGAGCGGGCGGAAGCCTTCGCCGCACCGACCTGCGCGTCCACATCGGACTTCGCTTCTTTTTCAGCCTTCTCGCCGTCTTTCACCAAGGTCTCGAACAGCTTGCTGCCGTCCTTGCTGACCTTCGAGTAGGCCCCCAGACCAGCCAGCCAGATCTGCCGCGAGTATTTCTCGATCTCGCCGATCCAACTGGACTCTTTTTCGCTCTTCTTCTTGCCAGCCATCCTGCTCTCCTTATTGGGTTCTCGCGACACGCTCGAGCACTGCGCTCAGCTCATCCAGCTTAGCAGAGAGTGCTTCGACATCGTTCCGGGAAGGTATGCCTATCCGGTTCAACGTGCTAGCGACACGGCTGTCGAATGCCTGCTCGATCCTGTCGAGCTGGTCTTCGACTTTTCCCTTCACCGAAGAGAGGCCGGTCTTGACACTGTCATTGGCCGAATCGACCTGACTTGTGACCAGCGATTTGCCTTTTTTCTCCAGGGCTTCGCCAGCTTTCACCAATTCCTTGAAGTAGTCGCTGCCTTCGGTGCCCAGGCGGGAATACGCACCCAGGCCGGCAAGCCAGATCTGGCGGGCATAGTGGCGGATCTCGGAGACCAGGGAAGTGGATTCGGAAACGGTCTTTTTCTTCAGGGCAATCTTGGCCATGGGGCACCTCACGCTCGTTGGGTTGAAGAAACCGCAGGCGCCGCCGGAACGCTGGCAGCGTGAGAGCAAGGTATCGGGGAAAATTAGAAACCGCATACTAAGCGGAAGATGGGCGCCGCCAGGACGGCGAACGCCCGGCGGGATCAGGCCAGCGCCTTGTCCAGCGCCTTCTCGATCTCGCCCTTGAGCAGGCCGCTCATGGCCGACAGCATCAGGCCGAGCTTGACGTCCACCGCGACCTTGTCCGCCCCCACCGCGATCCTGCCGTCGACGCCACTGCGTTTGAAGGTCAGCTCGTCGCCCTGCCATTCGCACTGCACGCCGTGCTCCTTCGCCAGACGTTCGGCCAGTTTCTCCGCCTTGGCCCGTGCGGCGTCCAGCCCCAGGCTGTGCGGACGTTCGATGTGGATACGCGACATGGATCGACTCCTGATTGCAGATCGGAAAACTATACGCGGCCAGACAAAACACCGCACCCGCGCCGTCGGACGGCGGCACAGCACTTTCCCCACATCCTGTTAGAATGCCCGGCATTCTTTCCAGGTGAGAACGTCATGAACGATCCCCGCAAAGGCGCCGACGCCGAACCCACCACCCACTTCGGCTACCAGAACGTTCCAGAAAGCCAGAAGGCGAAGAAGGTCGCCGAGGTATTCCACTCGGTGGCGGCCAAGTACGACCTGATGAACGACCTGATGTCCGGCGGCATCCATCGCCTGTGGAAGCGATTCACCATCGAGCTGTCCGGCGTGCGCAGCGGGAACCGCGTGCTCGACATCGCCGGCGGCACCGGCGACCTGACCCGGCAGTTCTCGCGCCTGGTCGGCCCGACCGGCGAGGTGGTGCTGGCCGACATCAACGCCTCGATGCTCAAGGTCGGCCGCGACAAGCTGCTCGACAAGGGCGTCTCCGGCAACGTCAGCTTCGTCCAGGCGGACGCCGAGAAGCTGCCCTTCCCGGACAACCACTTCGACTGCGTGACCATCGCCTTCGGCCTGCGCAACGTCACCCACAAGGACGAAGCGATCCGCTCCATGCTGCGCGTGCTCAAGCCCGGTGGCCGCCTGCTGGTGCTGGAGTTCTCCAAGCCGAGCAGCAACCTGCTGTCCAAGGCCTACGACGCCTATTCGTTCAGCCTGCTGCCGCTGATGGGCAAGCTGGTCACCAACGACTCCGAGAGCTATCGCTACCTGGCCGAGTCGATCCGCATGCACCCCGACCAGGAAACCCTGAAGGCGATGATGGTGGAAGCCGGCTTCGACCGCGTGACCTACCACAACATGACCGGCGGCATCGTCGCCCTGCACCGCGGTATCAAGCCTTAACCGAGGGCGCGCCGATGAGCTCGCTGCTGATCCAGGCCGTGCTGGCCGCCGCCGAAACCGGCATCAATCGCGTCCTGCGCCTCGACGGGACAGCGCTGCCGCGCCTGCGCAGGCTTTCCGCCAAGGTCATCGAGGTCGACTGCCTGAGCCCGCCGCTGCGGGTCTTCATCCTGCCCGCCGGCGACGGCCTGCACTTCGCCGCGCAGCATGAGGCGGAGGTCGACTGCACCCTGCGTGCGCCGGCCGGCAACCTCCTGCACCTGGCCCTGGCGCGCGACAAGACCCGCGTCCTGCACAGCCCGGAAGTCAGCATGGACGGCGACAGCGCGGCCCTGCTGGAACTGGCCGGCATCCTGCAGAGCCTGGAGCTGGACTGGGAGTACGAACTGTCGCGCTGGCTCGGCCCGCTCGCCACCCAGGTGCTCGGCAGCAGCCTGCGCGACGCTTCGCGCTGGAGCGCGCAGAGCCTGCACAGCCTGCGCCTGAACCTGGCCGACTACCTTGCCGAGGAAAGCCGTACGCTGGTCGGCCAGCACGAAGCCGAAGCCCGCTTCGCCGAACTGGACCAGCTGAAGCTGGCCCTCGATCGTCTCGACGCGCGCGTCGGACGCCTCAGCCAAAAGACCAAGCCCGACGCATGAAGCTCCTCGCTGTCCGCCGCCTCCTGCGCATCCAGCGCGTCGTCATCCGCTACCGCCTGGACGACCTGATCCTCGAACTGCCGATGCTGCCCTGGTGGCTGCGCCTGCTCGGTGCCACCCTGCCCTGGCGCTGGCTGCCGCGGCGCAAGCTGGAACTGACCCGCGGCGCGCGCCTGCGCCTGGCACTGCAGGACCTCGGACCGATCTTCATCAAGTTCGGCCAGATTCTCTCCACCCGCCGCGACCTGCTGCCCGACGACATCGCCAACGAACTGGCCTGGCTGCAGGACAAGGTGCCGCCCTTCCCACCGGAGCTGGCGGTCAAGCGCATCGAGGAACAGCTGGGCGCGAAGATCGAACAGGTCTTCGCCCGCTTCGAACGCGAACCGCTGGCCTCCGCCTCGGTGGCCCAGGTCCACGCCGCGCGCCTGAAGAGCGGCGAGGAAGTGGTGGTGAAGGTGATCCGGCCGAACCTGGAACCGGTGATCCGCTCCGACATCGCCTGGCTGTTCATCCTCGCCCGCCTCGCCGAGCGGGTCTCCAGCGAGGCGCGGCGCCTGCACCCGGTGGAAGTGGTCAGCGACTACGAGAAGACCATCGTCGACGAACTCGACCTGCTCCGCGAGGCGGCCAACGCCTCGCAGCTGCGACGCAACTTCGAAGGCTCGCCGCTGCTCTACGTGCCACAGGTCTACTGGGACTGGTGCCGGCCCAAGGTGCTGGTGATGGAGCGCATCTACGGCATCCCGGTGACCGACCTGGAAACCCTGCGCGACCAGCGCACCGACTTCAAGGCACTGGCCGAGCGCGGCGTGGAGATCTTCTTCACCCAGGTGTTCCGCGACAGCTTCTTCCATGCCGACATGCACCCCGGCAACATCTTCGTCAGCACCCGCGCGCCCTGGAGCCCGCAATACATCGCGGTGGACTGCGGCATCGTCGGCAGCCTGACCGACGAGGACCAGGACTACCTGGCGCGCAACCTGATCGCCTTCTTCAAGCGCGACTACCGCAAGGTCGCCCAACTGCATATCGACTCCGGCTGGGTCCCGGCGGAAACCAAGGTCAACGACTTCGAGGCGGCGATCCGCACCGTCTGCGAACCGATCTTCGAGAAGCCGCTGAAGGACATCTCCTTCGGCCAGGTCCTGCTGCGCCTGTTCCAGACCGCGCGTCGTTTCAACATGGAGATCCAGCCGCAACTGGTGCTGCTGCAGAAGACCCTGCTGAACATCGAAGGCCTCGGCCGCCAGCTCTACCCGGAACTCGACCTGTGGGCCACCGCCCAGCCGTTCCTGGAGCGCTGGATGCGCGAACGGGTCAGCCCGAAGCAGTTACTGCGCAATTTCCAGCAACAGGTCGAGCAGGTGCCGCACCTGTCGCAAATGGCCCGCGATACCCTCGAACGCCTGTCACAACCGCACGCCCACAATGCGCCGCCGCCGGAGTGGAAAGGTTCCCGCCACGACTGGCTCGGGCGCCTGGTGGGCGCGGTGCTGCTGGTCGGCGCCGCCGAGGTCGGCCTGGGTCAGCAGTTGGAAGCCTGGCCGGCGTGGGTGATGCTGGCCGGCGGGGTGTTCCTGATCCTGCGCCGCTAGCGCCGCGCACGGCCACTAGGCCCGCGCCGATAGCCAGTCGCGCTCCCGGCTGGCACACTACTCCCATTTCCGCCGGAAACGCGCGCAACGTACCGGCAACGAACGTGGAAAGACCATGAAAGACTGGCTGGATGAGATTCACTGGAACGCCGACGGCCTGGTCCCGGCGATCGCCCAGGATCACGAGACCGGGCGCGTGCTGATGATGGCCTGGATGAACCGCGAGGCGCTGGCCCTGACCGCCAGCGAGAACCGTGCAATCTATTGGTCGCGTTCGCGTGGCAAGCTGTGGCGCAAGGGCGAGGAGTCCGGGCATGTGCAGAAGCTGCACGAACTGCGCCTGGACTGCGACGCCGACGTGGTCATCCTGATGGTCGAGCAGGTCGGCGGGATCGCCTGCCATACCGGCCGGGAAAGCTGTTTCTACCGCGTCTTCGAGAACGGCGCCTGGAAGACCGTCGATCCGGTGCTGAAGGACCCGGACGCTATCTACGAACACGCAGGACACCACCATGAGTGACACCCTGACCCGCCTGGCGGCGGTGCTCGAGGAGCGCAAGAACGCCGCGCCCGACAGCTCCTACGTGGCCAGCCTGTACCACAAGGGCCTGAACAAGATCCTGGAGAAGGTCGGCGAGGAGTCGGTGGAAACCATCATCGCCGCCAAGGATGCCGCGGCCAGCGGCGACTGCCAGGACCTGATCTACGAAACCGCCGACCTCTGGTTCCACTCGCTGGTGATGCTCTCGGCCCTCGGCCAGCATCCGCAAGCCGTGCTGGACGAACTGGAGCGCCGCTTCGGCCTTTCCGGCCACGCCGAGAAAGCCGCCCGCCAACCATCGGCCTGAACCTACACATTGCGAGGAATACGACATGGGCATTTTTGACTGGAAACACTGGATCGTCATCCTGATCGTCGTGGTACTGGTGTTCGGCACCAAGCGCCTGAAGAACCTCGGTTCCGACGTCGGCGAAGCGATCAAGGGCTTCCGCAAGGCGGTGAACACCGAGGAAGACGACAAGAAGGACCAGCCCGCCGCCCAGCCGGCCCAACCGCTGAACCAGCCGCACACCATCGACGCCCAGGCGCAGAAGGTCGAAGAGCCGGCGCGCAAGGACTGACGGGTAGCCATCGATGTTCGGAATCAGCTTCAGCGAACTGTTGCTGGTCGGGTTGGTCGCCCTGCTGGTGCTCGGCCCCGAGCGCCTGCCGGGCGCCGCACGTACCGCCGGCCTGTGGATCGGCCGCCTGAAGCGCAGTTTCAATACCATCAAGCAGGAAGTGGAACGGGAAATCGGCGCGGACGAGATCCGCCGGCAACTGCACAACGAGCACATCCTCTCGATGGAGCGCGAAGCGCAGAAGCTGCTGGCCCCGCTGACCGGCCAGAATCCCTCGCAGGAACCCCAGCCGCCGACGGTCGAGAGCCCGGCGCCGAGCGTACCCACGCCGCCGCCGACCAGCACGCCTGCGGTTCCGCCCGCGGACGCCGCGGCACCGCCGGCAGTCGCTGCCTCCACTCCCCCTTCGCCACCGTCCGAGACGCCGCGTAATCCATGAGCGCCGATAAACCCGAGCAGCCCGAGCACGACCAGGAAATGCCCCTGGTCTCGCACCTGACCGAACTGCGTACGCGCCTGCTGCGCAGCGTGGCGGCGATCTTCCTGATCTTCGCCGGCCTGTTCTACTTCTCGCAGAAGATCTACACCCTGGTCTCCGAGCCGTTGCGCCGCTTCCTTCCGGAAGGCACCAGCATGATCGCCACCGACGTCGCCTCGCCGTTCCTCGCGCCGTTCAAGCTGACCATGGTGGTGGCGCTGTTCCTCGCCATGCCGGTGATCCTCGCGCAGGTCTGGGGCTTCATCGCGCCCGGCCTGTACAAGCACGAGAAGCGCGTGGCGCTGCCGCTGCTGGTGTCCAGCATCATCCTGTTCTACGCCGGGATGGCCTTCGCCTACTTCCTGGTGTTCCCGATGATCTTCCACTTCTTCGCCAGCGTGACGCCCGAGGGCGTGGCGATGATGACGGACATCAACAGCTACCTGGACTTCGTCCTGACTCTGTTCTTCGCCTTCGGCGTCGCCTTCGAGATCCCGGTGGCCACGGTGCTGCTGATCTGGATCGGAGTGGTCGACGTCGAGTACCTGAAGAAGATCCGCCCGTACGTGATCATCGGCTGTTTCGTGGTCGGCATGGTCCTGACCCCGCCGGACATCTTCTCCCAGACCATGCTCGCGGTGCCGATGTGGCTGCTGTTCGAGATCGGCCTGCTGTTCGGCCGCCTGGTACGCAAGCGCGGCGAGCATCCGGACGACCAACCGGCCAGCGACGGCGACCAGCCTCCGGCCACCCGCCAGTGAACCTGCTGCTCCTCGACGACGCCGACTTCGTGTCGGCGGATCGTGCGGTCCTGCACGATCGCCGCCTCAAGCACCTGCACGAAGTGCACCGCGCCGAGAACGGCGACACCCTGCGGGTCGGCCGCCTCGGCGGCTGGATGGGCGAAGGCCGCCTGCTGAAGCTCGACGCCAGCGAGGCGACCCTGGAGGTGCGCTTCGACCAGCCGCCGCCGGCCAAGTTGCCGATCACCCTGCTGCTGGCCTTGCCGCGACCGAAGATGCTCCGCCGGGTGTTGCAGACCATCGCCGCAATGGGCGTACCGAAGCTGGTGCTGCTGAACAGCTACCGCGTGGAAAAGAGCTTCTGGCAGACCCCGTTCCTCGACCCGGCGGCGATCCGCGAGAACCTGGTCCTCGGCCTGGAGCAGGCCCGCGATACGGTGCTGCCGGAAATCATCGTCGAGAAGCGCTTCAAACCCTTCGTCGAAGACCGCCTGCCGGCCCTGGCCGCCGGCAGCCTCGGCCTGGTCGGCCATCCCGGTCCCTGGCCGGCCTGTCCGCGCGCGGTGGAGAAGCCGGTGACCCTGGCGATCGGCCCGGAAGGCGGCTGGATTCCCTACGAGGTCGACAAGCTGCGCGAAGCCGGACTGCATCCGGTGCAGCTCGGCGAACGCATCCTGCGCGTGGAAACCGCGGTCAGCGCCCTGCTTGCGCGGTTGTTCTGAAAAAACTCCGGTAAAAGACTGAAGGTTTTCCCCGCCCGGCCGACATCCTCTGTCGCGCAGGGCTCCGCACGACAACCATAAGACCTCGCCCGCCGGCCACGTACCGGCCCTCCGCGCCCGCACGCCGGACGCGACGACGCTGAGCCATTACCTGTTCCGCCACGCCATGGGGCTGCCAACCCAGGGTGTCGCACTGCCTGGAGTAATGACGATGTACGATTGGTGGGTTCTCCAACTGGCCAAGCTGAGCGTCAGCCGCAAGCTGATGGTCGGTTTCGGTGTCCTCCTCGCGCTGCTTCTGCTGGTGGTGATCAGCAGCAACCGCACCCTCACGCACCAGACCGCCCTCAGCGAGCAGCTCGCCGAAGTCGCCAGCCTGATGGAACAGACCCAGCAAGCCGAACAAGGCCGCCTGGCATTCGAAGCCGGCAGCGACCCGCGCCAGGCCGAGCAGGTCCGCCAGACCCTGGCCGGGATGCTCCAGCGCCTGCAGGCGCTGCGCGACAGCGAGCTCGACCCGGCCGCCCTGGCCCACCAGACCGAAGCCATCGAAGCCTACCGCAAGGCTTTCGACGACCTCGCCGCAGCCGATCAGCAACGCAGCGCCGCCCGTGGTGTGCTGGTGGGCACTGCACAGCAGGCGCTGGACAGCTTCGCCCGCCTCGAGGAACTGATGGACGCCAGCCTCGCGCAGCAGGCCGGCGACCCGCAGGCGTTGCAACGTAGCCGTGCGGTGGCCGACCTGCACCAACAGTTGCTCATGGTGCGTTACCAGGTGCGCGGCTACGTCTTCGAACGCAGCGACAAGGCCGAGCAGGCCGCGTTCGCCGCGTTCGACGCCCTCCGCCAGGCCGCCACGACGCTGCGTGGCCAGTTGCCCGGCGAGGCCGATGCGGCGCTGGAACAGGCCATGGGTAGCCTCCAGGGCTATCGTGGCGGGATCGAGCAGTTCCGTGCCGGCGTCATCCGCACGCGCCAGGCGCAGCAAGCGATGCAAAGCAGCACCCAGGATATGGCCCGGGCCGGCCGGACCCTCACCGAAGCCGGTCGCCAATTGCGCGAGAGCACCGCCAGCCGCGACCGCGCCAGCCTCTGGCTGATCGCCGCGCTGGCCCTGGCCTTCGGCTGCGTCGCCGGCTGGGCGATCAACCGGCAGATCGTCCGGCCGCTGGACGAAGCCCTCGCGCAGGCCGAGGCCATCGCCGCCGGCGACCTCGGCAAGCGTCCGCAGAATCCCCTGACCCTCCAGCGCCGCGACGAACTGGGCCAGTTGCAGCGAGTCATGCAGCGCATGGGCGACAGCCTGCGCGAGCTGGTCGGGCGGATCGGCGACGGCGTCAGCCAGTTGGCCAGCTCCGCCGAGGAACTCTCGGCGGTCACCGAGCAGACCCGCGCCGGGGTCAACAGCCAGAAAGTGGAGACCGACCAGGTCGCCACCGCCATGCACGAGATGGCCGCCACCGTGCAGGACGTCGCGCGCAACGCCGAACTGGCTTCCCAGGCCGCTCGCCAGGCCGACGAAGAGGCGCGCCAGGGCGACGCGGTGGTCGACCAGGCGGTGACCCGCATCGAGCGCCTGGCTAGCGAAATGGACGTTTCCAGCGAAGCCATGGCGCGCCTGAAGAACGAGAGCGAGCAGATCGGCAGCGTCCTCGACGTGATCAAGTCGGTGGCCGAGCAAACCAACCTGCTGGCGCTCAACGCAGCCATCGAAGCGGCACGCGCCGGCGACGCCGGACGCGGCTTCGCGGTGGTCGCCGACGAGGTCCGCGGCCTGGCCCAGCGCACCCAGCAGTCCACCGCCGAGATCGAGGGCCTGATCCAGCGTCTCCAGCAGGGCGCCGGCGAAGCCGCCGAACGCCTGGAGAACAGCCGCTCGCTGACCGCCAGCACGGTGGAACTGGCGCGCCGCGCGGGCGCCGCGCTGGACAGCATCACCCGCACCGTCTCCGACATCCAGAACATGAACCTGCAGATCGCCACTGCCGCGGAGCAACAGAGCACGGTGGCCGAGGAGATCAACCGCAGCGTCCTCAGCGTACGCGACGTCGCCGAGCAGTCGGCCGCCGCCAGCGAGCAGACCGCCGCCTCCAGCGGCGAGCTGGCGCGCCTGGGCACGCAGTTGCAGGCACAGGTGGGACGCTTCCGCCTGTAACATCCCGAGAGGATCCTCCTTGCATCGGCAGCCCCTCCCGTCCATCGAAAGCGGACAGGAGGGGCACCTTTGCGTAGGATCAGGCTTTCGCCTTTTGGGAGATGACGCCATGCGCCCGATGACCATCGATATCGACGAACTGGCCTTCGCCCTGGATACCCCGGGAATCGACCACTACCTCGACCTGTACAGCGGCAAGGTGCTGCTGATCTCCGCCGAGGCGCCCGATCCCGAACTGGACGCATTGCTGGAAAACGAGCCGGAACGCCTGCTGCTGATCGACCCGCTGAGCACCACCCAGTCGCTGGGACTGATGCAGGATTTCCTCCGCGAGGTGGAAGAGCCGCACGCCTATGCGACGCTCGCCAACGCGCTGCAGAGCCGCAAGCCGTTCAAGGCCTTCAAGCACTCTCTGATGGAGTACCCGGAACTGTTGCAGGACTGGTACCGCTACCAGAACGAGCGCCTGCGCGAATGGGCGCTGGACTGGCTGGAGGACAACGATATCCAGCCGGCCGCGCGGCAGAGTCCGACGTCGCTCCTGCCGCCGCCGGGCAAGCCGTTCGCCTAGCGCGGTACTAGAGGACCTGGCGGAGGAAGGCCTGGGCCCGCGGGTCCTGCGGATTGTCGAAGAACTGCGCCGGCGGCGCGTCCTCCAGCAGCTTGCCGTGGTCGAAGAACAGCACGCGGTCGGCCACTTCGCGGGCAAAGCCCATCTCGTGGGTCACGCAGACCATGGTCATGCCTTCCACGGCCAGGGTCTTCATGACGTCGAGGACTTCGCCGACCATCTCCGGATCGAGCGCCGAGGTCGGTTCGTCGAACAGCATCACCTTGGGGTCCATGCACAACGCGCGAGCGATCGCCACGCGCTGCTGCTGGCCGCCGGACAGGCGCGAGGGATATTCGTCGGCCTTCTGCCCGATACCGACCTTGGCCAGCAGCGCCCGCGCCTTGGCCTCGCGCTCGGCCTTGCCGCGCTTGCGCACCACGCGCTGGGCCAGGCAGAGGTTCTCGAGCACGGTCATGTGCGGGAACAGGTTGAAATGCTGGAACACCATGCCGACTTCGCGGCGGTAGGCATTGATGTCGGTCCTCGGGTCGGCCAGGTCGACGCCGTCGATGCTCACCGAGCCTTCGTCGAACTCCTCCAGGCCGTTCAGGCAGCGCAGGAAGGTCGACTTGCCGGAACCGGACGGACCGATCACCACCAGTACCTCGCCCCTGGCCACGCGGGTACTCACGTCGTCCACCGCGCGCACTACCTGGCCGCGGGTATCGAAGACCTTCAGCAGGTTGCGTACTTCAATCACTTTGTCCGAGCCTCCGCTCCAGTCGGGATGCCATGTGCGAAAGGGGCAGGTTCAACAGCAGGTACAACGCGGCGACGCAGAACCAGATCTCGAAGGTGGAGAACGAGGTGGTGATCGCCTCGCGGCCGCTCTTGGTCAGTTCGGTGATGGCGATCACCGAGACCAGCGAGGTGTCCTTGACCAGGCTGATGAACTGCCCGGCCAGCGGCGGCAGCACGCGCTTGAAGGCCTGCGGCAGGATCACGTAGCGCATCGACTGGCCGGCGTTCAGGCCCAGGGAGCGGGCGGCCTCGTTCTGTCCGCGGGCGATGGACTGCACGCCGGCCCGGATGATCTCGGCCACGTAGGCGCCGGTGAACAGCGCCAGCGCCGCGACCCCGGCGAACTCGCGGGACAGGTTGAGCACGGTGCCGATGAAGAAGTAGAAGATGAAGATCTGCACCAGCAACGGCGTGCCGCGCACCAGCTCGACGTAGATCGTCGACAGGTCGTGCAGGGTCGGGTTCTTCGACAGCCGGCAGAGGCCGGCGACCAGGCCGATAGCCAGACCGATGGCACCGGACACCAGCGATAGCCAGAGGGTGGTCCACAGGCCCCAGAGCAGTGGGCCGGCGGCCCAGTGGCGGGTCACCCCGACCGCGTCGCCCTCGGCCACGTCGTCGCCTTCGGAGAATTGCAGGCTGTCCTGGGCGACGGTCACGACCTGCTTCTCGCCGCTCTCGCCAAGCAGCGTGACGCGCGCGTCCCTGCCCTGTTCCTCGATAGCCTCGACCCGGCCGATCTCGTTGGCCCGCAACGGCTCCTCGGCCTGGTAGGCGAAGTACTGCGGAACGCGGTTCCAGCGCCATTCATAGGAAATCAGCGAGGTGGAGAACCACAGCGCCCAGGCCAGGACCAGCAGGATCAGCCCGGTCAGCAGGTGCCAGGGCCAGACGGAACGTTTCTTCTTGGTCACGGAAACTCTCTCGAACGATGGAATGCGCAGGTACGACGGCCCCCTTCGCGGGGGCCGTCAGCGGTTCATTCCATTTCCTTCAGCCACTCGGTGTTCTTGAACCACTTGTCGTGGATGCGCTGATAGGTGCCGTCTTCGCGGATCTGATGGAGGAAGTTGTTGATGAAGTTGATGCTGTCGTAGTCGCCTTTCTTCAGGCCGAACGCCAGCGGCTCGTAGGTGAACGGCTGGTCGAGGTAGACCAGCTTGCCGGCGCCGAACTTGCTCACCGCCACCACGTTGTAGGGCGAGTCGTAGATGAAGGCGTCAGCCTTGCCGTTGACCACGTCCATCACCGCTTCCGGCTCGTTGTCGAAGCCATGGTACTTGGCCTTGCTGATCAGCTTGCGGGCAACGATCTCACCGGTGGTGCCGATCTTCGAGGTGATGCTGTACTGCGGTTCGTTCAGGTCCTTGTAGGACTTGATCTTGCCTTCCAGTTCCTTGCGCACCAGCAGGGTCTGGCCGACCACGATGAAGGGCTCGGAGAAGTTCAGGCGCAGGTTGCGCTCCTGGGTCAGGGTCATGCCCGAGCCGATCATGTCGAACTTGTCGGTCAGCAGCGCCGGGATGATGCCGTCGTAGCTGGTGGAGACCAGCTCCAGCTTGACGCCCATGGACTTGGCCATGGCCTTGAGCAGGTCGACTTCGAAGCCGATGATCTGGCCACGCTTGTTGGTCATCTCGAACGGCATGTAGGTCGGGTCCATGCCGACCCGCAGGGTGCCGCGCTTGACCGCGTCCTCCACCGCGCCGGCCGCCTGGACCGAAGCCACGCCCACCAGGGCGCAGACGCCCAGAACCAATGAAGCAAGATACTTTTTCATTCCCCAATCCCCAGCAGTCTTAGAAACACAGTCGTCGAACGGATGCTCTCGTCGTGTCGCCGTCCCGGGCGGGCAGCAGGCCATGACCGGCTGCGCAAAAGGCGGCCGATAGTACCTCAGCTGGCGAACGATACGAGACTTTCTGGATTGCCGGCGCAGGGTAACAGCAGCGCCGCACGGGGAAAACAGGCAAGAAACAGACCATGCCCCCGGCGGCGCTCCGCCGGGGGCATGGGATCAGGACTGGGCGGCGGGCAGCAGGCCGGCGTCGCCGGGCACTACCTGGGCCAGCGGTACGCTGGCGGCGTGGGGGTCGTCCGCCTCGGCCTTGCGCCAGCGGCCGAGCCAGTCGTCGCGGTCCTCTTCCCAGACCCGCGTATGCAGGCGCGAAAGTGCTACCGGGTCACTCAACAGAGCCAGGCGCGTGGCGCCGTCGAGCTGTTCCGGGCCCTTATCGATGGCCTTGCCGATACGCTCGCCGCGCACCGTCTCGATGGCTTGCGCACGGTTGTGGCGAGCCGTGCCCATGGCGCAGGCCAGGGCGTTGAGCAACGGATCGACGGCGGCCTTGAGGAAGCCATCCTTGAGCGCATGCCAGCGGTTCTCGTAGGTGTACTCGTCGGTGGCGCGCAGCTCGCGCGGCGTGTCGTACTCCTCCGGGATCAGGAACAGCTTTTCGTCGCGGGCGCGCAGGCCCAGCTTCACCCGGCTGGAGATCACCGATACCGGGATCGACAGGATCAGCGAACCGACGATCGGCGACAGCCACCACAGGAAGCGCGGGTTGAGCCAGGCCACCAGCAGGGTCCAGGCGATACCCAGCAGGGTCTGCATGCCGTGCCGGCGGATCGCCTCGCTCCAGGGCGTGGCGTCGTCGTCGCGCTGCGGCGAGTTCCACTGCACCGACCAGCCGAGGAAGGCGGCCAGCACGAAGCGGGTGTGGAAGAGCATGCGCACCGGCGCCAGCAGCACCGAGAAGAACATCTCCAGGAGCATGCTCAGGGTCACCCGGATCACCCCGCCGAAACCCTTGGCGCCCTTGGCCCAGATCAGCATTACGCTGAGCAGCTTGGGCAGGAACAACAGGGTCAGGGTGGTGGAGAACAACGCGATGGCCTTCTCCGGATGCCACTGCGGCCAGATCGGGAACAGCTGCCGCGGTTCCAGGAAGTACTGCGGCTCCATCAGTTGGTGCACCGCCAGCAGCGCGGTGGAAAGCACCAGGAAGAAGAACCACAACGGCGCCGACAGGTAGGACATGACCCCGGTGAGGAACACCGCGCGGTGCACCGGGTGCATGCCCTTGACCAGGAACAGGCGGAAGTTCATCAGGTTGCCGTGGCACCAGCGGCGGTCGCGCTTGAGTTCGTCGAGCAGGTTCGGCGGCAGTTCTTCGTAGCTGCCGTCGAGGTCGTAGGCGATCCACACGCCCCAGCCGGCACGGCGCATCAACGCAGCCTCGACGAAGTCGTGGGACAGGATCGCGCCGGCGAACGAGCCCTTGCCCGGCAACGGCGCCAGGGCGCAGTGGTCGATGAAGGGCTGCATGCGGATGATCGCGTTGTGGCCCCAGTAGTGCGACTCGCCGAGTTGCCAGAAGTGCAGGCCGGCGGTGAACAGCGGGCCGTAGACGCGGGTGGCGAACTGCTGCATGCGCGCATACAGGGTGTCCATGCCGGACGCCTTCGGCGCGGTCTGGATGATCCCCGCCTCAGGATTGGCCTCCATCAGGCGTACCAGCTTGGCCAGGCAGTCGCCGCTCATCACGCTGTCGGCGTCCATCACCACCATGTAGCGGTAGTCGCCGCCCCAGCGCCGGCAGAAGTCGTCGATGTTGCCGCTCTTGCGCTTCACCCGACGCCGGCGGCGACGGTAGAAGATCTTGCCGAAGCCCTTGGTCTCGTGGCACAGCTCGAGCCAGGCCTGCTGCTCGGCGACGGCGATATCCGGGTCGTTGGTGTCGCTGAGGACGAAGAAGTCGAAGCGCTCCATCTCGCCGGTGGCGGCCATCGACTCGACGGTCGCCCGCAGGCCGGCGAATACCCGCGGCACGTCTTCGTTGCAGATCGGCATGACGATCGCCGTGCGGGCGTCGGCGGCGATCGGCTCGCTGCCGGCGCTGCTGCCGGAGATCCGGTAGCGGTCACGCCCGGTGAGCAGCTCCCAGAAGCCCATCAGCGCGGTCCAGAAGCCGGCCGAGACCCAGCAGAAGAGGATCGCGAAGAGCGCCAGGATGCCGAACTGGATGACATAGGGCAGCACCTGCTGGACGGTATCCAGCAGGCTCTGCTGGGCCAGCTCCTCCAGGTCGACGAAGGCCCAGCCCTGGTAGGGCAGGATGCCTTTCATGTAGTAGGTGGCGACCGAGGTCTGCGCCAGCATCAACAACAGCAGGATGAACCGGCGCAGCGAGCCGACCCGCTGCCAGCGGGCCCGCGGCAGGGCACGCTTGGGCTTGGGCGGGTTGCTGCGTCCGGTCAGCCGACGCCAGCCGCGCACCAGGATGTTGGTGCGCCAGGGCTCGGGAATCACCTTGGTACGGCGGATCGGCGGGGAAATCTTGAGGAAGGTGCGACCCTGGGCGTCGACGCCGAACATCTCGGCGTCGTCCAGCTCAGGGGTGCCCAGCTGCAGGCGGGCGCGTACCGAGGCCAGGGCGGGATCGCCCCCGGCATCGGCAGCGGCGCCTTCCGCTCCCGCCAGGCGAGCGTGCAGCTCGGAGAAGGAAGCGGACTCGCCAAGCCGCTCCCGCTCCTCTTCCGCCAGGGGAAGATGAGCGAGGTAGTCGGCCAGCGGTGCTTTCGTAGTGGATGGGTTATTCATCGGCAGGCAGCTGATAGCTCCAGGTTTCGCTCAGTGGCTTCTGCGCCTCGTCGACCAGCGCCGCGCGCATTTCCACCGGCTTCTTCGGATCCTTGACCTTGATCCGCAGCGTCAGGCGCCAGCCTTTCAGGACCGGGTTGTAACGCAGGCTGTTCTCCACCACCTCGGCGTTGCTGTCGGTGCTGACCTGGGTGGTCACCGGCGCGTCCGGCGCCAGGTCCTTCAGGGCCGGCCCTTCGAAGTCGACGACCAGGGCGGTGCTGCCGTCCTGCTGGCGGATCAGGTTCTTCTGCTTCACGTCGCCGACCGAGCGCATGGTCTGCTTGACCCAGGAGGATTTCGGGTCGTGCAGCTCGTCTTCATCCATGGTCCAGTGCAGGCGGTAGGCGAAGTCCAGCGGCTTTCCGACCTCAGGCTGGGTCTCGGGGTTCCAGAACGCGACGATATTGTCGTTGGTTTCGTCCGGGGTCGGGATTTCCACCAGTTCCACGGTGCCCTTGCCCCAGTCGCCCTTCGGCTCGATCCAGGCACTCGGACGCAGGTCGTAGCGGTCATCCAGGTCTTCGTAGCGGGAGAACTCGCGGCCGCGCTGGAGCAGGCCGAAGCCTTTCGGGTTCTCCACGCTGAAGGTGCTCACCGACAGGTGCTTCGGATTGTTCAGCGGACGCCACAGCCACTCGCCGTTGCCGGCATGGATCTGCAGGCCGCTGGAGTCATGCAGCTCGGGCCGGAAGTTGTGCTGCTCGGACGGCTGGTTGGAGCCGAACAGGTACATGCTGGTCAGCGGCGCCAGGCCCAGCTTGCTGACCTTGTCGCGGAGGAACACGCGGGCCTGGACATCCATCACCGCATCCTTGCCCGGACGCAGCACGAAGCGGTAGGCGCCGGTGGCCCGCGGCGAGTCGAGCAGGGCGTAGATCACCAGTTGCTTGTCCTGCGCCTTCGGCCGCTCGATCCAGAATTCGCGGAAGCGCGGGAACTCTTCGCCCGAAGGCAGCGCGGTATCGATCGCCAGGCCGCGCGCCGACAGACCGTAGACCTGGCCCTTGCCGACCACGCGGAAGTAGCTCGCGCCAAGGAAGGTGGCGATCTCGTCCTGCTTGTCGGCCTTGTTGATCGGATAGAGCACGCGGAAACCGGCATAGCCGAGATCCTTGGTGGCATTCTCGTCGAACTTCAGGGATCCGAAATCGAACTTGGTGCGATCGTACTTGATCGGCTTGACCGTGGTAGCGGTCACCTCGTTGATCTTCACCGGCGTGTCGAAGTGCATGCCCTGGTGATAGAAGCTCAGCTTGAACGGCGTCTTCAGCTTGCCCCAGTAGGCGCGCTCGTTGATGAAACGGATCTGCTGGTAATCGGCGAATTTCATTTCGCTGAATTCCGATGGCAGGTTGCTGGTCGGCGCGGAATACTTGTCGCCGGCCAGGTCCTTGGCCTTGCTCGCCACGTCGTCGATGCTGAACGCCCATACCGGGGCGGCGACGAATGCCAGCGCGGTCGAGCCGGCAAGCAGCAGGGTGCGCACGCGGGCGCGGAAATCGGTGTTTGAAACGGAACGGAAAATCACGAGGCCCCCTCGTCCGTGAACATGAATTACTGAAGACGCCCTGACCGTTCAGGGGTCTCCGACGGCACCGGAGTGCCGGTCGAACATGGTTTCGCCACATTCGCTGCCAAACCCGATAGATAGCCAGATTTGGCGCGATCTGACAAAAAGAATGCCTGTTTCCAGTCATTCGCGTTACGTGCACCGGGCCTGGAAGACCAGGGGGCATGCCGCTCGTCGGCTAGCGACCCCAGAGGTTCCGACCCTGCCCGGGCGGAATGATTCCCGTCCATTGGGTTGCAGGACGCCCCGCCCGGCATCGGGATGCCGGCCGGCCTGTCCTGTACAGCATGAAATCGGCGTGCGGATGATGCACCGAGGTTGTGACAAAAGGCCATGTATCTGTCACAAAAATTCACCGTTCCGGCCCCGCCATCCCTCCCTGAAGCACCTTGGGGAAAATCCCCTCGACGCCGATCAACTCTCCAGCAGGAAGGTCACCGGCCCGTCGTTGACCAGGTGCACCTGCATGTCGGCGCCGAAACGCCCGGTCGCCACCTGCGGATAGGCCTCCCGCGCCAGTTTCACCAGGTGCTCGAACACCGCCTCTCCTTGCGCCGGCGGCGCCGCGCTGGAGAAGCTCGGACGCAGTCCGCTGCGGGTGTTCGCCGCCAGGGTGAATTGCGAGACCAGCAGCAAGCCGCCCTGCACGTCCAGCAAGGACCGGTTCATCTTGCCCTCGTCGTCGCCGAACACCCTGTAGTTGAGCAGCTTGTGCAGCATCTTCGCCGCGCAACGCTCGCCATCCTCGGGCTCGACCCCGACCAGCACCAGCAGGCCGCGATCGATGGAGCCGACGATTTCGCCGCCAACCTCCACCCGCGCCGCGCCGACGCGCTGCAGCAATGCCTTCATTCGGCCTCCGGCGGCAGGTCGAGCAGTCGCCGGCCGATCTCGTTGGTGGCGCGCACCAGCGCATCGACTATCCCCGGCTCGCTGGCGGTATGCCCGGCGTCGCGGATGATCTGCAGTTCGCTGTTCGGCCAGGCCTGGTGCAAGGCCCAGGCATTGTCCAGGGGACAGATGGCGTCGTAGCGGCCATGCACGATCACGCCAGGCAGATGGGCGATGCGGTGCATGTCCTCGAGCAACTGGTTGGGCCTGAGGAAGCCCTGGTTGACGAAGAAGTGGTTCTCGATGCGCGAGATCGACAGCGCCCTGCCCGGCTCGGTGAAGCGGTCCACCACCATGGGGTTGGGGCGCAGCGTGGCGGTGCGGCCCTCCCAGGTCGACCAGGCCTTGGCAGCGTGCATCTGGGCGATCTGGTCGCTACCGGTCAGGCGCTTGTGGAAGGCCGCCAGCAGGTCGCCGCGCTCTTCCGGCGGGATCGGCGCGACATAGTCTTCCCAATAGTCGGGGAACAGGCGGCTGGCGCCTTCCTGGTAGAACCAGTGGATGTCCTGCGGACGGCAGAGGAAGATGCCGCGCAGGATCAGCGCATGGACCCGCTCGGGATGGGTCTGCGCGTAGGCCAGCGACAGGGTCGAGCCCCAGGAACCGCCGAACAGCACCCACTTCTCGATACCCAGGTGCTCGCGCAGGCGCTCCATGTCCGCCACCAGCTCCCAGGTGCTGTTCTTCTCCAGGCTGGCGTGGGGCGTGGAACGGCCGCAACCGCGCTGGTCGAAGGTGACGATACGGTAGAGGTTGGGATCGAAGAAGCGACGCGACAGGGCATCGCAACCGGAGCCGGGGCCGCCGTGGACGAAGACGACCGGCAGTCCGTCCGGCGAACCGCTTTCGTCGGCATACAGCACATGCGGTTCGTCGACGGCCAGCTCGTGGCGAGCGTAGGGTTTAATTTCCGGATACAGAACTAGCATGATGCGCTCCCGAGGCGATGTGTTCGGCCCCCGGCGCAAACGTCGACAGCGGGGCCCGTCCTTTGCTCTGCCGCGCATGATACTTCGGCGCCGGGAAAAAAACCGAGCGGCTTTCATGTCCGCCCCGGTAGAGGGGAAACCATCAATCCAAGCAACGGCGCCTGGCGCCGGGAGAACGAGCATGGCCGAGGCCTTGCGACACCGTATCCGCGCCGCCGGCCTGCTGGTGGTGGAGCAACGCATCCTGCTGGTCCGCCACGAGGTCGGCGGCGACATCTACTGGATTCCGCCCGGCGGCGGCTTCGAGTCGGAATGCGACGAATCGACGAAGGATACCGTCCGGCGCGAGTTTTTCGAGGAGACCGGCCTGCGGGTGGACGTCGGCCCGCTGGTCTACGTGCGCGAATTCGCCGAACCCGCCGCCGGGCGCTTCCACATGGAGCTGTTCTACCGCATCGACGCCTGGCGTGGCGAGCCGACCCTGGCCAACCTGAAGGGCCTGGGCGGCGACGAGTTCGATATCCGCGAGGTCGGCTGGATCGCCCGCGACGAACTGCCTGGCCTGCCGTCGTTCTATCCGGCCGAACTGGCCGACGACGTCTGGTCGCGCCTGGACGCGCCGACGCCGTCGATCCGCCACCTCGGCCTGCAGCGCTAGACGCTCACTGCACCGGATCGCTGGTGGGGTTCTCGAGGATCGCCTTCAGCTCCGCGGTCATGGGAAACTCCAGGTTCAACCCCTTGGGCGGGATCGGCTGCTGGAACCAGCGCTGGTAGATGCCCTGTATCTCGCCCGAGCGATACAGCCCGGCCAGGGTCTCGTTGACCAGGGCAAGGAACTGCGGGTCGTCCTTGCGCACCATGCAGCTGTAGATCTCCCGCGATTGCGGCTCGCCGACCACCACCCAGTCGTGCGGCTGGCGCGCCTTGGCGCGTTCGCCGTAGAGCAGCGCATCGTCCATGTAGAAGGCCACCGCGCGACCCGATTGCAGCATCTGGAAGGCTTCGCCGTGGTCCTTGGCGCTGACCACGTTCATCCCCAGCTTGTGTTCGGCGTTGTAGTTCTTCAGGTAGCGCTCGTTGGTGGTGCCGGCGGTGGTCACCACGTTCTTGCCCTTGAGGTCGTCGAAGTGGGCGATGCCGCTGTCCTTGCGGGTCAGCAACTGGCCCTTGACGTAGATGAAGCCGTAGGAGAACGCCACCTGTTTCTGCCGCTCGGCGGTGACCCCGGTGGAGCCGCACTCCAGGTCGACGGTGCCATTCTGCACCAGAGGGATACGGGTCTGCGAAGTGACCAGGTTGTACTTCACCTTGAGTTCCGGCTTGCCGAGGGTGCTTTTGAGCCGCTCCACCACCTTGTCGGCCAGTTCCACCGAATAGCCCATGGGCTGGCCGCTGTTATCGCCAAGGTAGGAGAAAGGCACCGAGGCATCGCGATAACCCAGGGTTATCGTGCCGTTGTCGGCAACCTTCTTCAGGGTGCCGCTGAGTTCCTCGGCCTGCGCGGCGCCGATGGCGAGCGACAGGGAGAGTGCGAGAGTGCTGGATACAAGGATTTTCATCGGAGGTTCTGCCTCTTTTTTCTTATGGCTATGGAAAGTAAGTCAGCCCCTGGCCGCCACCACGGTGATCTCCACCAGCACCGACGGACGCGCCAGCTCCGCCTGGACGGTGGTCCGGCTGGGCGCCTGGCCGGTCGGCAACCACTGGGTCCAGACCTCGTTCAGGGCGGCGAAATCGCGGGCGATGTCCTTCAGGTAGATGGTCGCGCTGAGGATACGCTCCTTGCGCGACCCGGCCTCGGCCAGCAGCGCGTCGATCTTCGCCAGCACCTCGCGGGTCTGGCCATGGATATCCTCGGCCTGGCCCGGCACCTGGCCGGAAAGAAATACCAGGGCGTCGAAGCAGACCGCGGCGGACAGGCGGTCGTTGGTGGCGATACGGATCGGTTCCATGGGAGTGCTCCAGGTCGAGGGGAATTCAGCCAGCCAGCGCGCCGCGCGGCAGCAGGCCAGAGGTATCGATGCTCGGCGGGCGGCGGCCGATCTGCTCGGCCAGCAGGCGCCCGCTGCCGCAGGCCAGGGTGAAGCCGAGCGCGCCGTGGCCGAGGTTGAGCCAGAGGTTGCGGTAGCCGCCGTTGCCCACCAGCGGTACCCCGGTGGGCGTGGCCGGGCGCATGCCGGCCCATTCGACGGCGGCGTCGAAATCGCCGCCCTGCGGGAACGTGTCTCGCGCCTGCTGGCGCAGCAGTGCCAGGCGCGCGGGCTCGAGGCCGGGGTCGAAGCCGACGATGTCGACCATCGCGGCGATCCGCAGCCGCTCGCCGATTCGCGCGTAGACGATCTTGCGGTCGTAATCGGTGATGCTGGTATCCGGCGCGCGGTGCTGCGCGCCGACCGGCAGGGTCAGGCTATAGCCCTTGAGCGGGTATAGCGGCAGGCGCAGGCCCGGCAGCATCAATTCAGCGCTGCGGTAGCCGGCGGCCAGCACCACATGATCGGCCTCGATGAGATCGCCGCCGACCTCGACGCCACGCACCGCCGCGCCGCCCTCGACGATCTTCGTCACCCTGCGGCCATGCAGTTGCCGGCAATGTCCGGAAGCCTGCAAGCGCTCGGCAAGTTGCACGCAGAAGGCATGGCAGTCGGCGACCTCCTCGTCCGGCGTGTGGATGCCGCCGACGAAGGGCGCGTCGGACAGGGCCGGCTCCAACTCGCGGCACTCGGCGGCGGACAGGACGAATTGCGCCGAGGGATCGGCCAGGCCCTGGCGGGCCCGCGCAAAGCTGGCCGGTTGGCGAAACGCCACCAGCTTGCCGTTGCGCCGCCAGTCGAAGCCATCGAGGCCATCCTCCTCGCGCCAGTCCTGCAGGGTGCGCTGGCTGAGCAATGCCAGGCGCAGCAGGTGCGCGGCATTGCGGCGGTTCAGCGAGCCGCGGCAGGCCGCGAGGAAGCCCAGCAGCCAGCGCCACTGCGCCGGATCAAGACGCGGCCGCAGGCGCAACGGCGCATCGTTGCGCAGCAGCCAGCCGAGCGCCTGGGCCGGCACGCCGCTGTCGGCCAATGGCGCCACGTAGCGATAGGACAACTGCCCGCCATTGGCGTAGCTGGTTTCCAGCCCGCCCCGCTCGCGCGCTTCCACCAGGGTCACGTCGAATCCTTCGCGAACCAGGGCGTAGGCCGTGGCCAGGCCGACCACGCCGGCGCCGATGATGCAAACCCGCTGAGCCATGACAATCGTTATCCAGGTGTTTTCCAGGGCTTCGACGATAGGCGCGGATGACAGCGGTAGGACAATGAATAAAGATGGCCAGGGTATAAATCCAGGTTATGGGATCGCGCCGATGAAGCTCCGCCATATCGAAGTGTTCCAGGCGATCCGCCAGGCTGGCTCGGTCAGCGGCGCCGCACAGTTGCTGCATGTGTCCCAACCGGCGGTGAGCAAGGTCCTGCAGCACGCCGAGCAGCAACTGGGCTTCCCGCTGTTCTTGCGAGTGCGCGGCAAGCTGCTGGCGACTCCGGAAGCGCTGGAACTGGAGCGCGAAGTGGCCAAGCTCAGCGATAGCCTGCAGGCGGTGCGGCGCCTGGCGCAGAACCTGCGGCGCCAGCCGGGCCACAGCCTGCGCATCGGCGCCACCCCGGCCCTGGCGCTGTCGCTGCTGCCGCGGGCGATCGGCGAATGGAGCGCGCGCTATCCGCAGAGCGGCTGCGAACTGGCCACCTTGCATTCGCGCGAGCTGGTGCAGGGCCTGCTGATGCGCGAACTGGACCTGGCCCTGAGCCTGAAGCAGCCGGAACACCCCGGCCTGCGCGGCGAAGCCATCGCCAGCGGCGTATTGGTGGCCCTGGCGCCGCGCGAACACTGGCCCGAAGCGGAACGCCGGCAGCCGCTGAGCCTGGCCGGGCTGGCCGGCGAAGCGCTGATCGGGCTGTCCACCGCCGACCCGCTGTTCGCCCGCCTGGAGGATTACCTCAGCGCCGTGGAGCCACCGCCGCAGGTGAAGACCGCCGTGCAGACCTACGCCCTCGCCCGCGCCCTGGTGGAGGCTGGGGCGGGCCTGGCGCTGGTCGATCCCTTCACCGCCCTCGGCGCCGACCCGCACAGCACCGCGATCCGCCCATTGAGCCCGGCCTTCCCGGTCACCCTCTACGCCATCACCCGCGCCGACGAAACCCCGCCGCACACCCTCGCTCCGCTGCTGCGGATGCTCGCCCGCCAGGCCGAGGAGCGTTTGCGGGCCGTGCAGATGTAGCATTTGCCGCCTGGCCTGCCGCTGGAAACCTTGGACGTCGTTCTGGCCCACGCCTCGCGTACTTACCGCTCCGGCTTCCAGTCTGGGCGGTCCACGTCGTAGCCTTGGGTCGGGTGAGGAGGCAGAGGATGGTCTTCTATCAGATGGGGGAAACGTAAGTCAGGGTCGGCCTCAAGCTTTTTGTAGATTGAATAATACGCTTCTTGCAACTTTTCGTCGGGGGCGTACCACATTGCACTTGCAGGAGGAGTCTCACTTCCGAAGACTCGTGATAGGAAAAAAGCCGCGCTCTTGCCCCCCTGAGAGACTGACGCCTGATAATAAACCAGTGCCTTTGGGAAATTGTGCTCCACTATCTTGTAATACGCTCCCAACTCATAATTAGCCGGCGCATAGCCCTGGCTAGCAGCACAGTGAGTATACGCCAACCCCAAATCCTTTTTTTTGGCCACATATATATAAAGCTTACCTAGTTCGGTTAGCGCCGGCGGATTTCCTAGGCTAGCAGCCTTATCAAGAAAAGTAAGTCCGTCAGTTGCAGGATTCTTGACCCCGGCACGATTACCGATCATTGCCCCCATATTATAGAAACCTTGAGGAATCTTCAGATCGATCATTTTCTGGTAAAGGTCTAGAGCTTTCTGAGTGTCCTTCTCCACACCTCCCGGCCAACCGGTACGATAGAGGTTCGCCAAGTTATGCATGGCCTTCCAGTGGCCACGCTCCACTGCCTTGCTGTAAAGCTCGACGATACGGCCCCAGGGCCGCAGAGTATCGGGCTTGGCCAAGGCGGCTGCTTCGCGGTACCAGACATCGGCTTGCGAATCCAACGGCGGCAGATGGCCTTTTTCATTAACGCAGACAAACGATTTGCTGTTGGCCATCACGGGGACGGCTGCAAGACACAGCACGGCCCAAAGTCCAATAGCCATCAGCCGCATCACTGCTCCGGTTTCCAGTCAGGCCGATCTGCGTCGTAGCCCTGAGTGGGATGAGGTGGTAACGGATGCTCCTTCATCAGGTTGGGAAAACGTAAATCAGGATCAGCTTCAAGCTTTTTATAGATTGAATAATATTCCTTGTGTAGTTTTTCATCGGGGGAGTACCACATTCTGTCAACATCGGGACTGGTCTTATCAAAAACTCCGGACATGAAGAGGGCAGCATCATCATTTCCTTGACTGGCAGCAAGAAGATAATATCTTGCTGCTTTTGGAAAGTTGTGTTCAACGAGTTCGTAGTAACTCCCCAACTCATAGTTTGCCGGAGCATAACCCTGACTCGCAGCACATTGGGTATATGCCAAACCCAACTCTCTGTTTTTGGCCACATAAATATAAAGCTTACCCAGTTCGGTTAGCGCCGGCGGATTTCCTAGGCTAGCAGCCTTATCAAGAAAAGTAAGACCATCAGTTGCAGGATTATTGACCCCGGCACGATTACCGA